>VXSG01000055.1:33322-65759 GCA_009838075.1 Boseongicola sp. SB0665_bin_10 | reverse complement strand
GGCCTGGCTCGACACCACCTCGACGGTAATTTCGTCGATGGCGGTGGCGGTGATTTCGCCGGGGCCGGCATATTCCTGGATTGTGAACGCCTTTTCGGGGCTCCAGACCCAGTTGATCGACTTGGCCACCGCTTCCGCCGTCAATTCGGTGCCGTCGTGGAACTTGACGCCCTGCCTGATGGTGAATCGCAGCGTGCTGCCATCGATGCGTTCCCAACCGGTGGCGAGTACGCCCCGCATTTCGCCGGAAACCGGGTCGACCGCGATCAGCGTTTCCACGACATTGCGTAGCCCAGTGGCGTTGATTTCCTTGTAGGTGCCTTGTGCAGCAAGGTCCTGTGGTTCCTGATTGACGGCGACGACAAGGGTGCCGTGAGCAGGTTCGGCATTTGCGGCCACGGCTGCAAATGCGAGAGCGGAACCGGTCGCCCAAAGCAACCCGAGTCCGCACGAGCGAAGATAATTCATCTGAATTTCGCGCCTTGGTCCCCGGCAAGTGGGCCCGGGAGGACAGCGCGCCCCATTGTTGTTTGTGTTGAAACGGGTCGGGCAAACCGCCACCCGCCCCGTAGACGAGTTGCCTCGTCTGGACGGAAAAACCGTGATGCTGCATTCTCTGCAATGCGGCTTGCGCCGCTCGCGGGATCCCATTGACATCCCGGGCAACGCCGCCCGAAGGCGGGCTCTCCTCGCACAACTTGACCACCCGAATTTCGATTCGCCCCGTTTCGTGTCTGACCCGGCGTGTCTGCCGACGAATCTTCCAGAGCTTGGAACTGAGAAAGCGTCCCAAGGCGGGTCTCTGACGCATGGTTCAAGGTAAATTGGATGATGGTCGCCCTTCTCGTGCTGGTCAGCATGGACCTTCGGGACATGCGCCCCTCAAGCCTCTCTCTTCAGGGAGAGGCCGCTGAACTGGTTTTTCCCGTCTGTCCTGACCAGATGAAATGACAGCGCTTTCATAAAGTCAACTCCATTTGCCATTGCTCTGATGCTTTCAACAAGCTTCAAGATCCACGCGCAATTCCCGTTGATCAACCTCCGATGCCACCAGTTTCTTGATAGCGCTTTCATAACGGAACACGAAGTTGCGCCATGCCGGGAGAATGCCAAGGAACGGGACTTGCATGCCAGGCTTGACGGACAGCCTGGCCGCCGCAGGCATTGATTTCGCGGTTCAGCGGAGGTTGCCGGCGCAAGCACCGATCCCCGTGCAGATGCGCCGGTCCCTGGCGCCTCGTTCGTTGGAACGACGCGCCGAAGCGCCCTGTCTCGAACGTCCTCGCCGCAACGGGGTCGGCATGGGCATGGCCGCACGCCAGGCGGTCGAAACCGTCCTGCGGCTGGCGACGTCAACCGCCCCGCACTCGCGGCATCTCCGTGACGTGCTCCCGGCGGGAATCGACGAACACGTTCCCCGCCTTGCATTCCGGCATCCGCTTGAGCGCCGTTAAGCCCGTGTTCAGGATGACGCGGTTGGTGCCGGACTTCTGTGCCACCGTGGTCTTCAGGTAAGCGGGCCGCCCCTTTCGCGCCACGCCCTCCAGTCTTCGGGCGTGTCCAGGTCCCGAGTGGCCCGGTCGCCCCGCAATTGCACGAAAGTGATCGTCTCGTCATTCAGAACGGCGCGACCACCCTCATCGCCTTTCAGCTTGGCAAACCGAGGCAGCAGCCGTGGTGGCACGATCAATGGCGTGCCCGGTCTTCCTGAGGCATCCGTGGCTCTGGTCGGCGTGTCGCCGCCCGCAGTTTCGAATCGCTTGATGACGCTCTTGATGTCGGACGCAGTGATTCCGGGGACGTCCGGCAGCAGGATCATCATGGCGCGGTCCGGTGCAAGTTCCATAACATGCAAGGTTGCGGCGCGAAGCGTGGCGCCGAGGCCTTCGCCCGCGTTCTCGACCTCGATCATGGTCAGTTCGAGGCCCTTCAACACCTCCTGGCGAGCAACGTCGCCTTTCGGAAGCGCCACGACGACCCGGCATCCGCTTTCCATGGCGTTGCCGGCCTGGCGGCGAAGAAGTGGCGTGCCCTCAACGTGCTCCAGCAGCTTGTCGCGTCCCAGCATGCGCGACGAGGAGCCAGCTGCAGGAATGACGACGAGCGGGTTCACCGTTCAGGAATCAGCCCGCGCGGACTGAAGCGGAGAACCAGAAGCAGGATCAGGCCCATGGTCAGAAGCCGCATGTGCGCGGCAGTCTCCAGGAGATGCGCCTTCAGCCAGAAGCCATCCGGCATGCCCGCAGTGATGCCCCCGATCAGGGCGACCCCCAAGGGCTCGACCATGACCCAGAGGTACCAGATGAGCATGCCGCCCAGGACCGCGCCGAAGTTGTTGCCCGAGCCTCCGACAATGACCATGACCCAGATCAGGAACGTGAAGCGCAGCGGTTGGTAGCTTGAAGGCGTCAACTGGCCGTCCAGCGTTGTCATCATGGCTCCTGCCAGCCCGCAAACCGCCGATCCGAGGATGAACACCTGCAGGTGCCTTGCCGTCACGTCCTTGCCCATCGCCTCTGCCGCGACCTCGTTGTCGCGAATGGCCCGCATCATCCGGCCCCAGGGCGAGTTGAGCGCGGCTTGCGCCAACCACAGCAGCAAGAGCAGAACTGCCAGGAAGAGGCCGGCATAGGCGAGCTTGACCGTGATCGTGGATGCCGTCACCGGGTCGAATCCGAGGCCCGAGACCCGCTCGACAAATCGTTCCGAGTTCTGCAGGTCGATTTCGTAAGGCACCGGTCGCGGGATGCCGCTGACGTTCTTCACGCCGCGCGAGAGCCAGTCCTCGTTCTTGAGGACCGCGATGATGATTTCGGAGACGCCCAGGGTGGCGATGGCGAGATAGTCCGATCGCAGGCCGAGCGCCGTCTTCCCGACGACCCATGCGGCGCCTGCGGCGAGCAGCGCGCCAACCGGCCATGCAATCAGGACAGGCAGGCCAAGTCCTCCGAGATTTCCCGCCCTGGCCGGCGACACCGCCTCAATCGCCGCCACCGCCGGGTCGAAGAGCCAGCGATAGACGAAGAAGCCCGCGACAAGGACCGCGACAAGCGCAGACGCGCGGGCCTTCCCAACGGGCATTCGTTTCCACGCCAGGATGGCCGCCACGATGGCGGCTGTTCCGACAAGAAGGGCGAAGATGACCCTGGGGCCGCCGGCGTCCCAGGCTTCGACGACCGGCGGTTTCGAGATGATGACGGTGCTGAGGCCTCCAAGCGCCAGGAACCCCATGACGCCGATATTGAAGAGTCCCGCATAGCCCCATTGCATGTTCACCCCGAGCGCCATGATCGCCGAGACAAGGCCCATGTTCAGGATTCCGAGCGCAACGTTCCAGCTCTGCAGGAATCCTGTTGCGGCGATCAGCGCAAGGACGGCCAGGAAGAGGGTCATGTCTCGCGGCTTCAGGGTCACAGCGCTTTCCCCCTGAACAGTCCCGTCGGCCGGAACAGGAGCACGACGATGAGAATCGCGAAGCTGACGGCGAACTTGTAGTCTGTCGACAGCAGCTGGACGAGGCCTTGCGGCTCCCAGGCAGGGATCAGGTAGCCTGCAACCTTCTTGAACGCATAGGTGATCGTGACTTCGGAAAAGGCGATGACAAATCCGCCCGCGATTGCGCCGACCGGATTGCCAAGGCCTCCAACGATCGCAGATGCGAAGATCGGCAGGAGGAGCTGGAAGTAGTTGAACGGCTTGAAGCTCTTGTCGAGTCCATAGAGCACGCCCGCGATGGTGGCCAGCGCTGCCACCATGATCCAGGTGATCATCACGACGCGTTCGGGATTGATGCCGGAGAGGAGTGCGAGATCCTCGTTGTCCGAAAACGCGCGCATGGACTTTCCCGTGCGCGTGCGATTCAGGAACCAGAAGAGGAGGGCCACGACGATGATGGCGACGACGACGGTCAGCATGGCGGTTGACTTGATCGCGAGCCCCTCCCGCAGGCCGGTCAGTTCCTTGAACTCGCGAGCCGTGATGATGAAGCGCGCCCCGTCGGCAAATCGCTGTTCGTCAACCCCAATGACGAAACGCACGAGGCCGTTCGTCACGAACATGACGCCCATGGAAACGATGACCAGGATGACGGGCGCGGACTTCCGTTCCCGGTAGAACCGGTAGACAAGGCGGTCGGTGAGCAGGACGAGCGCCGCGGTGCCGGCAATCCCGGCTGGCAGCGCCAGGAGCGCGGTCGGGAACGGACCCAGGGAAACGCCCATGGCCTGAAGCCACCAGGTGCCCAGGATCGTGGCCATTGCGCCAAAGGCCATCGTGTCGCCGTGGGCAAAGTTGGAGAACCTCAGGATCCCGTAGATCATGGTCACGCCAAGCGCCCCGAGCGCCAACTGGCTGCCATAGGAAACTGCCGGCAACACGACGAAATTCGCGAACGCGACGATTGCGTTCAGGAGGTCCAAGTTGCCCTCCTGTCCGGACTGACGGAAGCCGATCCTGCACGTTTCCGAAGCGATCCAAGGGGATGCCCGGGGCGCAACCGGAATCCGCTGCCTTGCCGGACTCCGGCGTGAGCACGCATCCTTGAGAGCTTGTTCATGCCTGCCCTCTCCAGCTCCTGCCTGACCGCCTTACCCACCAAGGAACGAGCGGCGAACTTCCGGATCCGCAAGCAGTGCCTCGCCCGTGTCAGTGAAGGCGTTTCGCCCCTGCACCATGACGTAGCCCGTGTCCGCGATCTCGAGGGCCTGCCGCGCGTTCTGCTCCACCATCAGGATCGAGATGCCGGTCCTGGCCACCTCAATGATCCTGTCGAACAGTTCGTCCATGACGACGGGACTGACGCCTGCCGTCGGCTCATCCAGCATCAGGACCCTGGGCTGGGTCATCAGCGCGCGACCGACAGCCACCTGCTGACGCTGCCCGCCGGACAATTCGCCTGCCGTCTGCCGGCGCTTTTCCCTCAGGGCAGGAAAGAGCTCGTAGACCTGCGCCATGGTTCCCGAAATGTCGTCGCGTCTCAGAAAGGCCCCCATTTCGAGGTTCTCTTCGACGGTCAGCGACGTGAAGGTGTTGGAATTCTGCGGCACGAAAGCCATTCCCTTTGCCACCCGGTCCTGCGGGCTCAGGTGCGAGATGTCCTCGCCACCGAGGCTGACCGAGCCCTCATGGAGATCCAGCATCCCGAAGACCGCCTTCATTGCCGTCGACTTGCCCGCGCCGTTCGGCCCGACGATCACGGCGATCTCGCCTTCGTTCACCGAGATCGTGCATGAGTGGAGGATATCCACGCCACGGCCGTACCCGCCGCTCAAGGAGTCGCCGATCAGGAAGGGATCACTCACCGCTCTTCTCTTTGGTCACCCTGTTCTTCAGGCCGGTGCCGAGATAGGCTTCTATGACGTGGTCGTTCGCCTTGATCTGGTCGATCGATCCCTCGGCCAGGACCTTGCCCTCCGCCATGCAGATGACCGGGTCGCACAGCCGGCCAATGAAATCCATGTCGTGTTCGATCATGCAGAAGGTGTAGCTGCGCTCCCTGTTCAAGCGCTGGATCGCGTCCCCGATCGTCCTGAGCAGCGTACGGTTCACGCCGGCACCCACCTCGTCGAGAAAGACGATTTGTGCATCCACCATCATGGTGCGGCCCAGTTCAAGGAGCTTCTTCTGGCCTCCCGAAAGGTTGCCCGCCCTTTCGTCCTTCAGGTGGTCGATGGTCAGGAACTCCATCACGTCGTCGGCCTTCTTCCCGATCGCCTCTTCCTCTGCCGCGATCCGGTGGCGACCGATCCACGTGTTCCAGATTCTTTCGCCTTGCTGCTGGCCCGGAACCAACATCAGGTTCTCGCGGACGCTCATGGAGGCGAACTCGTGGGCGATCTGAAACGTGCGGAGAAGCCCCTTGTGGAAGAGGTCATGCGGCGGAAGGCCGGTAATGTTCTCGCCATTCATGAACACATGCCCGCCGGTCGGGGGCACGGTTCCCGCGATCACGTTGAACAGCGTGGTCTTGCCTGCGCCGTTTGGTCCGATCAAGCCGGTAATCGAGCTGGGCGCAATTTCAAGGGTGACCCCGTCGACGGCACGAAATCCGCCGAAATGCTTGTGCAGGCCTTCGACCCTGATCATGCCCGTTCCCAGATGCAAAGGGCCCGGAACAAGTCCGGGCCCCTGGCTTGCAACGCTACCGGTACTTGACGGTTTCGATGCTGCCGCCCTTGACCTCGACCTGGCGGTAGTTGCCGGCCGATTCGCCTGGGCCGATCAGTTCGACCGCGCTTGCGCCGACATAGTCGACGTCACCACCGTCGGCGAGGATCTGCAGGGCCTTGGCAAGTTCTCCGGGAAGGATCTCTTCGCCCGGCGCATTGGCGACGTCCATGATCTTGTCCTTGAAATCGGCGGATTCCGCTGACCCGGCGGCCTGCATGGCCAGCATGATCAGCGCCGCGGCGTCATAGCTTTCGGCCGAAAACGGCGACGTGGCGTCGAATGCGTCACCCGCAAGTTCGAAATACTTGGCCGCGCCGGGGCTGTCGGTGCCCGGGTGCTGGCCGGTCGAGCCGTCGATTTCGCTGCCGAAGTTGTCCGTCAAGGCTTCGCCGATCATGCCGTCAGGAAGGTGAAAGGTGTCGAACGCGCCGGAATCGAGCGCAGCGCGGATGATGCCGGAACCGCCCTGGTCGACATAGCCTGCGACAACCAGGCGCTGGCCGCCGGCGGAAGCCAGGGCGCCGACCTCGGCCGAATAGTCACCCTTGCCGTCCTCGTGCGCGGCATTGATCGTAACCGTGCCGCCGGCGGCCTCGAACGCAGTCTGGAAGCTGTCGGCCAGGCCCTTGCCGTAGTCGTTGTTGGTGTAGGTCACCGCAACTTCATTGATGCCCAGTTCCATGAGGACTTCCGTCATCACGACGCCCTGGCGCGCGTCGGACGGCGCGGTTCGGAAGAAGAGCCCGTTGTCCTCGTTGTTCAGATGGCTGAGGCCCGGAGAGGTTGCCGAAGGCGAAACCATCACGATGCCGTTTGGAAGGGCGACGTTTTCCAGGATCGCGCCGGTGACGCCCGAGCAGTCCCCGCCCACGATGGCCTTCACGCCGTCGCTGGTGATCTGCTGTTCGGCAACGGAGGTCGCGGCCCCGGAGTCGATGCAGGTCGAGTCGCCGCGGACCGGCGTCACCGTGGAGCCGTCGAGCAGAAGCCCGGAATCGCTTACTTCCTTCATTGCAAGCTCGGCTCCGGCCGCCATTTGCGGTGTCAGCGATTCGATCGGGCCGGTGAGACCCACGATGATGCCAATCCTTATTTCCGAATGGCCGCTGGCCAAGGCCGTGCCCGCAAGGAACGCGGACGCAACGGAAGCGGCAAGCATCTTCTTCATGACATTTCCCCTTTTTTCTTTAGGATCCAGAAACTGCACACAACCCTATCGCCAGATAGGAATGTTTGAAAGAGGCAAACACCTCAACAGTTGGAAAGGCAGGGTGCCCTCCGTGCCCGAACTTTCGAGGGTGGCACCGGTGGCGGTTCCGTTCCCTTGCCGCGCCCGCCTTGAGACGGGCCTATGTCTCCATCCGGCCGGCCAGGCTCAATCGAACAGGCCTTCCGGAGGGTCGATCACGACGCGTCCATGCGTCAGGTCGATCGTGGGCACGTTTGCACGGGTCAACGGCAGGAGGATGTCCGGCCCGGCACTGTTCCGGCTTATTTCCAGCAAGTCGCCGGCACCGTGGTTCAGGACTGCCGAGATTCGGCCAAGCGCGTTTCCTCCGGCGTCAAGAACCAGGAGACCGATGAGATCGGCATTGTAGAATTCGTCTTCCGGCAGATCGGGCAGCCGGCTCCGGGCAACGTGCAGCGTCGTGCCGCGAAGGGCGTCCGCCCCCTCTTTCGTGGTCACCCCCGAGAGACGGCCGATGAATCCGCCCTTGGCAGGGCGCACCAGCTGCAGGTCCCACGTCGTCGCGCCGTCCTCGGACGACAGCGGACCGTATGACGCGATGGATTCGGGTTCCGTGCAGAAGCTCTTGAGGCGCACCTCTCCATTGATCCCGAATGCGCCGGTGATCGCGCCGACACAGACTCGGCCCTTCATCGGGCCGTTGCCATCCATGCACCTCCCGGACTGCGCGGACCTGCTCGAAGGGCCCGCCCGCCGCGGTCGACATGGGCGCGGCGTGCTGGCATCGAGGCAGGCGAGCCGCGCATGCCCTATCCGGCCTTGGACTCTTCGGGCGCCTCCGTCTCAGGCGTTGCCGGGTCAGCGGATGCCGTGTCCGGCGCGTCCTTCGATTCCGCCTCTGCGGCGTCTTGCGTGTCTTCCGACCCCGCTTGCGCGCCATCTTCGGAGGCCCCGGTGGCGGGCTCTTCGGCATTTGCCCCTGGCGTTTCGCTTGCCTTGACGTCTTCGGCCTTCACGTCTTCGCGTTGGCCATCCTGCGATGCAGCGGCGTCATTCGCTTCGCTCGCAGCCGCCGCTTCAGCGCGTTCCTGGGCCTTCTTGCGGGGCCTGGCCTTCTTCGGGTTGCTGCGTTCCTTTCTTTCGAGGACGCCCGCGGACTCCAGGAAGCGCGAAACGCGGTCGGTCGGCTTTGCGCCCTGGTCCATCCAGTACTGGATGCGGTCGAGGCTCATCTTGACCCGATCCGCACTTTCCTTGGGCAGAAGCGGATTGTAGGTGCCCAGCCTTTCGATGAAGCGGCCATCCCGGGGCATGCGGCTGTCTGCAGCGACGATGCGGTAGAACGGGCGCTTCTTCGTTCCGCCGCGGGCAAGGCGAATTTTCATTGCCATTGTGTTGGTCCTTCTGGTCTATTTCTGGATTTGCATGTGGTGCTGGATGACTTCCTCGAAGATGAACGCGAGGAACTTCTTCGCGAACTCGGGATCGAGGTCGGCTTCCCTTGCAAGCCTTTCGAGGCGCTTGATCTGCTCTGCCTCACGGGACTTGTCGGCAGGCGGCAGCTTGTGCTTCGCCTTGAGCTTGCCCACGGTCTGGGTGCAGGCGAAGCGTTCGGCGAGGGTGTAGACAAGGATTGTGTCAAGCCGGTCGATCGATGCCCGGTGCAATTCCAGGAGTTCGGCGGCGCGTTTCACGACGTCAGTCACAATGTGTCCTTTCCGCTGGTCTTGGGAATTCCGGCACAGCCCGTGCCCCGGGTTGCGGATCCTTGTCTCGTGCCCGCCTCCCCGTCGGTTTTGGCGTGGCGGTACACGACGTTCCCCCTTGGCCAGTCCTTCGGGGTGTCCTCGACGGCGCCCAGTCGTTCGGCCAGGGCGATGGATCGGATGTTCTCGCTTGCGATGTAGCTGACGAACGTCTGGAGACCGAGGGCGTTGAACGCCCAGTCGCGCGCCGCCTCCGCCGCTTCCGTTGCAAATCCCCGGCCCCCGGCATCCTCCAGGAACAGGTAGCCAAGCTCGACCTCGGCATCACCCGGCTCCAGCCCCAGAAGCACAAATCCCAGGAGGTCGCCGGTGGCTGTCTCCATCACGGCCCAGCCGCCATGGCCATGGAGCACCCATCCGGCACTCAGGGTGGCGAAGTCAGACCACGCGTCCTCGCGCGAAAGCGGGCCTCCCGCGAATCGGCCACGGTTCGTGCACAAGATGGACGCGTAACCCGGAAAGTCCTCCAGCCGCACGGCGCGAAGGATCAGGCGGGCGGTGCGGACCACCGGCACGATTGCCGCGAACGCATGCGCAATTTCCACTGCCGGGCCCGGCGTTGGTTCCTCATGTCTCGGGGTCATGGCGTGCCGGCACGGTTGCACGAGCGAGAGTCGCGACGGCAGGGCACGTGTGAATCCGCACCCGCGGAAAGGCGATGTCGCGACGCCGGAACGCTCGTCCGGACATGGAGAAACTGGGACCGGATCCGGCTCATTGCCGTTTCCCGAGTCCCGGGATCCCCGGGGGGAGTTGGACTCCCGAATCGCCGCCGAGACCGGCAAGGTCGCCCGGCAGCCGGCCCAGTTGCTGCTGGGCGGCCTCGATCTCCGTCTTTCCGGGCATGCCGCCTGCCATGGCGCCGCCGCCGCCGACAAGCCCGCCAAGCTGGCTCATCATGCCCTTCTTGCCCATGCGACCGACCTTTTTCATCATGTCGGACATCTGGCGATGCATCTTCAGCAGCCTGTTGAGATCAGACACTTCAAGCCCGGCGCCCGCGGCGACACGCCTCTTTCGTGACGCCTGCAGGATTCGAGGGTTCGCGCGTTCCCGTTTGGTCATGGAATCGATCAGGGCGATCTGCCGGCGGATCACGCGATCATCAAACCCGGCCCTTTCCATCTGCGCCTTCATCTTCCCCATTCCCGGCATCATGCCCATGATGCCCGTCATGCCGCCCATATCGACCATCTGGGTGAGCTGGCTCTTGAGGTCGTTCATGCTGAACTGGCCCTTCTGGAAGCGCTTCATCATGCGCTCGGCCTGCTCCGCCTCGACGGTTTCCTGGGCCTTTTCCACCAGGGCGACAATGTCGCCCATGCCCAGGATGCGGCCCGCGATCCGGTCGGGTTCGAAAGTCTCGATGGCATCCAGCCTTTCGCCGATGCCAACGAAGCGGATGGGCTTGCCGGTGACGGCACGCATGGAGAGGGCGGCTCCACCGCGTCCGTCGCCGTCCATCCTGGTCAGGATGACTCCTGTCACGCCGATCTTGCCATCGAATTCGGTCGCAACGTTGACCGCGTCCTGCCCGGTCAGGCCGTCAACGACCAGAAGCGTTTCGCGCGGGTTGGCCACGTCGCGGACGGCTGCGGCCTGGGCAACCAGTTCCTGGTCAATGTGGAGGCGGCCTGCCGTGTCGAGCATGTAGACATCGTACCCGCCAAGGGTCGCCTGGAGCTTTGCGCGTCCGGCAATGGCGATAGGATCTTCGCCCTTCACGATGGGCAGTGTCTGGACCCCGACCTGCCTGCCCAGTATCGCAAGCTGTTCCATGGCTGCCGGACGGTTCGTGTCGAGTGACGCCATGAGCACGCGCTTGCCGTCCCGTTCGGTGAGCCTCTTGGCAAGCTTGGCAGTGGTGGTTGTCTTGCCCGAACCTTGCAGGCCCAGCATCAGGATGGGTGCGGGCGGATCGTCGACCTTGAGCGCGCCGGGATCCTCGTCTCCGGCAAGCACGCGGACAAGCTCGTCATGGACGATCTTTATGACCTGCTGGCCTGGCGTGACGGACTTCGTGACTTCCTGGCCGGTGGCCTTTTCCTGCACGGCCGTCACGAAGTCGCGGGCGACGGGGAGCGATACATCGGCTTCGAGAAGTGCCACGCGCACTTCGCGCAGCGCGGTCCGGACATCGGAATCCGAGAGCGCGCCCTGCCTCGTGAGCCGATCAAGGACACCCGAAAGTCGTTCCGACAGATTCTCGAACAAGATCCGATCCTCAGTTTGCCGCGCGATTCCTGGCAGGCACTTGCCGCCCTTAACGCCAAACGCCCCCATGGGCGCAACGCGCTGATGGGGGGCGATCCCTGAACTCTCAGGGACCGGGAGATGGCGGCTCCCGGAAACGCGGGCGGCGTAGAGTGTCGAGTGCGCGAAGTCAAGCGGGAATGCTGCGGGCCGCAGCGCACCTTGTCAGTGGACGCGATCCGGTCTCTATTCGCGCGACATCCGGAGGGCGGGAGATCACGAACCATTCCACGGAAGCGCCGCCTGCCCCAAGGGTGGAGAACGGCAAGGGCCTCCTGCTGATGGGCCTTGGCATGTTCCTGTTTGCAGCTGTGGACACGATCGCCAAGTTCCTGACCACCGAGCTGCATCCGATCCAGATCGTGTGGACGCGACAGTTGGGCCTGCTCGTCGGCGCCACGTTTCTGCTGGTGCTGCACGGGCCCCGCCTGTTCCTGACCGCGCATCCGAAGCTGCAACTGATCCGCGGCCTCGTGGCCGCGCTGTCCGCTGCCGCGTTCATCTACGCCATTCGCCATGTGCCGCTTGCGGACGCGGTGGCCGTGAGCTTCGTGGCGCCGTTCATTGTCACGCTCATG
Organism: Boseongicola sp. SB0665_bin_10; assembly: GCA_009838075.1. GTDB lineage: Bacteria > Pseudomonadota > Alphaproteobacteria > Rhodobacterales > Rhodobacteraceae > JAJEFO01. Next base: position 53,805 of record VXSG01000055.1, on the reverse strand, counting down.
GCGGCGATCATGCTTCGGGAGCCGGTCGGATGGCGCAGGTGGGTCGCCGTCGTGCTGGGGTTCGTCGGGTCGATGGTCATTCTCCGCCCGGGGATGGGGGTGGTTCATCCGGCTGCCATGCTCGTCGTCGTTGCGGCGTTCTTCTTCGCGTGCCGCCAGGTCGTCAGCAGGGCGATTGCAGCCAGGGACGGGACCGGTACGACGATCCTGTACACGGCGATGACCGCCGTGTTCGTGCTTTCGTTGCCGCTGCCTTGGGTGTGGGTCACGCCCGGCAGGTCAGAATTCCTGCTGCTTGCGGGCTTGGCCCTGCTGGCGGGTCTCGCCGAAGTGTGCGTCATCCGCGCCTTGGAACTGGGACTCGCGGTCGCGGTCGCCCCGGTGCACTACACGCTGATCATCTGGGCGTCGCTTTACGGCTGGCTCGTCTTCGGCCAGTTCCCGGACGCCTGGACATGGGCGGGAACCGCGATCATCATGCTGACAGGGATGTACACGCTGCGACGCGAATACCTGGCCGGCAGGCGCAATGGGTACCGTTGAGGACGTGGATTTCCCGTGTTTTCAAGCCTTTGCAACGGATTCAAAAAAATTTCTCGACCCCTGTTGACAGACCTTCAGCGCTTTCCTAGTTACCGCCTGTTAGCACTCGTCTGTTGCGAGTGCTAACAGGAATACAATGAAAGGAACGAAGGAGCGTTCAACATGAAATTCACCCCGCTTCATGATCGCGTTCTTGTTCGCCGCGTGGAAGGCGACGAGAAGACCGCCGGCGGCCTGATCATCCCCGACAACGCCAAGGAAAAGCCCGCCGAGGGCGAGGTTGTTTCCGTTGGCGCTGGGGCCAAGGACGACGATGGCAAGCGCATCAAGATGGATGTCAAGGCCGGCGACAAGATCCTGTTCGGCAAGTGGTCGGGCACCGAGATCACGCTCGACGGCGAAGAACTTCTGATCATGAAGGAAAGCGATATTCTCGGCACCATTGCCTGAATTCGCTGTCCTTAACCAACTCAAACGAAAGATAACCAGGAGCTTAGGAAATGGCCGCAAAGGACGTCAAATTCGAGACCGACGCCCGGAACCGGATGTTGGCTGGCGTGAACATCCTCGCCGATGCCGTGAAGGTGACGCTTGGACCCAAGGGCCGCAACGTCGTGCTTGACAAGAGCTTTGGCGCGCCCCGGATCACCAAGGATGGTGTGACGGTCGCCAAGGAAATCGAGCTTGAGGACAAGTTCGAGAACATGGGTGCGCAGATGGTCAAGGAGGTCGCAAGCCGGACCAATGACGAGGCTGGCGACGGCACGACCACCGCCACGTTGCTCGCGCAGTCCATCGTGCGCGAGGGCATGAAGTCGGTTGCCGCCGGCATGAACCCGATGGACCTCAAGCGCGGGGTCGATGCCGCTGTCGCCTCGGTCGTCGAAGACATCAAGAAGGCCGCGCGCAAGGTGAAGGATTCGGAAGAGGTTGCCCAGATCGGCACGATCTCGGCAAACGGCGAAGCCGAGATCGGCACGCAGATAGCGGACGCCATGCAAAAGGTCGGAAACGACGGCGTGATCACCGTTGAGGAGAACAAGGGCCTCGACACCGAGACCGAAGTCGTGGAAGGCATGCAGTTCGATCGCGGCTACCTGTCGCCTTACTTTGTCACCAATCCCGACAAGATGACCGCAGAACTCGAGGACGCGATGATTCTTCTTCACGAGAAGAAGCTCTCGACGCTGCAGCCGATGGTTCCGCTTCTCGAATCGGTCATCCAGTCCCAGAAGCCGCTCCTCATCATCGCTGAGGACGTCGAAGGCGAGGCACTGGCCACGCTTGTCGTCAACAAGCTGCGTGGCGGCCTGAAGATCGCGTCCGTCAAGGCTCCCGGCTTCGGCGACCGTCGCAAGGCCATGCTCCAGGACATTGCGATCCTGACCGGTGGCCAGGTGATTTCGGAAGACCTGGGCATGAAGCTCGAAAACGTGACGATGGACATGCTCGGCTCCGCCAAGCGCGTCTCGATCACCAAGGACGAGACGACCATCGTCGACGGCGCCGGCAACAAGTCCGAGATCCAGGCCCGGGTTGCGCAGATTCGGCAGCAGATCGAGGAGACCACGTCGGACTATGACCGCGAGAAGCTGCAGGAGCGGGTGGCAAAGCTCGCCGGCGGTGTCGCCGTCATCCGCGTGGGCGGCATGACCGAGGTCGAGGTCAAGGAGCGCAAGGATCGTGTCGACGACGCCTTGAACGCGACCCGCGCCGCCGTGCAGGAAGGCATCGTTGTTGGCGGCGGCGTTTCCCTGATGCAGGCGGCAAAGGGCCTCGACAAGATCGAGTGCGAAAACAGCGACCAGGAAGCCGGGGTCGCGATCGTGCGCCGGGCGCTCGAGTCGCCGCTGCGCCAGATTGCCGAGAATGCCGGAGTCGATGGATCCGTGGTGGCCGGGAAGGTTCGCGAGAGCAAGAATGCAAAGTTCGGCTTCAACGCCCAGACCGAGGAATATGGAGACCTGATCAGCTTCGGCATCATCGATCCGGCCAAGGTCGTGCGGACTGCGGTTGAGGACGCCGCGTCGATCGCCGGGCTTCTTATCACGACGGAAGCCATGGTCGCCGAAAAGCCTGCCAAGGAGACTCCTGGCGGCGGTGGCGGCATGCCCGACATGGGCGGCATGGGCGGCATGATGTAGATGGCGCAGGCCTGGGGGAATGCGCAGCGTTTTCCAGGGCCACGGTCAATTGGACATCGGAACGGGCGCCCGTCAGGGCGCCCGTTCTTCAATTGGCGCCAACCGTGGAAACGGGCAGCGCGCGGTGCAGGACATGAATGTCCGGAACTGCCGGCAGGTCATCGTGAAGGACGATGGGCCTCAATGGACGTTTACGGGAGCGAGGTCGTTCTGGCGCGCCAGAACGAAGGCGAGGCTGCGGTCCTTGACCAGCGCCAGCCGCTCGCCATCCGACGAGTGAACGGCATAGACCGTTCCGAGGCCTTGTGCCTGCGCCTGCAAGCCCTCCGGCAGATCCGAGACGTCGACAGGACGCACATAGACAAGGCGCTCAAGGTCCATGCCCTTGATGTCAAACGGCGTGTTCATGACGGTTCGCCCTTGGTGATGGGGATTGTCTGGACAACGTTTTCGGCAACGGAACGGGCAAGGTCGATATGCAGCAAGCCGTTCGCATGCTGCGCCCCGGCCACCTCAACGCCGTCCGCGAGCAGGAAGGTCCGCTGGAACTGCCTTGCAGCGATGCCGCGGTGAAGAAAGACCCGGTCGTCGTTGTCGCCGCCCTGCTTTCCGCGCACCACCAGTTGCCGCTCTTCCATCGTGATCGAGAGGTCGTCCTCTGCAAATCCGGCAACCGCAAGCGTGATGCGGAAGGCGTTCTTGCCAACCTGTTCAATGTCATAGGGTGGATAGCCGCTGTCCGCCTTGGCGGTACGTTCAACCAGGCGTTCCAACTGGTCGAAACCAAGAAGAAATGGGTGCGTTCCCAGTGCCAGTTTGCTCATTCAACTCGCCCTTTCTGCAAGCGACGACGGGCTCGGGACCCCGAAGGCGTTCCAGCGCCTTGAGAGACATGGGGATTGGAGCGTCCTTCGACAAGGCCCTAAAGTTCTTTGCGGAACGGCCTGTTGGCGGTATTTTGTCTGCAGTCCCAGCGGAAGCCGCATGCAATGACCCAGCACCCGCCCGAAAAGATGAAGACCGAGGATGTCCTTCGCGTTGAACTGGAAACGTTCCGGCGCGAGCATCGCGAACTCGACCAGGAGATCAAGACGCTCGAAGAATCGGGCGGAGATGCCTTTACCATCCAGAGGCTGAAACGACAGAAGCTCGCGCTCAAGGACAGGATCAAGGCGATCGAGGATCGCATAACCCCGGACATAATTGCCTGAATGATTGCGGCGCCTTGCCGCCGGCGTTAGTGTCGCGCCGACTTTGAGGAGGTGCCATGATCCCGAAGGTCGGCATTGTCATGGGGAGCCAGTCGGACTGGCCGACGCTCAAGCCGGCGTCGGAAGTCCTGGACGAGCTTGGTGTGGGGCACGAAGTCCGCATCGTGTCTGCGCACCGGACGCCGGACCGGCTTTGGGAATACGGCAAGACGGCGAAGGACCGCGGATTGAAGGTGATCATCGCGGGCGCGGGAGGGGCGGCGCACCTTCCAGGCATGATGGCCTCCAAGACTCCGTTGCCGGTCATTGGCATTCCGGTGGAAACCCGTGCGCTTAAGGGCGTGGACAGCCTGTACTCGATTCTCCAGATGCCGCGCGGGTATCCGGTGGCCACCATGGCGATCGGCAAGGCGGGTGCCAGCAATGCCGGGCTGATGGCGGCGAGCATCCTGGCATTGTCGGATCCGGACCTCGCAGGGCGGCTGGATGGATGGCGGGCGGCTCTCACGGATTCCGTCGCCGACGTGCCCCATGAAGACTGACGCTCTGGCGCCGGGCCAGACCATTGGCATACTTGGCGGCGGACAGCTTGGACGCATGCTCGCCATGTCGGCAGCCCGGCTCGGACTGCGCACGCATGTCTTCGAGCCGGGAGCAATGCCGCCGGCAGGCGAGGTCGCTGGAACGATCACCACCGCCGACTATTGCGACCGGGAAGCGCTCGCGGCCTTCGCGGGCAGCGTCGACGTCGTGACCTACGAATTCGAGAACGTTCCGGCCGACGCGCTTGACCTGATCGAGGCAAGGGTGCCGATCCGCCCCAACCGACGGGCGCTGGCGGTCAGCCAGGATCGCTTGAGAGAGAAGCGTTTCCTGAACGGCATCGGTCTGGCGACGGCACCGTTCCATCCCGTCGACCCCGCCTCGCCCAATGCCGCAGGCATCCTGAAGCAGGCAGTGGAAGTCGTCGGGCTTCCGGCCATACTGAAGACCCGTCGGCTCGGCTATGACGGCAAGGGCCAGGTGCGGATCGAGGACACGCACCGCACGGCGGCGACGCTTGCCTCAATGGCGGGCGCGGAGGCCATACTGGAAGGCTTCGTTGCCTTCGCACGGGAGGTCAGCGTCATCGCGGCACGCGGTGCCGACGGTCGGATCGCATGTTTCGAGCCGGGCGAAAACGTCCACGTGGACGGCATCCTGTGCACGACCAGGGTTCCCGCGCGGATCGACGGAGGGACCCGGGAACGCGCCTTCGGGATCGCGGCCGCGATTCTGGACGCGCTCGACTATTGCGGCGTGATCGGAGTTGAACTCTTCGACACGGCGGACGGGCTGGTCGTCAACGAGTTTGCGCCGCGAGTGCACAATTCGGGGCACTGGACGGAGGCCGGCGCCGTCGTCGATCAGTTTGAGCAGCATGTTCGGGCCGTGGCCGGCTGGCCCCTTGCCGCCCCGATTCGGCACTCGGACGTGGAGATGACCAACCTCATCGGCGAAGACGTGGCTGACGCACCTGCAATCGCTCGCGAAGACGGGGTGCGAATTCATCTCTATGGCAAGACGGAGACGAGGGCCGGGCGCAAGATGGGGCACGCAACGCGCGTTCTCGGTCCTGCGACGAGGTCCTGATGACGGGACCGCGTCTCTCGGTTCGGGGGATTGTCCTGCGGGACGGCCGGTTGCTGATGGTCAATGCCTGGCCCGACGGAAGGAGCGATCTCATCTGCCCTCCGGGTGGCGGCGTCGACAGGGGCCAGTCCCTTCCCGACAACCTCGTTCGGGAAATATATGAGGAAACCGGCCTGACCGTGCAGGTCGGTCCAGTCGTTCTGGTCAACGAATTCCACGATCCTGCGGGCACGTTTCACCAGGTCGACGTCTTCTTTCGCTGCCGACTGGTTTCGGGCGATCCAGATGGTGAGTGGACGGATGTCGGGGGCGTGGTCACCCGAACGCTCTGGCTGACCCGGGACGAACTGGCACACCACCGGTACAAGCCGGATTCGCTGCCGGACGTGGCTTGGGGCAACGGCAGGGAAGCGGTCTACGATGCCTTGGAGCCCATCGTCAGATAGGCAATGGACAGGGCCGGGTTCGCGACCTAACGTGCCGGCATGGACCACCTTCGGCTAGGCGTGAACATCGACCATGTGGCCACCGTGCGCAACGCGCGCGGCGGCGACTATCCTGACCCGGTTCGGGCGGCGAAGCTTGCCGAAGAGGCCGGTGCGGACGGGATCACCGCGCATCTCCGCGAAGACCGGCGCCACATAACCGATCATGACATCGAGCGGCTGACCGAGGCGCTTGGCGTGCCGTTGAATTTCGAGATGGCGGCCACGGACGAGATGCAGGCCATTGCATTGCGCCACCGGCCTCACGCCGTGTGCATCGTTCCGGAAAAGCGGGAGGAACGCACGACCGAAGGAGGCCTCGAAGTGGCGCAGGACGAGAACCGCCTGGCGCACTTCATCGCACCGTTGCGCGAGGCCGGTTCTCGCGTCTCGATCTTCATCGCGGCGGACAGGCGCCAGGTCGAGGCCGCAAACCGGATCGGGGCCCAGGTGATCGAGCTGCACGCGGGTGCCTATTGCGACGCCCATGCCGAGGGTCGCTTTGCCGAACGGGACGCCGAGCTTGCCCGCCTCCGCGAGATGGCGACCTTTGCGCACTCTCTCGGTCTGGAGGTTCACGCAGGCCACGGCCTGACCTTCGAGACGGTCGCGCCAGTCGCCGGGTTCCCCGAACTGCGCGAGCTGAACATCGGGCACTTCCTTGTCGGCGAGGCGATCTTTGTCGGGCTTGGCCCATCGATCACCGAGATGCGCCGGATCATGGACGAGGCGCGCAACGCCGCCTGAAGGCACCATGCGAGGCCGCCGGGCGGCGGACCCCGGCGCCCGAACGGGGCCGAGCCGGCGACTTGGCCCCGGATTCGGACCTATGCCGTGGCCTTGGTCAAGGCCTGATCCAGGTCCGCGATGATGTCGTCCGGGTCCTCGATGCCGATCGAAAGCCGGACGACGTTGGGCAGGGCGCCCGAAGCCTCCCGCTGCTCGTCGGTCAGCTGGCGGTGCGTCGTCGAGGCCGAGTGGATGATCAGCGAGCGCGCGTCGCCGAGGTTGGCGACATGGCTGAACAGCTCCACGGAATCGACGAGTTTCACGCAGGCGTCATAGCCGCCCTTGACCGCAAAGCTGAACAATGCGCCCGCCCCCTTGGGGCAAATGCGTTCCACCCGGTCAAAATACGGCGAGCTCTTGAGCCCTGCGTAGGTCACGCTCTCGATCCGATCGTCGGCTTCCAGCCAATTGGCGACCTTTTCGGCGTTTGCCACATGCTTTTCCATTCGAAGCGACAGCGACTCGATTCCCATCAATGTGTAGTGCGCGCCCTGCGGGTTCATCGTCGTGCCAAGATCGCGGAGACCGACGGCGATCGAGTGGAACGTGAAGGCCATCGGCCCGAGCGCCTCGTGGAAGTTGAGTCCGTGATAGGCCGGCTCGGGCTGCGACAGAGACGGGAACTTGCCGGACGCGGACCAGTCAAACTTGCCCGAGTCCACCAACGCGCCGCCTGTTACCGTTCCGTTGCCCGTGAGATACTTGGTTGTTGAGTGCACAATGAGGGTCGCCCCGAAATCGATCGGGCGGCAGAGGTACGGTGAAGCCGACGTGTTGTCGACGATGAGAGGCAGCCCGACCTCTTCACAGAGCCTGCCGATGGCGTCCAGGTCGGTGATGTAGCCGCCCGGGTTGGCGATCGACTCGCAGAAGATCGCGCGCGTGTTCTCGTCGACCGCGGCCTTGACGGCGTCGAGGTCGTCGAAATCCACCAGCTTCGCCGACCAGCCGAACCGCCTGATGGTCTGGGTGAGCTGCGTGTAGGTCCCGCCATACAGGCGGGTTGACGCCACGACGTTGCATCCTGGCATCATCAGCGGGAAGAGCGCCATGATCTGCGCTGCATGGCCCGAAGAGCAGCCAATGCCGCCGACACCGCCCTCAAGCGCGGTAATCCGCTCGGCCAGCGCGGCCACGGTTGGGTTGGTCAGCCGAGAATAGATCCATCCCACTTCCTGGAGGTTGAACAGGGCGGCCGCATGTTCGGCGTCACGGAACACGAAAGCGGTGGACTGGTAGATGGGTATCTGGCGTGCGCCGGTCGCGGGGTCGGGCGTGTTGCCTGCGTGCACCTGCACTGTATCAAAGCCTTGCGGGCGATCGGACATGTCGTGGTTCCTCTTGTTCTGAAATGTCGCGGGAACCTATGCGGGGTTCGGAATGGCTGCAACGGGAATGTGCCGCGCAAGGCGCGGCGTGCGGTCGGGACGGCGACCTGTCACTTCAGGTCGGTCCCGGCGGCTTCCAGGAGCGGTTGCCAAGCCGGCGCACGCTTGGCGATGAACGCGTCTATGCCTTCCCGGGAATCACGTTCCAGCAGGTTTTCGACCATGACGCGGGCAGCAAAGGCATAGGCCTCGCCGAGCGGCATTTCGAGCTGCCTGTAGAACGCTTCCTTGCCGATCTTCAGCGTTGCGGGAGACTTCGAGGCGATCTGCCCGGCCAGTTCCGCCGTGGCTGCCGCCAGCTGGCCGGGCTCCACGACGCGATTGACGAGGCCGAGCGTTCGGGCGCCTTCGGCGGAAACGGTCTCGCCCGTCAGCAACATTTCCATCGCGTGCTTCCGTCCGACGTTTCGCGACAGGGCAACCATGGGCGTGGAGCAAAACAGCCCGATGTTGACTCCAGGAGTGGCGAAGCCGGCGTCGGCGGAGGCCACGGCGAGGTCGCAGGACGCGACGAGCTGGCAGCCAGCTGCCGTAGCGACGCCTTGAACGGAAGCGATGACAGGCTTTGGGCATCGCACGATGTTCTGCATCATGTCCGAGCACGCTTCCATTGCCCGTTCGAAGAAGGCCCGGCCACCATCGGTACCTGCTCTGGCCCCGGTGATTTCCTTCAGGTCGTGTCCTGCCGAGAAGATCGAGCCCTCCGCCGCAATGACGATGACATGGACGCGGTCATCCGCTGCCAGTTCATCTGTGGCGTGACGCAGCCGATCGATCAGTTCGAGTGACAAGGCGTTGCCACGCGCGGGGCGGTTGAGCCGCACCTCGGCAACGGCACCGGTTTGGGATCTGAGCAGAATGTCGTCCATGTAGCGGATTCCTTTGCGTGTCGCGATACAGGTCGGCGTTGGCCGGATAGTGGCTTGGGTGCACGGGAATTGCCATGGTCGCGGCCCGAGCCTCTCGCCGGGCACTGAATCTGCCGTTGAGCTTGTCCCGCAACGCTCCGCAGCGTTCAAGAAATCGGTGGCCATTGCATGGCTTGCGTGAATTCGAGGAATCGTCTTCGAGAAAGGTGTCCCGAAGCACTTCCCGACTTTGCTTCGTGCGTGCGACCAGGGATGTTGCATGCAACATCCCTGGTCCCGCGCAATCAGTGTCTTTCTGCCCTCGGCGCCAGGATTGCCTGACCTCCAAGCTCTCAAGCTCGTGCGCGCGCGCGCCCCGCGCTGGAAGATTTGGCGCGCGAAGGGTCCCACGGCTTCAGCGTCCGCGAATTCGAGGATCGAGGGCGTCGCGTATCCCGTCGCCGATGTAGTTCACGGACAGCACGATGAGAGAGATCATGAGGCCGGGCCAAAGAACGCGTTCCGGATAGAGTTCCATCCGGTCGACGGCGTCGAAGAGCAGCTTGCCCCAGGTGGGAAAGTCCGGCGGAAACCCGAAGCCAAGGAACGAGAGCGCGCTCTCGGTGATGATTGCCGTGGCGATTCCGAGCGTTGCCGAAACCATGATCGGTGACATCACGTTCGGCAGGAGGTGGCGGGTTATCATCTTCGGCGGCGAGGTTCCGATCGATCGCGCCGCAAGGACGAATTCGCGCTCCTTGAGAGCCAGGACGTCGCCCCTGACGATTCGAGCCGTTTGCATCCAGGACGTGGCGCCCACAAGCACGACGATAAGCAGGAAAGTGCCGCCTTCGGGTCCGAACAAGCTCGAAAGCCGGTCGCGGAAGAGCAGGACCGCGACCAGGAGAAGCGGCAGGAGGGGCAGCGCGAGGAAGAGATCGGTGAACCGCATGAGGACGCCGTCAAGGGCGCGGAAGTACCCCGCGAGAACGCCGATCAGCGTGCCGACGAACACCGAAAGCAGCATGGCGGCAAGGCCCACGGAAAGCGATACGCGCCCGCCGGCCAGCAACCGGCCGAGGGTGTCGCGACCGAGGTTGTCGGTGCCAAGCGGATACGCCCAACTGACCTTGGCCGAAGACTCCCAGAGCGCCACGTAGATCGGCCGCGTGTCACGGAGTTCCAGGAAGTCGCGGCCGGTCGGAACGAACTTGGGGTCGTTCCAATAGATCCAGGGTCCGGCGACGGTCATCAGGATGATGCAGAGGAAAACGGCTCCGCCCCACATCGCGCCACGGTGGCGCTTGAACTGGTCCCATATGTCCGCCCATTGGGAGCGGGGAGTGGTGACGAGTCCCGCTTGTCCCTCGGGGAGGCGAGAATCAGTCATAGCGGATCCTCGGGTCCAGAATGCCGTAGAGCAAGTCGGCGACGAGGTTGAACAGCACGATCAGCACCGCGAAGATGAAGGTCAGCGTCTGCACCATCGGCAGGTCGTTGGCCTGGATTGCGGTGATCAGCAAATGGCCGATGCCGTTCACCTTGAATATCTGCTCGGTGATGATGGCACCGCCGAATATGGCCGGAACGCCAAGCGCAATGACCGTGACGACCGGGATCAGGGAATTGCGGAGGACATGCACCAAGACCACGGTCTTCTCGCCAAGGCCCTTTGCGCGCGCCGTGCGCACGTAGTCCTGATTGAGATTGTCGAGCATGGAAGCCCGCATGAAGCGCGCGAGCTGGGAGGTGATCTGAAGGGCGAGCACCATGACGGGCATGATCATCTGCCTGAGCTGGAAGACGAAGCTCTCCCAGTCGCCGACCTTGTGGGTCGTGTCGTAGATCGAGGGGAACCAGCCCAGCCAGACCGAGAAAATCACGATCACGAGAACGCCCGAGAAGAAGGGCGGGACCGAGAAGCCCACCATGGCGACGAAGGTGCCCGCGTTGTCGAACCAGGAATACTGCCGGTAGGCCGAATAGATGCCGATCGGGAGCGCGATGAGGATGGCCACGACATAGGCAATGCCCACGACCCAAAGCGTCTGGGGCAGTCGCTGGATCACGATATCCATGACAGGCGAGCGCGTCTGCCACGAGATCACGCGCTGCTGGCCTTCGGCAAGGGACGTGCCGAAGGCCGCGTCGACGAAGTGAAGCGGCTCGACCGCAAAGAACTGGTAGAGCCATTTCGGGAAGGCAACGTACCAGGGCTGCCCGACGCCAAGCGCCTCGCGCATCCTTTCCTTGACATCGGGAGGAACCGTCAGCGGCACCTGCGCCATCGGGTCGCCGGGCGCCAGCTTCAGCAGGAGGAAAATGACGAGGCTGATGAACAGCAACGTCGGCACGCTCAGGAGCAGGCGTCGGATCGTGTAGGTCAGCATGGCTGTGGCCGGGGTGGAGGGGCGGGCCGGGCCCGCCCCATCGTCCGTGTCAGTTGCCGATCCTGTGCCAGTCGGCAATGTTCCACAATTCGCTGTCCCAGACGTTCAGCTTGATGCCGCCAAGGCTGTTGGCATGCGCCGAGAGACGGCCACGGTGGACAAGCGGGATCATCATGCCGTTCTCGATGGCCATGTCATTCAGCTGGGCCGCGATCTCTCCACGCCGGTTGACGTCTGCGGTCTTGGAGAGTTCGGCATGGAGCGCGTCGTATCCGTCCATGCAGAACCGCGATATGTTTTCGCCCTGCCATTGCGTATCAGGCGATGGCGCCTTGTCGCAAAGCCCGTTGCCAAGATAGGCCTGCGGGTCGGTGCCATTGAAGGTGTTGGCGTACATCTCGACATCGGCATAGAACTTCTGGAACGTGTCGGGAGAGCCCGGATCGCCGCCGAAGAACACGGATGCGTTGATGTTCCGAAGCTCGGTCTCGATGCCGATTTCAGCCCACCACTGCTTGATCAGCGCCTGGAAGTCCTGGCGCACGGCGTTGGTCGAAGTCTGGTAGAGTATGCTGAGCGGCACGCCGTCCTTTTCTCTCACGCCATCGCCGTCGGTGTCCACGATGCCAGCTGAATCGAGAAGGGCGTTGGCCCCTGCAATGTCTTGCGTCGAGCAGTCAAAGGTCGTGGACGCATAGATTTGCGGCACCGGAACCCAGTTGCAGGTGACACGGCCAGCCTGGCCATAGCCGATGTCAACCAGCAACGGCCGGTCGATGGCCATCGACATGGCATTGTAGACTGCGGGATCTTGAAGGAAGGGATGTGGACGCACGACCGAGCGCTCGTCCGGTCCGAGTCCGGGATCGGGATTGGTGTTGTTGAGCATCAGGCGCTCGACGAGCGGACCGAATCCGGCGATCGGAGTCCCCATGCCGCCTTCCTGCATCTTCGCGATGACGTCGGGTGCAAGCTGCAGGTTCCAGGCATAGTCGAACTCGCCGGTTTCCATGACGGCGCGGCCGGCAGCAGTTGCGTCGCCTCCGCCCTTGAACGTCACCGTGGCGAATGCGGGCTTGCCCTCCGCCCGGTAGTTCTCGTTTGCCGCGAAGGAAATCACGTCATTCGGCTTGAACTCGGTAACGACAAAGGGGCCCGTGCCGATTGGATTGAAGTTCGCTTCGGTGCATTCCGGTGCCTTCGCGCCAAGGCAATCCGCAAACTGGGCGGCTTGGATGATTGGAGCCTCGCCGCCGACGAAGGGCCCGTACGGGTTCGGCGTGGGCTCGTCGAACGTGACGACTACGGTAAGCGCGTCCGGCGTTTCGACGCTGACGACGCCCTCGTATTTCGTTGCCTGGGCGCATCCGCCTTCGGGATGCGTGCAGTAGTCGTAAGTGAACTTGGCATCCGCGGACGTGAACGGCGTGCCGTCCGACCAGACGAGGCCGTCAGTGATGTTCCAGGTGATCCGGGTCAAGTCCTGGCTCACGCCGCCATTCGCCACCGTCGGAATCTCGTCCACCAGCCACGGCGTCAGGTTGCCGTTTTCATCGTAGCGGGCGAGGGGCTCGATCACGAGCGAAGCGCTTTCCACATCCTTTGTGCCACCGGAAAGATACGGGTTCAGGATTGACGGCGCCTGCCAGTAGATGATCTTGACTTCGCCATCACGGGCACGTGGGCCCTCGTGGTCAGAGGCAAGTGCGATCGGTGCAAGTGCCGCTGCCGCTGCAGCCCCGATCAGGGGTCGGGTAACGAGTCTCATTGTCTCACTCCATTTGCTTTCCATGTTCCGATTCCTGTCCGGAATCGGGAAACCGATTCGGGCCGGAATTGCCGCAGGTTACTACAGAGCGTACGCACTCCAACTCTTTTCTTTGAATCCGGGCGGGCGCGAAGCCGGCATGCCGGTCGCGCGAGCCGGGGAATGCGGGACTCAATTGCGGCGGTCGAAGCGGCGCGCGCCTGGGGTCCATCGCCAATGTGCGCGCCCGGAGATGGTTCGAGCCGCCTTGCGGCAGCAGGCGTGTCCGTTCGTTGGCAAGGTGTCGGGCGCCGGCAAGCAGGTGTTTCCCTGCATGTTCGGTTTGACTCGTTTCGCCACTGGGGTTTAGCGTCTCGCAGTCGCGTGCCGCCGAGGATGCCCATGCTTGACCAACCGCTCGCCTCGTTGAGAAACTTGCGTGTCGAATTCCAGACAAGGGACGGCCCGGTTCTGGGCGTTGAGGATGTCAGTTTCGACATTCGGCCTGGAGAGACCCTCTGCGTCGTCGGGGAATCCGGATCCGGCAAGTCCGTGTCGTCGCTTTCGCTGGTGCGCCTGGTGGAGTTCGGGGGTGGCGAGATTGCGAGCGGTGAACTCCTGTTCGATCGAGGCGCGGAAGGCGGAGTCGTCGACGTCTCACAGGCGGACGAGACCCTGATGCGGACAATCCGCGGCAATGAAATAGGCATCATCTTCCAGGAACCGATGACGTCCCTGAATCCGGTGTTCACGGTCGGGCGGCAGTTGACGGAAGGTCTGCGCGTTCACACGGGGATGACCCGGGAGCAGGCGACGGCACAGGCGCTGGAGCTTCTGCGCCGCGTACGCATTCCGGAACCCGAACGGCGGTTGAAGCAGTATCCGCACGAACTTTCCGGCGGCATGCGGCAACGCGTCGTGATCGCCATGGCACTGGCTTGCGAGCCCAGGCTGCTGATTGCGGACGAGCCGACGACCGCGCTCGACGTGACCATCCAGGCAGAAATCCTGGCCCTGATTGATCGCTTGAAGCGCGAGACCGGGACGTCTGTACTCTTCATCACGCATGACATGGCCGTCGTTGCGCAGATGGCCGACCGGGTCGTGGTCATGTTCCGTGGCAAGAAGGTGGAGGAAGGGCCGGTCCGCCAGATCTTCGAGACTCCGCAGCACGAATACACCAAGGCGTTGCTCGCAGCCGTGCCCAAGCTGGGGGAAATGCGGGGCAAGCCGGCGCCGGAACCCATGCGGCTGATAGGAGATCAGCATCGCGATCTCGCAGCCCCGGCAGCGGTGGACGAAGAGTTGCTCCTGGACGTGAAGCATCTTGTCACCCGATTTCCCGTGGCCGGGGGATTCCTGCGCCGGACCGTCGCCCACGTGCACGCCGTCCAGGACGTGTCCTTCCAGGTCAAGGCAGGGCGGACCCTGAGTCTCGTCGGCGAGTCGGGCTGCGGCAAGTCCTCTTGCGGCCGGTCGGTGCTCAGGCTGGTCGAACCGGTTTCCGGCGAGGTCTGGCTCGGCGGTCGGAATGTTCTGGAAATGGATGCAGGGGAGCTGCGCCTTGCGCGGCGCGACATGCAGATGGTGTTCCAGGATCCGTTCGCGTCGCTGAATCCGCAGATGAAGCTCTCCGACCAGATCGCCGAGCCCTTGCTGAACTACGGGGCGGGCAATGCATCGGAACGGACCGACCGGGTTGCCAGCCTTCTCGACCGGGTGCACCTGCCGAGGAGCTTCATGAGCCGATATCCGCATGAACTTTCGGGCGGGCAGCGGCAGCGGATAGCGATCGCTCGGGCCCTGTCCCTGAATCCAAAGCTCATCGTTGCCGATGAAGCCGTAAGCGCGCTGGACGTGAGCGTGCAGGCACAGGTTCTCAATCTCCTGATGGAGCTGCAGGCGGAACTCGGCATCTCGATGCTGTTCATCAGCCACGACATGGCGGTCGTTGAACGGGTAAGTCACATGGTGGGCGTGATGTACTTGGGCCGGATCGTCGAGATTGGGCCGCGGCCGGCGATTTTCGAGGATCCGCGGCACGAATACACGAAGTCGCTGCTTGCGGCCGTGCCGGTTGCCGATCCCACACAGCGCAAGAGCGAGAAGGACCTGAACTTCAAGCCGATCCCGTCGCCAATCTTTCCTGTCGGGCACGAGCCCGGTCCGTCGGTCTACGACGAGGTGGCATCAGGACACTTCGTGCTCGCGGCATGAGCTTGTCCGCTCGCCAGATTCTTGACCAGCTGGTGTCGTATCCGACGGTCAGCCGGGACACGAACCTGCCCCTGATCGACTGGATCGAGGGCTACCTCGCCGACCTGGGGATCAAGGCGCACCGCATGCCGAAGCGCGGCGATCCGTCCAAGGAAGCCATCTTCTGCAGCGTGGGTCCGCACGTGCGGGGCGGCGTGGTGTTGTCGGGGCACACGGACGTGGTGCCGGTCACGGGCCAGGACTGGAGTTCGGATCCTTGGGCAGTGAGCGAGCGGGACGGTCGGCTCTACGGGCGTGGCACCTGCGACATGAAGGGGTTTGACGCCCTGGCCCTGCATGCCTTGCAGCAGGCGCTTGCTTGCGACCTGCAGCGACCCGTTCAGGTCGCGCTTTCCTTCGACGAGGAGATCGGTTGCGCGGGCGCGCCGCCATTGATCGACGCGATGGCCGAATCGGGCCTGCCAAAGGCGGCAATCGCCATCATCGGCGAACCCTCGATGATGCAATGCGTCACCGGCCAAAAGGGCAGCGCAGGATTCGACGTGCACGTAAAGGGATTCGAGGTGCATTCCTCGATGATGGACAAAGGCGTGAACGCGGTCATGGCGGCGTCCCGGCTGATCCATTGGGCGAATGGCAAGAACGATGAACTGCGCGCCCGGGCTCCATCGAACGTGGCCGCGAACTTTGATCCGCCATTCACGACACTTCACGTCGGCACGGTCAAGGGGGGCACGGCACAGAACATCACTGCCGGCGACTGCAGGTTCGGAATTGACTGGCGGCTGGTTCCCGATGAAGACGCGGACCGGCTGGATGGCGAATTCCGTGCAATCGTGGCGGAAGTGGATGCCGCGGCGAAGGCGGTTGCACCGTCTGCCGGTGTCAGGCTCCGGCCTTTCCACGACGTGCCTGCGCTCATGCCCGAGGAGAACGGAGCCGCGGAAGCGTTGGTCCGTAGCATCACCGGCGACAACGGCAGTCATGCCGTCAGCTACGGAACCGAGGCCGGGCACTTCCAGAACGCGGGCTGCTCGGCTGTGATCTGCGGCCCGGGAGACATCGCACAGGCGCATCAGGCGGACGAGTTCATTGCGGTCGAACAGTTCGAGGCAGGCGGGGCGTTTCTTGCAAGAGTGGTCGAGAGCCTCACGAAATAGGCATCCGGATTGCGGCGAGGTTGTGGCTGCATCCGGGCAGTTCCGAGCCATGTCGGTTGCCTTGATGGCCGGAATTCGCGCCCGGAACACGCGATGCGCGCATGCACGCGACGCCGGATCGTCGGGTTGCTTCGATGGTGCAGGAGTTTCATTGTTTCGCTGCAAACTGCCGTCCGCGAATGGGTTGGCGGCTTCGGGTACAGGCCATGCGTGAGGCGCTTCCGAAACGTTTCGCTGACTGGTTCAGGAGCCGCGGCTGGTCTCCGCATCCGCATCAGCTGGAGATCGTGGGGCGGGCCGACGAGCCTGCGCTACTGCTGATCGCTCCGACCGGCGGCGGAAAGACTCTGGCCGGATTCTTGCCGACTCTCGCGGAACTCGCGGCCGGAGGGCGGGAGGGGCTCCACACGATCTATGTATCGCCCCTGAAGGCGTTGGCGGCCGACATCAGGCGAAACCTCGATGCGCCGATCGGCGAGATGGGTCTGCCGGTCCGCGTTGAGGACCGGACAGGCGACACCTCGCCCATGCGCAAGAAGCGTCAGCGCACGGATCCTCCGCACATACTCCTGACGACGCCGGAGAGCCTTGCGCTGCTGCTGACGTACCAGGACGCACCGAAGACGTTCCGCGGCCTCTCTCGCGTCATCGTTGACGAAGTCCACGCCTTGGCGGAATCCAAGCGTGGTGACCAGCTTGCCTTGTGCCTTGCCGAACTTCAGGCGCTATGCCCCGAACTTCGACGGGTGGGCCTGTCCGCCACGGTCGAGGATCCGTCCGCGATCGCCCGATTCCTGGCGCATCATCCTGACCCGTGTCCGGTTCTCCATGCCGATCCCGGGCCTGCGCCGGAAATCGGCATGCTCGCCACGGACGAGTTGCCCCCCTGGTCGGGTGGCGGTGGCAGGCACGCGATTCCGGCCGTGCTTGACGAGGTCAGGAAGCACAGGACGACGCTGATCTTTCACAATACGAGGGCGCAGGCCGAAATCTTCTTTCGCCACCTCTGGCTTCAGAACGAGGACGGTCTTCCGATCGGCATTCACCATGGTTCGCTGGCAAGGTCGCAACGGCAAAGGGTCGAGGCTGCGATGGTGAACGGCGAACTCCGGGCGGTCGTTTGCACGGGCACGCTCGACCTCGGGATTGACTGGGGGGATGTCGACCTGATCATCCAGGTGGGTGCGCCCAAGAACGTGAAGCGCCTCGTGCAGCGAATCGGTCGCGCCAACCATCGTTACAACGCGCCTTCGAAGGCTCTGGTGGTGCCGGCAAATCGCTTCGAGGTCGTGGAGTGCGTGGCAGCGCTCGATGCGGCGCGGGAAGGCGATCTCGACGGTGACCCGAGAGGCACGGGTCCGCGGGACGTGCTTTGCCAGCAAATCCTGATCCGTGCGTGCCGGGGGCCGTTCGAGGCCGGCGAACTCTACCGGGTGCTTCGGGGTGCCGGGCCGTACGTGGATCTCCATGACGATGATTTTCTCGCGTGCCTCGATCTCGTGGCAACCGGTGGCTATGCGCTTCGAGCCTATGATCGTTGGCAACGGCTTCGCCAGAGAACGGACGGCCTCTGGGAATTCAGGGATCCGCGTGCTCCCTGCGAAGTTCGACGCAATCTCGGCACGATCCAGGACACGGAGACCCTGAACGTAAGGCTTCGGGACAAGCGGGGCGGAAGGCCCCTGGGAGAAATCGAGGAGTTGTTTGCGGCGAGTCTTGCGCCTGGGGACACTTTCCTGATCGGCGGACAGGTCGTGCGCTACGACCGGCTGCGCGAGATGACGGTGGAAGTGTCGCGTCAACCGCACAAGGCGCCGAAGATCGCGGTCTTCGCCGGGACGAAGTTCGCAACGTCGACACAGCTCAGCCACCGCATCCTGAGAATGTTCCATGCGGAAGACTGGACAGCCTTGCCGCGTCACACGGCGGACTGGCTGCGCCTTCAGCGCGATCGGTCGAAACTTCCGGAGGCGGGCCGGATTCTGGTCGAAAGCTTTCCGTACGAGGGTCGGCAGAACACCTGCATCTACGGATTTGCGGGACGCAACGCGATGCAGACGCTAGGGCTGCTGGTAACCCGGAAAATGGAGGAGATCGGTCTCGGTCCGCTGGGTTTCGTCTCGACGGACTATGCCGTCCTGATTTGGGGTCTCGACGCGATTCCTGATCCCGAGCCGCTCCTCGACGCGCGGGAATTGCGCACCGCTTTCGAAGCATGGATGTCCGGCAATGCCGTCATGAAACGCACCTTTCGCACGACCGCCACGATCGCGATGATGATTCCCAGGAATCATGGCGCCGCCAGGCGCACCGCTCGGCAGGCGAGATTCTCTTCCGACATTCTCTACGACACGCTCGCAAAATACGATCCTGAGCATCTCATGCTGAAGATCACGCGGGAGGAGGCGATGCGCGGCCTTGTGGATTTCGGGCGGATCGAGGAACTGCTTGAGCGGACCAGGGGACGGGTTGATCATGTCGTGCTCGACCGGATTACGCCGTTGGCCGCTCCACTCCTTCTCGAGCATGGAAGGGTCCCGATTGCAGGGGAAGGTCGCGAAAGGATGCTCGCGGCTGATGCAGAGGCCCTGATGACGGCGGCGGGTCTGTGCACCTGAATTGCGTCCGCGGCGGCTTGCCGGGGCGAGCGCGCAGGCGTGCTTCCGGGGCAGCCCTTCACCGTTCAGGATTTTCGAAGGTTTTGCGCCGAGGCGCTTCCCCGGGCAGAACTTGACCCGGCTGCCATGGGTGGCTTCCACGAAAGTCGATGATCCGATGAGGGAATTCATGTCTTGACGGCCGGGCATGTTCATATATTGTTCTGAAATGGCCGCTATTTGGAACATTGATCGATCATTGAGGTCGCGCGACGCTCTCCGGACGTCTGCCGGACCAAGGCTCAAGCATGCGATTCCTTGCGGCATTCGGTGCGTTGTGTGGATGGGTCGTGGATGGCAAGGGTCGGCTCCTGCAGATTTCTCGGAAGCAGAAATTCGCGCGACTGGAGGCCCCGAAACATGAGCCTGCCTGCGATGCCCCATGACGCGCTCTTCCGTGCTCTGGTGTCGAACCCGAAGCGGGCGGCCGCACTGCTGGACGACTACCTTCCGCCGAAGGTCGCTTCACTGGTGGACCGCGGGCACCCGCCCGTCCAGCTTGAAGGGAGCTTCATCGACGAAGAGGCCGCGCGGACCCAATGCGATGCGCTGTTCGAACTGCGCCTCAAGATCGGCGATCCCGTCCGGATCTACGTCCTGCTCGGACACAAGAGCAGGCCGGACGCGGCTACGCCGCTGCAATTGGCCGGCTACATGCTGCGGATCTGGCGAAAGGAGCTGGAAGACACCGGGGCTTCAGGCTCTGGCTGCCTTACGCCAATACTTCCGATTGTCTTTCGTCATGGTCCGGGAAATTGGACGGCGCCTTTGTCACTTGCGGAAATGATCGCGACGCCGGAGGGTCTCGAGGAAATGGTCCGGGGCTTTGGATACACTCTCCACGAGCTTGGCGATATCGAACCCCGTGAGCTGTCACGGGAGCCGGACTTGCTGGCCGGACTGCTGGCACTGGCATTCGTGCATGTGGGCGCGCTGACCAAGGAACGCCTTGACTTGATCACGGCAGGATTACTTGACGGCAGCGACCTGACACCCCATCTTTCGCGATATGCGTCGGACCACTACCGTATAACGCCGCAGGCGATGACGGCTTCGCTGCGCCGGACGCAGCCGGACAATTGGGAGACGATAATGGGCACGTTGTCGGAAGCCCTGGCCGAGCAGGGCAGGATCAAGGGGATTGCCGAGGGGAAAGCTGCCGGGATTGCCGAGGGGAAAGCTGTCGGGATTGCCGAGGGGAAATCTGCCGGCAAGGTCGACACGTTGCTGCGACAGGCCCGGCTCAGGTTCGGAGAGGTTTCTGCGGCGCGA
>VXSG01000055.1:0-33312 GCA_009838075.1 Boseongicola sp. SB0665_bin_10 | reverse complement strand
CGACACGTTGCTGCGACAGGCCCGGCTCAGGTTCGGAGAGGTTTCTGCGGCGCGAGAGGCGGAGATCCGGTCCGCGCCGACCGAGCAGCTGGATGCCTGGAGCGAGGCGCTGATTTTCGCGCCGGACCTTGATGCGGTCTTTGAGGGACCATCGCGGCACTGAGTTGCAGTGCTGCAACCCGGGAGACGACGATGCGCACGCTTTCGGAAGCCCTGGCCGAGCAGGGCAGGATTGAAGGGATCGCCGAGTGCGGGGCCCGTGCACTCCAACGTCCCGCCCGACTCGCGTTCGGGCCCGTATTCTGAATGCAAGAGACAGAAGTTCCGGCGGAACTGCCCGCTGCAAGAGCATTCTGCTTCCGTCCCTACTTCCCTTGAATTCGTCCTTGCGTGGACTTGAGCTTTTGGATCAGGATTTATTGCGCCGACGGCGCGTCTTGCCACCCTTCGCCTCACGTTCCTCGATGAGTCGGGTTGCAGCGGCCATGTCCACGGTGGCGGGATCTGTGCCCTTGGGGACCGTCGCATTCACCTTGTTCCACTTTACATACGGTCCGTATTTGCCGTCCAGAACGGTCACGGAGCCGCCGCGTTCGGGGTGTTCGCCGAGATCCTTCAGCACCGGAGCGTTCCAGCCCCGGTTTCCGCGGGAGGCCACCCTTGCCGCGATGAGCTCGACGGCACGGTTCATGCCTACGCTCCAAACGTCCTCGATCGACTCGAGATTGGCGGTCGTGCCGCCCTTGGAACTCGTCGAATCAGCGTGTTTCAGGTAGGGTCCGAAGCGTCCGAGATTGGCCCAAATCGACACCCCATCTTCAGGATGCTTCCCAACGAGACGGGGCAGTTCGAGGAGCCTGACTGCGTCTTCGAGCGTGATTGCGGCCGGGTCCCACGTTTCGGGTACGGTGCGGCGCGGCGGCTTTTCCCCGTCAGTCGAAGCTTCGCCGCGTTGAACATAGGGTCCGAAACGACCCTTGTGGACCCAGATCGCATCTTTGCCGTCCTCGCCCAGTATTCTGCCCTCGGGAGGGAAGTCGCTTTCCGGCTCGGCTCCCGGCGGCCCGAACGTGCGCGTGTAACGGCACTCGGGATAGTTTGAGCAACCAATGAAGGCACCGCCTGAACGCGCAGTGCGCACCGACAGCTGCCCGGCGCCGCAATGGGGGCAGGTGCGAGCGTCTCGACCGTCCTCGGTTGGCGGAAAGAGATGCGGCGCCAGAACTTCGTTGATCTTTGCCAGAACGTCGGCGAACCGGAGTTCGGCTGTTTCCTCGACGGCGGCGCTGAACTCTTCCCAGAAGCGCGCAAGCACATCCTTCCAGTCGCGGGATCCGGACGTGATGTCGTCAAGTTCCTCCTCGAGCTTTGCCGTGAAGTCGTAGCTCAGGTAGCGGCGAAAGTAGTTCGTGAGGAACGCCGTCACCAATTGCCCCTTTTCCTCGGGGTAGAGCCGGCCTTTTTCCTTGCGCACGTACCCCCTGTCCTGGATCGTCGTGACGACGGAGGCGTAGGTCGACGGTCGCCCGATGCCGACCTCCTCCATCTTCTTGACGAGCGTGGCCTCGGTGTAGCGTGGAGGTGGCTTGGTGAAATGCTGCTCGGGCAGGACCTGCCGCTGCCGCACCGGTTCGTCCTTGTTGATTCGAGGCAGGATCCTGTCCTTGTCGTCGACAACGTCGTCGCGACCCTCCTCGTAAACTCTCATGAAGCCGTCAAAGATCTGGACTTGTCCGGTCGCTCGGAGCTCGGTCATGCCGTCCGCGCAGCCGATGTCGACCGTGGTCCGTTCGAACCTGGCAATTTCCATTTGGCTTGCGATCGCTCGCCTCCAAATGAGGTCGTACAGGGCAAGCTGACCCTTGTCCTGAATTCGCGGCGTGGCCGGGTCTGCCGTCATGCGGGTCGGGCGGATGCATTCATGCGCTTCCTGCGCGTTCTTGGCCTTGCTCTTGTGTCTGCGCGGTCGCTTGGGGAGGTACTTTGCGCCAAAGCGTGCCTTGATCGCATCGCGGACGGCCTCGATCGCCTCGGGAGCCATGTCAACGCCGTCCGTTCGCATGTAGGTGATGTGCCCGGCTTCGTAGAGCCTCTGCGCCGCCTGCATCGTCGCTTGTGCCCCGAATCCGAGCTTGCGGGATGCTTCCTGCTGCAGAGTGGACGTTATGAACGGTGCCGGTGGATTGCGCGTTACGGGATTCGCTTCGACCGACTTGACCGAAAATTCGGCTGACTGGACCGCCTTGACCGCCTCCTTCGCCCGTTCCTCATCGGGGATGGCGAGCCGGTCGAGTTTCTCGCCGTCAAGCACGGTCAGTCGAGCCTCAAGCTCCTCCTCTCTCGGCGTGGCAAGGACCGCCTTGACAGTCCAGTATTCCTGAATCCGGAACGCCTCCACCTCCATTTCGCGTTCGACGATGAGTCGCAGGCACACGGACTGCACACGGCCCGCCGACCTTGCGCCGGGAAGCTTCCTCCAAAGCACCGGCGAGAGCGTGTAGCCAACCAGGTAGTCCAGTGCGCGCCGGGCAAGATAGGCCTCGACGAGGTCACGGTCGACCTTGCGCGGGTTTTCCATCGCCTCGGCCAGGCCCCTCCTTGTGACGGAGTTGAAAGCAATCCGGTCGACCTTCGTGCCTTCCCGGATGGCCTTGCGGGCGCGAAGCGCCTCCTCGAGGTGCCAGGAGATCGCCTCGCCCTCGCGGTCAGGGTCGGTTGCGAGAATCAGTGCGGTTTCATTTTCGAGAGCGTCGGCGATTGCCTTGATGTGGCGTCTTGAATCAGGCGGCACTTCCCACTTCATCGCGAAGTTGCGGTCGGGATCCACCGAACCTTCCTTTTCGGCAAGATCGCGCACGTGACCGAAGCTTGCGAGCACGGTGTAATCCTTGCCGAGATAGTTCTTGATCGTCTTGGCCTTGGCGGGAGACTCGACGACGACGACAGGCATGGGGGGCTCCCGAAATGCGAACACGGTTGTGGCGGCGGAAGATGTGGGGCGTTGTTGGCATTTGTCAATGTGTGACGGGCCGCGGCTGTCGCATTCGTCATTTCAGGGGTGGTCCGCATGGAGATCGTTCGCCGGAACGGCCGAGGGCTCACCCATGCCGGGTCGGTTCGGCACACGGCGCGCGAGAGCCGAATCGCCGGATTGCCCGACGGTTCGGATTGTTCGTCGTCCCGCCCCGAAAGATCAGGCCGACGAACCGCCCACCGTCAGGTTGCCGATCAGGAGAGTGGGCTGACCGACCCCGACCGGCACCCATTGCCCCGCCTTGCCGCAATTTCCGATGCCGGGGTCGAGCTCCATGTCGTTTCCGACCGCGCGAATGTGGCGGAGCGCGGTGGCCCCGTCACCGATCAGGGTCGCGCCCTTCACCGGTTCACAGATCCTGCCGTCCCTGACGCGGTAGGCTTCCGTGCAGGAAAACACGAATTTCCCGCTGGTTATGTCCACCTGCCCGCCGCCGAAACCGACGGCATGGATGCCGTCCTTCACCTCGGCGACGATCGATTCGGGTGCTGCGGGTCCCGGCAGCATGTACGTGTTCGTCATCCTCGGCATGGGGGCATGCGCGAAGCTCTCGCGACGACCGTTGCCGGTCGGTTCCACCCCTAGCAACCTCGCGTTCTGACGATCCTGCATGTAGTTCACGAGGATGCCGTCCCTGATCAGGACATTCCGGCTCGATGGCGTGCCCTCGTCGTCGACATGCAACGATCCGCGACGGTCCCGGAGCGTTCCGTCGTCCAGCACGGTCACGTCACTTGCGGCAATTTTCTGTCCCATGAGGCCGGCAAACGCAGAGGACTTCTTGCGGTTGAAGTCACCTTCCAAGCCATGTCCGATCGCCTCGTGCAGGAGAATGCCTGGCCAGCCCGGGCCAAGGGACACGTCCATGACGCCCGCTGGTGCCGCCACCGCGTCGAGATTGACAAGTGCAATGCGAAGGGCTTCGCGCACGAGCAATCGCCAGTGTTCAGGTGCAATCAGCCTGGAAAGTCCATGGCGGCCTCCTCTTCCGGCCATGCCGGATTCGCGGCGACCGTCCCTTTCGACGATCACGCTGACATTCAGGCGCGCCATCGGCCGCGCATCGGTGACGCAGCGGCCGTCGGGGCGCAGGATGGAAACCTCCTGAAGCGATGCTGCCAGCGTGGCGGACACCTGAACGACACGGGAGTCAAGGTCGCGGGCATACGCGTCGATCTCTTTCAGCATCTCGATCTTGAGGGGAAACTCGGCATCCTCCATGGGATTCTCGTCGCCATAGATCTTGTGCATCTCCGGGGCCGGCGACGCGGCGAGCGAACCGCCTCCGTCGCCCACGGCCAGCCGGACAGTCTTGGCGGCCCGCTTCAGGCCGGCCTGGCTGATCTCGGTCGAATGGGCGTATCCGGCGGATTCGCCTTGTATGGCACGGAGCCCGAAGCCTTCCGCCCTGTCGTAGCTCGCATTCCGCACACGTCCGTCGTCATAGGCGAGCACCTCCGAGCGGCGGCGTTCCAGGAACAGCTCGCCGTCTTCCGCGCCCCTTACCGTCTCTTGCAGAAGGTGGAGGGCCGCGTCCCTGTCCAAATGTGTCTCGAACGGCCTAAACCGGGTCAGCATGGCCATGCCTGGCTCCTTCTGCGATGCGGAAAAGCGTCTGAATGCCGCAATCAGACGCCTTGTTCAAGAACATCTTATATGGTTTCTAGCGTCTGAAGAACAACCGGCGGGCCATGCCGACCCCTGGCATGCCAGAATGCCACTGCGAACAGGATCCTGGACTGATGCGCCTTAGAACCCCTCTCACTGGCCTGACCATGCTCGTTGCCGGGACCGCGGCACATGCGCAGGACTTGCCTTTCATCGGGCAACCGCAACAGGCCGGGCTTGGTTTCCAGACGCCAACGACCGAACTCGCGCGCGACATCCAGTGGCTGGACGGAATGGTGTTCATCATCATTGCCGCGATTTCGTTGTTCGTCGTGGCGCTTCTTCTGATCTGCATCTTGCGTTTCAATCGCCGTGCCAATCCGGATCCGGCAAGTTTCACGCACAACACGCCGGTCGAAGTGGCCTGGACCGTCATTCCGGTCGTGATCCTGGTCTTCATCGGGGCGTTTTCGCTTCCAGTGCTGTTCAAGCAACAGATCATCCCGGAGCCGGAGGTGTTCATCAAGGCGACGGGCAACCAGTGGTACTGGGAGTACGAGTATCCGGACGAGGACATCAGCTTCGCGAGCTACATGATAGGCATTGACAGTGCGAACCAGCTGACGCCGGAAACCTCGCGGCAACTGGCGGATGCGGGCTACACGGAAGCGCATTTCCTCCTCGCCACGGACACTTCGGTTGTCATTCCGACCGGCAGGGTGGTCGTGGTTCAGGTCACCGCCGCCGACGTGATCCATGCTTGGACCATCCCGTCGTTCGGCGTGAAACAGGATGCCGTTCCTGGCCGACTCGCCGAACTCTGGTTCGAGGTCGACGAAGGGCAGGAGGGAGTCTATTTCGGGCAGTGTTCCGAGCTTTGCGGCCTCAGTCATTCCTACATGCCCATCACGGTCAAGGCGGTGACGGCCGCCGATTACGACGCGTGGGCCGCCGACACCCGGGCGGCCGGGAACTACATCGAGCCCGGTCGGCTCCGGTTGGCGGCAAGCGAGTAGAAGCGCATGCCGGGCCTCGCGATCAGCACGGCGCATGAGCACGAGCCGACATTCGGCGACTACGTCGCGCTGCTGAAGCCAAGAGTGATGTCACTCGTGGTCTTTACGGCGCTGGTTGGTCTCCTGGTCGCCCCGGCTTCGCTGCATGCGGTCGAAGCAGTTGCGGCCATGCTCTTCATTGCGCTCGGAGCAGGTGCCGCGGGCGCCCTGAACATGTGGTACGACGCGGATATCGACTCGGTCATGCGGCGGACGATGAAACGCCCGGTTCCGAGCGGCCGTGTCGCGCCGGACGAGGCCCTGGCGATCGGCGTTGGCCTTTCCGGCCTTTCGGTCGTGATGCTTGGCCTGGCGGCGAACATGCTCGCCGCCTCCCTCCTGGCCGTCACGATTTCGTTCTATGTCGTCATCTACACGATGTGGCTGAAGCGCCGGACGCCGCAGAACATCGTGATCGGGGGCGCGGCCGGAGCCTTTCCGCCGATGATCGGGTGGGTTGCGGCAACCGGAAGCATCTCCCTGGAAGCCTGCCTGATGTTCGCGTTGATCTTCATGTGGACGCCGCCGCATTTCTGGGCCTTGGCCCTGTTCATGCGGTCCGACTACGAGCGCGCGGGCGTCCCGATGCTCACGGTGACCCACGGCCGTCGTGCGACACGGAGGCACATCCTGGCCTACACGCTGCTCCTCTTGCCTGTTTCCCTGTGGCTTGCCCTGGGTCCGATCGGCGGCCCGGTGAGTCTTGCGGCTGCCGTCGTGCTGAACCTCATGTTCGTACGGGGCGCGGTTCAGATTTGCAGGCGGGCAGAGACTGCTGCCCAAGGTGACGGTTACGCCGCAGAGAAGGCGTTCTTTCGCGCGTCGCTGTTCTATCTCTTTCTCCATTTCGGCGCATTCCTGGCGGATGCGGTGGTGAGGCAGGTGTCATGAGCGGCATCAGGGCCACCCACGAATTGCACGCGCGCCGTTTTTCGCGGAATCTCGGGGTGGCGGTCGCGCTCGCTGTCTTCGTCGCCATTGTCTTCGCGCTGACCGTGGTCAAGGTGAAGCGCGGCGACCCGTTGCAGGGCTTCGATCATGTCGCGCGGCCCGGAATGGAGGTTTCCGGATCATGATGGATGCACGGCAGCGCACGGCGGCAAGACTTGCGGGAGTGGCTCTGGTCATGGGATCTCTCGCATGGGCATCGGTGCCACTCTATGATCTCTTTTGCAGGGTCACCGGTTGGGGCGGCACGACGGATGTCGCCGAATCCCCGCTGGAAGAGCCCTTGGAAGAGATGGTCACGGTCCGCTTCGATGCCTCGACCGCGTCGGGGATGCCGTGGGAGTTCAAGCCGGAGCAGATCAAGTTGCCGATCCGGATCGGCGAGGAAGGTCTGGCGTTCTACGAAGCCTTCAACCCGACGAGCCGAACGATCGCAGGCACCGCAAGCTTTAATGTTGCACCGTTTTCCGCCGGTGCCTACTTCTCGAAAATCGACTGCTTCTGCTTCGAACTGCAGGTGCTTGAACCTGGCCAGCGGGTCAGCATGCCCGTCAGCTTCTTCATTGAACCGGCAATTCTTGACGATCCCGATGCAAGGTTTGTCAAGACGATCACGCTGTCCTACACGTTCCACGACGTGGACCTGCCCGAAGACTACCGTTCCGACCAGGCGGCGCTTGGCGAGGGCGGGACGGCAGCGCAACTGAACTAGAACCCTGGAGAAGGCCGGCATGGCGCACGAAAAGAACCACGACTATCACATCCTGCACCCGTCGGTCTGGCCATTCATCGGCGCGGTTTCCGGATTCATCATGCTGTTCGGCTTCGTGCTGGCATTTGGGCAGAACACTCCGGAGAACCTCAAGCAGCCCTACATGTTCATCATCGGCATGATTGGCGTTTTCTACGTCATGTATGCCTGGTGGGCGGACGTGATCCGGGAATCCATCGTCGGCGACCACACGCCGGTCGTGAGAATAGGCCTGCGCTACGGATTCATCATGTTCATCATGTCGGAGGTCATGTTCTTTTCGGCATGGTTCTGGGCTTTCTTCAAGAACGCGCTCTATCCCATGGGACCCGAAAGCCCGGCGGTGGACGGCGTTTGGCCACCCGCCGGCATCGAGACCTTCGATCCCTGGCACCTGCCGCTCATCAACACGCTGATCCTCCTCTGCTCCGGGGCGGCGGCAACTTGGGCTCATCACGCGATCGCACACGAGAACAATCGCAAGGACATGGCGACAGGGCTCATCGTTGCGATCATCCTTGGCGTGCTCTTCACGGTCTTCCAGGCCTATGAGTACAGCCACGCGGCATTCGGGTTCTCGGGCAACATCTATGGCGCAACCTTCTTCATGGCGACCGGATTCCACGGGTTCCACGTGATCATCGGCACG
The DNA here is from genome assembly GCA_009838075.1 of Boseongicola sp. SB0665_bin_10. Classification (GTDB taxonomy): domain Bacteria; phylum Pseudomonadota; class Alphaproteobacteria; order Rhodobacterales; family Rhodobacteraceae; genus JAJEFO01. The sequence goes on along the minus strand of VXSG01000055.1, from coordinate 25,267 downwards.
ATTTTTCTCTTCGTGTGCTACCTGCGCGTGCGGGCCGGGCACTTCACGGCAGAGCGCCATGTCGGGTACGAGGCCGCGGCCTGGTACTGGCACTTCGTCGACGTCGTCTGGCTGTTTCTCTTTGCATCGATCTACATCTGGGGCAGTTGACCTGGCACGGATTGCCGCGTGACAGCGCAGCGATGGGGTTTCGTCCCAGGCGCGCTTGGTGCAGTTTCGGGAAAGGCGCAGAGGCTTGGGGAACATGCGGCTGCTCTTTCCATTGATCGTCGGCATAGGTGGCTCTTGCCTGCTTGCGTCGCTGGGCGCATGGCAGTTGCAAAGGCTGGCCTGGAAGGAAGGCATCCTCGCCGAAATCGAATCGAGGATTGCCGCGGACCCGGTTCCGCTGCCGGCAGCCCCGACCGCTGATCGCGACAAGTACCTTCCCGTCATCGTCGAAGGCGACTTTGACGGCGAGGATGTTGCCGTGCTGGTGAGCCTGCCGCAGGTCGGGCCTGCCTACAGGCTGGTTGCCTCGTTCGAGACGGCGGACGGAAGGCGAATCATGGTGGACCGGGGAGCCGTGCCGGTCGCGAACCGCGCCCGCGCCATGTCGGCCAGATCGGTGACCGTGCTCGGCAACCTTCACTGGCCTGACGAAGTGGACCGCTGGACGCCACCGCCTGACCTCGACGCGGGAGTCTGGTACGGCCGCGACCTGGCCGCGATGGCCGCAGAACTTCAGACCGAGCCTGTACTTGTCGTGACCCGGGAGGCTTCAAGCAACGACCCGCCGGCAATGCCGCTTCCGGTGACGACCGAGGGCATTTCAAACAGTCACCTGGGATATGCGGTACAGTGGTTCGGACTGGCGGCGGTCTGGGCGGTGATGACTCTCTTTCTGCTCTGGCGTATTCGGAAACGGACCGTCTGAGGATCAAGCATGAAATACGTCTCGACACGCGGACATGCCCCGGAACTGTCCTTCGAAGAGGCCATGCTGTCCGGGCTTGCCACCGACGGGGGACTTTACGTGCCGGCCGAGGTGCCGGCAATCGAGCCGCGTGAAATTGCCACGCTGCATGGCAAGAGCTACGAGGACGTGGCGTTTGCGATCATCCGGCCGTACGTGGGCGACACTTTCGAGGAGGACGAGCTTCGTGCGGTGATCAAGGCCGCCTATGCAGGGTTTGGACATGTCTGCCGTGCGCCCCTGAAACAGGTTGGCGACGGAATCTGGCTTCTGGAACTCTTCCACGGTCCGACGCTGGCCTTCAAGGACTTTGCAATGCAGCTCATCGGCCAGATGTTCCAGTCCGTGCTGCAACGGCGGGGCGAAGGCGTCACCATAGTGGGAGCGACCAGCGGCGATACCGGGAGCGCCGCGATCGAGGCGTTCCGCGGGCTCGACAACGTGGATGTCTGCATACTCTATCCGCACGGCAAGGTGTCGGAGGTGCAGAGGCGCCAGATGACCACACCGACCGAGCCGAACGTGCGTGCCTTTGCGGTCGAAGGCACGTTCGACGATTGCCAGCGCCATCTGAAGGACATGTTCGCCGATCCGGGATTTCGGGAGGAGATGCGTCTGGCGGCCGTGAATTCGATAAACTGGGCGCGAGTGATGGCGCAGGTCGTTTACTACTTCACTTCCGCCGTGGCGCTCGGGGCGCCAGTCCGGAAGGTCAGCTTCTGCGTGCCAACGGGCAATTTTGGCGACATTTACGCGGGCGAGGTCGCGCGGCGCATGGGGCTGCCCATCGAGCGGCTGGTGATTGCCACGAACCAGAACGACATCCTGCACCGTGCGCTCGTGTCCGGAGACTATCGAACCGGGGAGGTCCGGCCATCGATCAGCCCCTCGATGGACATCCAGGTGAGTTCAAATTTCGAGCGGCTCTTGTTCGACGCATATGGACGCGACGCGGGCGCGGTCGCGTCATTGATGGATCAACTGAAGTCCGGAAACGGGTTTCGGATCGACGACGGCGCGCTCGGCAGAATTGGCGAGACCTTCGTGAGCGGGAGGGTTTCGGAAGAGGAGACGATGTCCAGGATCGAGGCGGTGCACGATGCATGCGGTCAGCTTGTTTGCCCTCATACCGCGGTCGGTCTCGAAGTTGCCGGTCAAGTGGCAGAGCCGCGCATTCCGATGATTGCTCTTGCCACGGCCGATCCCGCGAAGTTCCCGGATGCGGTGGAGCGGGCGACGGACATCCGTCCTCCCCTTCCCATCCGGATGGCAGATCTTTATGAGCGTCCCGAGCGAGTGACACGGGTGGCGAATGACTTCGCCGAGCTTTGCCGCGCGATCAGGGAGGGTCGGGCCGCTTGACAGTTGAACTACACAGGCTGGCGAACGGCGTGCGCGTCGTGACCGAGCACATGCCGGGGCTGCAATCCGCCTCGCTTGGCATCTGGATTGCGGCTGGCGGACGCCACGAGCGCGCCGAACAGAACGGCATCGCTCATTTCCTTGAGCACATGGCGTTCAAGGGCACCGGGACCCGGTCGGCGCTGCAAATCGCAGAGGCGATCGAGGATGTCGGTGGCTACATCAATGCCTATACGTCGCGCGAGATGACGACTTTCTATGCACGCGTCCTTGCCGAGCACACGGACCTCGCGCTGGACGTCCTTTCGGACATCGTCCTGAACCCGGCCTTCGATTCGGGTGAGATCGAGATTGAACGACACGTGATCCTGCAGGAGATCGGACAGGTACTGGACACGCCCGACGACATAATCTTCGACTGGCTGCAGGAGACGGCATTTCCGGACCAGCCCCTTGGCCGCCCGATTCTCGGTCCCGCGTCCAGGGTCGAGCGTTTCGGCCGCAAGGATCTGTCCGGGTTCGTCGGAGAGCGCTATTTGCCCGGCAACCTGATCATTGCGGCGGCGGGCGCCGTCGATCACGACGCGATCGTTCGGGCGACCGAGGCGAGGTTTGCACATCTTTCGCCCGGGCCCGTGGCCGAAGCCGAGCCCGGGCGCTTTCTTGGAGGCGAGACGAGGGTTGAGAAGGGACTGGAACAGGCTCATGTTGCGCTGGCCTTCGAGAGTCCTGAATATCGGGACGATGCCGTGTATTCCGCGCAGGCATTCTCGATCGCGATGGGCGGCGGCATGTCTTCTCGGCTCTTTCAGGAGGCACGTGAGAAGCGTGGGCTTTGCTACACGATTTTCGCGCAGGCGAGCCCCTATTCGGACAGCGGCCTCCTGACGATATATGCCGGGACCAGCGGCGAGGAGACCCCCGAGCTATTGGCATTGACGGTGGATGAACTGCGACGGTCGGTAGATGACCTTTCCGAGGCGGAAGTGGCACGGGCAAGGTCGCAGCTGAAGGCGGGGCTGCTGATGGGGCTCGAGCAGCCCGCGAGCCGTGCCGAACGCCTGGCGAAACTCCTGTCGATCTGGGATCGTGTGCCTTTGATCGAGGAAACGATCGAGAAGGTCGATTCGGTCAGCGTGCAGTCGGTGCGGGAAGTGGCGGGCGATCTTGTGTCCGCCGGTGCGGGAGCCTTGGCACTTTACGGCCCTGTGGCGGCCGCCCCGACGGTTCAGGAAGTCACGGACAAGCTGGCGGCCTGATGCTGTGGACGAGAGGCCGCGTCAGAATCGACACCGAGCGCATGGTGTTGCGCCCGCCCACCCAGGGTGACTACCAGCCCTGGTGCGAGTTGCGGCAGAAGAGCGCGGAGTTCCTGAAGTCTTGGGAGCCGTCGTGGTCCACAGATCACCTGACCCGCAAGGGGTTCGTCAATCGTGTCCATTGGGCGCGTCGCTCCATTCGCGAGGGAACGGCAGTGCCGCTGTTCCTCTCGAGGCGGAGCGACGCATGCCTCTTGGGAGCCATCACGCTGGAGAACATCCGGCGGGGACCGAGCCAGTCCGGAATGATCGGCTACTGGATCGGAGTGGACTATGCGCGCCAAGGCTACATGCGCGAGGCGCTGACGGCGATGGTGCACTACGCGTTCGAGGTCATCGACCTGAGCAGGGTCGAGAGCGCATGCCTGCCAGAGAACGCCGCGTCACGCGGACTCCTTGAGAACTGCGGCTACAAGTATGAAGGCGTGGCGCAGGGCTATCTCCAGATCAACGGACGTTGGCGGAACCACGTGCTCTATGCCAGCCTCCGCGACGACCGGCGAGGCAGGGCGGAGACCTGAGCTCCGGTCGGTGGGGAAGTCCGACCCGACCTTGGCGCCGCGTCGGCAATCAGGCCCGGCTCGCGTCCGGATGCTGGGAGATGTGCCAAGGCGCTTGCGCGTTGAATCGAATTGCGGCGATGCCTATTTTGCAGTGGATGGCAGCCGTTCGCGCCTGGACTGGCGATCATCGCGTTCCGGATCGCTCCGTGGATCGCCAACCAGGCGGGAATCTGCCAAGCCCGGGGAGAGGCGCTTGCAAGCCTAGGAAAGGACTTGAGCATCACCATTGACAGCAGGAGCGGGGCAGGGGCGGAGGACCTTCCCGGTCCGAGAGGGCTGCCCTTGATCGGCAACCGGCACCAGGTCCGCTTCGACCGCCTGCATCTCGATCTCGAGGACTGGGCCGGCCAGTACGGTCCGCTCTACCAGATCCGCTTCGGCCCGCACCGCGTGGCTGTGCTTTCGGATCGCGCCGAAATCCATCGCCTGCTGGCCGATCGCCCGGACGGGTTCCGCCGTCCGCACTATCTCGAGGCCGCGGCTTCCGAGATGCGGCTCAAGGGGGTCTTCGCCGCGGAGGGCGACGACTGGCGCAGGCAGCGCCGCATCGTCGTCGATGCGCTGAACCGCGCAAGGATCGAGGACTTCTTTCCAGGGATTGCCACCACGGTCGGGCGGCTGCAGCGGCGCTGGGAGCGGGCAGCCGACGCGGGAGATCTCGTCGACCTTTGCCGCGACCTGATGCGCTTCACCGTCGACGTTGCGACCCAGCTGGCCTTCGGCATCGACATCAACACGCTGGAGACGCCGGGCCCCACGATCCAGCGCCATCTCGCCAAGGTGTTTCCGGTTCTGCACAGGCGCTTGAACTCGCCGTACCCCTACTGGCGTTTCATCCGCCTTCCGGCGGACCGCAGGCTTGATCGTGCGCTGGACGCCCTTGAGCTTGAGTTCGCCGCCATGGTGAAGACCGTGCGCGATCGTCTTGAACGCGAGCCCGGGCGTCGCCGCTCGCCCCGGGACTTCCTCGAGGCCATCATCACCGAGATGGAGGCCGAAGGTTCCCGGGTCACCAACGAGGAGATATTCGCCAATGTCGGCAACCTGCTGCTCGCCGGCGAGGACACGACGGCGAACACGATCGCCTGGACGGTTCATCTTCTTGCCGGAAGTCCGGACTGGCTCGATCGCTGTCGACACGAGATCGATGCGCTCACCGCATCGAACGCCCCTGGAATGGTGGATTTCGAGCAGACGAAGCGGATGCCGGTGATCGATGCTGTCAGCAGCGAATCCATGCGCCTCAAGCCCGTCGCGCCACTGCACATGCTGGAGCCGCTGAACGACACCTGGATCCTTGGGCGCAGAATCCCGGAGGGAACTACGATCTTCATGCTGCTGCGTCACCTGGCAACCAGGGACGAGCACTTCATGAACGGGGATCGCTTCGATCCGGAACGCTGGCTCGTGAAACCGGAAGAAAGGCGCGGCCCGCACGATCACCGTGCCTTCGTTCCGTTCGGAGCCGGTCCGCGCTTCTGTCCCGGACGCAATCTTGCCATGCTCGAGATCAGGGCGGTGCTCGCCATGTTGTGCGCCAACTTCGACGTGCTGCCCGTTGATCGGGCCAGTGTACGGGAACAATTGGCATTCACGATGTTTCCGACGAATCTCTTCGTGCGCTTGGGGCGAAGGAAGCGAACTTGACCGGCATTGACGTGCATCGAACGAAACCGTGTACAAGTGCATCAAGCGATTGTCCGATGCCTCGCATAAGTGCGTGACCGGAGACCGGATGCAGGACCCGCCAAGGTACAAGGACTTCGAGATCCGGCCGCTCGCACCTTCGGATCCGCGGGCGCGTCGGCTCATTGGCATGCTCGACCGCCTCCAGCTCTCCCTTTACCCGGCAGAGAGCAACCATCTCGATCCCGTCGAGGCGCTGGAGCACGATGACGCCACGTTCCTCGTCGCGCTCGTGGCCGGGGAGGCGGTCGGATGCGGGGCGGCCAAGCGCATGCCCTCGAGCCGCACGTCCCCCCGATACGGCGAGATCAAGCGGATGTACGTCAATCCCGAATTTCGCGGCCGCGGCATAGGCGGCGCGCTGCTGGACGCACTCGAATCGAGCTTGATCTCTCGGGGCATCGTCATCGCGCGCCTTGAGACGGGCGTTCTCCAGCCCGATGCCCTCGCCCTGTACGAGCGTCATGGGTATGTGCGCATTCCGCCCTTCGGCGAGTACGGTGAGGACCCGCTGAGCGTGTTCTGCGAAAGGCGGCTGGCCTGAGCCAGGCATTGCGCAAGTTCCCTTTTTCCGGCGGGGACATCCGTCGTGCCGCGATCGGGGGCGGCGGCCATGAAAGGGGCAGGACCGGCTTTGCGAGTTGAAAGCGCGGCGGGAGGAACTGGCCAGGCGATTGTCCGCTGTGCCCGCCGAACTCGCTGACATCCGGTCCGACATGGCGGACTTGTGTCGGAGCAGCGTGGCGCGGTTTGCCGTGGCGCCGGACCATCCGGAGACCTGCGACGCGGCGATCATGCCGCGGTTGACTGTGACATCCCTTCCATACGACAACGCTCGTGGGTCACCGTGCGAGCCCGCACCTTCGCTCGAACGGCCGCGACGGGCATCAGGACCGGCATTGTCCCGGAACTGGTGATTCGACATCGGGAGCAGGTCCGGCGCGTGGCTGAGCCCTTGCCGCTTCGGATCGAACGACAGGGAGCATCATCATGGCGGACGGGAGCGGGTATTTTGATCTCGGAGGATACAGCCGGCCGGTGACGACGCAGGCACCCGAGGCACAGGTCTGGTTCGACCGCGGACTGATCTGGGCCTACGGCTTCAACCATGCCGAAGCCGTGGCCTGTTTCCGCAGGGCGCTCGATGCGGATGCAGATTGCGCCATGGCGTGGTGGGGCATCGCCTACGCGTCGGGGCCGAACTACAACAAGCCTTGGGACGACTTCGACAGCGAAGACCTCGCCCGGTCCGTGAGGGCAGCGCACGAGGCGGCGGAGTCTGCGCGCCGGTTGTCGGCGGGTGCGACCGCCGTTGAGCAAGCGCTCATCGATGCCCTCGGCAGACGTTGCCCTTCGCCCTTGCCGAACGACGAAATGGATGCGTGGAACCATGACTGGGCCGCAGCCATGCGGCAGGTGTACAGGGCCCATCCGGACGATCCCGATGTCCAGGCGCTCTTTGCCGAAGCGCTGATGAACCTTACGCCCTGGGCGCTCTGGGACCTGAAGACCGGGCGAATCGCGGACGGCGCAAGTACCGCCGAGGCCACTGATGTGCTGGAGAGCGGCATGCGGGCGCGGGAGACGAGCGGCGGGGAACCCCATGCCGGACTCCTGCACATGTACATCCATCTCATGGAAATGTCCCCGCATCCCGAGCGCGCATTCGGCGCCTGCGAACGGTTGCGGAATGCAGTGCCGGATGCCGGACATCTCCGCCACATGCCAACCCACATAGACGTGCTTTGCGGCGACTACGCGAGTGTGGTGCGCACGAACGAGGCGGCGATCGCCGCCGACAGGAAGTACCTCGCACGCGAAGGCGCGGCCAACTTCTATTCGCTCTATCGCTGCCACAATTTCCACTTCAAGATCTACGGCGCGATGTTCCTTGGCCAGTTCGAGCCGGCCTTGGCCGCGGCCGAGGAGATGGCCTCCGGCCTTCCGGCCGATCTGCTCGCCATGACATCGCCGCCCATGGCCGACTGGCTGGAAGGGTTCGTGCCGATGAAGCAGCACGTGCTCATCCGGTTCGGGCGCTGGAACGACATCCTGGCACTTGACTTGCCGGAGGACCGGGAGCTCTTCTGCGTCACGACCGCGATGACACGCTACGCGAAGGCCGTCGCCAGCGCCGTGATCGGTGACGTCGAAGCGGCCGAACGCGAGGCGACGGCGTTCGAGACGGCGCTCGGTCATGTCCCTGACAGCCGGTATGTCTTCAACAACTCCTGCCGGGACATACTCGCCGTGGCACGGGAGATGATGCACGGGGAAATTGCCTACCGGCGCGGCGACGTTGAAACGGCCTTCAGGCGGCTTCGCCGCTCGGTGGACCTCGATGACGGCCTTGCCTACGACGAACCATGGGGCTGGATGCAGCCGACCCGCCACGCGCTCGGCGCATTGCTGCTGGAGCAAGGCCGCGTAGAGGAGGCGGCGGCGATCTATCGCGCGGATCTCGGCTACGACGCCACGCTGAGTCGGGCATGCCAGCACCCGGACAACGTCTGGAGCCTGCACGGATATCTCGAATGCCTGGAAACTCTCGGGCGCGCAGACGAGGCGGCTATCGTCCGGCCAAAGCTCGCGATTGCCATGGCGCGGGCGGACGTCCCCGTCACTGCGTCATGTTTCTGCCGCAACTCCGCGTGAACGACGCCTCACCGCGAAAGCGTGGGCCCGCTGTCGCATTATGGCAAGTCCGCGGACGGAATGATCGGGAAGAATCGGCCCCCGGACCAAATGCCAAACCAGCTGGCACCATCATGTTCATGATGCGCTCCGATTTCCACCAGCCTGTAGAAGCTTTTGCGGTCGATCAGCGCCTCGAGACTTGCACGAACGTGGACATAGGGCGAAGGCTCGCCTGTCGCCAGATCCCGCTCGACTCGAATCGGATGCTCCGATCCCGCGCTGGACTCGTCGCCGAGATTGGTCACGAAGGTCAGCGTTTGAGCCTTGCCTTCGCCCGTGACAGTGAAGTCGACGGCCACGAAAGGCGCGTCATCGACGGTGATTCCCACTTTTTCGACGGGTGTGACGAGGACATAGCGATCCCCGTCCTTCCTGAGAATCGTCGAAAACAGCCGCACGAGCTCTGGTCGCCCGATTGGCGTGCCAAGATAGAACCACGTGCCGTCCCTTGCGATCCGCATGTCGAGATCGCCGCAATCGGGCGGATTCCAGAGGTGGACCGGAGGCAGCCCGCGCCGTGATGCGGCCCGGGCCGTCGCGGCCAAGCTTTCCGCCGAGGGTTTCACGGGGTTTTGACCGCCTTCGGATTTTGCCATTTGTGCCCGGAGCCATAGTTCGTTCTACTGCACATAATAGAGCGAAAGGGAGCGATTGCCATGTCCGATGCATCGTCTGAACTGGTGGCCGGGATCGAGGGGCTGTGCGAAAGGCTGGCAGACGTGAAGGCCAGCATCACCAAGCGGTTCATTGGACAGGAGCGCGTGGTGGATCTCGTGCTGTCGGCGATTCTCTGCGGTGGACATGGCCTGCTGGTCGGCGTGCCGGGGCTTGGCAAGACACGGCTTGTGGAAACGCTCTCGACCGTTTTGGGACTGGACGGCAAGCGGGTCCAGTTCACGCCGGACCTGATGCCTGCGGACATACTTGGGTCGGAAGTCCTGGAGACCGGCGCAGACGGCAGTCGAGTCTTCAAGTTCATCAAGGGTCCGGTGTTTTGCCAGCTGCTCATGGCCGACGAGATAAACCGGGCAAGCCCGAGGACGCAGTCTGCATTGTTGCAGGCCATGCAGGAAAAGTCGGTGACCATCGCAGGGGACGAGCACGAACTGCCTGCGCCGTTTCATGTGCTGGCAACGCAGAACCCGATCGAGCAGGAAGGAACCTATCCCCTGCCTGAGGCGCAACTGGACCGGTTTCTCGTGCAGATTGACGTCCCATACCCCGACCGGGAGACCGAGCGCGACATCCTGCTTGCAACCACGGGCGCAGATGAAGAGCAGTCAACCCAGGTCCTGACTCCCGAGGAACTCGTTGCTGCGCAGACGATCGTGCGCCGGATGCCTGTGGGCGAGTCCGTGATGGAGTCCATTCTGGACCTGGTGCGTTGCTGCCGTCCGGAGGAGGCGGACTCGCCCGAAATCGTGCATCAGCATGTGAGCTGGGGACCGGGCCCGCGCGCGGCACAGGCCCTCGCGCTTACGGTCCGGGCGCGCGCGCTTCTCGAGGGACGACTCGCGCCGTCAGAAGAGGATGTGAAGGCCCTTGCCACGCCGGTGCTCACGCATCGCATGGCGCTCAGCTTTGCCGCCCGTGCCCAAGGCTTGACGTTGCAGGAAGTCATCGACGATGTATCCCGTCACGTTGGCCGGATCGAGGAAGCGGCTTGAGCGTGGCGGAGACGTCATCCAGCACGACCGCGCAACTGCGCCGTGAGGCGGAGACTCTCGCCGAGACGTTCCCGCCATTGCTGGCATCCGCGGAACGCCTTGCGGCCTGCGTCATGCCCGGCGAGCACGGGCGCAGGCGGGTCGGCACGGGCGACGAGTTCTGGCAGTACCGGCCAAGCAGCGCAGGCGACGAAATCAGCATGATCGACTGGCGGCGCTCGGCGCGCAGCGATGACGCGCTGTTCGTGCGCGAGAAGGAATGGCAGGCCGTACAGTCCGTGATGATCTGGCTGGACATGGGCCGGTCCATGCAATTTGCATCGTCCAAATCGTTGCCGAGCAAGGTCGACATGGCGCGAAGGCTGGCGCTGGCGCTGTCGATTCTGCTTATGCGTGGCGGGGAGCGTGTAGGACTGGCCAATTCCGGCTTGCCGCCGCGCAACGGTCATGCCCAGTTGATGCGCCTGAACAGCGCCATTGCCGAAGGGGAGGATGCCACCGACTACCCCGCGCCTGAGCTTGCAGACGCGCCGGCGCGTACGCGGGCCGTCCTGCTGTCGGATTTCCTGGGCGACCTGGAGCCCGTTCGGCACGCCGTGACCGGCGCCGCCGATCGTGCCATCGAAGGCGTGCTCCTCCAGGTTCTGGACCCGCAGGAGGAGGCCTTCCCCTTCGAAGGACGCACGGTCTTCGAGTCCATGGGCGGAACGCTCACGCACGAAACCTTGAAGGCGGATGAGCTTCGCGAACGCTACCTGGAGCGGCTGGCGGACAGGAAGGCCGAGCTTTGGGAGCTCGCAAGGCTGGCGGGCTGGCAATTCAACGTCTGTCGCACCGGATCTCCGGCCTCGGCGGCCCTCCTTTGGCTGTACATGGCGCTGGCAAGGGAGCATTGACAGTGGTGCACAGGCAGCGAGAGTCTTCGAGCGCAGTCCGGCCTTGCCTTGAGGTCGCGCCCCGGAGTCTTGGTTGATGTGGACCCTCGGCCCCGTGGCATTCGCCAGCCCATGGCTGCTCCTGGGCCTCCTGCTGCTGCCGGTTCTCTGGATTCTGCTTCGTACCGTGCCACCGGCGCCGGTTCGGCGGCTTTTCCCGGGCGTGGCCCTTTTGCTTGGCCTCGCGGATGACGAGGTGCAGACCGACCGGACGCCCTGGTGGCTTCTGCTGCTTCGGATGCTGGCGGTGGCGGCCGCAATAATCGGATTTGCGGATCCCGTCCTGACTCCTCGAACGGACACGGCCCGCGACGGACCGCTGCTGCTGCTGTTCGACGGCAGCTGGGCGGAGGCGCCGAATTGGTCGATGCGGAACGAACAAGTCGAGAGTCTGCTGGGCGATGCGGCAGTGGCCGGCCGGGAGACCGCCATTGTCTCGCTGGCAGATCTGCCGTCGCACCCGGACTTGCCGTTCCGTTCGGCAAGGAACTGGCTGCCGGAACTTCCGGGATTTGCACCAAAGCCATGGATGCCGGACGGCCCTGCGGTGCTGTCCTGGCTTGCCACGCTTGACGGCAGCTTCGACACATTCTGGCTCTCCGACGGGATCGCGCAGGATTGGCGGAGCACGGCACTGGCAGAACTCCAGGCCCACGGCCAGGTGTCCGTCTTCGAGTCCCGGCGTCCGGTGCTGGCACTGAAGCCTGCAAGAGTCGGTGACGGGACGATCCGGGTGCCGGTTGCAAGAAGCCGGGGCACTGGAGCAAGCGCAGTGGCCGTTGTCGCGCATGGCCTCGACCCCGTCGGCATTGAGCGGCAGTTGGCACGTGTCGAAGTCGAAATCCCCGAGGGCGTGCGCGATGCCGAAGCCGTTCTGTCGCTGCCGCCGGAACTCACGAACAGGCTGACGCGGTTCGAGATCGAGGGCGTTCGTTCCGCCGGCGCCGTCAGCCTGACGGATGACAGTCTCAGCCGTCACGAGATTGCGATCGTTGCCGCGCGCGAGGAGCGGGAAGGCTCGCGGCTCCTTTCGCCAACGCATTACCTTGAACAGGCGCTGCGCCCGAGCGCCGACCTGATCCACGGAACCATTCAGGACATTGTACTTGCCAACCCGGACGTGATTGTCCTGGCCGACGTGGCATCGCTTGCCGGCAGCGAACGCAGCGCGGTCGAGGGGTGGGTGCGCAATGGCGGCCTGCTGCTGCGGTTTGCCGGACCGCGCCTGGCCGCGTCAGACATCGGACGCGACGCGGAGGAAGTGCTGCTGCCGGTGCGGCTGCGCGCGGGAGGACGCCGGGTCGGCGGCGCGATGAGTTGGGGCGAGCCCAAGCATCTCAGGGCGTTTTCGCCTGCGAGCCCGTTTTTTGGGCTTGCCGTTCCCGATGACGTCACGGTGTCAAGCCAGGTGGTGGCACAGCCGGATCCAAACATGGCCGAACGGACGATCGCCACATTGGCAGATGGCACACCGCTCGTCACACGCAAGCGTCTGGGCAACGGACGGGTCGTGCTGTTCCACGTGACCGCAAACGCGGATTGGTCGAGCCTGCCGTTGTCCGGCCTCTTCGTGCAGATGCTTGAACGGCTGGCGGTTTCGACACGTCAGGCGTTGCCGGCTGCGAAGGACCTGGAGGGTACCGTGTGGACGCTGGATCGACGTCTCGACGGGTTCGGCGAACTGGACGCCGCAGGGGCGATTGCTGGCGTAAACGGGGCGAGCCTTGTGACCGAGAGCCCGGGTCCGGACTTGCCGCCTGGAATCTATTCCGGGGAAAGCGGAAGGATTGCATTCAACGCGTTTGGCGACGCGGAGCAGTTGGCCGCAGCCGTCTGGCCCGTCGAAGTTCCGGTAGAGGGATTTGGGGAATCCCGGGCGTTGCCCCTGAAGGGCCCGTTGCTCTTCCTGACAGTCATGGTGTTCCTGGTCGACGTGCTGGCGACGCTATGGCAGTCTGGCCGCATGCCAAGAGTGGGCGCGGCAGCTGGAGGGGCTGTTGCATTGCTCTTGTGGCCCGCGTCACCCGCACCTGCACAGGAACGGGACTTCGGGCGGCTTGTTGCGACGGCGTCGGAAGTGACGCTCGCATATGTCATCACTGGTGACGCGGAAGTGGATCGGATAGCTGCCGCGGGTTTGAGGGGGCTCTCGAACATTCTGCTCCAGAGAACCTCGGTCGAGCCCGGCGAACCGGTCGGCGTGAATCTTGAGACAGATGAACTCTCTGTCCTCCCGTTCCTGTATTGGCCCGTGACCGACGCGCAGCCACGCCCCTCAGCCGAAGCCTATGAGAAGCTCAACCGGTACCTCAGGGCGGGCGGACTGATCCAATTCGACACACGGGATGCGGGGACATCCGGATTCGGATCGGGAGGTTCGAACGCGACCAAGCTCAGGCAACTCGCGATGTCACTCGATGTTCCGCCGCTTGAGCCCGTGCCTCATGATCACGTGCTGACCCGATCCTTTTACCTCCTGCAGGACTTTCCGGGCCGTTATGCCAGCAGGGACGTCTGGGTGGAGGCGGCGCCTGCCGACGCATTGCAGGCCGAGGGCATGCCGTTCAGGAATCTCAACGACAACGTGACGCCGATACTGATCGGAGGCAACGATTGGGCGGCAGCGTGGGCCATGGACGCGCAGGGAAGGCCCATGTTTCCGGTGGGTCGCGGCCTTTCCGGCGAACGCCAGCGCGAGATCGCATATCGCTTCGGAGTCAACCTGATCATGTACGTCCTGACCGGGAACTACAAATCGGACCAGGTCCATGTTCCGGCCCTGCTGGACAGGCTGGGGCAATGACGCGTTCTTGCAAGGCCATCGCGGTGGCATTCCATGCGCTGCTCGCATCGTCGACGCTGCCCCGAAGGCAGTTCGGCCAACTTCAGGGACTCGACTGACCCATGCATGTCGTCCGCAGCATTTTCTTCGATCCATTGCTTCCGTGGGCGATGCTGTGGTCTTTGGCGGCGGTGTCGCTGGTCATGATCGTGATTGCTGTCCGGGGTGGCCTTTCTGGCTGGTGGCTCCGCGGGATTGCCCTCTCGTTGCTCCTCGTGGCGGTTGCGAATCCGTCGACCCAGATCGAGGAGCGGGAAGCGCTTTCGGACCTGGCCCTTCTTGTTGTTGACGAAAGCGCGAGCCAGGGCATCGACGTTCGCCCTGCCCAGACCGCGGAGGCGATCGCGAGGGTGGAGGAGGAAATCGCCGCCCTCGGCAACGTCGGTCTCCGCATGCTTCATGTTGAGGACAGCGACGGCAATCGCGGTACGCTCCTGATGAAGGCGCTCGCCGACGCGATTGCCAGCGAGCCGCGCACGCGCATTGCGGGCGTGATTCTCGTGAGCGACGGGCAACTGCATGACATTGAGCACCTTCCGGAACTTCCTGCGCCGATGCACTTGCTGTTGACCGGAAAGGACGATGACTGGGACCGCCGCCTTCAGATTCGGAATGCACCGGCATTCGCGATCATTGACGAGCCGGTCACCTTGACGCTCAGGGTCGAGGATCAGGGAGCGGTGCCGGCCGGTCGTCCCGAGACGGCCGACATCGACATCTCCCTTGATGGCAGGGTGCCAGACCGGGTCCGGGTGCCGGTCGGCCAGGATGTCGAGCTTTCGGTGACGCTCCGCCACGGCGGCATGAACGTCATTCAGTTCACGTTGCCGGAACATCCGGGAGAACTGACCACGCGCAACAATGCGGCAGTCGTCCAGATCAACGGCGTACGGGATCGCTTGAGGGTCCTGCTGGTCTCGGGCCAGCCACATGCAGGCGAGCGAACCTGGCGCAACCTCCTGAAATCCGATGCCTCCGTGGATCTTGTGCATTTCACCATCCTGCGTCCGCCCGAAAAGCAGGACGGGGTGCCAGTGAACGAACTCAGCCTGATCGCATTCCCTACGCGCGAGCTTTTCCTGGACAAGGTCGGCGAGTTCGACCTGATCATCTTCGACCGCTACAAGCTGCGCGGCATCATGCCGGCGGTCTATCTCGACAGCATCAGGCGGCATGTCGAGGGTGGGGGTGCGCTCTTGGTCGCGGCGGGGCCGGATTTTGCGACCGCAGAATCAATCTACCATTCGCCGCTTGCCGAGATTCTCCCGGCCGCACCCAGCGGACTGGTGCACGAACTCGCCTTCTTGCCAAAGGTGACCCGCATCGGTCAGCGCCACCCGGTGACCGAGGGCCTGGAACCCGTCAACGATGCGGCAACCCGTGCCGAACAGTCCTGGGGCCGGTGGCTTCGGCAGATCGACGTTGCTGCCAAGGGCGACGGCCACACGCTCATGGAAGGTTTGTACGACGCACCGCTGCTGGTGATAGACCGGGTCGGAGAGGGGCGCGTTGCGCTCCTCGCGTCGGACCACGCCTGGCTCTGGTCGCGGGGCTTCGAGGGAGGTGGTCCGCAGCTGGAACTGCTCAGGCGCCTGGCGCACTGGATGATGAAGGAGCCCGACCTGGAAGAAGAAGCGCTGACCGCGATCTCGGAGGGCCTGACCATGACGATTTCGCGCCGGACGATCAATGACGAGGTCGGAGACGTCGAGGTCATCGGACCGGATGGCGACGTCGTCTTGCTGCCACTGGAAGAAATTGCGCCTGGTCGTTACGCGTTGACCTGGCAGGCGCCGAATGAGGGGCTCTACCGGCTGAGGGAGGGTGACCGGGAAAGTGTCGCGGCACTTGGACCGGCTGCGCTGAAGGAGTTCGCGGCCACGATCGCGAGCGATGCGCTCTTGGCAGGTCCGGTGGCAGATGTGCGCGGTGGCGTGCACAAGGTTGCCGAAGGCGTGCCGGACATTCGCCGGGTCCGGAAAGGCCAGGCCGCGTCGGGACGTGGATGGATCGGAATCACGCCCCGTGAAGCCTACCTGACGACGGACATCCGCGTGTCGCCGTTACTGCCGGCATGGATCATGCTGCTTCTCGCCGCGCTTCTGATGATCGGCACCTGGTTCTGGGAAGGGCGGCGATAGCGGCAGTTCCCGTCCGGGCCCGCGCGCAGCGCGTCGACGGGTCCCGTCTACTCGGCAGCCCGCAGCTCCGAGGCCGCGCTGCCGGAATACAGGTAGTCCCGCGTTATGGGAACCGCATCGGCCTCGCGTGATATCTGGAACTGGAACACGCCCTGGCGCCGGAGCCGGAAGGTCTGCTCGCAGGCGACGAGGTAGAATTTCCACATCCTCACGAATCTCTCGTCGTAGAGCTCGATCACCTTGTCGGCGTTCGCGACGAACCGGTCGAACCAGTGCCGGAGCGTGTAGGCATAGTGGAGCCTGAGGGATTCGATATCCGCAATCCACAGGTTCTGGCGCTCGACCGAGGCCGCGACCTCCGAGAGGCTTGGCACGTAGCCGCCGGGAAAGATGTACTTGGCGATCCAGGGGTTGGTTGCGCAGGGCGCTTCCGAGGTCCCGATCGTATGGATGAGCGCCACCCCGTCGGGGGCCAGGAGATTGCGCACGGAACGGAAATAGGCGTCGAAATGCGGCAGCCCCACATGTTCGAACATGCCGACCGACACGATCCGGTCGAACTGTCCCGAAAGCTCGCGGTAGTCGGCCATTCGGAACTCGACCTGCTGTTCCAGGCCCTCGGCCCGCGCGCGCTCCTGCGCAACCGCGAGCTGCTCCTTGGAAAGCGTGATGCCGAGAACCTGGGCGCCATGGTTCCGCGCCAGGGTGAGGCCCAATCCACCCCAGCCGCTGCCAATGTCGAGCACGCGCATTCCCGGCTCGATTCTCAGTTTCTGGGCGATGTGGGCCTTCTTTTGTTCCTGCGCGACTTCAAGCGTGTCGTCCGGCGACCGGAAATAGGCACAGGAATACTGCCGGTCCGCATCCAGGAAAAGCTCGTAAAGGTCGCCCGAAAGGTCGTAGTGGTGTGCTACGTTCCTGACGGAAGTGCGGCCCGCATTGCGCTGCATGAACCGCCTGAGGGTGGTGCGAAGCTTCAGTTGCGCGCCCTGCCACCAGGCCCGGTGCGGGTCGTCGAGGTTGCGGAGGATCAGTTCGAGAAAGCCGTGGAGATCGTCATTCTCGATGACGAGCGTTCCGTTCATGTAGCTTTCGCCGACTGCGAGTTCCGGGTTGGTCACCAAGTGCCGGACAGTCGCGCTGTCCATAAGGGACACGCGTGCCTGCGGTCCCTTGCCGTCGCCGAACGTGAGCACTTTCCCCCCCGGCAACTCGACCGTCAGCTGGCCGACCTGGACGGCCTTCCCAAGTGCAATGTCGAGAGCCCTTGTCCACATGTCTCAATCCTCGCGTGAACTGGCTTGCAAGCCCTGTATTCTATCGAATTGCGATGAATCTGCAACGCCTTGCCGAAAGATGAAAGTCCGGAATCCCCTGCCGTGAAGTTGGCCATGCCATCGAGGGCTTGCCGGGCGGGAGCTGCGGGCGCACTTTGGGCATGCCGCGTTCGTCCTTGTCCGGTTGCGACCCTCATCAATTCGCAGGCCTCGCAATTGCCGGATGGCGTCCGGTCAGGGCGCACGTCCTTCCGCCACGTTCTTTCCGACCTGATAGCAGTGCAAGGCACACGGAATGTGCTTGATTTCGACACCGTCAACTTCGGTCACGCGTGTCAAGGTCTTCGTTGTCGCTCCAACGGGCAGCGGGATGTCGGCGTGCTTCCTTGCGAGTTCAACCAAGCCTCTGAGCTCCTTCGACCTGCCTCCCGCGTAGCGGTCGGACCACTTTATCTCGTAGGCCCACAAAGGCTTGAACCTTGCCGCATCAATTCTGACCAAGTCCACCTCAAGGTCCGCTCTGCCTTGCTTCCAGCGCGCATAGCGGATGTAGCGCATCAAGTCCGAGTGCAGCCACTGGCTGAAGATCGCAGTCTCCGCCATGGCCCCCATGGGCTCGTCGCCGTCATGGACCGGGGCGAACAGTGCCGAGCGCATCGACGGGTTGGTCAGGTAGACCTTGAAGTTGCGCATGCGCTGGAAGGACTTGCCAGTGTCGTCCATCCGATGGACACGTACGATCAGAAAGGCGGCTTCGAGATATTCCAGGTACCTGTTGATGGTGGCCTTCGTGGCACCCGAATTCCGTGCCAGCCCGTCGAGGCTGATCTCCTGGCCCGAGTTGTAGGCAATTGTGGTGAACAGGCGGTTGAGTTCCTGGATGTCCCGAATGCCATAGAGGCTCGGCAAGTCCCTCAGGAGAACCTTGTCAATGATGTCGCGTCCCAGGAAGCGTTGCACATCGGTCTGAACGCTCTCGTTCAGAACAGCCTCGGGATAGCCGCCAAAGTTCAGGTAGTTGATGAACTCTTGGTTGAGGCGCCGGATGTCATGCACGTCATAGCGAACTGCCGGTGCACGACGGGTGGCCATGATCAACACGTCTTCGAGATTTCTGAAGGCAAGAAACTCGGCAAAGGTGAGCGGCGGAAGGAAGAAGTCCGTGAACCTGCCCGCACCGGATTCATGGCTCTTGAGTCTCAGCGCGGCCGCTGCCGATCCCGAAACGATGAAACGGGTGTTCGGGTGCCGGTCGGTCAGCACCTTCAGATGAATCTCCCAATCCTTCAAGTGCTGGATTTCATCGAAAATGACGATGCGACGGCCTGCCGGATCATGCTGAGTCCGCTCCTCGAAGAGCGTCAACAGCCGGTCCAGCGGCATGCCGCTGTACAGCGGCGTGTCAATCGATGCGAACATGATGCTGGAGCCAGGAATATTCTCGCGCAATGCGTGCGCAACGAACTGGTGAAGCATGACCGTCTTGCCGACACGGCGTGGCCCCATCAGTACGGTCGAGCGTCGTATGCTCCAGTCGAGGGCCAGTTCAGTGAATGGTCTGAAGTAGGCTCTCCTCAGCGTGTAAGCGTCACCCTCGAATCGATGGGTTTCGCCCCACCAGGGGTTGTCACGGCATAGGCTCTTCAGGACATCTTCCTTGGCAATCCCAAGCATGTTCATTTAGTATCAGTTAACTTGTATTAAGTCAACATTTGATCCAGCACTCTGATCTAATTTATGAAATTCGCGCTTGTCTCGGAGCTTGGTTGCCTGAAAGCGCCCTTTCGCTGCCCTGGCCAGCCAAAGTTGAAATCGATGCCGCGGCACAAGGCGTCTGCAACCTGTCGGCCGCGGACCTTGTCAGCCAGTGATCATCGGGGCACGTCCGAGTTCGGCGTGGTTGCCGAAGGTGTCGCGGACCTCCGCAACCGCCGGCGTTGCGCCACGGCTTTCGAGTTCAATCGGATTCGGTCATGGTCCAGTCAAGCGCCTTGGCGACCGTGAAGATGTCCTTGTCGCCCCGGCCGCACATGTTCATGCAGATGACGTGATCCTTCGGCAGGCCGGGCGCGATCTTCGCCACATGGGCCAGCGCGTGACTGGGTTCAAGAGCGGGGATGATGCCTTCTGTCTCGCAGGATAGCTGGAATGCCTCGAGCGCTTCCCGGTCGGTGACAGAAACGTATTTGGCACGCCCGGTTTCGTGGAGCCAGGAGTGTTCGGGTCCGATTCCGGGATAGTCGAGCCCTGCGGAAATGCTGAAGCCCTCAAGAATCTGCCCGTCGTCATCCTGCAGCAGATACGTCTTGTTGCCGTGCAGGACGCCGGGGCGTCCGCCGGTGAGCGACGCGCAGTGTTCCATCCGGTCATCCACGCCCTTGCCCCCCGCCTCGACGCCGATGATGCGCACGCTCCTGTCGTCCAGGAACGGGTGGAAGAGGCCCATGGCATTCGACCCGCCCCCGATCGCAGCAATGACGGTGTCCGGCAGGCGGCCTTCCGCTTCCATCATCTGGGTGCGGGCCTCCTTGCCAATGATGGACTGAAAGTCGCGGACCATTGCCGGATAGGGATGAGGCCCGGCAACGGTGCCGATGCAATAGAACGTGTCGCGGACATAGGTCACCCAGTCGCGAAGCGCGTCATTCATGGCATCCTTCAGGGTGCCCCGGCCCGATGTCACCGGCACCACTTCGGCACCGAGAAGCTTCATGCGGAAGACGTTCGGCTTCTGCCTTTCGACATCATGCGCACCCATGTAGACGACGCATTGCAGGCCGAACTTGGCGCAGACCGTGGCCGTTGCGACCCCGTGCTGCCCGGCCCCGGTCTCCGCGATGATTCGGGTCTTGCCCATGCGGCGCGCAAGGATGATCTGGCCAAGCACGTTGTTGATCTTGTGGGCGCCGGTGTGGTTGAGCTCGTCGCGTTTCATGTAGATCTTCGCGCCGCCGAGACGTTCGGTCAGGCGCTCAGCGAAGTAGAGCGGCGACGGGCGGCCGACATAGTGGGTCCAGAGATGGTTCATCTCGTCCCAGAAAGCCTGGTCCGTCTTGGTCCTTTCGTACTCGGCCTCAAGGTCAAGGATGAGCGGCATCAGCGTTTCGCTGACGAAGCGGCCTCCGAACGTGCCAAAGCGGCCGTTCTCGTCAGGACCGGTCTTGAAACTGTTGATGCGTTCGCTGGACATGGATGCCTTTCCGGAATTGACCGCAAAGGTGTATCGCCGAGATCCGGGCAAGGCAAGGCAGCAACGGGTGGAACATGGAGGTCCGATCGGCAAGGATGATCCAGTTGCATGGCGGCCCGTCGATGAATTCGTCCGGGTCCGGTCGAGCCGTCATGGGGTGACGAAGGACATTGCCGACCGGCGCGCCAATCACGCATGGATGCCGCCGCCTGTGCGGGATGCCCGACCTGCCATCCACTGTGCACTCCTCGAGTCCGTAAGGCACGGTCGAACCGCGTGTCAGTGCGAGGCAACCACCGAAGCTCCGCCCTGTCGGCAGTTGCGGGAGGCGATTCGGACACGTGCTGCATGCTTGCGGCCGAGGCAGGGTTGTCGGGGCAACAGCTTTCCGGCGCTTGCTGAAGGACGTCGCCCGACCGCGTCACGGACGGTCCGTTCGGCGTCCTTCAAGACTTGGAATCGCCGGAAGGTCGCGCTACAGGGGCGGGCGGAACCGATCGAGAAGGCACCCATGTCAATTGACCAGGACGACGCCCGGCGCGTTGCAAACCTTGCCCGGATCAGGGTTGATGAAGAGGATCTGCCGGCGCTTGCCAGCGAATTCAATGCGATCCTCGGCTTTATCGAGCAGTTGCGCGAGGTTGACGTCACGGACGTCGAACCAATGACCAGTGTCACGCCGATGCGGCTAAAGCGCCGCGAGGACAGGATTGCCGGTGGCGGCATTGCCGAAGAGGTGCTGGCAAACGCTCCGGATGCGCGCGAGGGATACTTCGTTGTGCCGAAGGTCGTGGAGTAGGGCATGGACGGACTCAATTCCCTCTCGATCTCCGAGGCGCGCGACAGGCTCAGGGCCGGCGAGATCACAAGCATGAAGCTCACCCAGGCGTGTCTCGCCGCGGCGGAAGAGGCTGAGACCCTGAATGCCGTGGTCCATCCGACTCCGGATCTCGCGCTTGAACAGGCAAGGGCGGCCGACGCACGCCTCGCCAAGGGCAGGGCACCGGCCATGTGCGGAATTCCGGTCGGCATCAAGGACCTGTTTTGCACCGCGGGTGTGCCGAGCCAGGCGGCGAGCGGGATCCTGGCCGGTTTCAAGCCCGCCTACGAGTCGACCGTGACGTCTCGGCTCTTCGAGGCCGGGGCTGTGATGACAGGCAAGCTGAACATGGACGAGTTTGCCATGGGCAGTTCGACCGAAACCAGCGTCTATGGCTGCACGGTGAATCCTTGGAAATCGGGCGACACCGCGCTGACCCCCGGCGGGTCGTCCGGCGGGTCCGCCGCGGCCGTTGCCGCCGATCTCTGCCTCGGCGCCACGGGAACCGATACGGGCGGCTCCATCCGGCAGCCCGCCGCCTTCACCGGAATCACCGGCATGAAGCCGACATATGGCCGGGTCAGCCGATGGGGCATCATCGCCTTTGCCTCGTCGCTTGATCAGGCGGGGCCGATGACGAAGTCGGTGCGCGATGCCGCAATCATGCTTGAGGCCATGTCTGGCCATGACCCGAAGGACTCCACCAGTGCCGACATTCCCGTGCCGGATTTCGAGGGCCTGCTGACTGGAGAGATCAGGGGAAAGACCGTCGGAATTCCGCAGGAATACCGAATGGATGGAATGCCGGCAGCCATTGACGATCTTTGGGCATCGGGTCGCAGCATGCTTGAGGATGCCGGCGCAACATTGGTGGACATCTCGCTGCCGCACACGAAGGTGGCGCTGCCCGCATATTACGTTGTGGCTCCGGCGGAAGCGTCGTCGAATCTCGCACGCTACGACGGCGTGCGTTACGGTCGTCGGGCGACGCTTGCCCAAGGCGACGACATTGCGGCAATGTATGAAAAGACACGGGCAGAAGGGTTCGGGGACGAGGTCAAGCGGCGAGTCATGATTGGCACCTACGTGCTGTCTGCCGGGTTTTATGACGCATACTACAATCATGCGCGCAAGGTTCGGGCGCTCATAAAGAAGGACTTCGAGGACGTGTTCGCGGACGGCATCGACGCGATCCTGACGCCCGCGACTCCGTCGGCCGCGTTTCCGCTCGGCCAGGAGTTCGACGATCCTGTGCAGATGTATCTCAATGACGTGTTTACGGTGACGGTCAACCTGGCCGGCCTGCCCGGGATTTCCGTGCCGGCCGGCCTCGATCCGGACGGCCTGCCCCTGGGGCTGCAGCTCATTGGCAAGCCGTGGGAGGAGAGCGAATTGCTGGATTTCGCATTGGCGATCGAGGACCGTGCCGGCTTTGTGGCAAAGCCAGAGAAATGGTGGTAGAATGCCGGTGCAGAAGAGGCGTTGGCACATACAGGAAATGACCATCCGTCTGATCGCAATGATCGCTCTCGGCGGCGTTACGGCCTGCATGGACGAGGTGCCCCTTGAAGGTCCGGATTCGGGCACTGTCGCCGGATCGCAACGCACCGGCGAGATCGCCATCATACATGCGCCGGGCGACATGGCCCTGAATTCGCCCGTGCCCGATTCACGTGCGCGGCTGGCCGGAGAGGATCCGGATCCAGGCCAGGACGCGCTGGCGCAGGGCGCAGGCGACGCGGGAGCGACAGCTTCACGTGAAGTCGACCGCGCCGTCATTTCGGACGAGCAGGACTTTGAAGCCGTCAGCTCGCGCGAGACCATCGAAAGCGACCGCGACAGGCTTCAGCGCCAGCGCGAGGCCCTCAGGGTCGTCGAGCCCGAGGAACTGCCTGTCCGTCCCGACGGATCGGAGCCCAACATCGTGGCCTATGCGCTCTCGGCAACGAACGAAGTCGGCGAACCGGTCTACCGCCGTTCGGGCGGGTTCAACGAAACAAGGTACAACCGTGCCTGCACCAGGTATGGCTGGACCGACCGGGCGCAGGCCGCATTCCTTGAGGCGGGCGGACCCGAGCATGACTGGAAGGGTCTCGATCCGGACGGTGACGGGTTTGCCTGCAACTGGGACCCAAACCCCTTCCGAATCGCACGACAGGACGGCTAAGCGGCCGGACCCGCAGGTCATCCCCGTCCGCGACTTGTCCGGGTCCCAATTCGCCGACCCGTCCCAGGAGAGCCGGGCCCGTAGCCGTCAGGTGATTCGGTCCCATTGGTTCGGGAAGATCAGCCGTTGCCAGGTGCCGCGCCGGGAGATGGCGGCCAGCTTGCCTGCCTGGCCCTTCACGCGATCCGGTGCCAGCGGGTCAATGACTGGCTCATGGGGCCAATGGCGAAGTGTCGCCGGAAGGCCTGTCCCGGCCAGTCTCTCCGCATATCGGTCACCAGCTTTCCCGGCCCGTACCAGTTGCTGCCATGCGGCCACTTCGGCGATCACGGCGCCGTCCGGGTGTCCTTGGCCGAGCGGCTCGTGGCAGATGTCCGGGATCGTTGCGGGCGCGGGATCGCGATGCCCCGCGGATCGTCGGGACTGCTCGTGGCCGGAAACTGCGCGCCGGTCCATTCCGTCAGCGGCATCGCGGCTGCGGAGCATTGAACGAGCGTCTGCGCGTGACGTTCCCCGGTGCATTGCCTTCTTCGGGAGTCCAAAGGCGACATGGCGGGCATGCCGTCTCTTGCCGACGCTCAGGACCCTGCGCCTGAAGATTCCCGAGACGAGAGTGACGAGTCCTGCCTGCCGCGGGCGGTCAAATTGCCGCACCGGATGCAGAAATCCGCGGTCACGGCGATTTTACGATTGTTACCGTATGTGCCCCATGCTAGCGGGCGCTCGTTCCCGCGGTTGGTTGTCGCGTGAGTTTGGGTGAGAATGTACGCGGCAGTTGGTCAGCGTAAATAGTGGAGCTTATTAATAGTGCCGACCATGGGTTCGAATGCCGTCCAAGTGCAGGTTGAACACACCGGATGGCGGCCGCTGCGAGGACGGTGTGGCGCAGGCTTCCAGTTCTGTCCAGTTCATCGCCTGGCGCACGCGGCGCATTCATGGCCCGGCAAATGGCCTCTTGGCCGCATCCTGCACTCCCGTCTTCCCGTCAGTCACGCCGCCGGAGAGCGTCCGGTGCCGCTATCGGCGGGACACGCATGCCTATCGGCGCAGTTACCCCAAATCCAATGGAGGCAAGATTGATTTCAACTGAAAGTTCCGCACACTCTTCCCCTGTCCGACAGCACGGACCTGCGCACCGATCATGCGCTGGGACGCCCCTGTCGAGAAGACAGTTCGTGCGATCGCTCGCAACCGCGGTTGCCGCCGCTCCCCTCGCGGGCGGGATCGGCGTCAGCACCATTTCGCAGGCACGCGGCTCTTCCTATGCCAGCCAGATCCTCGGGCCGGGCAGGCAGAACGTCGTGTTCCACTGGGTGGACGCGGCCTTGCAGCAAGTCCGGGACCAGCGGGTTCTGGCGCCGAGGGCGGCGTACAACCTGGGGCTGGCCGCGGCGGCGGGATTCCTTGCCGCCAACGGCATCACGAGGATCTATGGCGAGCCGTTCGGAATCGGCAATGGACCTCAAGACGCGGATCCCGAGGTTGCCTACGGCGTGGCCTTTTCGCTCGCCGCGGCAGAGGCATTCCAGCAGCCATTCCTCTTTGAGCGCACTGCGTTCCTGAGACGCTTTCCCGGTAGCGAAGCCAAGACACTAGTGTCTTGTCACAGTGATTTTGACGGTTTGGGTCGTTGTCATTTCAGTATT
>VXSG01000079.1 GCA_009838075.1 Boseongicola sp. SB0665_bin_10 | reverse complement strand
TCCCGTAGGAGTCTGGGCCGTGTCTCAGTCCCAGTGTGGCTGATCATCCTCTCAAACCAGCTATGGATCGTCGGCTTGGTAGGCCGTTACCCCACCAACTACCTAATCCAACGCGGGCTAATCCGATACCGATAAATCTTTCCCCCGAAGGGCGTATACGGTATTACTCTCAGTTTCCCGAGGCTATTCCGTAGTACCGGGCATATTCCCACGCGTTACTCACCCGTCCGCCGCTCACCCGAAGGCGCGCTCGACTTGCATGTGTTAGGCCTGCCGCCAGCGTTCGTTCTGAGCCAGGATCAAACTCTCAAGTTGAAACGCCGTTACCGGCGTATCCTTGACGTCCGAACCCCTGCACATCGATCCTGCACCTGACCGGCGCAGGAACCGTCTCCGTTTGCGGCCACCTCCCGACGGGACGTTTCCGCAAACGGTGAAGCTGACACTCCGGTCATCGGGGCGAACCCCTGCGGAGCCGATATGCAGACGTCCAGTCATCGCATGGACCAGACCGCCCACATATCTCTTCAGTGACCAACGATTTCAAAGAGCGACAGAAACAAACCTACCGGATGCGCCACGTCCTTGCGGCGCGCCCCGCCTCGCACATTCCTGTTTGCTTTTGCGTCTCGTAGCCCACCGGCCCGTCTGGCGCCCCGCCGACACCTCGCGGTGCCATCGGTAAGGGGTTGTTTACGCAGCCCGGACGGAACCTGCAAGACCTTTTTCTTGCGCAACGAAAATTTTTTTCGACATCCGGTGCACGCTGCAATGTCCCGGCATCGCGCTCACGGTCGTCAAGGGACGAGCCGACTTGCCTGAGGTCATCGCGACGCGAAGCTGGATCGCGATCCACGTGCCTCCTGGCCGGGGCGCCCGACCCCGAGCCAACGGGTGAGGAAAAGCGCCAGCACCAGCCCGGGAACAAGCGCACCAAGCGCAACAGGCAGCGACCATGCCTCTGCAAGGAAGCCGATCAACGGGGGCCCGACCAGGAATCCGCCCAGCGCAACCGTCGCCATGATGGCGATGTTCGATGCCTCGTACCGGTCGTCAAGCGCGGCAACCGCGGAAACACCCAGCGGATAGGCGGTCGAGATTCCGAACCCGGCAAGAGCGAACCCGGGAAGGGCGAGTGCCAGCGGCAAGGGCAGTACCAGCAGCAACAGCCCCAGAATTGCCGAACTCGTCGTGAGTCGCGCCAACCGTACCGCCCCGAGCCTCATCTTCAGCCAGTCGCCGGCGAATCGCCCGCCGGCCATGAAGGCGGAGAAGATCGTGACCGCGATCCCCGCCCTCGCCTCCACGCTGCCGGTTCGTTCGGCGAGATAGACTGCCGCCCAGTCCGCCAGCGAGCCTTCGGCAAGCGTTGCGAAGAACATGAAAGCGGCGACAGGCACGAGAGTGACCGGGACATCGCCTATCCTGCGCCGGGGCGGCGACGCGACGACATCGCGCTCCTGCAGCGCCGGCATCGCCCGTGCGCCGGCAACGCCGGCCAGGGCGGAAATGAGCGCCAGCAAACCCAGTGCGTGCCAAGGGCTCGTCACGAGGAACGTCACCACGGCCGACCCGCAGGCCAGTCCGACCGCCCAGAAGCCGTGACACCGGTTCATGATCGCGAGATCCGCCCGCTTCTCGAGCCTCCCGGCATAGACGTTGATGCCGACTTCCAGAAACGCGATGGCCGCGCCAAGCAGAAAAAGTGCGACGAAGAGGGACGGGCCCGACCAGGCCACGAGCGGCAGGAGCCCCGCAACCGACTGCAGCGGAAAGACCGCGATGAAGATGCGCCTGGGACCGAATCTCGCGACGACCCTGCCCGCGACTTGCAGGCAGGGAATCAGTGCGATCGGCGTGCCCATCAACGCCAGCGCCAGTTCCGCCTTCGAAAGGCCAAGGTCTTCCTGCACGAGCGGGATGATCGCGAGCCACCCGCCGATCACGAGCGGCTGCAGCAGGAACATGGCCATGATCATGAACGTGGCGCGCATGGCCGACAGCTCTTTCATGGTCCGGGTCTCGTCAAGCCCCGTCCGAAGCAGGGCTTCCGGCGTTCAGGAAGCGGGGCGGGCCCAGACCGCCCGCCACCCGGCCCACCTGATCCGGGTTGCGAGCAGCGCGAGAATGACACCGAGATAGACATAGGGCTCCAGCTGGAAACCTTTCGAGAGCATCACGAAGTGGATCGCCCCCAGCAGCACAACCGGATACATCAGCCTGTGCAGCCGCCGCCACCTGACCGGTCCGAGCTTCCTCAGCGAGAGATTGTTCGAGGTCAGCGCGAGCGGGATCATCAGGGCGAAGGCGCCCATGCCCACCGTGATGTATGGGCGCTTCACGATGTCGGCCCAGATCTGGTCGAGGAACTGGACGTCCAGAACCAGCCAGACGAGCAGATGCAAAAACACATAGAAGAACGTCACCACGCCAAAGGCGCGCCTCAGCTTCAGGAAGTTTATCCCGGTCCACTTGTTGACCGGACGCACGGCGAGCGTCGCGATCAACACCTGGAGCGCAAGCTCGCCCAGTTCGTGCTCCAGGGCCTTGATCGGCTCGACGCCCAGGCGACCCGTCTGGGCCTGCCACAGGAACCAGACCGGTGGCAGCACCGCAAGCACGTAGATGGCCAGTGGCGGCACAAGGCCTATGGCCCGGTTGACACGCTTGACCACGCTCATCCGAGCGGGCCCCTGGCCCGGCAACGGCCGGTCCGGCAAAATGGAATTCCGGACATCATCAGTGATTCACGATCAGGTCCATGCCGGCATAAAGATGCGCAACCTCGTCGCCGTAGCCGTTGAACTTGGCCGTCGGGGTCTGCCTGGCGAAGAGACCGCCGCCTACGCGACGCTCGTATTTCTGGCTCCATCTCGGGTGGTCACGTTCCGGATTCACGTTAGAATAGAAACCGTACTCGTGTGCGCTGTACTCGTTCCACGCGGTCGGCGGCTGTTCCTCGACGAGCGTGATCTTCACAATGGACTTGATCGACTTGTAGCCGTATTTCCAAGGCACGACGACCCGGATCGGCGCCCCGTTCTGATTGGGCATCGGCTCATCGTACAACCCGGTGGCCAGTATGGTCAGCGGGTGCATCGCCTCGTCAAGGCGCAGACCCTCCTTGTACGGCCACTCGATGACCGGGAAGCGGACCCCGCGCATTTCCTCGGGCCGAAGTGCGGTCTCGAAAGCCACGTATTTCGCCGAAGGCTGGACTCCGACACGGTCGAGAAGGTCCGCGAGCTCGAATCCGACCCAGGGGACGACCATGGCCCAGCGCTCGACACAGCGCAGGCGATAGATGCGTTCTTCGAGCGTGACGTCCTTCAGGATGTCTTCCAGCCCGTAGGAGCCGGGCCGGTCAACCAGGCCGCCGATCTCGATGTTCCAGGGATCGGTCGTCAGTTCTCCCGCGTAGCGTTCTGGATCGCCCTTGTCGGTACCGAACTCGTAGAAGTTGTTGTAGCTGGTGATCTCGTCCCAGGTGTTCAGCTCAAGCCCTTCGCCATATGCGGTCTTGCGAGCATTGAGACCCGCTGCCGCGGGCCCGGCAATCGAGCCAAGGGCCATTGCACCGGCGCCCGCCATCAGTTTCCGCCTGTTCAGCCACACGTCCTTGGGTGTCACGTCCGACCAGTTCAAGTCGCTCTTGTATCGTCCTGCCATGCTGTCCTCCGTTGCGGGTGTTTCGGAAAATGGCGGCTGATCGGCATTTGGGCAATCGGCTTCACGGATTCGTCATTCGCCGCGCGAATTCTTTCAATCCTGCCATGATGCGTCAGATCGCTGACCGACACACGGCGAAGGCGTGCGGGAAGTTCCGTGCCCGTTGCGTCGCCCGGTCACAGCCATGCACCCCTGACACGCCCGTCGCTGCAGGGAATTGCCGGTTCAACAAAAGCTGCCCTGACAGAACCAGCCCGGGGACTTGGCGGCACCATGCGCAAAATAGAGCCACAACCGCTCGCCCGTACGTGTTGTCACCCGCCAGTAATCCCTCACGCCGGTCCGCCACTCGGGCTCGTCCAGCCACCATTCAGGTGCGACCCGCTCGGGTCCCAGAGCGGCACGGGTCTCGAATGCCCGCCCCCGCCAGTGGAAGGTTGCAGGCAGTTCCGGACCTTCCTTGGGCACGGTCACGATTTCCGGTCGCCAGAGTTCCAGCGGCCGGAACGTGCGCGGCTGCGGCCATGCCTTGGCCGGCTCCGACCATGCGGCGTGAAGCACGTTGAACGTCTTTTCGGGAATGTGGCTTTCAGCCGGATGCAGCCGGATTACCGTTTCGAGCCCGATGCGCGCACCGATCCGGTTCAGCAGGCACTCCGTCTGCCTCTCGCGCGTGGATTGCATCGTGCCATCGTGCGCTGCCGCCGCAAGGGTCGCATGCGCACGGGACGTCACCGGTTCGGCAACCGTGGCGACAAGCCGGATCATGTCAATCCCGCAGCCTGCATCGATACCGTCTGCCTTCATCATCAAGAGCGCGCAGACCCGATCAAGTGCAGTCACGGCATGCGCCAGTCCGATCTCGACCCGGCTCACCTTGTGGTCGCTTCGGTGACATTCGAGGCGAACCTGCCGCATGCCCCGACCCGTCGTCCGAAGCCTTTCCTCCAGCGTTGGCAGAAGCCGCTTGATTGCCGCTTCAATGTCCTCCTTCGACCCGATCGGCTCAGGAAGGGTAAGGCGCACCCCGAAATGATGGCGCGGACGCGCGGGGTTCACGGGCTCGGGCTCCGTGCCGAGCGCCTGGTCCAGCCTCTGCAGCAGGGAATGCCCGAAACGACGCCTGAGTCCCGCCCTCGGTTGCCCCGCCAGATCGCCGATCCGGCGCAGTCCCAGCCGGTTCAGCCTCGCAACCATGTCTTCCTCGATGCGCAACGCCGCAACCGGCAGGTCGGCCAGTGCCGCCCAGACCTGTCCAGGTGGGACGATACGTGCCCCGCATGAAGATGGCGCCATCGCTTCGGGCTTCGGACCACCCCGTTCCCAATGCCGCCGCCTGGCAGCCCGCGAACGCGTCGCCCGCGCCTCCTGAGCGATGTCATCCCCTGAACGCGTGCCCGCCACCTCCTTGCCCGAGAACCGCGCAAGGGCCCAGGCCGCACCCACCGAATCCGCAATGCTCGCCCGCAACGTCAGCCCCAGCCCCGCACATTCGGTCTTCACCTGGTCCAGCAGGGTCGCTTCGCCTCCAAAGAGATGCGCGCACCCCGTGATGTCGGCCACAAGCGTCTCGGGCGGCTCCTCGGAAACCCAGGGGCTGAACTTGCCCGCCCAGCGACACAGCGCATTCAGAACGTCATGGTCGACCTGCGGGTCCATGAGCCGTGTCTGGAGCGTGGAACACATGGCGTAGGCATCGCTCAATGGCTGGCCTCGTCTCAACCCCGCCGCCTCAGCCTCGATCGAAAGTGAAACCAGCACCTGCCTCTGACCCTCCTGCCCCACGACCGCAAAAGGCATGCCAGGCATGCCAAGGCCCTGCCGCACTGAATGTTCGGCAGCGAGACGGGGAAACCAGAGCGACATGATCCGTCGCGATTTCATGAGCCGGGCAATGTCACGGGGAGAACCGTTCGTTCCTGTTTTGTTTCACGCTATGCCAATCCCTGCCTGATGTCGAGTCCTTGCATCCATAGGACGGCACTGCCCTGGATGCGACGACGCATCCCGGCAAGCCAATCAAGTAGACCAAACGAAGAAGTCGCGCTAACTTGCGACAAAGCGTTGGGGCGAGAGAACGACGAATGTCAGAAAGGAAAAGAGCGCCGAGAAACCGAACCATCACGCTGGATGAGACAGAACGTGACGGACTTCGGGCACGCCTGAAAGAACTCTCGGAAGTTGATGCAGGCACCATTGACGCAACGATCATTGGCGACTGCCTCGAAGTCGCAGCTCGTTTGGCGCCGGAATCGGTGGACATGCTGTTTCTGGATCCGCCATACAACCTCAACAAGCGTTTTGGAGAGCGCTCGTTCGCCAAGAAGCCGGTGGTGCAGTACACCGAGTGGCTGGCCGGCGTCCTGGACACTCTCCTGCCCACCGTGAAAAACACCGGGACAGTCTACATCTGCGGCGACTGGCATACGTCAGCCTCAATCTTCGCAACAGCATCCGAACGTCTCCATGTTCGCAACCGAATAACCTGGGAGCGGGAAAAGGGACGTGGCGCAAAGACCAACTGGAAGAACTCAAGCGAGGACATCTGGTTCTGCACAGTCGGCGACAGCTACACATTCAATGTCGCAGAGGTGAAGATCCGTCGCAGGGTCATCGCGCCTTACCGCAACGGTGATGGAACGCCAAGGGATTGGCAGGAAGGCAAGGAAGGCAACTTCCGCGATACCCACCCGTCCAACCTGTGGACAGACATAACAGTTCCCTTCTGGTCCATGCCCGAAAACACCGACCACCCAACACAGAAGAGCGAGAAGCTGGTGGCGAAGCTCATCCTTGCCAGCACCAACCCTGGAGACCTTGTTCTGGACCCCTTCCTCGGCAGTGGCACGACCTCTGTGGTTGCTCGAAAGCTAGGCCGTCGCTTTCTCGGGATCGAGTGCGAGCAGGAATACGCCCTCCTGGCCGAAAAACGGCTTGAATTGGCGACCTCTGACACCGGAGTGCAAGGTTACTCCGAAGGTGTGTTCTGGGAACGCAACTCCTTCAACTCGATGAATGGACGGGCGCGAATGTCCGGACAACCAGATGAGGAGTCTCATCGGCCGATCTAGCGTTCAATGAGGTCCTGCAGAAAGCGCCGTGCCGCGTCTTCGCTGATCGAGGGCTCGAATGTTTCGGCGAACACGCGATGCCAAGACCTGCCTGACAACTGCGTCACGCCACGAGAATCGCGTCCGGCCCAGTGCTCCTGCACCCTCACGGACTCGATCAGCGCATCATCCAGAAACGTAAGAAGGCGCCCAAACACGCGACCGCGCTTCGCATCGACGCCGACAATGAAGAAAGCAAGGACGGATTCAGGCTTGGCCAAGAGACGAAGGACCTTGTCCACATTGGACGCCTTCGGAGCGGAGGTTCGGTCCAAAAGCTTCGTCTTTATGTCAATTGCCAACTCACCATCACCAAGAGATCGAACTTCGTCGCCAAGCTCGTGCGTGTTTCCCTCGCCGGTAATCAACCGTTCGATTGCGTTACCCCGAATGTTCACGTTGTCGATCTGGACTGCCGCGAGGATGCCTGGCTTGGCGTCCTCCATTCGAGCGCTTAGGTCGTGCGCGGCCTCGGCATATTCTATCGAGTTCATTGCGACAGCGAAACGCGCGGGTGCAGCCAGAATCGCGCCAATCTCCGCACCTGTCGGCCTGAACCGCGCGTTTCGCGGAACCACATCGTCTGTCGCAGCAACAAGTCGCTCAAGATTCTCCTCCCACGTGAAGGATTCGTGCCGGGCGAAGAGCACGGCAAAGTTCTCTGGCGTGTTGGGGATGCCCTCATGCTCGGCCAAGATGTCGGAGCCGTTGAAGCTGCCCGTGACATTGTCCACGCGGAGTCCTTGCGAACTGTGGCTGATCTTCTTGAGGAAAGTCGCATTCGCCAGCATGAAGTCCACGCGTGAAGGTCGAACAATTGCAACGACAAACGGCTGGGCGTCGTGTCTTTCCAGAGCAGACAGTGACAGTACAGTGTTCGAAAATGCGCCTGTGTTGGCTTCCGAGAATCGCATCGCGAAGCCGTCCGTCACAAACACGCTCCGCACCCGCTCTGGATTCATCCACTCAACCCAGGCCCGCTGAATCTCCGTCTTGCCTGCGTCGAGCCTCTCCGATTTCAGGCGCCTGATGAAGTCAATTGATTCTTCAACCTTCCCATATGTGCATGGATGCACGTAGGTCACTGGGATGCAACAAGCCCATACTTTGGCAGCAATCGAATTTCGCCGACGGAAGCACGGTCGAGAATTGCGCCGCTTCGAACGCGGAAACGTCACGGGGTGCTTCGGACCGCACGGCTGATCCGGGCCTGGCGGAGAGGTTCCCAGGAGACGCAACACCGGTTCTCCTTGGCTGCATTCCCTTCAAGGGAAGGCTCGACCCGCCTCCCGGCCGTGATCTGCACCGCCGCACCGACCCTGGCGCATCGCGCCCGACGGTCCATCTCAATTCCATGCTGCGCGATGCGCCGAGCCGTCATCTGGACCGAAGATCGCACGACTTCAGCTTCCCGGTCCAAGCGATGTCCGGCAACGGAAGTGCGGCTGCCAAGCCCTGACGCGCCGATGCACCGCTTCGCGTCTCCAGGTCTCTCCCGGCTGCGGGCTTCCGTGCCGTGATCGATATCAAGAGCCCGAATTTGCATTGATTTCGATTCGCCCGTCGCGCAAGGTCGGTTCCGAAACGAACAGGGAGAGCCAAGGGATGCGTACGAAAGCCGCAATTGCCACCGCCGCCGGCAAGCCGCTGGAGATCATCGATGTCAATCTTGACGGCCCGAAGGAGGGCGAGGTCCTGATCGAGATAAAGGCCACGGGGATCTGCCATACGGACGAGTTCACGCTCTCCGGCGCCGATCCGGAAGGGCTCTTCCCGGCGATCCTGGGGCACGAAGGCGCCGGCGTCGTGATCGAGGTTGGCAAAGGCGTCAAGAGCGTCGGGCCGGGAGACCACGTCATCCCGCTCTACACGCCCGAATGCCGGGAATGCGAGTACTGCCTCCATCCGAGGACAAACCTCTGCCAGGCGATTCGGACGACTCAAGGCCAAGGCCTGATGCCGGACGGCACGTCAAGATTCTCGACGCTCGATGGCGACCCGATCCTGCACTACATGGGGTGCTCGACGTTTTCGCACCACACGGTGCTGCCCGAAATCGCGGTCGCCAAGGTCCGGAAGGACGCGCCCTTCGACAAGATCTGCTACATCGGCTGCGGCGTGACCACGGGCATCGGCGCCGTGATCAACACGGCGAAGGTCGAAGAGGGCAGCCGCGCCATCGTGTTCGGACTCGGCGGAATCGGGCTCAACGTCATCCAGGGCCTGCGGCTTGCAGGCGCCGACCAGATCGTCGGCGTCGATGTCAATGCCGGCAAGAAGGCCATGGCCGAAAGGTTCGGCATGACCGACTTCGTGAACCCTGACGAGGTGGACAGCGATCTCGTCGCCTTCCTGGTCAATCTCACGGGAGGCGGCGCGGACTACACGTTCGACGCCACCGGGAATGTCGACGTCATGCGGGCCGCGCTGGAATCAGCGCACAAGGGCTGGGGCGAAAGCGTGATCATCGGCGTGGCGCCTGCGGGAGCCGAAATTGCAACACGGCCCTTCCAGTTGGTGACCGGACGGGTCTGGCGCGGAACCGCGTTTGGCGGCGCAAGAGGCCGGACCGACGTACCGAGAATCGTTGACTGGTACATGGACGGCAAGATCGAGATCGATCCGATGATCACGCATACCCTGGACCTCGACGACATCAACGAGGGGTTCGACCTCATGCATGCGGGCAAGTCGATCAGGTCGGTCGTCGTCTACTGACCCGACTGCAGGAGAGCCAAATTGCATGCAGCACGGTGACGCGGTGACGCGCACTGAGATTGGCCTTGTCATTCGCCGCATCGGCAACGACATTCCGCAAAAGCACTTGAGGGAACGACCGTCAGCGACCCCTCCCTGAAGGGAGGGGCTTGAGGAACGAAAGTTCCGAGAGCC
>VXSG01000048.1 GCA_009838075.1 Boseongicola sp. SB0665_bin_10 | reverse complement strand
ACAGCAGGAGCGCGACAGCGGCGGCGAGCTGTGCGGCAAGGACGATCATTCGGGATCGTCGGTTTCTGGTTTGCGCTTGGGCATGGCCACAGTTTGCAAAGGCGTCAAAAAAAATCCTTTTGCTGCAAGTGAATTGCACATCCGTTCGTGGGATATACAACAAAATAATTGCAATTGCGACAGAAAAGCCACAATTTTGTCCGGGATGGCCGAATCGGACAGTCTGATGACGCGGACAAAGACTCGACACAAGGTGGCGGAGAACGGACGGGGCCGCCTGAAGAAGTCCGAGCGGCGGCGGCTGATCCTTCTCGAATTGAAGTTGCGCCCCCATGTCCGCATCAGCGAACTGGCGCGACGATTCAATGTCTCCGCCGAGACGGCTCGCCGGGATCTTGACGCTCTGTCCGACGACGGGCTGATAGATCGCGCTCACGGCGGTGCCTCGGCCCCGATGCTGGGGCATTACCCGAGCCTTGATGAGCGTGCAAACGCCCGCGTTGCCGAGCGGGAGCGGATCGGGCGGCGGGCAGCCGGCCTGGTGCAGGATGGCGAGACCGTGATGATCGACTCGGGCTCCACCACGATCCAGATGGCCCGTGCCCTGGCGTGGCTTGGCACGCAATGCACGGTGATCACCAACTCGATCCCGGTTGCCATGACGATCGGGCACGGGTTGCCCGACGTGATCTTGTGCCCCGGCGACTACCTGCCCGCGGAGTCCGCGACGATCGGAACCGAGACGCTGGAATTCCTTGAGCGCTTCAATGTGGATCGCTGCGTGATCGGCGCTTCAGGCTTGTCGGCATCGGGGCCAACTGAGACGGTGCGTGGCTTCGCGGCGGTGAAGCGGGTCATGATGCAGCGCGCCACGAATCGGCATCTCCTGATTGATTCACGGAAATTTGGCCGAAAGGGTCTCGCCAACTTCGGCGAACTTGCGGACCTGCAGTCAATCGTTGTCGATGCCAAGCCGAAGGGGGACTTGCTAAGTGCGCTGGATGGCGCGGATGTGGATATCCTCGTCGCCAGCCCGGTGTGATCGAGCGAAACGAATCGCGGCGGGACAATCCGCATAGCTGGACCAATGAAATGAAACAGGACATCAAGCCACTGATCGCCGCATCGGTGATTGCGCTGCTATCGCTTGGCACCGCCGCGTTGATGCGGGACGCCATCACTTGATTTCGATCTCGGCAGACGAGGCATTCAATGCCTACGAGGCGGTTCGGCATCGGCTTCCGGCGCCGCGCGGCGGCGAAAGGCATGTCCGACACATAGAGACGTTGGCTGACATTGCGGGGCGATACGACGTGTTCCTTCTGGATGCCTACGGCGTTCTGAACATCGGCGCGACGGCGATACCGGGCGCCCGCAAACGCGTCGAGGCGTTGAAAGGCGATGGCAAGCGCGTTTTGGTTGTGTCCAACGCCGCCGCCATGCCCCAGCACGAACTTCTCGACAAATACCATCGGCTTGGCTTCCCGTTCGTCGCGGAAGACATCGTGACAAGCCGCGCGACCCTCGCTGCAGCCATTTCCGGCAAGACCAAGACGCACTGGGGAGTGATGGCGGGAAAGCACATTCTCCTCGATGATCTGCGTGGCGTGAGCCACCTTGTCCTGGCAGACGATCCCTCCGCGTTCCGGGAAGTCGAAGGCTTCCTGCTGATCGAAAGCGGTTCCTGGACGGAAGGCCGCCAGACGATGCTGGAGGAGGCACTCAACGAGCGCTCGCGTCCGGTTCTCGTCGCCAACCCCGACATTGTCGCCCCGCATGAAAACCGGTTTTCGGTCGAGCCGGGCCACTTTGCCCACCGTCTGGCCGACCGTACCAGGATCGCGCCGGAATTTTTCGGGAAGCCATTCCACAACATTTTCGATCTCGTCTTTGAACGGCTGGGTGCGGTCGAGCGTTCGCGCATCCTCATGGTAGGCGACAGCCTGCACACTGACATTCTCGGGGCGCAATGTGCCGGCATAGATTCGGCGCTGATGGCGCGCTTCGGCCTTTTGGCGGGAAACGACGCGGAGCGCGCCGTGGCATTGACCGGCATTGTTCCAGATTTCATTGTAGAGCGGCCATGACCGACCTGGTTGTCATACGCTCTTCAAGTTGCGCGGGCATCACGCGCGGCATCACCGCGGCATGCGCCGCAGATTCCGAAACTGAAAATGGGAGAGAACCATGAAACACACAATCAGCATTCTTGCCGCCTCGGCAACCCTGGGCGCGGCCCAGGCCGCGATGGCCCAGACGGAAGTCGAGTTCTGGCATGCCTTCACCGGCAGGCTGGGAGAGCTGGTCGCCGAACAGGTGGACACCTTCAACGCCGCGCAGTCCGACTACAAGGTCGTGGCCAGCCACAAGGGCAACTACTCGGAAACGCTGAATGCCGGAATCGCGGCCTTCCGCGCAGGCGAGCAGCCCGACATTCTCATGGTCTTCGAAGTCGGCACCGCCACGATGATGGCCGCAAAGGGCGCGGTGAAACCGGTCCACGAAGTCATGGCCGCCGCGGGCGCGGACTTCGACCAGTCGAAATACATCGGTTCGGTCAAGGGTTACTACACCTCGCCCGACGGCAACATGCTGTCGCTTCCGTTCAACTCGTCAACGCCGGTTCTCTGGGTCAACCGAGACAAGCTGAGCGAGGCCGGCATCGACCCGGACATCGATCTCACGACCTGGGAAAGGGTCGGCGCAGCTCTGGATGACTTGAAGGCGGCCGGCGTCGACTGCCCGTTGACCACCGCGTGGCAGAGCTGGGTTCACCTCGAGAACTTCTCGGCCTATCACAACACGCCGTTTGCCACGATGGAAAACGGCTTCGCCGGAACGGACACCGAACTGGCCTTCAATGGCCCGGCGCAGGTGACGCATATCGGTGCGATGGGCGAATGGGCGAAGGACGGAAAGTTCATCTATGCGGGTCGTCGCAACGAGGGCGGCGCGAACTTCCGTGCCGGCGAATGCGCGTTCTTCACCGAGTCGTCCGCAGGATATGCGGGCATCAACGCCGAAGCCGAATTCGACTTTGAAGTGCGTCCGCTGCCTTACTGGGAGGCTCTTGTCAGCGAGCCCCAGAACACCATCATCGGCGGCGCGTCGCTCTGGGTGATGGAAGGTCAGGGTGACGAGGAATACAAGGGCGTCGCGGCGTATCTGAACTTCCTGTCCAGCCCGGAGATCCAGGCCAAGTGGCATCAGGACACCGGTTACCTGCCGATCACGGCCGAGGCGGGGGACCTGACGAGGAGCCAGGGTTTCTACGAAGCCAACCCTGGCACCGACGTTGCGGTCATCCAGATGACGGCCAAGGAGCCGACAGCGAACTCGAAGGGTCTTCGGCTTGGTTCGTTCGACCAGATCCGCGGCATCATCGACGAGGAACTGGAAGCCGTGTGGTCTGGCGACAAGGATGCGCAGGCGGCACTCGACAGCGCTGTGGAGCGAGGCAACGTGCTCCTGCGCCGCTTCGAGCAGGCATCCCGCTAGCGGGCATGGCGGCTGCCCCGCCACCTTGCGGGGCAGCCAGCCAAAGGGGCCATGGAAAAGCGCGTCAAGTTCAAGGGCATCTGGCTGCCGATCCTGCTGGTGTTGCCGCAGATCCTGATCACGGCCGTCTTCTTTTTCTACCCGGCAGGTCAGGCAATCTGGCAGTCTCTCTTCATCCCCGACCCGTTCGGGCTGTCCATGCAATGGGTCGGGCTTGGGAATTTCGAGTTCCTGCTGTCGGACCGCTACTACCGCGCCTCGTTCGTCACGACCGCGGTCTTCTCGATTCTCGTGACCGTCGTGTCGATGGGCGTGGCGCTCTACCTGGCCGTGCTGGCGGATCGCCTCGTCAGGGGGTCGGGCACATATCGAACGCTTCTCATTTGGCCTTACGCCGTCGCCCCGGCGGTCGCCGGGGTGCTTTGGCTGTTCATGTTCAACACGCGCGTTGGCGTCGTGACGTGGTATCTCGGCTTGCTGGGATATGACTGGAACCATGTTCTGAACGAAGGCGAAGCGATGGGCCTTGTCGTGATCGCCAGCGCCTGGGGGCGGATCAGCTACAACTTCCTGTTCTTCCTCGCCGGGCTTCAGGCGATCCCGCGCTCGGTGATCGAGGCTGCGGCAATAGACGGTGCACATTTTTGGACGCGGTTTCGGACGATCGTCTTCCCGCTGCTTTCTCCCACGACATTCTTCCTCCTGGTCGTGAACATCATCTACTCCTTCTTCGAGACATTCGGCGTGATCCACACGATCACTTCCGGCGGTCCGCAGCAGGCCACGACGATCCTCGTGTACAAGGTCTATTCCGACGGATTCGTTGGACAGGATCTCGGCTCGTCCGCCGCGCAGTCCGTGATTCTCCTGGCAATCGTCTCGCTTCTGACGGTCGTCCAGTTCAAGTACATCGAACGCAGGGTGCACTATTGATGGCAGAGCGAAACGGCATGGTGGAAAGGCGCGGCGCGGGGCTTTGGCTGACGCACCTTGGCCTCATAGTGGGCATCGCCTTCATATTCTTCCCGATATGGCTGGCCTTTGTCGCGTCGACGGTGGAGCAGCAGGACATCGTGCGTCCGCCGATGCCGCTTCTGCCCGGCGATCAGTTCTTCGCGAACTACGCCCGGGCCCTGACCTCGGGCGTCAACGCGCCCGTGTCGACCATGCTGCTGAACTCGCTGGTCATGGCGGTCGGGATTGCGCTTGGCAAGATCGCCATCAGCCTGCTTTCCGCCTTCGCCATCGTCTACTTTCGCTTTCCGGGGCGGCGGCTTTTCTTCTGGCTGATCTTCCTGACGCTGATGCTGCCGGTCGAGGTCAGGATCGTGCCGACCTACGAGGTCATCGCGAACTTCGGCATGCTGAACAGCTATCAGGGCCTGATCCTGCCGCTGATCGCGTCCGCCACCGCGACGTTCCTGTTCCGCCAGTTCTTCATGACCGTGCCGGACGAACTGGCCGAGGCGGCGCGCGTCGACGGTGCGAAACCGATGCGGTTCTTTTTCGACATCCTCCTTCCGATGAGCCGCACCAACATCGCCGCGCTCTTCGTGATTCTCTTCATCTACGGCTGGAACCAGTATCTCTGGCCGCTTCTGATCACCACGGATCCCGAGATGAACACGATCGTCATGGGCATCAAGCAGATGTTCCCGTCTGGAGACGACATCGCGGATTGGCCGGTGATCATGGCAACTTCGCTCCTTGCCATGGTACCGCCCGTGCTGGTGGTCGTGGGAATGCAGAGGCTCTTTGTCCGCGGACTTGTGGAAAGCGAGAAATAGGAAAATGGCAACGCTCACACTCGACAACGTGAAGAAGTCCTTCGGCAAGGCGGACGTCATTCACGGAATATCGATCGATGTCGCGGACGGTGAATTCATCGTCATCGTAGGACCGTCGGGCTGCGGCAAGTCCACGCTGCTCAGGATGGTGGCCGGACTTGAGACCGTCACGAGCGGCGACGTCCAGATCGGCGGGCGTCGGGTCAATGACCAGGAGC
Organism: Boseongicola sp. SB0665_bin_10; assembly: GCA_009838075.1. Taxonomy (GTDB): domain Bacteria; phylum Pseudomonadota; class Alphaproteobacteria; order Rhodobacterales; family Rhodobacteraceae; genus JAJEFO01. The sequence continues at coordinate 4,248 of VXSG01000048.1, read as the reverse complement.
CAATGGACCGCGACATCGCCATGGTATTCCAGAACTACGCGCTCTATCCGCACATGTCGGTCTTCGACAACATGGCCTATGGACTCAAGATCGCGAAGACGCCGCGCGCCGACATCGAGGAGCGCGTGGCCCAGGCGGCACGACTCCTGCAGCTTGAGGCCTATCTTCAGCGCAAGCCCCGCGAACTGTCCGGCGGCCAGCGGCAGCGCGTGGCCATGGGGCGCGCAATCGTCCGCAAGCCCGCCGTCTTCCTGTTCGACGAGCCGCTGTCGAATCTTGACGCCAAGCTGCGCGTGCAGATGCGACTGGAGATCAAGGCGCTTCAACGCGAGCTGGGTGTCACGGCGCTGTACGTCACGCACGACCAGGTCGAGGCCATGACGATGGCCGACCGCATGGTCGTGATGAACGACGGCATTGCAGACCAGGTCGGCGCACCGTTGGAGGTCTACGCCAATCCGGCCACCGAATTCGTGGCGGGATTCATCGGCTCGCCACCCACCAACTTCCTCTCGGCGGAAGTCCTGGGACGAGCCGGCGATGCAAGGATCGGTGTCAGGCCCGAACACACCCGGCTTTCCGAAGGCGGCAACCTGACGGCCCGCACGGTCTACTCCGAAGCGCTCGGCGCCGAGACGCTCGTGCACCTGAAATGCGCTGACGGCACGCAAGTCACCGTTCGACAGGACGCCGCGTCAACGATTCCGCGGGAAGGCGCCGAGGTCGGGCTGGATTGGGATACTGCCAACGAGATGAGATTCGATTCATCTGGACGACGTTGCTGACAGAGTCGGCGCAATCCAATGCCGTTGTCAAAATCCAGTGCGCTGCTTCACTACCAAGCAACGAACGCAACATTTTGTTCTTTCTCCCTTGAACAATACAGGAACATCCAGTAAGACGTGGTATGTGGATCACCACGACACGCCTTGCGAGACGCGAGAAGGTCACCACGCAATCCGTCAGGCGCTGGATCGAGGGAGGGCGATATAAACGACTGAGATTGACGTCTGCCAAGTCGACCGGCTTGATCGGCAGGACGTGAGCGAAGTGGCCAGAGTGGTCCTAGCGCGACTCCAGGTGCGTTGCGCCAAGCGGCGATCCATGGAATCAAAGGGACGCAGCCACACAGCCGAAAGGCGCGAAGTCCCGGTTGTCCGGCAAGAGGATTCGTGCAAAAGATTCACAAAATTGAGGTCACCCGCAGATCGTCACTTTCATCCCCGCTGGCTGCTCGTCTGAATGGATTCGGATGCCAGGCCAAACTCTGGCAATGTTTGCTCGGGCATTCCGCGATGCCCCACTGAAGTCGCCTCATTGCCTTGATGCGATTTTGACAGAGTTGAAGAGCGCGGTCGCGCAAGTCTCCACGTCGGCACTCAAGAGAGAGGATGATTCTTTCCAGTCAATTCGCGCAGACCAAACCGGAGGTTCAGCGTGACGGCAGTCGCTATCAAACGGCGTCGCGGCAAGCCTCATTTCGCGTCACACGATTCAAGGGGCGACGTCACAACGACGCTGGCCCCGGCAGCGCATTCATCCGACGTGAAAGAAGCCCTCCTGGCGCTGCAAAAATGCCGGATATGCACCGCATTCGTCCTGCATGGCACGAAAACCCCGTTTCGTCTCATCTCGATGCCGCGGCATCCGAGTCGTTACGCCGCTTGATGCAATGTCACCAATCACGCACCTGTACCTTGGTTTCTCGATGATTTCGGGGCCGCTCTGGTGGCTCGTTCACCGGAGGCGGCTGAAGGCCGGCAAGGAGTCGCCGGGGCGCCTTGCGGAAAAGTTCGGCTTCTATCGGCGGCAACGTCCTGGAGGTGTCCTGCTCTGGTTCCACGCGCTCTCGGTCGGCGAATGCCTGGCACTTCTCCCACTGATCGAAAGAGCGCTTGAGGAGCTGCCGGACGCACATGTGCTGCTGACAAGCTGGAACGCGGCATCGGAGACCGCCCTGAAGGCGACAAGACCGCCCGACCGTTGCATCCACGTGTTCCAGCCCGTGGACACCGTCCAGGCCGTCAGGAGGTTCCTGGATCAGTGGCGACCTGACGTCGCCGGATTCTACGGACTGGACTTCTGGCCTCGGCTGATGATCGAGACCCAAAGTCGCGGCATTCCGATGATCCTGGTTGACAGCAGGATGCCGGACGGGAGCTTTCGGAGACGAAAGCGGTTCGCAGGCCCGATGCGTGACATTCTCCGACTCTTCGATCGTCTTCTCCTGCAGGACTGGGCCAGCGTTCCCAGGTTTGTCGAGCTCGGCGCAGACGCCGGGAAAATCTCCGTCGTCGGGGCGCTCAAGTCCGCCGCGAGACCGCTGCCAGCCCCAGAGAAGGAGCTTGCAGAACTTCGGCGGCACGTCGACGGGCGACCGGTCTGGCTTGGCGCCTCAACACATCGAAGCGAACATCCCATGATCGCGGAAGCTCACGCCAGGGTGATCGAGGAAATCCCGGAGGCACTGCTGTTTCTCGCACCCCGCAATGTACGGGACGGGGACGAGGCGGAGACGCTCCTGCGAAAACGCTTCGCGCATGTAGCCAGGCGCAGCAGAGGGGAAAGCATCGAGAGGAACACGCAGGTCTACATTGCCGATTCGATCGGGGAGATGGGTCTGTGGTACCGGCTCGCACCGGTCTCGTTTGTCGGCCACTCGCTCGCGCCGGGCCTGGAAGGCAAGAACCCCTTCGAAGCGGTCGCTCTCGGTTCATGCGTCATCCACGGACCGGAAACGTCCTTTTTTTCCGAGAGCTATCATGGTCTTGGACAGACGGGAGGAGCGATCAAGGTGGAAAGTGCCGAGGACCTCGCACGCATTGCGGTCCTGCTTCAGTCACCTGCATCGCGAAAGCCGATTCTTGAGGGAGCGGCCAAGGCCGTCGCCGACCGAAGGGGCGTGCTGGACGTGACCTGGGCGGCGATAAGGGAAGCCGTCCCGTAATCGGTTGGCTGTCCGACCTTCGCCGAAGCTCGCGACACTGACACACCATTCCAAAGGGCACTCGTGGGCTTTTCTCACCTTGCTTCGCGCCGTTCGGCACGACCCTCACACAATGGTCAGGCGGTTTCGGGACACCTCGTACCGGTCAAGTTGCGGTCTTCTCGCGGTTCCGAACATGTGCACCGGCGGAATCCCGAATTCCAATGAAGTCGCCGTCATCTTGCGTCGCGGTCTCGCTCACGCACCGAGCTTCACGCTTGACCGACTCTTGGCGATTGCTGCCCGCCAGAAATTGGCGTACGCGCGGTAACGGCGCCTTGGCAAACGCAATTTGCCGCGATCATGAAGCCACAGAATGCGCCCATCGCGTCCATCCCGGTCTCACGTTCCTTCCACCGCGACAAAGGCCATAAAAGAGGCAATCATATGCGGTCTGTCCCCACTGCCATCTGGCGGGGCCGCCGCCTGCAGTTCCGCAACCTGGCAGCGACGCCATGACTCCGTCACTCAGGGCGAGGCCTCTAACGGATGTCAATCGGCTGCATGATCGAGTTGGTCAAATCATCCGGCGTCACGCCAGCCGGGAAAGTGAACGCTCTCTCAAGCTCCGCCTTCGTCGGCTGACACGACGAGTCCATCAAGGTCACTTGTCTCCTCGCGCTTCTTGACTTCAGCCATCCCGCTTTTTCTTTCCTGACGCCAGAACCCTGCGACCGCACGCGTCATGAAGAAGCCAAACGTCCAGTCGTGACTCTTGCGTGCGTGTCGCCGCAAGTCCCCCCAGCCAACAATCTTTGCAGTCCGGCCATTGGGCCGGGCTACCTGCTGAAAAAGCCTGCCCCGGCAAGCCCGGGCAAGCCGGGCGCCGGGGCAGACGCGACGATTCGCCAGGGCACCCGCCGGACCACGTCCAGCGCGACACTCCGGCCTCGAAGCGGCGCGACCGGCAGGCAGCCCGCTTCCGCGATCCGGACCGAGGCCGTTCTCCCGGTCGGCGCGCCGCGGTCACGCGAAGGGGCGGACGGAATCCCCCAAACTGCTAGTTTCAAAAAAGATTTTCCAACCCCACGGATGGCCATTCTTTGCCGTTGAAGCCGCGTCCGGCGCCCGAATAGCGTTCGTTCTGTCGCCGGGGATTCGGGGCGGCACGGCGGCCTCGGGGAAAGTCCGCCGGCGGGAACCCAGTCGGACACGCTGTGGCCCGCACCGGAACGCGGCCGGAGGACGAGCGAACATGAAGAATCCAGATTTGGCGCTTGACTTCGGCGGGGCGGCTCCGCAGTACAGCGGCCCAGCGGCCC
>VXSG01000068.1 GCA_009838075.1 Boseongicola sp. SB0665_bin_10 | reverse complement strand
TCTGCCGACGAGGGTCGCCCTGTCCGTCGAGAAACTCCGCGAAGCGCCATGGATCGTTCAGCAGCGACTCTCGTTCGTCCGCAGACCGTCCACACCAATCCAGCATCATGCCGATGACGAACCGGTACTCCCGCCACTGGTGGGCCGAGTAGCCCCGACCGGGGTGGACGATGCCCTTGTCGAGGACGTTCGCCCCCAATGCCCAGTGGTCTTCGGGCAGCGCGGTCGCCGACCACTCCCAGACCGTCCTGATCCGGTCCAGTTTCGTCACGCCTCTGACCGAGTTCACGATCAGGTAGTACACCCAGGTCAATTCCGCCCACAGCCGCTTGGCCTCGGGCGGCGCAGGCGCAAGCTGATCCCGGAGCTTTTCCAGGAACGATCGGTTCTGGCTTTCATCCGGCTGGTCCACGAAGTACGTCTGGAGCTCACCGAAATGCTCGCTGGTCCAGAGACTTTCCTCGCCGAAGAGCGAGCGGCCGCCGACCAGACACCCTTGTTTCCACCGCTCGGCGGCATCGATTACCGCCGCGGCCCTTGCAGTGCGACTCATGGACCCCCCTCAAACCGCCTGAGAGGTTCTGAGATTGGTGCGGTGAAGTCAATGCGACCCAGACATTCTCGAACCTATCTGTCGCCGGTCACCCTCCCCTGCCCGTACAGTCACCTGCCTGCCACGCTTGGTATGGCACCCTGATCGCTGCCGTCGAGAGAGGTTGCCAACGTCCCTTGGGAGGTGAGCCCCAGCCGTTCCGCCCGGTCAAGGAGCGCCTTGACGGAGGACGGGTACCAGGTCGCGCGTCCGCGGGGCGTCGGCACGTGCATCTCCTCGAGCATGTCGCACATCTCCTGCAGGGTGACGTCCGGACGCGCCGCCCGCATCGCGGCCACCAGCGTCGGCAGGCGGTCGTCCTTCCGCCGCGCGGCGGCCCGTTCCAGAACGGCCTCTGGCAACAGCCCCTCGGTGACGAAGGCCTTGGCTGCGCGCATCAGGCGCTGCAGCGTCCAGCGCCGCGAGTCCGGCAGGCGTGAATTCACGACCGCCAGCACGTCCTGCCAGGGCATGTCGGGGCGCAGCCTGCGCACGTCCGGCGCCCAGTCGCCCGCGCTGCGGTTCAGGCGCTCCAGGAACGCGTCCCTGCGCGCAAGGCGAAGGCGCGACAGCATCGTCCGGTCGCCCGACACCAGCCCTGGATTGCCGCCTATGCGGCCTTCGGCACGCGCCGCGGCAAGGCCCGACATGGTGCGCTCGCGGATCAGCGCCCGTTCGAACTCGGCCATCGCGCCCAGGATCTGCAGCGTGAAGCGGCCCTGCGGCGACGCGGTGTCGACCGGATCCCCCAGCGACCGGAAATGAACGCCCCGGGCCTGAAGGGCGGTGATCGTCTCGAGCAGGTGCTGCAGGGACCGGCCAAGACGGTCGAGCCGGACGACGACGAGCGTGTCGCCGGCGGCCAGACGGTCGAGAAGGTCGGCCAGGACCGGACGGGACAGGTCCCCGCCGGAGGCGCGTTCCTCGGCCACTGTCACGCAGCCGGCCGCCCTGAGCTCGCGAAGCTGCGATTCCAGCGTCTGTTCGCCCGTGGAGACGCGGGCGTATCCATGCAGCGTGCCTTTCTTGGCCATCAAGCCGATCGTGTGCTGGTCGAGGGACGGTTGTTGGCCGAAACCGGCTGCACGCGAGGATGTCCCTGCCGGCTTGCAGGTCGGCGGGTTTGCAGCATTGCCGCGCTGCATGACTTCATGCCTGCCCCAATTCCGATCATGGACTCTCCTCGCGAATTCGGAACGGTTGCATCCGTTCTCACCGGAGGTTGCGCGTAGAAAGCTCTGGAAACTCGCTCTCCCGTAAGCAACATTTCCAGCGCCCTTCCCTGCCCCGTCGATTGAGTTGCTGGCCCGTCCACTCCCTGTAACACTGGATTTACACTTTGACAAGTTTCATTCAAATGCCCGTTTGTAAACACATGCACTTGCCTGAAGACGAAGGGACCAGGGACGACGTCCAGTGCCGAAGGCCCTTGTTTCCAAGGACAATCGAAGCGCAGGGGCACGAACCGCGACCTCGGAGCCGCAATGCAGTACGGCGCAATTTGCGTCCGCCGAGAAGGCATGGTCAAAATGCGCTGGATATGCATCTTTTTTGCTCTTACAGATAATTGTTGACGCCTATTATATTGATATGATTGATTTTCAACTGACTTGCACATGACTGGCAAACCATGCCCCATCCATCCACCGACGACAGTCCCGGCCGCCTCACCTGGTTCATGTCTCCCGAGACCGGAACATCGGAAGATGCGGCACCGTTCGTTGACGACATCGCGGACTGGCAGGACGCGGAGGCCCGTCTGTCCGACGCTTTGCAGGTTGCGGCGTTGCGCATCGGGCATCTCGACATGCTCATGGGCCTTTCCCCCGGCCGATGGAACCGTGCAGCCGCGTTGCGCATGGTTGCCCGGCTTTCCGCCCTTCTCGATCATCCAGCCTCGACAACGGAAATCGGGCTTTGGCAGGAGATGTTCGTCGCCGCCACGGACGAGAGGTCCCGGTCACTGGCCTGGAGCGGATGGGCGACCAACCGGATGTCCCTCAAGACGTCAGGACACGCGACCGTTGATCCGTCGTGTCCCGAAACGGTTCTTTCCTTCCTTGATCGCCACCAGCTGCAGACGAGCGAAGGGAACGCTCTCCAGGAGCTTTTCGGACGTGCCCGTGCCATGCCGCTCCAGAAGCACGTCCGCAACTGGTCCGTCCTGATGGAGCACGCCTCTATCCTCTCGCCCGTGGCCCGGGCCGCATTCGCGCTGCATGCCTGGCGATCCTGCGGCCTCGCCAGGCGTCATCCGGCTGGGCTGTTCGAGGCGCTGGTGCTCGTTGCCGGGCTCCCGGCCGGCCCTGGCCGGATCCGCGACGGTCTGCCGTTCCTGCCGCTCTCCCAGCATGCCGTTGTGGACGGAACGGTGCATCGGAGGCTGGAAGCCTTCGTACAGGACGTCGGCCAGTCGGCACTGGACCTCCGGCGACACATCGAGGACGCCATGGCGTGGAGGGAGCGTGCCATGCAGCTTGTCACCCCGAAGCGCGCGCGCCTGGCAGACGTGATCCAGGTGTTTCTCGAGCACGAGCCGGTCTCCGTCACGCTTGTCACGGCGCGCTGCGGTCTCAGCCGAATCAATGCCTTGCGCCATTTGCGCCGCCTGGAGGAGGCCGGCCTCGTTCGCGTGCCGGGACATCCGTCCCGGACCCGGCTCTACACGATCGCGTTTTCCTCGCGCCCGTAACTTGCCTACACCGCCGGTAGGGATCGGTCTTGTCCAAAATGATGAAGCCCAAAGGGTCCCGGAGAATTCGGCTGCGGATGAATGCCGTCGACGTGCTCGCTCATGAGATGCCTGATGCGACACGCCGGGAAATACCGGGCAGTCACCAATCTGACGTGGGTGACTGGACATGCCATCGATGCCGAGCGCGACGAGAATCGACGTCAAGAACGGAACCCGGTGTCATCCCGGACCAGATCCACTTGCAAAGGCCGTTCACAGGGGCCGTCGGTCCCTGTATGGTGTATCCGACAGGAAAGGCAGTGCCATGCGTATATCCCTGACTGACAGGCTCGACGAATACGTCCGCGCCAAGGTCGCCTCCGGACTGTACGACAGTGCCTCCGATGTGATCCGTGAGGCGCTGCGCCAGAAGATCGAGGCCGACATGTCGCTCGAGGCGAGGCTCCAGCGCCTGCATGACGCGATAGAACCCGCATGGAGGCAGGCGGACAACGGGGAATGCGTGCCCCTCGACCTGAAGGGGCTTCTGGATGAACTGGACCGGGAAACGGGGGTCCGTGCCTGATCCGGTGATCACCCCTCTGGCCCGGCACGATCTGAAGGGAATAGGCCGCCATACCCAGGCGCGGTGGGGCGTGGCGCAGCGCGACACTTACCTCCAGGACCTCGCCACCCTTTTCGGCAGGCTGGGGGACGGAACGGTCGTGGGCCGGAGGCGGGACGAGATCAGGGAAGGGTTGCTTGCGCAGCCCTGCGGGCGGCACGTCGTTTTCTTTCGCCTGGACGTGGACGGGAATGTCGAGGTCCTGCGCGTCCTGCATGAACGGATGGATTTCCGACGTCACTTGTAGCTCTGATGCGCCCGGAACGGCCATCCGTCCCGTTTGGGGTGTTGCTGCCCTTGGCGGCGGGCTGTTCAAGCAGCGCATCGCCAGACCCGGAGAGGGCCGTTCCGGCGGTTTCGGACGTTTGCGCGACATCATCCGGAAGCGCCGCCAACACAGCCTTGATCTCGCGGTGATCGAATTGAAGCATCATCGCCTTCCCACCGCCGAAGGTCCATCCATCGAGAATGCCGTTCTCGCCTTTCACGGCATCAATTGCTCTGAAGGCTTCGCGAAGAAGATCTTCCCAGCGGGAGGCCGACGGCGTCACGCCAGGAGAGCGGGCTTTTGACCCGACCAATTGGCAAGGGCCTCGGCAGTCGCGACCATAACGCACTCAGGCACTCCGTAGAGTTTCGCGAATGCCTTCTGGTCCTTCACGGCCGTTTCCATGAAGAAGGAGTTGACCTGACCCAAACTGACGTCACCTGCGGTCAGCGCAGCCGCAAGCTGACGCCCGTCCATGCGTGTCCGGTACGGTGCGTTCACGGTCGTCAGCAGCAATGATTGCAACTCTTTCATAATGTCGTCCCGAACATTGCGGTTCCGTGCCGAAAGGAAATGGGTCAGGTCTCGATACCATCCCCCATAGGTCTCGCGCCAGCACAGGGCCAATTCCAACTGGATGCATGCTTCCAGCTCTGAGATTCTGCGGCCCTCGATCCTGCAGCTCCGCAGTGCCTTGCGCCCTCAATTCTCCAATCCAATGACTCTGCGGAGCCCCCTGCCCCCGCCCTATGGCATTTGCTGAACAGAACGAAAAGGGAACTTTGCTACCCCATTCTGGCTGCTAGAAGGGCGCCGGGACTCGGCGGCACGCCTTTCCCAGCGTCCGATGACCGGGATTTCGTGCACGTTGACGCCGAGATCAATGCAAGAAACCGCTGCCGGCACGCGCTCCTGCACTTCGCGGCGGAGCAATTGACGTAAGCAAACGTCCATGCCCTACTTGACGCGGGCGCAGACATCGCGACGCGGGACAAGGCTCGGGAAGTCCCTTACGACATCTGCAGGATGAACTGCCATATCCGCGACAAGCACGGCATCATTCGGGACCTTGTCCAGAAGTATCTTTGGGTTGGCTGATCAACGGACGAAGAAAATCCTTGCCCGTGGGCAAGATTTGCGGCCTCAGCATCCACGTGCGGTCAAGGCGGGAATTGCGGCACCATTCGGACCTTGCCCACGGGCAAGGCTCAGCCCAAGTCGTCCACGAGTGAAGTTATGGCGCGCTCCAGCTGCCTCCGGTCGATCGACGAAAAATCTCGTTCGGCCTTGATTTCCAGCCGGCCAACAGCCGCAGTGCATTTGACTTGTCCGGCAGCGCTCTCGATATGGAAGGTCGTCTTCGTCCGACCCCCCTGCCCTGCGCTCTCCGACCCCTGCGGGGGTTCCCTGTCGCCGTCCAGCGCCAAATTTGAATCCGAACCCTTGCCACTATCCGTTTCGCCGACGAACCGCCCAAGGATGTCCAGTTCCTTCCTTGCGTCTCGGTTCCCGCCGTCGCTCAGCGCGGCCCTGATCTCCGCGACGAGCCCGGGGCGCTTTTTCATCGCGGCTTCCAGCGCCGCGCCAAGGTTGCGAGAGATCTCCGTCGGGTGCAGCAGCACGTCACCCAGCTTCTCCAGAAGAGACACGAAACTGCGGATGCGGCTTCGTTTCGAGTAGGATGCTGACTTGAACAGCTCGGCCACGGCTTTGTCTACATCGCTCGTGCCTGTCGCCGGGTCCGCAGCGAAATTCTGCGCCGCATGCGCCATCTCCGCGAAGGAGATGTCCTTCCGCACGACGTTCTCGTCCACCATGCGGCGATAGAGGCCAGCGATGTCAGCGGGGCCGTCCGGCATGATGGCCGCGGGAACCGACGCCCATTCCTCATCGCCCGTCTCCTCGAAGAGCTTCCTGTAGGCGTTCAGTCGCCTTCGTCCTTGAACGAGTTCGAAGCCGCTGCCGTCCGGCCGTTCCAGAACGCGGATCGGGTTCGACAGGCCGACGTCACGGATCGATGTCACCAACTCGTCGAGCTCTTCGTCTTCGGCCGACAAGCGTTCCCGTGCCAGTAAGGTCGAGTGCACGTCGCCGAGCGGAAGCGGCTGGATCACGTGGCCCGCCTCTCGGAGCGCCACAAATTCGTGGGCCAGCGCGTCGTTCTCCTCCCGGATTGCCTTAACGGCCCTGTTGCGCTCCTGCCCGGCCTCGGCGTTTTCAGAGATCGCACTGGCCATGGGTCCGCGGCGCCTGGGTGCCGGATGTTCGACGGACGCCGCGCCGCCTTCGTCCGGAAGATCGATGTCAAACGTCTTGCGCTTCCTATTCATGCCGCCGCTCCCTCATCCAGAACCTTGCCCACAGGCAAGGTTCCGCTCGACATGCCTTGCCAATGCGGAAGCAACGTCGCCTTGAATTCCTCGTACGCCTTGTCGAAGCTGTGCCGCGCACGAAGCCACGTTTCCCGGGTCATCTCGCGGTAGTCCATCTCGTAGACCGAATTCAGGAACCGCCCGGACTGCTCCACGGCGCGCGTCATCTCGACCGGATGCTCCGCCATCCGATCCCCGAACACCTTGCGGAACGCATCGAACATCGCGATGTGGAGCCTGTTCGACGGCTCGTACCTGGTCAGGACGAACCGGACGTCGTGGAACGCCTTTGGCAGGGGGAGCGGGTCCGAGGAGACGAACCCCGCCGCGCCAGCCGCCATGTCATGGAGCGCCTCAGCCAGCTGTCCCACGAACGAAGTCGTGCTGTCGTACTCCCAGTAGCCGGGCCCGGACGGAATGTAGAGCATGTCGGCCGCGAAAACCGCGTTCATCGACTGGTAGCCAATGGCCGGCGGGCAGTCAAAGATGATGAGATCCCACTGCTCGTCCGGCAGGTGGCCCAAGTACCGGTCCACCGCGGCGAAGAAGGACCACTCGGGATTGAGGTGCCTGTACTGCGCGCTGACGAACTCGACGAAGGCCGCGTTCGCACAGGACGGAATGATGTCAATCGTGGGCCAGTTGGTCGCCTGAATGAAGTCGCCGGGACGCATGTCCTGGGCACCCACGTCGGTGATCGAGCGCGGGAGCGAGCGACGGGGCAGGGCGGTGCCGCTCTCCGCACCGCTGGGTCCGCTGTTCAGCGCTTCCGTCTCTTGCACGAGGTCGCGGAGCATGATGCCCCAGACAGTGCCTTCCTCGCCTACGTCCGTCAGCCCCATCGCGTGGCTGAGCGTCGCCTGCGGGTCGAAGTCGATGCACAGCACGCGGTAGCCGTCGAGGGCCGCCGCGTGAGCGAAGTGAAGCGCCAGGGTCGACTTGCCGGCGCCGCCCTTGAAGTTCGCGATGGCGGTGCGGAAAGCGCGGCCCGTCGGCCGCGGCGGCATCAACGACCCCCCGCGAGTCCTGAGCTTTCGGCGCAACGTGTTGACCTCGGCGAGCGTGAACCATCGCTGCCGGCCGTCCGGCTCGACCTTGCCCGTGGGCAAGGCGGGGTCCGCCGCCAACCGGCTCCGGAAGGTCCCCGGCTTCATGTTCAGGATCAGCTCTGACACCTCCCAGGAGGAGAGCCGCCGCAGCGTCTTCTCGTCCTGCGGGGAAAACGTCTCCTGACGGATCCAGTTCTGAAGCCTGAGCGACGTGTTCTGCATTTCTTGCAGATCTGTGTGAATCAGCATATTTGCCTCTAGCGCTATTTCCTGCTCATTCCCAATTTACGTCATTCTTGCACATTTTGTCGATATGTGTATTTTCTCATATGTAACTTGAGGTTGCGGCGCACGCGACCGCCTGGAAGGGCGGGCGTACACGGTTCGAGAGCGAATCACCTGCATGCTGTCTCAAGCGCTGGTTCGCGCCTTCTCTGGCCGGTTTGGGGTGACATCAGAATTTCATCCCAATATCTTGAGATGACATCTATCCCGTTTGGGGTGACATCTAGGTGTCATGCAATACCTGTGACATACCTTCTCTTTTATTTTTTGATTGATGGGAAACGGCGCTCGCCGCACTCCCGCTTGACAGAGCGCCCGATTTCAACGCTAATTCCGAAAACGAATCGATTTGCGTCATTTCGCCCGGAAGAGGCGAGGACGGATGCACAGGGCAGGGAACGACGATGAAGGGGTGGTTCGGACCGCACCGAATCAGGAGGCAATGGAGAGCAGAGCAACCGGGCTCACAAGGTTTGAAGGGCCAATCATGGGTCCCAACGCCCGAGCCCTGAAATACGACATCCTGACAGCCCTGCAGGTGCTCGGAGCGCATGGTGACTACCCTGCGAAGCGCCTGGCCCTGAGGCTGTCATTTCTCATGACGGCCCGGTACAACTGGCCGTCACGGTCATTTTCCGTCGGGATCCAGGAACTGGCCCGGATGTGGAACATCTCCGAGCGATCCGCGATCCGTGACATGGTCCAGATGCGGAAGCTTGGTTGGCTCACCGTTGTCGTTCCGGCGGCGAAGGGCAGGGTGGCACATCACCGGATCGACCTGCCGACGGTGCTGAAGGCCTCGATGCCGTTCTGGGATGCAGTCGGGCGAGACTTCTCTGCGAGAATGGCCGGAGTTTCGGAACAGGCGCAGCCGGAAGGGACGGGAGGGAGTAACGTCGTGCCCCTGCGACCGGACGAGCATGCACTTCCCGAGGACAACGACACAGGCTGGCAGGCAGCCGCACTTCGGCTCATGCAGCACAGCCCCAACAACTACCGGAACTGGTTCTCGCAGCTGGCAGCTCTCAGCAATGAAGACGGTGTCCTGACGCTCCAGGCGCCAACCGCGTTCGCAGCGCACCACCTTCGCACGCATCTCCACACGCAGGTTCTTGCCGCCGTCGTCGCGACGAACCCGTCCGCCCGCGACGTGAAATTCGAAGGGCCACCGAAAGAGTGACGAACGAGGCACAATCAACCGACTCGAAGCGATCCGGAGGTTTGTGATCACAATGGAGAACACAGACACGCAAGAACGAGAGGTCGGGCGTCCGCGCATGGCACGCGGCTTGTCGAGTCTCATGGCCGACCTGGAAGCGAAGCCGGCATCCGCAACAGGAGCGCCGCGCGCCGGCGAATCGGCGATCGGCATCGACCGCATTTCGCCAGGCACGGGGCAGCCGAGGCGGACTTTCGCGGACTCCGCCCTGGACGAGCTCGCCGCATCGATCCGCGAGAAGGGGATCATCCAGCCCCTGATCCTCCGGAAGAGCCCGCGCGACCCGGACCGCTACGAGATCGTCGCCGGCGAGCGCCGGTGGCGGGCCGCGCAGCGCGCGCAGCTGCACGAGGTTCCCGCGATCGTGCGCGACCTCGACGACGCCGAAGTCCTGGAGATCGCCATCGTCGAGAACATCCAGCGCGCCGACCTGAACGCGATGGAGGAGGCGGGAGGTTACCAGCAGCTGATGGAGCGCTTCGGGCACACGCAGGAGGCGCTCGCCCAGGCCCTGGGCAAGAGCCGCAGCCACGTCGCGAACCTGCTTCGACTGCTCGCGCTGCCGAAGGTGGTGCAGGAGATGGTGCGGTCCGGAGACCTTTCGGCCGGTCATGGGCGCGCGCTGGTGACGGCGCCGGACCCGGAGACGCTGGCGCGGCTGATCGTCGCCAAGGGACTGTCCGTGCGCCAGGCCGAGGCGCTTGCCCAGGACGACAGGGCCGGTGGGCGGCCGCAGCCTCGCCGCGGGCGGCGCAGAGAGAATGACGCCGACACGCGCGCCGCGGAAAGGGACCTTGCCGCCGCGCTCGGCATGAAGGTCAGCATCGCCCGTGCGGCGGACGGAGAGGCGGGCACGGTGACGTTCCGCTACGGGTCCCTGGGGCAGTTCGACGAGCTCTGTCGCCGAGTGCTGGTGACCACGGGGACGGGCTGATCGGCGTTCCGATTGTACAGGATTCATGAAGCCTTTGGAGGCTCAGCATGTTGCGGCTGGACGCCGAATTCTGAACGGCTAAGCT
>VXSG01000004.1 GCA_009838075.1 Boseongicola sp. SB0665_bin_10 | reverse complement strand
GATTCGCCAGTGCCAAAAGCACGAACGCAATGATCACGAGGCTCGAGATCAGGAACACCGGGTTGTGAATGTCTAGGCCGAATGGCCGGATGTTGTCCTGGCCAAGCTCGAAATCTGTCTGGAAACCGGGGTCGTGGGAAGCCTTTTCACCACTGGTCTGCAGGTCTGCCATGATGTCCTCCGTTTCTGGTGGGACTGAGGGTCGAAGATCGAAGTCTGGATTGCAACACTATTGTGCATCATTCTTCGGGTCTGTGCGGGCCATGGATCTCGGCATGTCTCAATGGCGGAACCTTCCGTGTCGGCACGCGACCGGCCTCGCGGTCCGGCAGGACGGACCGCAGGTGCACCCGTTGCCTGCAAAAGGACCGGAAGGACTGTCGCGTTGACCCGGCGTGACGTTAGATGCGCCCGTTCGGAGCCGCACGGCGCGGCTGCTGGCGAACGGGCGCATGCACCGATTGTCGCGGCGCGCAGTCGGCGCCCAGAGCGTCTCTGACTTACTTGGAATCATCGGGGAGTCCCTTTCTTGCGGAAGTCTGATTCGATGTGCGCATCGCAATCTGGAATCCCCCAAAATGCCCAGACCATACGCCACCGATCTTCGCGTGCGCGTCGTTGCGGCCATGCAGGCTGGCGAAAACTGCCGCGCCGTGGCCGCCAGCCTCGACATCGCACCGTCCACCGCTGGGAAGCGGGACCGGGCCTTTTCGAGGTCCGGGTCCGTGCGCCCGGCAACGGTAGACGGTCACCTCGGGTCCGCCCTTGAGCCGCACGGGGAGTGGATCCGGGCGCAGGTGCGGTCTCGTCCCGGGATCACGGTCAGGGGGCTGGCGCGCCGCGTGAACGCGCGTTTCGGCCTCGCGGTCGGCAGGGACGCGGTCTGGAGGTTCCTCAGGCGCTGCAGGCCCGGCGTCAAGAAGATGACGCGCGTCGCCGACGAGCGGGATCGGCCCGGCGTGAGGCGCCGGATTTGAGCGCTGTCGTGATTCTGCCGACCCGCAACACTGGCGTTCGCGGACGGCGTCTCCTTCCGTAGTGGGGCCCCCACCGTCTATGGTGAGCTCACCATAGACGTCCCTATGTCAACAGGTTCGCTATGGAGAGTCAGGTTGCCAAGGCCCTGATTTCGTTCAACATCAGGGCCTTGGCACTTTCCATAGTTCATGTGCGCTTTAGGTCTCCCAGCATGGCCATGAGCGGATCGGACGGCTTCCTGAACCTGCCCTTTCTGATCTGCGGCGGCACCCTGTTGGAAAGCGCGTTCAGCCGCTCGACCGGATCGCCGCGCGTGTAGGCCTCGGTTGACTGCATGGAGGCGTGTCCAAGGTACAGCGACACCTTTCGCAGGTCGTTTTCCACGGCATCGAGAGTGTGAATCGCGCAGGCGTGTCGAAGCACATGGGGGCTCACCTTCCTCCCGACCAGCGACGGCACCTTGCGGCTTGCCGTCGTCGCATGCACTTCCAGACGATGCGCAAAGCCGTGCCGGGTCATGCCCTTGCCCCGCCCGTTCAGGAACAGGTGGTCGTCCGGGCCGTCGGGCCGGACCGCGAGCCACTCCTTCAGCACGGACTGCGCAATTCCCCACACAGGCATGACTCGTTCGCGCCGGCCCTTTCCCATTACATGCACGGTTGCCAGGTTGTGTCCAAGATCCTGCAGCTTCAGGCCGACCGCCTCGGACACCCTCAACCCCGCAGCATAGGTAAGCAGGAGCATCGAGCGATCGCGCACGCCGTTCACCGTTCCGGTGTCGGGCGCGTCCAGGATGGCCTGCACCTCATCCATGTCGAGGGACTTGACCAGGCCCCTGTCAAAGCGCTTTGCCGGAATCGCGTGGACCTGTTGCGCAAGCTCAAGGCAGGCAGGAACCCTGAACTCAAGATAGCGGAAGAATGATTTTATCGCCACGAGCCTGAGGTTTCGGGTCCGGATGGAGTTGCCTTGTTCCTTTTCGAGCTGGTCGAGGAAGTCGAGGATCAGCGGAACGCTCAACTGCTGGACGGCTATCCGGATCGGCCGGGTCTTGAGCCTCTTCGCGGCGAACGCGACGAAGCGCTCGAACGCGAGAGAGTAGCTGGCAACCGTGTGCGGACTTGCCCGTTGGTCGCGAACCAGGTGCTCGTTGAGGAACTTTGAGAGGTTGGGCGCCAGATCCGTCACTTCGACGCCCTCCCCGTGAACGCTTCCTCGGCCGCGCTCGCGATGGAATTGAGCAGCGTCGGTGTCGCCTCCAGGTACCAATACGTGTCCGTAACGGAACCATGGCCCAAGTAGGTGCTCAAGGCCAGCATGTGCCTGCTGACGCTGTCCCGGTCCGGCAGATGAGCGCGTTCAAGCGCCCTTGCCGCAAAGCTGTGTCGCAGGCTGTGCAGGCGGGGACCGGGCTCTCCCTTCGTTCCGCGAAGTCCGGTTTTCCGGGCCAGCTTGCGGAACACGTCGGAGAGGTATTCCTTCGTCGGCGGCTTGCCCGTCGACAGCAAGAGCAGATGGTCGTCCATGGACCCGCAGCAGTTTCGAAGTTCAATGTATCGCTCCAGCGCTTCCCTTGCGCTGCAATGCAGCACGACAAGGCGGCTCTTGCGATACTTGGTCTCGCGAACGATGAGCCCGTCGGCCGTGATGTCGGACAGCCGCAGCGACACTGCCTCCGAGCGGCGCATCCCCGTCGTCGCGACCAGGCCGATCGCGAAGCGGAACGTGTGAGGCGTGATCGTGCCGGCCGGCGGGAGTTCCAGGGCGGCGTCCATCAGCCGCCCGATTTCCGCTGGCGTGAGAATGCACGGGACGGGTCGCACTCTCTGCGGGCGGCCCAGGGCATGCCGAGGCGGCACTTCGTGGCGTTCGTCCTCGGCCCGCAGCCAGAGCGCGAAGCCGCGAAGCTGCCGGAGCCTCTCCCTTGCATAGTGAACCGAGGACGTCTTCGCCGCCCACTCGATGACGTGGGCGCTCCGCACGAACCGGTCCTCGTGAGCCGTGGCGTGCCGCGCGTATCCCATGACGATCCGGGATGGCTCATTGTACCTGAACCCGAGGTGCCGCTTCAGCGCGACGTAGCGTTCCGCATGCTCGATCATGGTCATCGGACATCTCCCGTCCATGGCTGAGCCACTTCGCGGAGCATTGCCAGGTCGACCTTTGCATAGATTGCCGTCGTCATGGAGCTTTCATGTCGCAGCAAGGCTCCCACGGTGTCGAGGGAGGCACCTGCCCGCAGCAGCGTGGTGGCCGCCGAGTGCCGAAGGACGTGCGCGCCCCGTCCGCCCGGACTGTTCACCCCGGCTCGTTGAAGCGCCTTGTGAACGATGCTGGAGATCGCGCTTGAACGGGAGAAAGGCCGGAAGGGAGCCCGCGAGCGCAGAAAGACAGCTTGTTCGCTGCCTCGGGGGCGCGCCTGCTCGATGTATGCCAGCAATGCGTCGCCCGCGTCCTGGGGAAGGGGCAGGCGGACGGAGCGTCTCGACTTTCCGCACACATGGATCTCCGCATTGTCCCAGTCGATGTCGCGCAGCTTGAGGAAGTGAACGTCACCTGCGCGAAGTCCAAGTCTCGCGAGCAGCAGGAGGATGGCTAGATCGCGAATGTCCGCCGGACGTGTGCCGTCGCAGGAAGCGATGACCTTCTCGATGTCTTCCGTCGGCAGGTAACGTGGCAGGGTTGCCAGGCGCCAGATTCCTGCATTGGGAACGGCTCCGACCAGGGAAGCGGGGCACTGGCCGGTCGACGACAGGAACCGGAGATAGCCGCGCATCACGGAGACCAGTCGTTGCGCATGACTCTTCGAGACCTTGGCGAAGCGGCGGAGCAGAACCTTCCTCACCAGCGCAGCATCATACTTCGCAGGGTCGTTCCCGAGATCGTGGAGAAGACTGGAAACATCTCGATCGTAATTCCGGACCGTGGTTTCGCTGACTCCGCGGTTCTGTCGCAGCCACGCATGGAAGGCTTGCAGCCCGGGATTCAGCGGCTTCTTCCTGGCAATTTGCGCTTCGGGCACGATTCCTCGCGAAGCCAGAAACAGCACGAACTTCCGAGTGGAGGAAACCGTGTCGACGCTCGCTCTCGATGCGAAGCCGAGGAACTTCCCCGGGCACAGGCAGTCGTGTTCAAAGAAGTTCTCAAGAGTGTCCGCCGTCAGATGCTTCATGTGAATCCGGCATCTGTGGAGCCAGATGAGAAGGTGACTGGCAGGTACGCGATAATGCGCAATCGCGTTCGGCGTGTGCCCTTCCGACGCGACCCATTCCTCGAATTCCTGAAGGAGCCGACGTCCCGTTTCGATCTCTCCAGGGTGCCGCGTACGTCCGCTGATCTCCAAGAACCGAACGAACCGCTGAACATGCGCGACCGTCGCTTGCGGCCGCGGAGCATGCCGCTTGTACAAGCCGCCACCGTTCGGGTGTCGCGGGCATGTGCAGTCATGATCCCGGAAGCGCCGGAGGACGGCGTCATCAACACTGTCAAGCCGGATCCCGCTTCGCTTCAGCCATATTAGAAAGTGCCTGGCCGAGCCCAAGGCCTTGTCAATGAAATCCGGACCGTGCCGGGCCTGGTGCAGGAAGTTGCGGAATTCGGCAAGACACTTCGCGGACGCAAGGTCCAGTTCCCGGTCCTTCCGCTTCCTCTTGGATGGTGCTCGCATTTCTGTCTCCTCTGCGAATCAAGTGAACGGGAGGAGACGGTAACTATGGAAAGTGGTTTGGGCATTGTGACCCGCATTTCATACGCCTAGATCATTCACTCTCCATAGCGAGCTTGTTGACATAGCACCGTCTATGGTGAGCTCACCATAGACGTCCGGGGCCTCACTACGGAAGGACGAGGACCGTGCGCTCGATGCTGGGCCTGGCCCGTTACCGGTTCAGGCGAAAACTGGAGTGGATGTGTCGCAGACACGGCAAGCGGCTGATCGTCGCGAACGAGGCATGCACGAGCAGGACACGCTCATGGGACGGCGTCGTGAACGAGCGCCTTGGCGGCGCGAGGACGGTTTCGGACGGCGGGCGACGATGTTGCGCTCGTTGCGGAATAAATCAAGTGGCACGCACTGCTAGGGGCAGCTAAAGACCTTTCCATGACCAGAACGCCAGTTCCAAGGTCCGGCATTGACCGGATTGCGCCCTATCGGGGTGGCGAAAGCCGACTTGAAGGTCGCAGCGACGCCTTGAAGCTGTCCTCGAACGAAAACCCGCTTGGGACCCCGGAGGCGGCCAAGGCCGCATGGCTCGAGGTGGCCGGCGAACTGCATCGGTATCCGTCCGACGACCACGCTGGCCTGCGCCACGCGATTGCGGAGGTTCATGGCCTGAACCCGGATCTGGTCATCTGCGGCGCCGGGTCTGACGAGGTGATTTCCTTTCTATGCCAGGCCTACGGCGGCGAAGGCACGGAGGTGATTCACACGGAGCACGGGTTCTCGATGTATCGGATCTCGGCCATGGCGTCCGGCGCTGCGCCGGTCGAAGTGCCCGAGGTGGAACGTCAGGTGGCCGTCGACTGCATATTGGATGGAGTCACCGATCGCACGCGGCTTGTCTTCGTGGCCAACCCGGCCAATCCCACGGGCACCATGATTGATGCAAGCGAAGTCAGCCGGCTTGCCGAGGCCTTGCCGAGTCATGTCCTCCTGGTTCTGGATGGGGCTTACGCCGAATATGTGGAGGGCTTCGACGGGGGGCGCGCGCTGGTCGAGGCGCGGGAAAATGTCGTGATGACCAGAACGTTCTCCAAGATCTACGGGCTGGGCGGTCTCCGGGTCGGCTGGGGCTACGGCCCGGCGCACGTGATCAGCAATCTCAACCGAGTGCGAGGGCCCTTCAATCTCTCGACGGTGCAGCTCTCGGTCGCCGAGGCCGCCGTGCGCGACCGCAATTGGGTACGGCGTTGCTTCAAGGAGAACGCTGCCTGCCGAGAATGGCTGTCCCGCTCCCTGGCTGAACTGGGTGTTCTCTCGGATCCGTCAAGCGCCAATTTCATCCTGGCGCGTTTCCGGGACGAGGAGGAGGCGAATGCCTGCGATGCGGTATTCCGCGAAGCGGGCATTCTTGTCCGCAAGGTCCGAGGTTACAAGCTGCCAGACTGCCTCCGGATCACGGTAGGCAGCGAGAGCGATTGCCGACGCGTCGTCGAGAGCGCACGACGGTTCAGGGAGGCTCAGAAATGAAGGAGATCTATGGCCGCGTTGCATTGATCGGACTCGGACTCATTGCGTCGTCCATGGCTCACGCTATCCGGCGCGCCGGGCTTGCAGGCGAAATTGCCGGCACGGCCAAGTCTGAGGACAGCCGCGAGATTGCACGCGAACTCGGATTCTGTGACATCGTGACCGACACGCTCGCAGACGCGGTGGATGGCGCCGACCTCGTCGTCCTTGCCGTGCCTGTTGGCGTGATGGGGAGCGTTGCGTTCGAGATCGGACCTCATCTGAAGCCTGGTGCCACCCTCACGGATGTCGGTTCCGTCAAGCGGGCCGTGGTCGAAGCCGTCGCGCCCCATGTGCCCGAGGGGGTTCACTTCATTCCCGGCCATCCCTTGGCCGGAACCGAACATTCGGGGCCACGCTCGGGCTTCGCGGAACTCTTCGACAATCGCTGGTGCATCCTTTTGCCCGACTCGCGCACTGAGCCGGCTGCGCTCGGTCGATTGAAGGAACTTTGGCGCGGCATGGGCGCAGATGTCGAGGAGATGGACGTCGACCATCACGACCTCGTGCTGGCGGTCACGAGCCACTGCCCGCATCTCATCGCCTACACGATGGTCGGAGTGGCCGATGACATTCGAAGAGTGACGGACAGCGAAGTCGTGAAATACTCGGCTGCGGGCTTCCGGGACTTCACGCGCATAGCGGCGTCCGATCCGACCATGTGGCGGGACGTGTTCCTGAACAACAAGCAGGCGACGCTCGAGATCCTTGGCCGCTTCACGGAGGAGCTGTTCGCTCTGCAACGCGCGATCAGAACCGAGGATGCGGAACTGCTCTTCGACTACTTCACTCGCACGCGCACGATTCGCCGCGGCATCATCGAGGCGGGCCAGGACACGGCTGCGCCGGACTTCGGCCGAGGCGGGGCCAGATGACGCGCGCCAAGCCGGTGCAATTCGGAAACTCATTCTGAAGGTGCGGACTTCACCAAGCCTGGAGTCTTGGAGCCCTTCCCAACGGAAACAGGCCCAAGCTGACCTGGCCGCGCGAGAACACGAGCGGGAGTTCAACCACATCTCCGTGCCCGCTCATCAGATCGAGCGCAGTCTCCAGCGCCTCGAGAAATGCCGGCTCGATCAGTCCCATCGTTTCCGCCAGGTCCAGGGGGGCTTTCCATCCAGCCGCGCGAAGCATGATCTCGCCGTCTGGCACGCCATCCTCCGAGACGGTCAGGTTGCCCTTTGCACTGAAGGAGAATTCGCCCCAGCGAACCGACAGGTCGGCCAGGTCCAACCGGTTGATCCCGAGATGCGCCCCTTCAAGGAAACGCCGGTCAATTTGCGCATCAAGCCCTAACTCCGCGTCGGCGCGAACCACGCCTATCTTGTCAGGCAATGTCCGGGACGAACTCAGGGCGCGTCGCAGCATGTCCGGGAGCGAAAGCTCCAGCAATTCCATTCCCACTCGATACGCGCTTTCGCGCACGGGAATCGTCTCGATGGCGAAGCGCAACTCCGTCGACGAAACGGTCCAACCCAGCGAGGAGTGGATTCGGGGGTCTTTCAGGACAAGCCGCGCCCTTTCCAGGGCAAGGTCGGTTGAGGGCTTGAAGTGGATTGATGCGCGAGCACTGCCATGGTTGACCTGAAGCGCCTCCCTCGGCGTCGAGATCACGTGCTTGTCCGGCAGAACCGCGATGACCTCATGCGGTCTGTAGGCAAGCGAAAGGAACTGCACGAAAGGCGCCGACCAGGCGATGCCCGAGCCAGGATCCGCCAGCGTGAGATCGGACATGGTGGTGTCGAAGCGGTTGGGAAAGCCGCGTGTCGCGATGTCCGAGAAATCCGCCACCCAGCCATCGTTGCGCCTCTGTTCCATCCAGGACGCAAGGGTTCTCTGATATGCAGAATGCCCGATGACCCACCAGCACATCCACAAAAGCGCGGCAACCACGAGCACCGCAACAAGACGCAGCATCCGCCCCTTCCCTTGACTGTTGTCCGCTGTTTTAAGGTGGCCATGACGGAAGAGAAAGTCCTGGATCTGCACCCGCTTTGGGTCTTCGGGTACGCATCGCTTCTCTGGAACCCGGGATTTCCGGTGGTCGAGCGGAAGCTCGCGACGCTGCGCGGCTATCACAGGTCGTTTTGCATGCGTTCAATCCACCACCGTGGAACCGCCGGGGATCCGGGGCTGGTGCTCGCACTCGACGAAGTGTCCGGGGCGTCGTGCCACGGGCAGGTGATGCGCGTGCCTGACCACGCAAGCATCGAGGCGATCGAATGCCTGCGCGAACGCGAATTGATATCTTCTGCGTACCAGGAGCGCCTCGTTGAACTGGATGTCGCGGACGGTCCTGCGGTGACGGCGCTGGCATACGTGATTGACCGAACCCATGTGCAGTACGTCTCAGGACTGGCACTTGAACAGCAGGCCCGGATCATCGCGCGTGCTGCAGGCGGACGCGGCCCGAATTCGGAGTACCTCTGGAACACGGCGGATCACCTTCGGGAACTGGGCATCGAGGACGAGGATCTGGACTGGCTGTCGGCACGCGTGCACGTCCTGGCAGTGGGTGGCCGGTAGCGTGCCTGCCGTGGACGCCGTGTCCGCGTCTGGCCCGGGGGAAGGGTTCCCGAACTCGAATCCTCGGAAGGCCGGACAAGCCCCTTCGTCCCGGCCAGGGATCCAATGGAGACCAGTTTCTCGCGCCGAAACCCAGCGGGACAGGTGGTGCCGGCAGCCACTTTCGGTGCCGATGAGTTGCCAGTGAAATGCCGTTCCACCGGATGTCACGGCAGTCAACGGGATCAGGCAATGGCGAGTCCTCCCGGTCGCATGATGCAACCGCCGACACTGCTTCGCATTCCGGTTGGCACGCCGTCGCGCATTAACTATTCTTGGCAAGAGGCAGCATGGGGCCGAAGGCCAGTCGGCAACACCTCCCTGACGGGAGGGGCTTGAGGGGCGGAACCCCGGGAGAGCACATGCTGACCAGCACGAGAAAGGGGACCGTCATCCAGTCTGCCCTGCACCATAGGTTGAAGACCGACCCCGGAATGCCTTCCCGTCGCCGGGCTCTCGAAGGTTCGCCTGCAGACGCGCCGGGCCGGCGACGAAACGGGGCGAACCGTAACGCGGGCGTTCAGGCCGTGCGAGGGGCGCCCGGCGCAAGCCGCGTCCTCGTCCTCGACCGGCGGGGCGCCCCGCAAATGCCGTGCCGCCCGGCGCGGGTGGGGATGGTGCGCGCCGTCGTGGTGGGCGGGGTTTCCGGCGGGTTGGGCAGATGAGCCGGCCGGACACCGAGGCTGAGTGGGATTTCACGCAACCTTATCGTCAGTTCATGACGATGATCCTGGTGTTGACGCTGGTCGGCGTCGGGGCCGTGCTGGCCTTCCCGCGGGTCGCTCCCGTCTTCCTTGCGAACCCATGGTTCAACGCGTTCATAGCTCTTGTCTTTGTCATAGGGGTCGTGGCCTGCTTCTGGCAGATCTTTCAGTTGGTGTCGTCGGTCAGCTGGATCGAGGGGTTTGCCCAGGGTCGCCCAGGCCACGAGCTGGTCAAGGCACCGAGGCTGCTGGCTCCGTTGGCTGCTCTCCTGCGCAAGAAGAGCGCAGGAAGCCAGATCGGCGCGTCGTCCTCCCGCTCGATCCTGGATTCCGTCGCAACGCGCATTGACGAAGCTCGCGACATCACGCGATACATCATAAATCTCCTTATTTTTCTGGGTCTTCTGGGCACATTCTATGGTCTCGCCACCACTGTGCCCGCCGTGGTGGACACGATTCGGGCATTGGCCCCAGCGGAAGGCGAAAGCGGCGTCACGGTGTTCGAGCGCCTGATATCCGGTCTTGAGGACCAGCTTGAAGGAATGGGCATCGCCTTTGCGTCCTCGCTTTTGGGATTGGCCGGGTCGCTCGTTGTCGGGATCCTGGAACTTTTTGCCAGTCACGGCCAGAACCGCTTCTTTCGAGAACTTGAGGAGTGGCTCTCTAGCATGACCCGGGTCGGATTCGCTGGCGAAGAGGGGGCGGGCGGCGAAGAGGGCTCGCTTTCGCAACTGGTTGAACACCTTGCCGAGCAGATGAATCAGCTGCAGACGGCCTATGCCGAAACAACAGAGCAACGCGTTGCCGACAGCAAGCAATTGGAAAGGGTCGTCGATGCCATAGGTGCGCTCAACGAAAACCTTGGCGAACGCGACCTTGAATGGAATTCCGAGGCTCAGGACCGTCTTGTGGCCGCCCTGGAAGGGCTGGTGCGGGAAGGGGCCAGTGGCTTTGACGCGGAAAGCCGCCGGCGCTTGAGGTCAATGGACATTCAGGTGCTTCGCATTCTGGAAGAAGTCTCGGCTGGCCGGCAGGAAAGCATGGGTGCGCTGAGGGCCGATCTTGCAGAATTGACGAAGGAGATACGGGCGCTTGGGCAGCACGGTCAGGATGGACCTTGAACCATGGCCCTGACACATAGGTCGATGCAGCGCGTGTCCGGTTCGATCTGGCCGGGCTTCGTGGATGCCATGGCAGCCCTGCTTCTGGTGCTGATTTTCCTGCTCACGATTTTCATGTTCGTGCAGGCAGTCCTGCGAGAGACCATTACGGGACAGGAGTCGGCGCTCGGCGACCTGTCGGCAGAAGTGCTGGCACTCAGCGAGGCGCTCGGACTGTCGAAGCAGGAAGCCACGCAACTTCGGCAAGGCGTTGCCACGCTGCAAGGCGAGACCGAGCGGCAGGCCGCGCTCATCGCCGATCTCACCGGCCAGATCGACGCGCAGGCGCACACGCTTCTCGTGCGGGATGAAGCGATTGCAAGATTGCAGGGCGAGACCGACCGGCAGGCTGCGCTCATCGCGAGTCTCACGGGTCAGATCGATGTGCAGGCGCGCACGCTTCGCGATCGGGATGCGACGATCGCCAGTTTTGAGGAGCAGATAGCCGCATTGCTGATCGAGCGTGACAGTGCATTGGAGGAAAGCCGGACTCTTGAGGCGGTTGCGGCTCGGCTACGGGTTGACGTAGCGGCGCGCGAGGCGTCCCTGACGCAAGCTCTCGCGGCGCTTGAGCAGTCTGAAATCTCCGAGGCGGAGACTGCCGCATTGCTTGTCCGTGCCCTGGCCGATGTCGAGGAGCGCGACGTGTCCCTTGCGCAAGCCCTCGCGGCGCTCAGGCGATCGGAAATCTCCGAGGCGGAGACCGCTGCGTTGCTGGCCCGCGCCCTGGCCGACCTCGAGGAGCGCGACGCGTCCCTTGCGGAAGCTCGCGCCGCACTCGAGCAGTCGGAAATCACCGAGGCGGAGACCGCGGCGTTGCTGGTTCGTGCCCTTGCCGACATCGAGGCGCGGGACGTGTCCCTTGCGCAAGCCCTGGCGGCGCTTGAGCAGTCCGAAATGACCGAGGCGGAGACCGCGGCGCTGCTGGTCCGCGCCCTGGCTGACGTCGAGGCGCGCAACGCGTCCCTTGCGGAAGCCCGCGCCGCCCTCGAGCGGTCTGAATCCACCGAGGCGGAGACCGCGGCGTTGCTGGCCCGTGCCCTTGCCGACATCGAGGCGCGCGACGTGTCCCTGGCGGAAGCCTACGCGGCGCTTGAGCGGTCGGAAGTGACCGAGACCGAGACCGCCGCGCTGCTGGCCCGTGCCCTGGCCGACATTGCGGCGCGCGACGCGTCCCTGGCGGACGCGCTGGCGGCGCTGGAGCGCTCGGAGGCCGCCGGGGCCGAGGCCGCGGCGTCGCTGGCCGAGGCCCGGGCCGAGCTTGGCAGTGCCCGCAGCGGCGCCGAGGCCGACGCGGCGGTCATCAGGGAGCTGCTGGCGCAGGCCGACAGCGCGCAGGCGGAGCTTGACGCGAAGGAGGCGGCGCGGCTCGCGGAGGCGGCGATCGCGGAGGCGCTGCGCGAGAGGCTGCGCAACTCGAACGCCGAGCTGACCGCGCTGTCGCTCCAGCTCGAGGAGGCGCGGAAGGACGCCGAGGAGACGCTTGCCCTGCTCGCGGCGGCCAACGCGGCCGAGGAGGAGCTGAACGCGCGGCTTGCCGAGGTGGTCGCGAAGCTCGTCCTCGCGGAGGGCCTGCTTGAGGAGGCGGAGTCCGGCCGGGACGGCGCGCTGGCCGAGCTGGCGGCGGCCGGCGCGGCCGGGGAGGAGCTGAACGCGCGGCTTGACGAGGCCCTCGCGCGGCTCGGCCGCGCGGAAGGCCTGCTTGAGGAGGCGGAGTCCGGCCGGGACGGCGCGTTGGCCGAGCTGGCGCTGCTGGCGGCGGCCCGCGACAGGCTCCGGGAGGAGGTGTCGGCGCTGCGGGACGCGGAGGCGGACGCGGAGGCGGACGCTGCGCGGCTGCGCGAGGAGCTGGCCGCCGCGCTTGCGGCGCGGCTGGCGGCGGAGGACGCGCGCGCGGGCGCGATCGACGAGCGGGACCGGAGGCAGGCCCTCCTCGACACGGCCGGCCGGCAGCTGGCGGAGGAGCGGGAGATCTCCTCGCGGGCGCAGCGCGAGGTGGCGCTGCTGAACGCGCAGGTGGCCGCGCTCCGGGGCCAGCTGGCGGAGCTCTCGAGGCTCCTGGACAGCGCCGAGGAGCGGGACAGGGAGTCCCGGGTGCGGATCGACGCGCTGGGGAGCCGGCTGAACCGGGCGCTGGCCCGCGTGGCGGCGGAGCAGCGGCGGCGCGCGGCGCTGGAGGCGGCGGAGGCGGAGCGGCTGCGGCGCGAGAAGGCGGCGCTGGACGAGGAGGTGGTCGACCTCGCCGCCTACCGGTCGGAGTTCTTCGGCACGCTGCGGCGGGTCCTGGGCGACCGGGAGGGTGTGCGGGTCGTCGGCGACCGGTTCCTGTTCCCGTCGGAGGTGCTGTTCGAGAGCGGCTCGGCGACGCTGCTGCCGGAGGGGCAGGCGTCGATCGAGGAGGTCGCGGGGATCCTCGAGGAGGTGGCCGACGAGATCCCGCCGAACCTCGACTGGGTGCTGCGGGTCGACGGGCACACCGACAACGCGCCGGTGGTGGTGGCGGGCGCGTTCGCGGACAACTGGGAGCTCAGCGCGGGCCGCGCGCTGTCGGTGGTGAAATACATGACCGGGACGCTGGGCTTCCCGCCGGAACGGCTGGCCGCCGCGGGATTCGGCGAATACCGGCCGGTCAACCCGGAGGACACCGACGCAGCCCGGGCGCAGAACCGGCGGATCGAGCTGAAGCTCACCGAACGATGAGCGCAGCCATGCCGGAACGACCTGGAAGTGCCGGCTGGCAGTGCAGCGCGTCGCCGTTTGAAGACGGGCCCAGGCAGCCGTCCGTCTGCCGCCGGGGCGCGTCGAAGCCTTGGCAATCCGCATCAGGCTGGATGGTGTCAGAGCGCCGCGATCTTGAGGCGCGTGATCCGGTTGTTGTGGCGTTCCAGGATCTCGAATCGGAATCCGTGGAACGAAAAGACCTGGCCAACCGTGGGAATTGTCTGGGCTTCATGGATCACGAGGCCCGCGACCGTCACGGCTTCGTTGTCCGGCAGGGACCAGTCCGTCGCACGGTTCAAATCCCGGATCGTCATGGCTCCATCGACCACGCAATCTCCACCTTCGGTTCGCTGCAGCGGATGCACCTCGTCAGGATCCAGTTCGTCAGTGATTTCGCCGACGATCTCCTCAAGGATGTCCTCGAGCGTGATCAGGCCTTCCAGCGCGCCGTATTCGTCGACGACCAGGGCAAAATGGGTTGACCGGTGAAGGAATTGACGCATCTGGTCATCGAGCGTCGTGGTCTCCGGGACGAAATAGGGCTTCTTGGCCACGTCCATCGGGTCGAACCCCTCAAACGGATCGGAATTCGTCTCGAGGTCTGAGAGGCGAGGATGAATTGCGCGAAGCAGTTCCTTCGCGTGCAAGACTCCGATGATGTTCTCCTGCTCGCCACGAAAGATCGGCAGGCGTGTATGTGCCGAGTTTAGGCAGAGTTCGATGATCTGCTGTGGCGGCAGGTCGGCATCGATCATTTCGATCTGGCTGCGGTGGAGCATTATCTCCTCGACGGTTCGCTCGCCGAGATCAAGTGCCGCCAGCATTCGGTCGCGATGTTCCTTTTCGAGAACACCTTCCGAATGGCCGAGCCGAAGGGCGCCGGCGATTTCCTCGCGCACGGAGAGGATGCGGCTGTCCGGGTCAATCCGGACACCGAACAAGAACAGCACGCCGCGCACGACGGATCGCACGGCATGCACGACCGGGTTCAGGACAAGGACAAGCCATCCGATGGGTCGGGCGACCCGGCTGGCAGCTGGCTCGGCATTCGAGATCGCGTAGGTCTTCGGCAGGACCTCCGCGAATATCAGCACCAGGAGCGTCATGAGCAGCGTGGCCAGGGCAACGCCGCTTTCGCCAAAGGCGCGCGTGAACATCGCCGTTGCGAGGGAAGTGGCCAGGATATTGACGAGGTTGTTGCCGAGAAGCACCGATCCGATAAGACGCTCGCTGTCTTCGGTCACCTCGAGAGCACGCGCGGCGCCGCGCTCGCCCTTCTCGGCACGTGCCTTGAGCTTGCCGCGAGAAGCGGCAGTCAACGCGGTCTCGCTGCCGGAAAAGAAGGCGGACAGGATCAGCAGCAGCAGGATGGCGCCGCACGTCACCCAGAAACCGGCGTCGATCAGTGAAAGTGCGCCGTCCATCCTATTCGCCAATCAAGGCCATTCTCGCAATATGAAGTGCCGGCGGGAGTCATTCAAGGAAGAGATGTTCGGGTGCGGACCAGGATTCGCCGACGGGGCATGGCTGCACGGACGTGGAGGTCCCGCTCCGCGTGGCAGGGATCCTGATGCTTCGTGTTCGAATCCGACCGTGAACCGGCGGAACGGTTCTGGCGGCTTCATTCTTTCGCAAGCGGGTGATGTTCCAGAACGAGTTCCTTGACGCGGTCCTCGAGCACATGGGTGTATATCTCGGTTGTGGCGATGTCTGAATGGCCCAGAAGGGTCTGGATGGCACGAAGGTCGGCGCCCCTGGCGAGCAGGTGCGTGGCAAAGGCGTGTCGCAGGGTGTGTGGAGTGACCCTGCCTGGCGAAATGCCTGCCGCGACGGCAAGCTCCTTGACCAACTGATAGAATCTGTGCCGCGTAAGGTGTCCGGACCTGCCGCGCGACGGAAAGAGATATCGCGATGGCGGAACGCCTCTGTTCTTGCGGGCAACTTCCTCCAATGCGTCCCGTCTTTCCAGCCAGGCGGACAGTGCGAGACGGGCTGGTTCGGAGAGCGGCAAGATTCGTTCCTTGCCCCCCTTGCCACGCATGAGAAGCAATTTCGGATTTCCCCGTGCGGCCGTGACGGGCAACGAAACCAATTCGCTGACCCTTGAGCCTGTCGCATAGAGAATCTCCATCAGGCAGGCATTCCGAAGCCGGTCATTCAGGCGGCCTGTTTCGCGCGCCGCTTCGAGAAGGCGCTCAACCTCGTCTTCGGACAAGGTTCCTGGCAGGCGCCTTTCAGGGGCGGGACCCTTTACGCGGATCGCGGGGTTGTCGCGACGCCAGCCCGATTCAAATGCAAAGCGATAGAATTGCCGGACGGCGGAGAGGCGACGGACGCGGGTTGAGCGTGCCAGACCCAATGCGTCAAGGTCAATGAGGTAATCTTCGATCCCCGTCTGGTTGACGGTCAGCAGCGCCAACTTCCTTGTCTTCAGCCATCCCAGAAAATCCTTCAGATCCCGTGCATAGGCCACTTGCGTATTCCGGGAAGCATTGAGTTCGGCGACCTGGGCGTCGAGAAAGGTCGTGATGCGCTCCGACTCGTTCATGCCCTGCCGTGTTCCAGCACCAGTTCGATTGCAACCTGCCGGGCCAGGGGTTCAAGGCCAAGAGTTCGCAGCAGCATGAGGGATTGCTGCGTGGCATACGGGTTGCCCGCCGCCCCGTCCATGAGCTGCAGAAGCGCGCGAAAGAGGGCTTCTCCTTCGCGATCTCCCTCGATCAAGACACGGTAGGCGGGGCTCGGGCCATGTGCCGCGAGACCGCGAACGACGGCTTGCGCAAGCATGTTCGGGCCGGGCAATGCGCCGCGAAGCCCCTTTGCAATCGCGAGCAGGAACTGGCTTTCTCTGCGGTCGCCCGCAAAATGCTCGGCGAGCACCGGATCTTCCGCAAGCAACGCGATCTCGAAGGCAATGCGCATGGCCGGATCCGAAAGATCCCGGCCTTCAAGGCGTGCCGCAAGCCATTTCGCAAGGGCCTTTTCGTAGCCCCCGGCATTGGCCGCCTTCCATGCGGGCGCCAGGGCCGGACTCACGAGACCGCCGTCTTCGGACTTCAGGGCGGTCATCAGGGACCCGACTGCGCTGACGCGCTCCCAAATGCCGCCGGACGCAGCCGGCTTTCCTTCCGCATAGACTTCGAGCAGGCGGCTGACCGGCAGCGCGCCTGCCGCCGTAAGGCGCTCGGCAGCTCGAAGTCGAGCCTTCCATCCGGTTGTGCTTGAGAGGTCCGCCACAGCAAAGGCGACCGGCAATTGCTCGGTCGGGATGCGTTCGCCGACGGCCTCGAACAGCCGGAATTGCAGGGGCGAGGGGAGCCGTGGCGGTGCTGGAAGCGGGTCGCCTTCGAAGAGTTCGGGATCAAGAAAGTGCAGCAGAAGCTCTTCTTCCTCCGGAGCCAGGATTCCAAGCGCTTCCGCGTTTCCAAGCGTGAGCGCTGCAACATCCCAGTTTCCGAGCCGGGCGAGGCAAAAGATGCGTGCCGGATAGGTTGGCGAAATGTCCGGCGCGTTCTCGATGATGCGGCAGGCCTCGGTCTCGTTGCCCGTCAGCAATGCGATGTCGAAGGCGCGGCGAAACCGCCGAGATTCCTCCGGCCCGGCCCGGCGAATGATCTCGTCCGCTTCCTGCAAGTGACCCATGGACAGGAGTCGGTCGATCCGCGCAAGAAAGAACCTGTCGTCGATGGCCGCGTCTATCGGCGGGTCAAACTGGCCCGTCAGCACGTCGCGCAGAAAGCGATTGAGTACAGGTGGCGCATTGCTGCCGTCCGGAAGGGTTGAAACGGCGCGGGCAAGATCGGCGGCTGAACTGCGACCCCAGAGGCCGGGCGCCAGTCCGAGCTGCTCCGCAGGTTGCAGGCCCACGCCGTCCGGCGTGTTCCCGTCGAGAGGCAGTACCGCGATTTCCGACGGCAGCGCGGCAAGCGGAGTCACGTCGTTCGGGGGGGCCGATTCGGCCTGTGGAGGTGCCACGGAATTCGAAAGCCAGTCAATTGCGGAGAGCGGATGGTCGCCTGCCCACGCGGCAGCCAGCAGGAATCGCGCGACGAGAATGCCGCATGCCAGCCGCACGAAAGCTGAACTAGCCGCCATCCAGTTCCACCGGGGCGCTAACGGTGACCTGTTTCGGGCTCAGGTCGCCCACATATGCGTAGACGATCACCGCTCCACCGAGAAGGATCAACACAACGAACACGAGTTTCAGAAGACGAAGCATCTTGATGCGCCTCTTGTACCAGCATTGCAGGATCATGCCGAATCCGGCCGCGTCTGCCAGATTATATCTGGTATTTGCAAGAAGATCACGCCATTCAGGTCAGCAACGCGAAAAGTGATGCGGGAAGCGTCTGCTTTGCCATTCAAGCTAAGGAAAACCGTCGTGATGGTGGGGATGATGGGAGCCGGCAAGAGCGCCATTGGAACCGCTTTGGCAAAGCGTCTGGATGTCCCGTTTCTTGACAGTGATGCGGAGATCGAACGGGCGGCGAGCCGGACCATCGCGGAGATCTTCGAACGCGATGGCGAGGAGTTCTTTCGCGCCCGGGAGACGCAGGTGATTGCGCGACTCCTGGGGGGCGAGCCCATGGTTCTGGCGACCGGGGGCGGGGCGTTTCTCCGCGAGAACAACCGGACGTTGATTGGTGAGCAGGGGCTCTCGGTCTGGCTGCGTGCCGACCTTGACCTGCTTTGGCAGCGTGTGCGGCACAAGTCGACGCGACCGCTGCTGCGCACGAAGCGTCCGAAGCAAACGCTTGCGTCACTATATGAGGTGCGCACACCGGTCTACGCCCTTGCAGACGTGACGGTGGATGCAGAGCCCCCCTGCACCATTGACGAAATGACGGATCGCGTGCTGAAGGCGCTTCGCGTCCGAGATGACGTGTTGGCGGAATGTCGGTGAGAGACGAGGTCGTTCAGGTCGCGCTCGGTGACAGGAGCTACGATGTCCGCGTTGGCGAAGGCCTGGTAGCGCGCGCGGGTGTCGAGATTCGGCCGTTTCTGAAGCGTCCCCGCGTGGCCGTGCTGACCGATGAGACCGTGGCGGAAATGCATCTCGGGACATTGCAGGCCGGGCTTGCCGCAGAGGGAATCGGCAGTGTGGTCCAGACGTTGCCTGTCGGCGAGGCCACGAAGAGCTGGGCCATTCTGGAACGAACTGTCGAATGGATGCTGGAGGAGCGGGTCGAACGCCGCGACGTGATGATTGCGCTCGGCGGCGGCGTCATTGGCGATCTGGGAGGGTTCGCCGCGGCGATCCTGCGACGTGGGATCAGGTTTGTCCAGATGCCGACGACGCTTCTGGCGCAGGTAGACAGTTCCGTCGGCGGCAAGACGGGCATCAATTCGCCGCATGGCAAGAACCTGGTCGGATCGTTCCACCAGCCGTCCCTGGTCCTTGCAGATACCGGCACCCTCGCGACGCTGCCACGACGCGATTTCCTGGCCGGCTACGGGGAGGTGGTCAAATACGGCCTGATTGGAGACGCCGCCTTCTTCGAATGGCTGGAAGGAAACGGCAGGACGCTGGTTGAAGGTGACCGGGATCTCAGGGCTCAGGCAGTGCGCCGCTCGGTGGAAATGAAAGCCGAAATCGTTGCGCAAGACGAGACCGAGGAGGGGGACCGCGCATTGCTCAATCTGGGGCACACGTTCTGTCACGCGCTTGAAGCGGCCACGAACTACGGAGACCGCCTTTTGCACGGCGAAGGCGTGGCGCTTGGGTGTGCCCTGGCATTCGAGATGTCCGCGCGCATGGGCCTGTGTTCCCAGGAAGCGCCGGTCCGCGTCCGCGCGCATCTGGAATCCATGGGAATGAAATTCGATCTTGCCGACATTCCCGGGGATCTGCCGGATGCCGGAACGTTGATCGGCCTCATGAGACAGGACAAGAAAGTCGTCGATGCCCGGCTCAGGATGGTGCTTGTGCGCGGCATTGGCAGAGCGTTTGTGGCCGAGGACGTGCCACTTGACGTCCTGGAAGCGGTCCTGTCGGACGCGCTCAGCGCAACGTAGCTCAAGCGCCGCCCGAATTTTCCGTGTCGGCGCTTTCGCCGTGGCAATCGCGCATTCCCGGCCGCGGCATGAGCGGCAAGCATGGCGGCGAAGTCCCGATGGCCCGTGCCGTCGCCCGGTTCGGGATGCCCTCCTCGCCGGGCCGGGGAACGCGACGAAGGCAGAACCAACCGCCGCTGCCGCGTGGAGGGGCGCAGGCGAAGTCAGGTGGACTTCAGAGCCCAAGCGTGTCGGACAACGCCATGGCTGACATCCCGCCGTCAATGCAGAGATCGATCCCCTTGATCCAGTTGCTCTCAGGGCTGGCCAGGAAGATGATCAGGTCGGCAACTTCTTCCGGCAATGCCGGTCGTCCGGCACGCGCGACGTTTCTGGCCACAACTTCACCGAAGGCGTTGGCGAAGTCTTCGAGAATGCCAGTGCTGACGGCGCCAGGACTCACGGAATTCATGCGGATGTCCATCCCGGTCAGCCGTTCCGTGCTGGCCATGGTCCAGACGATCACGGCCTCCTTCGAGAGATTGTAGGCGCGGACGTGGTCGATGTCGTGGCGCGTGATGAACGAATCGAGACTCGACGGGTCCCGCAGAGCCAACAATGCCTTCACCTCGGCGATGTTGTCGCGCCAGTGCCCGCCCGCGCGAGATGCGACGTTGACGATGCTGGCGCCCTTCTGGAGCAGCGGCAGGAATGCTTCGGTCAGATGAACCAGGCCCAGTGCATTCACTGCGAGGACGGCTTGCGCATTGCCGGGCCGGGGCGGGATGCCCGCACAGGTGACAAGCGCGTCAAAACGCCCATGCGCCCTGGCGACGGCGGCATCGATCGAGGTCGGATCCGCCATGTCGCAGTTGTACCAGGCACTGGCCGAGGCAGGCTCGGCGATGTCGAAGGCGATGACCTCGTGCCCTGCCGCCAACAGCCTTTTCGCGGTGGCCGCTCCAATTCCTGACGCTGCACCCGTGATGGCGACCCGCACAAGCTATTCCTCCGCAAACCTGGCCGGCGTCCGGCCGCGATACCGTGCCGTGAATTCGTCTTCGACCTCGGAGCCGTCAACGAGGAAGGGCAGGATGCCCTTGCGTTGTGATCGCCCGCGCATGGCCTTGATGTCGTCGTCGGACTTGGTCACACGCTGCGCCAGTCGCCTGCCCCACTTGGCAAGGCATCCGTAGAGCCTGTCGATCTCGCCTTGATGCGCGTCTCCCTTGGCGAGGTCGTGAAACTCGTCTGGATCGGTCTCCAGATCGAAGAGCATTGGCCGAAAGCCTCCTTCGGCATGCATCATCTTGAACCGGCCATCGAAGACCATGAAGAGTCGTGCATCGCGCGGCTCGAGTCCGAGCTTTGCGCATTGCGGCGTCACGGAATAGTCGTATTCGCTGATGACGAATTCGCGCCACGCAGGGGACTCGCCGCGAATCAGCGGCAGGAGCGACCGTCCCTCGATGACGTGATCGGGCACCTTGCCACCCGCAAACTCCACGAACGTGGCGGCGACATCAATGGACTCGACAAGAGCGTCGCAGGTCTGGCCGCGGGTGCCGTCCGCGTCAGGGCGCGGGTCGTAGACGATGAGCGGGATCTTGACGCTCGGCTCGTGGAAGAGGTCCTTTTCGCCCAGCCAGTGATCTCCCAGGTAGTCGCCGTGATCGGAGGTCAGGACGATCATCGTGCTGTCCATCCGATCCGTTGCTTCCAGGTGATCAAGCAGCTTGCCCAGCTGGTCGTCGCATTGCTTGATCAGGCCCATGTAGGCGCGAACCGCCTTTTGCCGCGCCTCGTCATTTTGAAACGCGGCGGCGGCGCGATTGTCCATGTAGGCTCCGTAGACAGGGTGCGGGTCGTCTCGCTCGATCTCGTGGCGTCGTGGAGCCGGAACATGGTTCGGGCCGTACATGGCGTGGTAGGGGGACGGCACGATGTAGGGCCAATGCGGCTTGATGTAGCTTAGATGCGCACACCAGGGATCAGTCGCCTGGTCGATGAACCGGATGGCCTCGCGCGTAAGCCAGGGCGTTTCACTGTCTTGCTCGCGGATGTTGGCGGGTTTGTCCGAATTGACGAGCATCCATCCGCTGGCGATTTTGTCGTCGTCGCTCCCGGCGTTGGCAAAGTCAGCCCAGGGATTTGTGCCGGGATAGCCTTTCGACCTGAGGTATTCGTTGTAGGGAGAGGGCCTTTCGTCATAGTACCCGTCCGGCCCTTCGCCCCAGAGCCCGTCGTCCCTGATCCAGGCGTCAAAGCCGCACTCGGCCTGTCGCGCGCCAATGACGCTGTCGGGTGCAAGCCCGAGGCGAGCCATTCCCTCGGCGTCCGCCTTCATGTGCGTCTTGCCGATCAACCAGCAGCTCATGCCAAGGCGTCGCAGGTGGTCCCCAAGCGTCTGTTCGCCGACCCTGATGGGAAACCCGTTCCACTGGGCGCCATGAGACGAGACGTAACGGCCGGTATAGAAGCTCATCCGGGACGCGCCGCAGACAGGCGACTGGGCATATGCGTTGGTGAACCGCACTCCCATCGACGCGACTCGATCAAAGTTCGGCGTGTGCAAGTGCGGGTGCCCGGCGCAGCTCAGGTAGTCGAAGCGGAGCTGATCATGCATGACGAAGAGTATGTTTCTTGCGGTCTTTCCGGTCTCGCTCATTCTCGCTCGATTTCCTCTTTTTCGGCACCGTTGGTCGCATGCGCCCCGTTGCTTCGCAAGCCGGGATTGGCCGGACGAATTCCAGCATTGCTCATGACGTTTCTGCGGTGGACTGCTATGCTCTTGCAGGCCATGTTGCGGCCCGGGAAGTCCGTAATGCCAGCGAATCGGTGACTGCCATCCGATTCCGTCAAGATCGAGCAGGAGAACGCAATTGCGCCGGATTGTCGTAACCGCGGGCGCTTCCGGAATCGGCAAGGCTATCGCGGAACGGTTCCTTGCCGACGGCGATCAGGTCGCCGTCTGCGACGTCGACGCGAACGCGGTCGCCGCGTTCGCGTCGGCATGGCCGGAGGCAACGACCGCAGTGGCGGACGTCACGTCGGAGACCGAAATGGCAGCCTTCCTGGGGATCGTCGAGGCAAGTTGGGGCGGTGCCGACGTGGTCTGCGCGAATGCCGGCACGGGCGGGCCGGCTGGCCGGATAGAGGATCTGGATTACGGTGAATGGCAGCGCTGCGTGGCAACGAACTTGCATGGGACGTTCCTGACATGCCGCTGGGCTGCGCGCGTGATGCGTGCCGAAAGGGCTGGCTTGATCGTCCTGACCTCCTCGACGGCCGGAATTGCGGGCTATCCGCTCAGGAGTCCCTACGCCGCCGCCAAATGGGCGCTTGTGGGCCTGACGAAGACCCTGGCGATGGAACTTGGGCCGGCGGGCGTTCGCGTCAATGCCGTTTGCCCCGGTGCGGTCGAGGGGCCGCGCATGGACAGGGTGGTCGCGATGGAAGCCGCTGCGCAGGGCGTTGACGAAGCCGAAGTGCGGCGAAGTCATGCGGCCGGCGTGTCGATGAAGACCTGGGTCACGGCTGCAGACGTGGCAGGCACGGTCCATTTCCTGGCTTCGGGTGCGGCGTCGAAGATTTCCGGCCAGGTTCTCGCCGTGGATGGGAATACCGAGACTCTCGCGCCTTGAGCGAGGTCCGGAAGGACTATCGTTGTCGACTTTCCCAGTCGGGATGAATCCAGGGCTCCAGATTGCTGGGTGCCAGTGGCGGCCGGCCGAGAATTGCGTCGGAGACCTTTTCGCCAACCATGATTGACGGCGCGTTCAAGTTGCCGTTGGTGATCCTTGGAAAGACGGAACTGTCCGCGAGCCGGAGCCCTTCGACCCCGATCACGCGCGCTTCCGCGTCCACGACCGCCATCGGGTCGTCTCGTCGTCCCATGCGCGCTGTGCCGCAGGGATGGTAGGCGCTTTCGACATGATCCCGGACCACGGCATCGAGCTCGTCGTCGGTCTGGGCTTCGGGTCCGGGCAGCAGCTCCCGACCGTAATATGGTGCAAATGCCGGCTGGGCGAAGATTTCGCGTGTCAGCCGGATGCCGGTTCGGAAGTCCCGCCAGTCACTCTCGTGGCTCATGTAGTTGAACCTGATTCGCGGCGGATCCCTAGGGTCGGCCGACCGCAACAGCACCTCGCCACGGGAAGGGCTCCGCATCGGGCCGACATGGGCCTGAAAGCCGTGCATCTTCGCCGCCATCCGCCCGTCATACCCGATTGCGATCGGCAGGAAATGGAACTGGATGTCGGGATACTCGACTCCGGCCGCAGAACGGATGAAACCCGTGCTCTCGAACTGGTTCGAGGCGCCGGGGCCGTCGCGGGCGAGAAGCCAGCGCAAGGCCACATAGGCCTTGCCCGGGAGATTCCAGTACCTGTACAGGCTCACCGGCTGCGATGTGGCCACTTGGACATAGAGTTCGAGGTGATCCTGAAGGTTCTGGCCGACACCTCGCCGATCCGCGAGGACCTCGATCCCGTGTTCGGCCAGATGCGCTGCAGGGCCAATGCCCGAGAGCATGAGCAGCTTCGGTGAATTCAGGGATGAGGCCGACAGAATGACTTCGGAACCAACGTGAATCACCTCGGTGCGTCCGGCGCGCTCGATCTCGACTCCGGTCGCCCGTGTTCCATCAAAGGTGACTCGGTTCGCGTGGGCACGGACCAGCCTGCAATTCCCGGTCCGCAGCGCAGGTCTCAGATAGGCCTTGGCCGCCGACCATCGCGCACCGTTCCAGATGGTCATCTCGAAGGCGCCGAAACCTTCCTGCTGGTAGCCATTGAAGTCCAGGGTCACGGGATAGCCCGCCTGCCGCCCGGCCTCGACGAAGGCACGTGTCAGCGGATTGCGCCGTTGTCCGCGCGTGACGTGCAGCGGTCCTCCCCGACCGCGCCATGAGGCCGAACCGCCACGGCTGCCATCGTGCCAGTCCTCCATTCGCTGGAAGTAGGGCAGGACATCGGCGTAGCTCCAGGCGTCCGCTCCCAGGTCACGCCAATGGTCGAAGTCCCGTGCATGGCCACGCACGTAGACCATTCCGTTGATGGAACTCGACCCGCCAATCACCTTGCCGCGAGGAGTCGCAATTCGCCGGTCGCCAAGGTGCGGTTCGGGGTCGCTCACAAGTCCCCAGTCGTATCGGCGCATTCTCATCGGGTAGCTGAGTGCACCCGGCATGTTGATGAGCGGTCCGAGGTCGCTGCCGCCGTACTCCACGACGATGACCTTGCGACCGGCTTCGGCGAGTCGGTACGCCATTGCACAGCCGGCGCTGCCCGCGCCGACAATTACGTGGTCAGCTTCGATAGCCATCGCGTCATCGCCCTCGCGGAATCCGTCAAGTGACAGGCAGCTGCTGCCGGACCCCCGACGTCCGTGCCTTCAAGAATCGAAAATGCACCGGGCTTGGCCATGTCGGTCATCTGTGCCACCGCAGCGAGACTTGCAGAAGAAATGCCGCACAATCTCATGGCCCGGCTTGCGGTCCTTTGCAAGGATGGAGTCCGACAGGCACCGACAAAAAAGGGACCGATCAGGAATCGGTCCCTTCGGAATTCCGCGCGTTCCCGGCCTGGCATGCGCCAGAGGTTGGAATCGGCCTATCTGCGGCCCAGGCAGATCGAGTCGATGTCTCCACGGGAAATGCCGATGTCATCCAGTTCGTGGGTGCTCAGCCTGGACAGGACGGCGCGGGTGCGGCGTGCCTTGTTCCAGTGAATGACGCCCGAGACAATCCCGGACAGGGTCATTGGCGTCCCTCTGACGTTGGCGGCGGTGCCGCGATTCATGGTGATGGCCATGGCCGTTCTCCTCTTGCTGGCGTTGCGTTTCGAGTCGCAGCTAGAGGCGAGGAAATGCCTGGACAAGGCTCAAATTCGCATGTCCCGTATGCAGGAACTGCATATCTCCGGAACTGCCGTAACCCGTCAATATAATTGGGAAAAAGCGACATGCCAGATGTCGCTTCCGAAACCGGACGAACGCGTCCCGCAGGCAGGACGCGGGCGCTGGAGAACTGCCGCGCCCAAGCGCTCCCGCCAAATTTCTTGGCAGATATTCACGTTTTGTGCTAATTTCCGGGCGAGGTCAGCAGAGCAGGTCAGGAAAATGCGCGTAATGGGACTGGATCCGGGGCTTCGCGCCCTTGGCTGGGGAGTCATCGAGACCTCCGGGTCGCGGCTCTCTCACGTGGCGAACGGCATCTGCCGGACCGGCACGGGGCCGCTCGGATCTCGGCTTGCCTCATTGTTCGACCAGCTTACCGAGGTCTGGGAGAGACACGCGCCGGACGCGGCGGCAGTGGAGCACACTTTTGTCAGCAAGGATGGTGCGTCCACCCTCAAGCTGGGACAGGCGAGGGGCATCGCGATGCTGGTGCCGGCACGAGCGGGCGTCGAGGTTGGCGAGTATGCCCCTAACGCGGTGAAGAAGGCGGTCGTCGGTGTCGGGCACGCCGACAAGCGACAGATCGAGCACATGGTGCGGCTGCAGCTCCCCGGAGCGCAAATTTCCGGGCAGGACGCGGCTGATGCGCTCGCCGTCGCGATTTGCCATGCGCACATGTCCCAAAGCCGTGCATTGGTGATGGCATGATCGGGCGCCTGTCCGGCAGGATTGACCATCGCGCAAGCGATCACGTGCTTCTGGACGTTGGTGGCGTGGGATACGTCGTGTTCGTCAGCGGCCGGACACTGGCGGCGTTGCCCGGGACCGGCGAGGCGGCGTCACTCTACACGGATCTCGTCGTGCGCGAGGATCTCTTGCAACTCTTCGGGTTCATGACGCCAGTGGAGCGTGAGTGGCACAGGCTCCTGATGGGTGTTCAGGGAATTGGCGCAAGGGCCTCCATGGCGATTCTCGGGACATTGGGGCCTGACGCCGTGGCACGTGCGATCGCCCTCGGCGACTGGGCGTCGATAAGGGCGGCACCGGGCGTGGGTCCCAAGATCGCGCAGCGGGTCGTGAACGAGCTCAAGGGCAAGGTGCCCGACATGATGGTGATGCAGGGAGGCGCGCGCCCCGAACTTGACGTCAGTTCGGAAGCCGGGCCTGTCACGGAACCGGTGCCCGGAACGGCTTGGCAGGCAGAAGCGCTTTCCGCACTTCGGAATCTCGGCTACGCGCCGGGAGAGGCGTCAACGGCAGTGGCCGCGGCGGCCGGAATGACCGAGAATGCCGATACCGCAACGCTGATCCGCGAGGCATTGAAGAGATTGGCCCCGAACGCATGACCCCCTTCACGGATAGCACGTTCCAGTGCCAGCGCCTTCGTGGCGTCCGGCAGGAGTGCTGGAGGTGAGCGGGCCGGATCCGACCCTTCGTCCGGAAGCAAGGCCCGAGGACGCGGATCGCGCCCTTCGGCCCAGAATGCTTGACGACTTCATCGGGCAAGCCGAGGCGAGAGCCAACCTGCGCGTGTTCATCGAGAGCGCGAAGCAGCGCGGCGAGGCGATGGACCACGCACTGTTCCACGGACCGCCGGGGCTGGGGAAGACGACTCTTGCCCGGATCATGGCGCGCGAGCTGGGGGTCAATTTCCGCATGACTTCCGGGCCCGTACTGGCAAAGGCGGGAGATCTTGCGGCGATCCTGACGAATCTCGATGCCCGCGATGTCCTTTTCATCGACGAGATTCACCGATTGCACCCGGCGGTGGAAGAGGTGCTCTACCCGGCGATGGAGGATTTCGAGCTTGACCTCGTGATCGGCGAGGGGCCGGCCGCGCGAACGGTTCGAATCGAGTTGCAGCCTTTCACGCTCGTGGGCGCCACAACCCGCCTGGGACTTCTGACGACGCCCCTTCGCGACCGGTTCGGGATTCCGATCAGGCTGCAGTTCTATACAGACGACGAGCTCCACGAGATTGTTTCGCGCGGCGCCCGTCTCATGGGGGTCGAGACCGGTGAAGGCGGCGCCCACGAGATCGCGCGCCGCGCCCGTGGCACGCCGAGAATTGCAGGCCGGCTGCTGCGGCGGGTCGTGGATTTCGCCGTCGTCGAATCGGACGGTCGCCTGACGCGCGAACTGGCTGACGGGGCATTGACCAGGCTTGGCGTTGATGGCCGAGGACTTGACGGTGCGGACAGGAAATATCTCTCCTTGATCGCGGAAAACTACCAGGGCGGACCCGTCGGAGCGGACACGATCTCGGCGGCGATGTCGGAAAGCAGGGATGCGATCGATGAGGTCATCGAGCCGTACCTGCTTCAACAGGGCCTGATCCAGAGGACGCCGCGGGGACGGATGCTGACCGCCAACGCCTGGAAGCACCTGGGTCTCTCTCCTCCCGATTCGACCGGGCAGGGTGTGCTGCTATAGGGCGCGAAAGTCTTGCGTGGCGGTCCCGGAAGCGAAGATCGGGCCTTGGTTTCCGGTGCGCGACCCGAGATCGCAACGGTTTTGCACAGTCATGCCGGGAGTCCCGTCCTTGCATCCTCTACGCTGGGAAAGGTCACGCGGCGTAGCTGGACATCACCTTGTCGACTTTGCCGTTTGCGTCGATTTCATGGCACTTCTCCGTCCGTCCTTCCCAGGCGTTGCAGCAATGCAAGGTAGATCCACGAGCGTCCGGAGGCACCTCGCGAACGGCGAATTGCAGGGCGAGGTTCTTGTTCAGGCCAGTTTGAACTTAGGTCCCTGGCGTTGCATGATCACGGATCCCGCCGTCGGACCCAAGTACTCGCTCCAGGACCGGCGGAGAGCGGTAGTGCGCGTCATTCAAGTGTTGAGAATTCGTAGGCGACATCGCATCCGGAGGTACTTGCGGTCATCTATCAGCGCCAGGCCGTGCAGTTTTCGGTTGGCAGGGGATGCGGCGGTTTCGCGACGGCCTGGCGCGCCGGCAAGGAGGACGTTCGCGCCCGCATGGTGCAATGGTGACCCTACGGTCCGGCGTTGCGCACCGGGCTCGTGTCGCGCGGGGGGTGTCCGGATTGATCCCGCTCAAGCAATGTGCCGCCAATCACGCGCATGGCGGGAGAACGGGGCCA
Source organism: Boseongicola sp. SB0665_bin_10 (assembly GCA_009838075.1). GTDB lineage: Bacteria > Pseudomonadota > Alphaproteobacteria > Rhodobacterales > Rhodobacteraceae > JAJEFO01. The sequence goes on along the minus strand of VXSG01000004.1, from coordinate 40,430 downwards.
GGTCACGGATCTGCGGCCGAAACAGCCGAATCCGGTGCAGGATGAATTGCCGACCCGGCAAACGACCTCGTCAAGGCCCGTGGAGAAAAACTCCGCCGTGCGCAAGGGAGACTTCGGGTTGACCTGTTCGACACGGCAGATGACAATGCCGTGAAGTGCAAGGCGGCTTTCTTCGGCTGCGGAGGTGTCACGCACGATTCCCTCCTTTCAGGAAGCGCACATGAGAATTGCCTTGTGGGCTCTGGGCTCGTCGGCGGTCGTCCTGGCCGCATTCATGGCGTTGGTGTTCGGGCAGCCCCGGCTGGTGACGGGCATTGCCTTCGGCGTGAACACCGCGCCGATCGAGGCGCGGCTTCGCGACGATTTCCCGCCCCGAACGACCGACGTCAGGACGGAAGCGATCACCGCGGCGGCCAGGGCTTTCATCGAGGCGCTGGATGCGGGGCAGCGCGGCAAGGCGACCTACGCGTTCACCGACAACGCGCAGCGCTCCAACTGGTCCAACTTCCCCGAAGGCATGATCCCGCGCGGCGGGCTGAAGCTGGGGGAACTCGGCGAAGGGCAACGCGCCTTGCTGGACGCGCTGCTGGCCGAGATCATGAGCCCGTCCGGCATCCGGAACCTCGAATGGCAGCTGGCCGCGGAGCGGACCTTTCCGACGGACCACTGGTTCAACAAGTACGGCGTTGATCATTATTACGTCGCCATCCTGGGAGAGCCTTCCCCGACCCGGCCCTGGATGTTCCAGTTCGGCGGTCACCACCTTGGCATCAACGTGACGGTCTACGGGGCCGATGTGACCTTCTCGCCCATGCTGACCGGTGGGCAGCCGCTCCACGTCGACCACGACGGCGGGCGGGCATTCATCGTGGCGGACGAAGTCGACGCCGCGCAGGCCTTGCTCGGGAGCCTGGGTGAGGACCAAAGGGCACGGGCCGTCCGAAGCGACACGGCCATCGACCTTCTGCTGGGCCCCGGCGAATTCGGCACCGCGGTCGCTCACGAAGGCGTCAAGGGCAGCGACCTGTCCGAGGCGCAGAGGGAACTGCTGGTCGCGCTGATCCGGACACGCCTCGGCTTCATCAACGACGACGACCGGGCGGCAAGGATGGAAACCGTCAGGGCCGAGCTCGACGACACATATTTCGGCTGGTGGGGGCCGCAGGACGCGCCTGGCTTCGCCTACTTCCGGATTTCCGCGCCTTCTACGGTCATCGAATACGCACCCCAGGACACGCTGGCCGAAGCGCGGGAGCAAGGCCACGCCCACAGTATCTATCGCGACCTGAAGAATGACTACGGCATGGCATGGATCGGGGCGGAATGATGCCGTCGCCCTTGTCGACCATTCCCCACGCAGGCGGGACGAGCCGACGTGCCTGTCCACACGATCCCGGCTCTTGAACGGGAGGCCTCGAGCGGTTTGGCCGGGCCCGCGTTTCACCTGAATGCCGAAGCTGAGCCGGACGGGTCACCCTTCGCGTGCGTCAAGGACCAGAAACGGGCCAGGAAGTCAGTGTAGACTTCCTCCGGGAACGGTTGAATTGCCGCCAGCGCGGGTGCGTCGCTACAGCATGGAAGAGCGGTCCCGGATCGTACGCCGTGGGTTCTGGCTGTTGGCGCTGCTCTGGCTGCCGCCGCCTGTGGCGGCCGGGCTACCGGCGAACGGCCAGTCCGGCGGGTGTCGGGCTAGGGGCCGTGAGAATCCGGGCGGCGGGCCGGCAGCGCCGCAGGGCAGCGCTCAAAGCGGCGACGGCGATACGGATAGCGGGGCCGGTCAGATCGCCGTCTCGTGCCGCCGCAACAGGGAGACCGTGCCACTTAACCCCTGGCGTTCGAGGGCCGCCAGATGATCGCGCGCCGACCGTGGCAGATGGCGCAGCGCTGCCCGGTGGCCGCGAACTGCGTCGAGGACGGCACCGGGGTCGGATTCGAACAGGCCGGCGATGAAGGCTTCGGGGTGCTGCGCCGCCAGCGCATGGGGCGCCAGCCGGTCGACCGGAAAATCTCGCAGATTGCGGGTCACGATCACGTCTGCGCCGCCGCGGATGGCCGCCGCCAGAACATGGCGGTCGTCGGGGTCCGGCAGGTCGAGCCCGGCGGCGATGGCCTCGTAGCCCGTCACGACGGCATCGGGGAAGTGTTCGTCCATGACCGCGCGGGTCCTGTCCAGCACGGCGGCGTCGATATCTGGACGGTCGGCCAGGAGGTTGCGCATCCACTCGGCATGGATGTCGGCGCTCCGGAGCGGGGCAAGGAGATGGCGGTCGGCGAGGCGCAGCAGCAGGTCGCGAAGACCGGCCGGATAGAGCACGTTGGTATCCAGCAACGCCGTCGGGCCGGCCATCTCCTATTGCAGGCCGAGCTTCTGGTCGCGTGCGGTCAGTTCGTCGAGCGCCTCGCGGCGGCGCAGCTCGGTCTCTCGGCGCCAGGCGAGAATGTCCTCGGCACGGACTCGGCGGTGCGAGCCGACCTTGCGACAGGGGATCCGGCCCGCGTCGAGGAGTTGGACCAAATGCGTGCGTGACACTTGCAGAAGCTCGGCCGCCTGCCGCGTCGTGAGCTCGGCGTGAAGTGGCGTGAGGGCGACGCCCTTGCCGTGCGCCATGCGATCAAGGATCTCCCGGAGCAGTCGCAGCGCCGACGCCGGGATATCCACGGTTTCGCTTCCGAACCGTGCCGATACCGGCCTGGTCCCTTCAACCAGAGGCTCCAGCGCCCGGCCCGCCCGATCCGCGAGGGTCGCATCGCGTTCGCTCGGAATGCCGAGCGGCATCCCTGCCGTAATTCTCGTTGCCATGGTGGCGTCTCCTTCGTGCGGAGGGACATGGACCCTGAACGCCGCAAGTGCAACAAGTAACGTAAATGCCAATTCGCATCAGTGTCAGGCACCGCCCTCCGGAATCCCGTCCTCGGCTTGCATGGAGGCGGCCGCCATCCCTTGGACAGGCTCCTGTTCGTGTCGCGCACCGATTGAGACCGGCAGCGCATGTGGAGTCGCTTCGTCGGGCCGGGTTGCTTCCGACGGCCGGAAGCGGGACATGGCCCAATCGCCCGAACAATCCACCTTTCGCGCGTCGACTGCGGCGGTGGCCAATGCGCTTCCCCGGCTCGACGGAACGATTGCCGACGCTTGCGCAGGGCGGGCGTTCGCGGCAGGACACTTGGGGAACCCCAGGGACCGGAGATCGAAACGATTCGGTGACTATTTGATTACGGAACGGCGGCTGTCGGAAGCGAAGGTGCCTGGCGCCGTAGAAAACGTCAACGATTCAATGCCTTGCAGTCACGCTCACGCGCTCTGAGCGGCAAATGAAATGTAAGGGCCAGGAGGTGGCAGTGGATAAGTCGGGCGCGGATTCCCGTGGGAAGAACGGCGCTTGCCTCCCGTTGCCGCACCGGTCCATTCTTGGGCCGGAACCGTCGTCGCCAGGCGTCAACTCCCGGCAGCGGCAGCGCGGACAAGCCCCGGTCTTGGAGGTTGGATTGCGAGGAATCTGGACGAGGCCCAACAGGAGCCATACGAAGTGAAGGCGCTGCATGCCCCATAGTTTCGAGATCCGCGTCTACTACGAGGACACCGATCTCGCGGGCATCGTCTATTATGCCAACTACCTGAAGTTCATCGAGCGGGCCCGGACCGAGTGGGTGCGCGAGAAGGGCGTCGACCAGTCGGGGTTGAAGGACAGGTTCGGCATCGTGTTCGCGGTGCGCCGTATCGAGGCCGACTACCTGGCGCCGGCGCGTTTCGACGATGACCTCGTTGTCGAAACTCGCCTGTCGTCGCATTCGGGTGCGCGGATTGCGTTGGTCCAAACCGTGTTGCGGGACGGAGAAACGCTGTTTGTCGCCAAGGTCACGCTCGTCGCCCTTGCCGAAGGCGGAAGAGCGATCCGGTTTCCGGAGGGAGTTCGCCAACGCCTTGAATCGTGATGCGGCCGAATCCGGCTTCTGCCTCGGCTTATTCCATTTGTCCCGACCTTGAGCTATTGTCCAGCCGCATGAGGAACCCGAAATGTCGGGGCAGGGCAGCAAGAGAGTCGAGCAATGGAAGCGGAAACCCTTGCGTTGGTGCAGGAGATGGAATTCTCCATGTGGGCGCTGTTCGCGCGTGCCACGATCGTCGTCAAGGTGGTGATGGTACTGCTTGTTTTCGCCTCGTTCTGGTGCTGGGCCGTCATCATCAACAAGCACGGCCAGTATTGGCGCGCACGACGCGAGACGCAAAGGTTCGAGGCGTCCTTCTGGTCGGGTGAGCCGCTGGACACCCTCTATGACGCGCTGGGGCCGATTCCGTCGGGACGAACCGAACGTGTCTTCGTCGCCGGAATGACCGAGTGGCGGCGTTCACACAAGGCGGACGGGATGGCCATCGGCGGGGCGCATGCGCGGATCGACCGTTCAATGGACGTGGCGATCCAGAAGGAGGCTGAGGAGCTGCAGAAGGGCCTGCCGCTGCTGGCAACAATCGGCTCGACCGCACCGTTCGTCGGACTGTTCGGCACGGTATGGGGCATCATGTCGGCCTTCATCGAGATCGGGCAGCAACAGAGCACGAACCTTGCAGTGGTCGCGCCCGGAATTGCCGAGGCGCTTCTTGCCACCGGCCTGGGTCTTCTTGCGGCAATTCCGGCGGTGATCTTCTACAACAAGCTCTCCGCGGACAGCGGGCGCATCATTGCGGGCTACGAGAGCTTTGCCGACGAATTTGCCACCATACTGTCACGCCAGCTGGATCAGAGCTGATGGGTGCCGAAGTGGTTCAGAACGAACGGACCGGCAAACGGCGCCGGCGGCGGCGCGCAAGGCCAATGTCCGAAATCAACGTCACGCCCTTCGTGGACGTGATGCTCGTGCTGCTGATCATCTTCATGGTCGCGGCCCCGCTGCAGACGGTTGGCGTTCCCGTCGAGCTTCCCAGGACCGCGGCGCAGGCGCTTGCAAGCGGGCAGGAGGAGCCGCTGACCGTCACGCTGACAGCGGACGGGATCACGATGATCCAGACGACGGAGGTGGCGGACGAGGAGATCGTGCCACGTCTCCGCGCCGTCCTGAGCGAACGGGCCTCGAGGCGAGTCTTCATCCGGGCAGACGGCGCGATCCCGTACGCGCGCGTCGTGCGGGTCATGGGAGCCCTCAATGCGGCAGGCATCACGGATATCGGTCTCGTGACCGACATGGGCGGTCCGAGGCTTGGAGGCGGGTGAGGAAGGATTGCGCTGGAGCTGGTACATTTCGGGCGCGGGTCACATCGCATTCCTCCTGGCGGTGTTCCTCGCCGGACCCCTGGCCAGCGACCGGCAATCCGAGGTCGTGATCTTGTCTGAAGTGGCGATCCTTTCCGAACAGGAATTCTCGGCGCTGGTGCCACCCGGGGCCGCGCCGCAAACGCAGACCGACGCGCCCGACGTGGATGCGCCGGAGGACGACGAGGCACCACGGTCCCCGGTGGCGGTTGCGGCCACGGATCTGGCCACGCCCAGCCCGGTGGCACCTCCGGAGAGCCCCGACGTGCCGGAGTTTGAATTCGATCAGCCCGCCTTGGGGCTGGAGATCGAAGACAGCGCGCCGACGGCGCTCCTGGCGCCATCGGACTTCGACGGCACGACCGCCCAGCCTGACCAGGTCGCAGCGCCGGCGCCCCGCGTCGCGCCGGTGCCGCAATTGGCGCCGCCGCCCGAGGCGGAAACCGGGGATGACCTGATCGAGGCAACCGTTCCCGACCCCGAGGCGCCGCCGGAGCTGGTCGAGGAGAAAGACGCTCCGCAGGCGCCGCAGGAGGCCAGCGACCGCATCGTCACCGAGGCCGAAGAGGAGGAGACCAATGCGGTCGTCAGTTCCATGCGGCCCCGACCACGGCCATCGCGCCCTCCAAGCCCCGTGCCGGACGTGCCGGACGACTCCACGCACGAACCCGAGCAAGTGGCCGCATTGGCCGACGCGGACGCGGATTCCCAGCAGGTGGCGTCGCGCGGCTCGCCCTTGACCGGTGACCTGACCGGTGGCGAAAAGGAGGCGTTCGGCCTCGCGGTCGGGCAGTGCTGGAATGTCGGAAGCCTGTCGGCCAGTGCACGCGCGACGTCGGTTGTCGTGGCCTTCGACATGCAACGCACCGGCGTGCCCGTCACGGGCTCGATCAGAATGGTCGAATTCCGTGGCGGCAGCGAGGCGGATGCGGACAGGGCGTTCGGGGCCGCTCGACGCGCCATCATTCGCTGTGGCACAAAGGGATTCCAGCTTCCGGCCGAAAAATTTGACCGATGGCGCGAAGTGGAAGCAACCTTTAGTGAAGAAGGGATGGAGTTCCGATGACGCAGATTCTCCTTGCACTCGCCCTTGCATTCGCGCTCGGGACACAGGCGCTGGCGCAGGATCGCACCGGACCCTTGCGGATCGAAATCACCAAGGGCGTGATCGAGCCGGTGGTGATCGCGGTGGCGCCGTTCCTTGCCGAGAACTCCGCTGCCGAGGAGTACGCGGCGAGAATCACGGAAGTGGTGGCGCGCGATCTCGTTGGAACCGGCCTGTTTCGCGACGTCCCGCATCAGGCCTATGTCAGCCAGGTGGCGGACTTCGACGCTCCGGTGGCGTATCCGGACTGGAAGGCGATCAACGTGGAAGCACTGGTCGTTGGCTCCGTTGCGCTCACCTCCGACGGGCGCCTTCTCGCCAAGTTCCGCCTCTTCGATGTCTTTGCCGACGCGCCGCTCGGCGACGGGCTGCAGTTCGCCGGGGTCGCGGGAAGCTGGCGGCGCGTGGCGCACAAGATCGCGGACCAGGTCTACTCCCGGATCACGGGCGAAGGCGGGTATTTTGACAGCCGCGTTGTCTACGTGGAAGCAACGGGTCCCAAGGACGACCGCCGGAAACGACTCGCGATCATGGACTTTGACGGCGAGAACGTGCGCTACCTGACGGATGCATCGTCAATCGTCCTTGCGCCCAGGTTTTCGCCGACGGGCGACAGGATACTGTTCACGAGCTACGAGACCGGCTTTCCGCAGATATACGAACTCACCGTCGGTGGCGTCGGCAAGACGGCGTTGGCCATAGATGCCGAATCCATGACTTTTGCACCCCGCTATGCGCCGGACGGTCGAACCGTGGTCTATTCCGAGGCGCGCCGCGGAAACACCGACATCTACACGCTTGACGTCGCGACGCTGCGACGCACCCGGCTCACTTCGGCCCCGTCGATCGAGACCGCCCCGTCGTTCTCTCCGGACGGACGCCAGATCGTCTTCGAAAGCGACAGGTCCGGCAACCAGCAACTCTACGTGATGCGGGCCGCTGGTGGCCAGCCCCGAAGGATCAGCTTCGGGCCGGGGCGCTACGGCACGCCGGTCTGGTCGCCGAAAGGCGACTTCATCGCGTTCACGAAGCAGAATGCAGGTCGCTTCCATATCGGCGTGATGCGCGCGGACGGCTCGGCCGAGAGACTCCTCACGGCATCCTTCCTTGACGAGGGTCCGACATGGTCGCCGAACGGCCGGGTACTGATGTTCACGCGCGAGAGCGCCGGGGCCGAAGGCAGGCCGGCACTCTTTTCGGTGGACATTTCCGGACGCAATCTCAGGCGAGTCCCCACGGAGACGGCAGCATCCGACCCGGCGTGGTCGCCACTGCTTCCCTGAGGGGGCCGCGACTTTCGCACGGACGGATTGCGCCGGGCCGAACAGCCCTGCCGACGTCGAAATTCGTCCTGTTTCCGTTGCCTTTGCCGATGGGTCATGTATGAGGCAGGGAACAGAAAGCAGTCGCAGGTGAACCAATGCCGCTCTTCAGATCGTTACTTGTCGTCTTCATGGCCCTCGGTGCCTGCAGCCAGGCCGATCGTTTCGGCCAAGGCACCACGGATACGGGCGCAACCGGTGCAACCGGGGCGCTCGGCTCGGTCGACGACCCGCAGTCAGCCGCCTATTTCAGTTCGACCATCGGTGATCGCGTGCTCTTTGCCGTGGATCAGTCCACGCTCACGCCGACGGCGCGTGCCACGCTTGACGGCCAGGCCGAATGGCTCACGGGCAACGCCGAATACACGGCCCTCATCGAAGGCCACGCGGACGAGCAGGGCACCCAGGCCTACAACCTGGCCCTCGGCGCCCGCCGGGCATCAACGGTGCAGAACTACCTGATCTCGCAAGGCATCGACCCGTCGCGATTGAGGACCATAAGCTACGGCAAGGAGCGCCCGATCGAGATCTGCTCGGAGGAATCCTGCTACATGCAGAACCGCCGTGCCGTGACCGTGCTGAGCACAGGAGTCGGCCTCTGAAGGAGATCGCCCGATGCGGGCCTTGATTGCCGCCGCCCTGCTTCTTTCTGCGCCAGCCGTCGCGCAGGACCGGGAACAGACACTTGCCGACATTCGGCAGGAACTGACCGTGCTCTTTGTCGAGATGCGCCGGCTGAAGCGCGAACTTTCGACCACCGCCGCACCAGAAGGGCGACTCCAGAGCACCAACGTTCTCGAGCGCCTCGACGATCTGGAAGCGGAGGTTCGGCGTCTGACGGCGGCGTCCGAGCAACTGGCAAACCGCGTCCAGTCAATCGTTGCCGACGGCACGAACAGGATCGGCGACCTCGAATTCCGCCTGTGCGAACTGGAGGCGGATTGCGACATCGCAAGCCTGGGCGAGACCACGACGCTGGGCGGAGCCCTCTCCGAAGAATCCGAACCGGCGGAGGTCGCGACCGTCACGCAGGCCGACAGCGGATTCGCGATCGACCTGATCGACACCGGCGGCGTCGAACTGGCGCTTGCGGAAAGGGCGGACTTCGATCGCGCCAAGGCCAGTTTCGATCAGGGGGAATTCGAGACCGCGGTTGAGCTCTTTCAGGCCTTCACCGAGAAATACCAAGGCGGACCCTTTACGGGGGTCGCGCATTTGCTGCGCGGCGAATCCTTGTCGGGGCTTGGCATGACCTCCGGTGCCGCGCGCGCATACCTCGAAAGCTATTCGGGCACGCCGGACGGCCCGACGGCGCCGGTTGCCTTGCTGAAGCTCGGCCTCTCGCTCGACGGGCTGGGTCAGGTGCAGGAGGCCTGCATCACGCTCTCGGAAGTCACGCTCCGGTTTCCTGAATCGGACGCTTCGGTTGAGGCGCAGGAGGCTCGGACCGGCTTGACGTGTCCGTGATTCGCGAAGCCACCTCGTTCGACGAATTGATCAGGAACTTGGCGGGTCGGCCCTTCGCGTGGGGCCGGCCGCGGCGACTGGCCGTTGCCGTGTCCGGAGGCAGTGACTCGATGGCCTGTCTCGAGGTGATGCTTTGGCACGGTTGCGATCTGGGATTCCCGGTTGAAGCCGTGACCGTCGATCATGGGCTTCGTCCGGAGGCGTCCGGCGAGATCGGGACCGTTGCCGACCATTGCGCCGAGAAGGGCATTCCCCACACCGTGCTGACATGGAAATGGAGCGGGGCCGGCAACCTTCAGGCGGAGGCGCGCAGGGCTCGCTATCGTCTCATCGGCGACTGGGCGCGCAATTCGGGCATCGACCAGGTTGCCCTCGGCCATACCCGTGACGATGTCGCGGAGACTTTCATCATGCGGCTTGCGAGAAGGTCCGGTGTCGACGGGCTCTCCGAGATGGACCACCGATTCACACGGCATGGCACGACCTGGATCCGTCCGATGCTCGACCACGGGCGTGAGGAATGGCGTGAGTACCTCTTGCGCAGGGACATTTCGTGGATTGAGGATCCTTCCAACGACGACCCGAAATTCGAACGCGTGCGCGCCCGGGACAGGTTGAAGGCCCTTTCGAAGTTGGGCATCGATGCGGGCGCATTGTCCGAAGTCGCCAGGAACATGAGTGCGGCGCGCGAAGCGCTGGAGCACTACGTCCGCCGTGAGGCCGCCCGGATTGCTTCGGAGGAGAATGGCGACGTGATCCTTGCGGCGGACGCGTCCAGCCAGGGGCGTCGCGTTCCGCGAGAGATCCTGTTCCGCCTGCGCCGCCATGCGCTGGCATGGGTGGGCGGGGGCGCGTATCCGCCACGTTCTGACGCGATGCTGGAATTGGATCATGCCCTGCGGAACGAGGGAAGGCACACGCTTGCGGGCTGCATCATTACGCGTGAGCCCGACGGCCGGGACGGTCCGGGCCCGTGGCGCATCGCGCGGGAATTCAACGCGGTGAAGGATGTGTTCGGACGAACCGATCGGCAATGGGACGGCCGCTGGGTCCTGGAAGGTCCGCACGCGGACGCGCTCGAGGTGCGCGCGCTAGGCGAGGCCGTCAGGGACACGCCGTGGCGCGAGACGGGGATGCCACGCCGGAGCCTTCTCGCGTCACCCGCGATCTGGCGGGGCGCAACCCTTGTGGCTGCACCAGTGGCGGGGCTCGCCGGCCCGTGGACCGCGAAGGCAACGGGTCGCGGCAGATTCGACGAATTTCTGCAATCCCGTTGAAGAATCCGCCCCGATTGCTATTTGACTTGGGAACCGGACGGATCTGAATGGTCCGTCACGACTTGCCCGAGGGAGCTTCCGTTGACCAACATGCGCAACATCGCCTTCTGGATTGTCCTGTTCCTGCTTGTGCTGGCGCTGTTCAATCTTGTTTCGGGAGGCCAGCCCGGCCTGAGCAACACGACCGTCAGCTATTCCGATTTCGTTGACCGGGTTTCGGATGGCAGCGTAACGGCTGCGACGATTGACGGCGAAAGGATCACCTTCCGCGGCGGCGACGGCCGCGAATACGTGACGATCCAGCCTGAAGGCGCGGAAACCACGGAACTCCTGGTCAGCAACAACGTGTCCTTCGACGCCAAGCCGCAGAAGCAGTCGAGTTTCATGGCGATCTTCTGGTCGTTCCTGCCATTCCTCCTGCTGATCGGCGTCTGGATCTATTTCATGAACCGGATGCAGGGCGGCGGACGCGGCGGCGCCATGGGGTTCGGGAAGTCGCGTGCAAAGCTGCTGACCGAGAAGCACGGGCGCGTCACGTTCGATGACGTGGCCGGGATTGACGAAGCCAAGGAGGAACTCGAGGAAATCGTGGAATTCCTCCGCAATCCGCAGAAGTTCTCGCGGCTCGGAGGAAAGATTCCCAAGGGCGCGCTCCTGGTGGGTCCGCCGGGCACGGGCAAGACTCTGTTGGCGCGTGCCATTGCGGGCGAGGCCGGGGTGCCGTTTTTCACGATCTCCGGGTCAGATTTTGTCGAGATGTTCGTTGGCGTTGGCGCCAGTCGTGTCCGTGACATGTTCGAGCAGGCGAAGAAGAATGCGCCGTGCATTGTCTTCATTGACGAAATCGACGCCGTGGGCCGTAGCCGTGGCATAGGCTACGGCGGTGGCAATGACGAACGGGAGCAGACGCTGAACCAGCTTCTGGTCGAAATGGACGGCTTCGAGGCGAACGAGGGAATCATCATCGTTGCAGCGACGAACCGTCCCGACGTGCTTGATCCGGCGCTCCTGCGCCCGGGTCGCTTTGACCGGCAGGTGCAGGTGCCCAACCCCGACATCAAGGGCCGCGAGAAGATTCTTGGCGTGCATGTACGCAAGATTCCCCTTGGTCCGGACGTCGACCTTCGCATCATCGCGCGCGGCACGCCCGGCTTTTCCGGGGCGGATCTCGCAAATCTCGTGAACGAGGCGGCGTTGATGGCGGCCCGCGTCGGTCGGCGATTCGTCACGATGGATGACTTCGAGAATGCCAAGGACAAGGTCATGATGGGCGCCGAACGGCGCTCGATGGTCATGACGGAGGAAGAAAAGAAGCTGACTGCCTATCACGAGGCCGGACACGCCATCGTGGGTCTCAACGTTCCGCAGCACGATCCGATACACAAGGCCACCATCATACCACGAGGCAGGGCGCTCGGCCTGGTGCTGAGCTTGCCGGAACGGGACCAGCTCTCGGTCACGTTCCGGAAGTACAAGTCGAAGATCGCCATGGCAATGGGAGGCCGGGCTGCAGAGGAACTGATTTTCGGAAAGGACGACATCACCAGCGGCGCTGCATCTGACATCCAGCAGGCAAGCAAGATCGCGCGTGCCATGGTGACCCAGTTCGGCTTCGCGGACGAACTCGGCATGGTCGACTATTCCTACGAGCAGCAAGGCTATCTGGGCACTTTCCAATCCGGCCAGGCCCATTCCGAGGAAATGCAGAAACGCATCGACGAGAAGGTGAAGGAACTCGTCGACGAGGGGTACGAAACGGCCAGGAAAATTCTCAACAGGAAAATGGGCGAGCTGGAGCGCCTCGCCGAAGGGCTGCTGGAATATGAAACGCTCACGGGCAGCGAAATCACGAACGTGATCGAGGGCAAGCCGTTGAAGCGTGCCGACGACGATGAAGACGATTCGACTGACGCGAGCGGCACGGCGAGCGTCACGGCCATTCCCAAGACACGTCCGCGCAAGAGGTCCGGGGACGGCAAGGAACCCGAATTCGAGCCGGAACCGACGGCCTAGTCCGTAAGCGAGGCGCCTGGCGGCTGCAGCAGGACGGCCGGGCACGGCTGCCGGAAGCCGTTGTCGCCCCGGGCGCCGCTGCCATCCACCTTGTCCTCCTGACACCCGCATTTTCCGTCGGAATCGGGCGTCTGGACCCTTCAAGCGTCCGTGCTGCCGGTGGCGCATGACTGACGTTGCGGACTCCAAAATGTCGAGATGTCGCACAGGGGGGAGGACCGGTCTTGCCAGTCCCCGGCGACGACGACCGAGGCCGTGCTTCCTGGGCGGCGGCCACAGGATTTCGGGGCGTGACCGCATGGGTTGGGCGTGACGGATGCCTGAGTTTGGCCGGAATGGTGCCGCTGTGTCCAGGCAACGCGCCCGGGAACCGGGAAGAGGGCGCTCGCGTTGCCCGAATTGCCGGTTTCCCGGCATCTGGCAAATGGATACATGGATATTCCACTGCTTGACTCGGTCGGGAGGTATTCATGGGTGCAAAGAAGATTGATGGCAGGGAATTCGCGGCCGCAGTGCGCGGCAAGGTGAAGGACCACGTGACACGGCTGGCAGGCGAGCACGGCATTGTGCCCGGTCTTGCAGTGGTTCTGGTGGGCGAGGATCCGGCAAGCCAGGTCTACGTGCGTTCAAAGGGCAAGGCGACGGTCGAGGCCGGAATGAAGAGCGTCGAACACAAGCTTGCTGCAGACACGCCGGAACGCGAACTGCTCGCACTGATTGATCAATTGAACGATGACTCATCCATCCATGGCATCTTGGTGCAGTTGCCGCTTCCGGAACATCTGCATGAGGACCTCGTCGTCAATGCCATTGACCCGGCAAAGGATGTGGATGGTTTCCACATCTCCAATGTGGGGCTTCTCGGCACCGGCCGGAAATCGATGGTGCCCTGCACGCCCCTTGGTTGCCTCATGATGCTCAGGGATCACCACGAAAGCCTCTCAGGTCTGGATGCGGTGATAATCGGCCGGTCCAACATCGTGGGCAGGCCGATGGCCCAGCTGCTGATCGGCGACAGCTGTACCGTGACAGTCGCACATTCGCGAACCAGGGATCTGGCGGAGGTCGTGCGGAGAGCGGACGTGGTCGTGGCTGCCGTCGGGCGACCTGCAATGGTTCAAGGCGACTGGATCAAGCCCGGGGCCACCGTGATCGACGTGGGGATCAACAGGGTCGAGGCGCCGGAAAGGGGCGACGGCAAGACCCGGCTTGTGGGAGACGTCGACTTCGAACGCGCTGCACAGGTGGCTGGCGCAATCACGCCCGTGCCGGGCGGCGTCGGGCCGATGACCATCGCCTGCCTGCTTGCAAACACGTTGACGGCATGTTGCCGCTCGAACGGCGTTCCGGAACCGGAGGGCTTGACGGCCTGAATGGCCCGCGGGCTCTTCCGGTCTGGATCCTGCCTTGATCCTCGGTGCCTGATAGCATAATTTGATTGCTGACTGTCCGGCAGGATGGGCGCCTTATGGAAGAGGGGGGTGCTGGCATGAGCACAAGCATCATCGTCCGCGACATTGATCCGGGGGACAAGTCCTGGCTTCGACGGGAAGCCCGTCAGATAGGCGTATCGATGGAAGAGTTGGTCCGCCGCCTGATCCACGAGCAGCGCACGAAGACCGAGCTCCGCCCGAAGCCGTCCGAGGCATTCGCCCGACATTTCGGAGCGGACCACGGTGTCGACCTTCCGCCACCGGTACGTGGTGGGTATCGACCTATTTCGTTTTCCGATGAGGGAGAGGAATGACTGCTCCGCTCGCGTGGCTCTTGGACACGAACGTGGTTTCCGAGATGATGCGGCCGCTGCCTGAACCGCGGGTCGCCAGTTTCCTCGATTCAATCGCAGACGAAGGCTTGGGCCTTTCGTCAGTTTCTGTCTGGGAAGTGCTCAATGGCATCGGACGTCTGGCGCAAGGAAAGCGCCGACGCAATCTTGCCGGGCGGTTTCACGATCTCGTTGACGAGCTGTTCGAAGACCGGATCGTGGATTGGACCCTCGCCGACGCGCAGGCATGCGCGAAGATCCTGGAAGACAAGCGCCTTCGCGGCGAGTCACTCGACGACCATATTATGGATGCTTTCTTGGCTGCATCGGCATTCACCCGCGGCCTTGCCGTGGTGACGAGGAACACCGGCGGGTTCCGAAATACCGGTGTGGAGACGGTCGATCCTTGGATGGTTGGACCGCGTTGACGCTTGCATTCGAACTGGGGCGACCGACGTACCCTGGAGACTTGGCGTACCGCGGGAACCGTCCTTCTTCGTTTGGAGATGACGACGCGTCCTTGCGCAAATGGCATCGGCAGGAAGTGCCGTCGGGTTCGTTGACGGTTGGAGGATTGCTCACACCGCACTCGGGACCGGCGCGGGCAAGACTTGCGCCCCGGTGAGATACGCCACTGCGCGTTCGGAAAGGAGGTCGCGCAGCGCGGATGCCGTCCAGTCGAGCCCTCCCGTATAGCATCCATAGGCGGGCAGAATCAGCCGCGCCTCGTCAAACATGAAGCAGGGCCGGGAGGTGCCGCGGATGCGTGCCTTGGGATGGAAGTGGCCGGAGATTTCTCCCGGGTCGGCGTCGCTCTCGGCAATGTGGCGGAAGGCGAAGGGGCCGAGCCGAAACTCGTTCAGGCATGCACCGCCCATGTTGGCAGGGCCGGGATCGTGGTTGCCTTCGAGCCAAATCCACCGCCTGCCGTCCTGCAGCCGGGAGACCTTCGCTCGAATCGTCTCGGAAATCGCGTCGGCGGCAGCGAGGTCGTCGAAACTGTCGCCCAGGCACAGCACGACTTCCGGCCGCAACGCGTCCACGTCCAAGGCAAGTCGCGCGAGCGTCTCGTCGGCGTCATAGGGCGGCAGAAGCGTGCCGCTCCTTCGCGCGATTCGCTCGGACTTTCCCAAGTGCAGGTCCGCGAACGCCAGAAGCTTTCTTGAAGCCCAATGCAAAGCGCCTGACGGGAGCAGCGTGAGGGTTTCCCCGCAGAATCGGATGTCGCGAGCGTTCATGATCCGTTCTTATCGCTGGCTTCCAGGAGTGGCAAGACTTGACGGGTGCGTGCCGGCTTGCGAAACGCGCCCATGGCCCGCAAACCTTCCTCCGACGCGCCCCGGCGCAACCTGTACGGGCGTGCTCGCGGCCGGGGCCTGCGCGCAAGCCAGAAGCGCCATCTGGACGATCTCGGGCGGGTTGGGCTGGCAGGCGTCAGGCGGGACGAGAATCCCGGGCGCACCAAACTGGATCTCAAGGCGATGTTTGGCGACCGCCCAGTCTGGCTGGAAGTGGGATTCGGTGGTGGTGAGCACTTGTTGCATCAGGCGGTACGGAACCCGGGTGTCGGCTTTGTTGCCGCGGAGCCCTACATCAGCGGCGTGGCAAAGCTGCTTGGCAGGATCAGGTCGACCGGAGCGGGGAACATCCGGATACATCCGGGAGATGCACGCGACCTGATGGACGTGCTGCCCGACCAGTCCGTGGCCAGGGCGTTTCTTCTCTACCCGGATCCCTGGCCGAAGAAGAGGCACCACAGACGACGCTTCGTGACATCGGAACACCTGGATCCACTCTTTTCGATAATGGCACCGGGTGCCCAGCTCAGGATCTCGACAGACATTCCGGACTACGTGCGCCAAACCATGGAGGAAGTGCCGAGGGCTGGATTTGTCTGGCAGGCGGTTCACCCCGACGACTGGCGAAAGCCATGGGAGGACTGGCTGCCGACGCGCTACGAGCGGAAGGCGTTGCGGGAGGGTCGTACGCCCACCTATCTCTCGTTCCGGAAGCCCGGTGCCTGAAGGTGGACCCTTGCAATGCATCTGGTCTAAAGAGCCGTGAGCGATGAAGGAATGCCGATGGCGGGACGTGGTGCACCTGAACCGATGATTGCGCGTCGATCCGGTGCGCTATCGGGAGAATCGCATGTGCCGGGCGACAAGTCGATTTCGCATCGATCGCTGATTCTCGGCGCGATGTGCGTTGGCGAAACGCGAATCGCAGGGCTTCTCGAAGGCGCGGACGTGCTGGCCACCGCCGACGCGATGCGCGCTTTCGGTGCCGAAGTGACTGATTTGGGCGAGGGCAACTGGTCCGTTCATGGTGTGGGCGTTGGTGGATTCGGTGAGCCCGCGGACGTGATCGACTGCGGGAATTCAGGGACCGGTGCGCGCCTCGTCATGGGCGCGATGGCAACCACGCCGATCACGGCGACCCTTACGGGCGACGCATCCCTGCGGTCGCGTCCGATGAGTCGGGTCACCGAGCCGCTTGCCGAGTTTGGAGCGCGGGCGGTTGGTCACTCGGGCGGACGGCTGCCGATGACAATCACGGGCGCGACGGATCCGGTGCCCGTCAACTACACCATGCCGGTTGCGTCCGCGCAGGTGAAGTCCGCCATCCTCCTCGCCGGGCTCAACGCGCCCGGCGAATCGGTCGTGGTCGAGCGGGAGGCCACGCGTGACCACACGGAGAGAATGCTCAGGGGATTCGGTGCCGTCATCGACGTCGATGCCAGGGCTGGCGGACGCGTCATCACGCTCGAGGGACATGCCGAGCTTCTGCCGCAAGACATTTCCGTGCCATGCGATCCGTCTTCCGCGGCCTTCCCGGTGGCGGCCGCACTGATCGTCGAGGGATCGGACGTCCTGGTTCCCAATGTCGGGATGAACCCGACCCGTACCGGCTTTTTTGCCACGCTTCGCGAGATGGGAGCCGACCTGGCCCTTGAAAACGAGCGCGAGGAAGGGGGCGAGCCGGTCGCGGACATCCGTGCGCGCTTCTCCCCCGAACTCAAGGGCATCGAGGTGCCACCTGAACGCGCGGCTTCCATGATCGACGAATACCCCATTCTCGCGATTGTCAGCGCGTTCGCCGAGGGGCGCACCATCATGCGGGGCGTGGGGGAACTCCGGGTAAAGGAATGTGACCGGATCGATGCGATGGCAACCGGTCTGCGTGCTGCAGGCGGGACCGTCAGGGAAGGCGAGGACTGGTGGGAGATCGAGGGCATGGGCCCTGCGGGCGTGCCGGGCGGTGCTCGTGTCGAGGCGCGTCTTGATCACCGCATTGCCATGGCGTTTCTCTCCCTTGGCCTCGGCGCGAAGGAAGCCGTGACCGTGGACGACGCCGCGCCGATCGCCACTTCGTTTCCGACATTCGCGGCACTCATGACGGGACTGGGCGCCGCGCTTGAACCCGTTCAATCAGGGTAGGCCCGTTTCGCAGGGATCGGGCGGCAGGCCCCTCTCACCAGGCGCTGGCTTCGACACCCGCCGGAACGCGGCAACAGAATGTCATGCAGCGACCAGGCCCATCTGTTCCAGCTTCAAGAGCACCTGCTGCGCGCAGAGATCGACTTCGACGTTTTCGGTTTCGAGCTTCAATTCCGGGTTCTCCGGGACGTCATAGGGGTCCGAGATGCCGGTGAACTCCTTGATCGTGCCTTCCCTTGCGAGCCTGTACAACCCCTTCCGGTCACGTCGCTCGCATTCCTCGATTGACGTGGCCACGTGCACCTCGACGAAGGCGCCGAAATTCTCGATCTGCTCGCGCACGACCCGCCGCGCATCGGCATAGGGGGCGATCGGCGCGCAGATGGCGATCCCGCCGTTCTTCGTGATTTCGGAAGCGACGAACCCGATGCGGCGAATGTTCAGGTCCCGGTGCTCCTTGGAGAATCCCAGTTCGCTGGAGAGGTTCTTGCGGACGATGTCGCCGTCGAGAAGCGTGACCGGACGCCCGCCCATCTCCATGAGCTTGACCAGGAGGGCGTTCGCGATCGTCGACTTCCCCGATCCGGAAAATCCGGTGAAGAAGACCGTGAAGCCTTGCTGGGAACGGGGCGGGTAGCGGCGTCGGAGTTCTCTCGCGACTTCGGGAAAGGTGAACCAGTCCGGCAATTCGAGGCCTTCGCGCAGCCGGCGGCGGAGTTCCGAGCCGCTAATGTCCAGCACGGTCAACCCTTCCTCGATCTCGTCGGCCTGCATGTACTGGGCGCGTTCCTGCACGTAGACCATGTGCTTGAAGTCCACCATCTCGATTCCGATTTCGGCTTCATGCTCCCGAAACAGTTTCTGCGCATCATAGGGCCCGTAGAAAGGCTCGCCCCTCGAGTCCTTTCCCGGACCCGCATGGTCGCGGCCAACGATCATGTGGGTGCAACCATGATTCCTGCGGATGAGTCCGTGCCAGACCGCCTCTCTCGGACCGGCCATTCGCATGGCGAGGTTCAGCAGGCT
This sequence comes from Boseongicola sp. SB0665_bin_10, assembly GCA_009838075.1. Taxonomy (GTDB): domain Bacteria; phylum Pseudomonadota; class Alphaproteobacteria; order Rhodobacterales; family Rhodobacteraceae; genus JAJEFO01. The sequence continues at coordinate 21,772 of VXSG01000004.1, read as the reverse complement.
CATTGCGGCCGTGGAAGACGGGTACTTGTCGAGCACGGCTTCATAGCATCGCACGCGCGTGAAATGATCGACGTCACCGGGCTTCGTCAGGCCCACGACCGGGTGTATCAGGAGATTCGCGGCCGTTTCCCGCGCCGCCCGAAACGTCAGTTCCTGGTGTGCGCGGTGCAGCGGATTGCGGGTCTGGAATGCCACGATGCGGTGCCAGCCAAGCTTTCGAAAATATGCGCGAAGCTCGTTTGGCGTGTCCCTGCGGACCCTGAAATCGTAGTGCACCGGAAGCTGGAGACCAGTCACCGGCCCGCCGAGATAGACCGGACCGGCAGCGTGATGCAGGTAGTTGACCGCAGGATGCGCAAGGTCTTCGGTGCCAAGGACCTTGTTCGATTCCCTGGACTTGTCCGGGCGCCACCGATCGGTGACGTTCATGGTTGCAAGTATCACGCCTTCCTGATCGCGAAGGGCAATGTTGCTGCCGAGCGTGACGCCTTCGGCAAATCGCTCCGATACGTCAAGCGTGACCGGCATCGGCCACAGCGTTCCGTCGGCAAGCCGCATCCTGTCGACGACGGTGCCGTAGTCGTCTTCGCCCAGGAAGCCGTTCAACGGATGGAATCCGCCGTTCATCAGGAGTTCGAGATCGCAGGTCTGGCGCGGCGTGAGATCCCAGCTCGGCAGCCTTGCCGCCTCTTCCTTGAGTCCCTGTGCCGTGTTCCGGGGAACAAGCAGTTCCGGAATGGGGGAGTGATTCGAATGCATCATGATCGATCCGGCGCGCTTTCTGGAATGCCCTCCCTATCCAGTGGCATGCAGGGAAGGCAAGTTGTTCTGCGTCTCCAGGCCAGCCGTGCCACGAGCGACTTGCGGCCCCGGACATCCGCTTTCGCCGGGCCGCCCGCTCCATTGAGCGCCCCGCCCCTGCCTGCGGTCATTCGGCGGCGATTTCCGCATCCCGCCCCTGTTCGGCAAGGAAGCGTTCGGCTTCAAGCGCGGCCATGCAGCCCATCCCGGCGGACGTGACCGCCTGGCGATACACGTGATCGGTGATGTCGCCTGCGGCAAATACGCCGGGGACCGAAGTGGCCGTCGAGTCCGGTGCGGTGACGGCGTAGCCGCCGCTGTGCAGTTCAAGGCTGTCCTTGACCAGTTCGTTCGAAGGCGTGTGGCCGATGGCGATGAAAACCCCCTTGCAGGGAACCGTCGAGACCTGTCCGGTCCTGACGTGCTTCACCCGCACGCCCTCGACGGCCTTCGGATCCTCCGTTCCGAGGACTTCATCCAGAGTATGGTCCCAGAGAACCTCGATTTTCTCGTGGCGGAAGAGCCGGTGCTGAAGGATCTTGTCGGCGCGCAACGCGTCACGGCGATGGACCAGGGTGACCCTGGTTGCGAAGTTGGTCAGGAAGAGGGCTTCCTCGACAGCCGTGTTGCCGCCGCCGACAACAACGACGTCCTGGCCGCGAAAGAAGAACCCGTCGCAGGTTGCGCAGGCCGAGACGCCGAAGCCCTTGAACGCCTCCTCGGATGCAAGGCCCAGCCATCTTGCCTGTGCGCCCGTTGCCAGAATGACGGTGTCGGCCGTGTAGACGGTGCCAGCATCGCCGTTCGCACGGAAGGGCCTGCACGAGAGGTCGAGCGATTGAACGTGATCGGAGACGACTTCGGTGCCGACGGCCCGCGCATGCTCCTCCATGTTCGCCATCAGGCCGGGACCCAGGATGTTGCTTTCGCCGGGCCAATTCTCGACATCGGTCGTGATCATGAGCTGACCGCCTGGCTGGACGCCTTGGACAAGAAGGGGTTCGAGCATCGCACGGCTCGCATAAACGGCGGCCGTGTAGCCCGCAGGACCCGATCCGATGATCAGGACTTTCGTGTGTCGCGTGTTGCTCAAGGCAGGTGCCTCCCAGGAAGAATGCCGGACCGATATAGTCCGGGAACCCGTGCATCGAAAGTGCCTTTGGCACCTGGGCATTGCCAGGATCCCTCCTTGCGCGCGCGTGCCGTTCCGATGGCTTCGACCAGACATGACGGACGGGTTTGCGCGGACCGGAGAGCGTTCCGAAAGGCGCCGGATGACGGAATGCAAGGGCAAGGCTAACGAAATTGCGCAATTGCGACACAATGTTGCGCGAAGCCGGCCAGTCCGGTAAGATTCTGCAGACGGGGGAGCAGACGAACATGCCTGGCGAAAGGCTCGACGCAATCGACCGAAAGATTCTTGCCGAATTGCAGGCCAATGGCCGCATGACCAATGTAGAGTTGGCTCGGCGGGTGGGAATCTCCGCGCCGCCTTGTCTTCGCAGGGTCCGGGCGCTTGAGGACCAAGGGCTGATTCGGGGCTATCACGCCCTGGTTGATGCCCGTGCACTGGGTTTCGAAGTGCAGGTCTTTGTCATGGTTGGCCTGCAAAGCCAGGCGGAAGCGGACCTGAGCGCGTTCGAGACGCGTTGCCGGAACTGGCCCCTTGTCCGAGAGTGCAACATGCTCAATGGCGAAGTGGATTTCATCCTGAAATGCGTGGCTCCCGATCTCTCGACATTTCAGCGGTTCCTGACCGATGAACTGACGTCGGCGCCAAACGTGATCTCGGTCAAGACTTCACTGGTGATTCGGTGTGCAAAGGATGAACCCGCAGTGCCCTTCGACGTGCTCGAGGCGCGGCAAGGCGAACTTGCGTGATGCCGGGCATCTGGATCGTGGCACCCGTGCCTTCCGCGACCTTGGGGTGCGATGCCTCCTTCGCCCTCAAAGGCAGATGACAGATATCAGGCGGCCGTAGTCCCGCTCCTTGCGATGCCGGCTTCGCCGATACGAAAAGAAGCGCTCCGAATCGGAATATGTGCAATGCCCCGTCCATTGCGCATTGCCGATGCCTGCATTGCGCAGACGTTGAAGGCCGTAGCCAACAAGATCGAACTGAAGGCGGTCGTCACGTCCGTTTGCGAAGAACCGCGCGTTCCCGGAGTCGTCGTCGACAAAGCGTTCAAGGAATTCCGGTCCCACTTCATACGCGCGCTGGCTGATTGACGGGCCGATCACGGCGGTGATTTCAGCCGGACGTGCACCAAGGCCTACCATTGCATCGACCGTGGCTTCCATGATGCCGTCCAAGGCACCGCGCCAACCGGCATGCGCGGCGCCGATCACCCGTGCGGCATTGTCGGCAAGGAGCACCGGCTGGCAATCGGCGGTCAGTATGGCGAGGCCAAGGCCTGGTTCCGCCGTTGCCATCGCGTCCGCTCTCGGCCGCATATCGAACGGGGCGTCGGTTGCAAGCGCCGTGGCCGAGTGCACCTGGTGAACCGTCGCCAGGCGTTTCGGCGAGAGGCCGAGAACGTCCGCCGCCCGTTTCCGGTTGATTGACACGGCATCCTTCCGGTCCGTGGAGCCATGGCCGCAATTCAGGCTGGCGAAGAGGCCGGTGGATGCACCGCCTTTCCGCGTGAAGAAGCCGTGGCGCAAGTTTGCCAGGGCCTCGGACGTGATGAACTCGATCGTCATGCCGTGAATCCGGGCGGCAAGGGTGTACCGTCCTCGTAGAGGGCCATTGCCCGAAAGAGCGTTCCCATTTCGTCTTCATGCGTCAAGCGGCGAAGCGCGGCGCGATGGCTCTCAAGAGCGGATCCTGTCAGTCCTTCGGCCAGCCTCTCCGCGCGCTGGACAATTCCGAGACGTTCGAGGAACTCGCCCTGGGGAATCACCCGCGTGTGAGCGGCGGGACGGGCGGCACGCGCAATTGCCCCGAAGTCCACATGGGCGGTCAGGTCAGCCATGCCGGGATCGGTCAGGGGCGGCACGCTCCCGTGCGCATGGACGGCCTGCAGCGTGTCGCCGAGCGAATGCTGGCCGCCGTAGTCCACCACCAGCGCAAGGCCGCCAGATTCGGCGATTCGCGCACCGATATCGGCCGCAATGGCACGCGCGGCCGGCCGGATCTCCACGATGTCGCCGTCGCGTGTATCGCCCAGCCGGTCGGCAAGCAGTTCCGAACTGACCGGGTCCGAGAGGCCCAGGGTCAGGTTGCCGTCGTTGTCAACGCCGACCATGCGTTCCCGCCACGCGGCCCCGTCGCGCTGCAACTGGCGTACGGGAAGTGCGTCGAAGAACTCGTTCGCGACGAGAAACAGGGGACCGCGGGGAAGGCTCTCGATCGAGTCGTGATGGCGAAGCGGGCGGTCAATCGTCTTCCGTTGCACGTCGCGCAGAACCGGTGAGGCTTCCACGAGGTGAACGGAAACGGCTTCGGGGAATTCGGGCACCGTCCGGCTGGCCCGCAGAATGTCCGCCATGAGCGTGCCCCTTCCAGGGCCAAGCTCCGCAAGGCACACCGGTCGTGGCGCCTCGCGATCGAGCCAGGCTTGCGCAAGCGCCAGCCCCAGGAGTTCGCCGAACATCTGGCTGATTTCCGGTGCCGTCGTGAAATCGCCCGACACGCCGAGGGGGTCGTGCCTGGAATAGTATCCGAATTCCGGATGCAGCAGGCATTCGCGCATGTACTCCGCCACGGTCATTGGTCCGGTGCTGCGGATTCTCTGGATGAGGCGCTTCCCGAGCTCGGTCATCCGGAAGCGCGTTCCTTGCAGGCAGGCAGGCGCTGTTGCGGAAGACGAGTCTCGTCCCGGGCAAGTCCGGGCCGGGCGATCCTCGCGGGTGCGGTCGGCGCCGTCTGGCGCGTTTGGCGTGAACGGCCGGAGAGACCGGGGGCTGCGTTCACGGGCGGGATCTGAATGCAAGGAACAGCGCGAGCAGCCCAAGGGCGATCATTGGCAGGGACAGGAGCTGGCCCATGGTAACCCCGACCGGTCCGGCGGAGGCGACATGTCCCATGGGGTTGCCTGCGGTCACGAACTGGGAGTCGGCTTGCCGGAAGAGCTCCACCGCGAAGCGAGACGCGCCGTAGCCCGCGATGAAGATGCCGACGACTGCGCCGGGCTTCTTGAGCCAGCCTCGCCCATAGGCAAGCCAAAGAAGAAGAGCACCGAGAATCAGTCCCTCGAGTCCCGCTTCGTAGATTTGCGACGGATGCCTGGCACAGGCGCCTTCGACATCCGGGCAGTTCTGTGCGGCGGCGCCCGGAAAGATCACGCCCCAAGGCAGGTCCGTTGGCTTTCCCCAGAGTTCGGCGTTGATGAAGTTCGCGATGCGGCCAAGGAACAGCCCCGGCGGCGTCGCGAGTGCCAGTCCGTCCGCGAGTCCCGCCGGAGGCAGGCCGTGCCTGTGCGCAAAGACTGTTGCGGCGACGGCAACGCCCACCAGGCCGCCATGGAACGACATGCCGCCTTCCCAGACGCGCAGGATCGACAGGGGATCTTCGAATGCCTTTCCCTGACCATAGAACAGGACATATCCGAGGCGGCCTCCCAGGACGACCCCGAGAATCAGCCAGACCAACAGGTCATCAAGCCGCTTGCGGTCAAGGGCCGGTGTGTCGTCTTTCCAAAGCTGCGGACGCGCGATGGTTCGACGGAGAATCCAGTAGCCGGCCAGGATCCCCGCAATGTAGGCGAGCGCGTACCAGCGAATCGGCAGATTGACCGGGCCCAGGGAAATCTCGACCAGGATTGGTGAAATGTCGGGGAACGGAATTCCGTGCTGCATGAATCGCGTTCGTGGCATTGCTGCGCGGTTGCGTCAACCTTGTGAAGCACGCGCGCGCAACCTATAGATGCCGGGACGTGTTCAAGCAGGACGAGGTACAGGCATGCAGACCCGAAACCCGAGATTGGACGATCTTGCACAGCTCATGATGAATTCGATGGGAGTCGCCCGCGGTGCCCGGAACGAGTTCGAAACGGTCATGAAGGGCATGCTCGACCGGTGGCTGGCGGGTCGGGATCTCGTGACCCGCGAGGAGTTCGACGCCGTGCGGGCAATGGCCGAGAAGGCGCGCGCGGAGAACGATTCGCTCCGGACAAGGGTCGAAGCGCTGGAGACCCGCAAGCGAAAGAAGTCCTGACCCCGAACTGCCGCGGCAGGTTCCCTGGCCCGTGCCGTGTTTGCACAATCTGATCGTCGCGCGCACGGCTCGGCTGACCCGGGAGACAACGCATCGCCTGGCGCCCTTGCCGGGTGCGGGGCCGCCGCCGCAATGCCGCTTTCGCTCTGGCCCGTGCAGGATGACGCGCGAGGACCGGGCGGCGTTGGCGAAGCCGGCCGGCCGCCCTCGCCTTAATTTTGGATCTGGAAAAGATTTCGCTTTACAGGTCTTCGCTTTCGGAACACCATATCTCGCAAAGCGGATGACCGGATCCACTGAATCTTGAATTGACGGCAAGCCGTGGTGGGATCAACCATCAGGCACGCAAGATGGGGCGAGAGCGCATGTCACTGACAGAGCAGTACATCACTGAAGACCTCCACCCGATCGACATTGTCGAACACGTGGCCGAGCGTCACGAATGGGAGTTCGACCGGTTTGCGGAAGACCAGATCGCAATGGCGATCGAGGGGCAATGGCGGACGTATTCGATCACCCTTGCCTGGTCTCCGCAGGACGAGACCCTGCGATTGATCTGCACCTTCGAAATCGATCCGCCAAGGGACAGGATGGGCGCTCTCTACGAGATGCTGAATCGGGCCAATGACATATGCTGGTCGGGAGCGTTCGCGTTCTGGCAGTCCCAGAAGCTGATGGCATGGCGATATGGCCTCGTGCTGGCTGGGGACCAGTCCGCGAGCGCCGAGCAGGTCGACACGATGATCCGGATCGCCGTGCAGGCGGCCGAACGGTTCTACCCGGCGTTTCAGCTTGCCACATGGGGCAAGGAGTCGCCGGAACGCGCAATGGATGTCGCCATGACAGAGGCCTATGGCCGCGCCTGAACGGGGTTGCTGCGTCCGCAACGTTGTCTCCTCCTTTGCTGATCGCGGGCGCGGCGGAGGCCGGGTCGCCGAACGGGCGACCCGGTTTTCCATTTCGGCCCCGCGAAATCGGATTTCGGCATGGTGCTGAAAACGGGATGGGAGGCTTGCCATGGAATTGGGTGAAATCGCGCATCGGGGCCTCGTTCTCCTCGGCTGCGGCAAGATGGGAGGAGCACTGCTCAAGGGGTGGATCGGGCAAGGCATGGACGTGAGCGCCGTCTGGGTGGTCGATCCGGCACCTTCCGACGAACTGAGTGCGCTTGCCGGCGTGAACCTGAATTCCCACCTGCCTGCTTCGCCGGCGATCGTCGTGGTCGCGGTCAAGCCCCAGATGATGGACACGGCATTGGAGCCGGTGCGGCAGTTCGGGGGACGCAAGGACACCCTGTTCCTGTCGGTTGCGGCGGGGACGACGCTTGAACGGTTCGAAGCGGCACTTGGATCATTGACTCCGGTCATTCGCGCGATGCCGAACACGCCTGCCGCAATTGGACGGGGAATCACGGCACTCGTCCGCAATGGTCGGGTTTCCGAGGCCGGCATGGACATGGGAGAGGACCTCCTGTCGGCCGTTGGCCAGACCGTGCGCCTGGATCGGGAGGCGGACATGGACGCGGTCACGGCCGTGTCCGGGTCTGGTCCGGCCTATGTCTTTCATCTCATCGAAGCGCTTGCGGCGGCCGGCCAGGCGGAGGGCCTTTCGCCGGAATTGGCGCTCATGCTCGCGCGTTCGACGGTTGCAGGTGCGGGCGCCCTGGCCGAGGCTTCGCCCGAGGATCCGGGGCAGCTTCGAGTCAACGTCACGTCGCCGGGCGGGACGACGGAGGCTGCGTTGAACGTCTTGATGGACGATGCCTCGGGATTCCCCGCACTTGTCTCGCGGGCCGTCAGCGCTGCCGCCGGCAGAAGCCGGGAGCTTGGGAAATGACCATCAGCTTCGAGGCGTTCATGAAGGTCGACATTCGCGTCGGCGAGATTACGCGCGCGGAACCTTTCCCGGAGGCGCGAAAGCCTGCGTTCAAGCTTTGGGTCGATTTCGGGCCGGACCTCGGTGTCAGGAAGAGTTCCGCGCAGATCACGCGACACTACGATGTCGCGACGCTGCGGGGGCGCAAGGTGCTCGCGGTCGTGAACTTCCCGCCGCGTCAGATCGGCCCGGTCATGTCGGAGATACTCGTGCTGGGGGTGCCCGACGAGGACGGGGAGGTCGTGTTGTTGAAGCCGGACAAGGATGTCCCGATTGGCGGTCGCATGTTTTGATGTTCGAACTTCGTGCATCGGCCCGGCAACCGACGCTGCGCCTTGCCGGATGGACAAGTGCCGGGTTGACGCGGACGCCCGAGAGTCGACGCGCAACCTGCGGTCTGTCGCCCGCAGCGCGCTTGCCGCTTCATCCGCTCGGCCCGGTGGCACGACCGCCATTGGTCCGGGCACATCAATTTGGAGTGTTGCGGGCGGGAGCAGTTGAACCCGTTCGGGAATTCGCAGTAGACTTCCGCCGCCTCCGATAGGGCACTTCCCGGCACGTGGGGAAGTCAAGATCGCGAGGTGGCCGGGAGATTATCGGCTCAACGAGATTGGGGCAGAACGCATGGCGATCGGCGGAATGTTTTCTTCGGACATGGCAATTGACCTCGGCACGGCCAATACGCTGGTGTATGTCAAGGGCAAGGGCGTGATCCTGAACGAACCGTCGGTGGTGGCCTACTACTTCAAGGACGGGCAGAAGAAGATTCTGGCTGTCGGTGAGGATGCCCGGATGATGCTGGGCCGCACGCCGGGCAGCATTCAGGCGATCAGGCCGCTGCGGGACGGCGTCATTGCCGACTTCGATGTCGCGGAATCGATGATCAAGGAACTCATCAAGAAGGTGCACAAGCGCGGCTTCTTTCCAAAGCCGCGCGTGATCGTCTGCGTGCCGCATGGCGCGACGCCGGTCGAAAAGCGCGCAATCCGGCAGTCCGTGGAGGCGGCTGGCGCCAGAAAGGCCGGACTGATCGCCGAGCCCATCGCGGCTGCGATGGGGGCCGGCCTCCCGATAACGGATCCGACGGGCAACATGGTCGTCGACATCGGCGGCGGGACGACCGAGGTGGCGGTGCTGTCTCTGAGCGACATAGTCTATGCCATGTCGGTCAGGGTGGGCGGCGACCGCATGGACGAGAGCATCGTGAGCTACATTCGGCGAAAGCACAACGTCCAGATCGGCGAGGCCACCGCCGAAAGAATCAAGACCACGATCGGATGCGCACGCATGCCGGAAAACGGACGCGGGCAGTCGATGGAAGTCCGTGGCATTGACATGCTGAACGGCGTGCCAACGCAGTTCGAGATCAACCAGGGGCAGGTGGCCGAGGCAGTGCTTGAACCCGTGCAGCAGATCGTCGATGCAGTCATGTCGACGCTGGAGGTGACGCCCCCCGACCTGGCTGGGGACATCGTGGATCGCGGGGTCATGCTGACCGGCGGCGGGGCGCTCCTGGGCGGGCTGGACCTGGCGATCCGTGAACAGACCGGGCTTGCTGTGAGCGTTGCCGACAACGCGCTCCATTGCGTCGCCATCGGGACGGGAACGGCGCTCGAATACGAAAAGCAGTTGCGCCATGTGATCGACTACGAAAGTTGAAAGGGAGGCACATCTTTCTGTATTCCCGCATTGTGGACATGACGGTGTCGATTCCTCCCGGATCGGATGGCATGACCAAGTGTCGTAGGCGTGGAACAGGGATGTTGCCAAAGTAGGATCGTGGCACGGCGAAACGACAAGAAAGTCGACTATTTTCGTCCGATCAGGCACATGGCCGTCGGCTGCCTGGTGCTTGTCCTGCTTGCCACCTTCGTTCTTTGGCGGAGCGACACGTCACGGGCCGAGCGCATGCGGATTGCTGTCGTCGATTTCGTCGTGACGAACCTGGAATGGGCCCTGGTGCCAGTCACGGAGGCCGTCAATCTGGCAACGCAGATTCAGTCCTATGCCGTTCTTCAGCGTCAGAACCGCGAATTGCGCGACGAGCTTCGCCGGCTAAGGGCCTGGAGAGAGACGGCGCTGCAACTGGAGCAGGAGAACGCCAGGCTGCTGAACTTGAACAGGGCCCGGCTGGATCCGGCACTGACCGTGGTCACGGGCAAGGTCATTGCCGACAGCGGCTCACCCTACCGCCATACCGTGCAGCTGAATGTCGGGCGCGTGCGCGACGGAATAGCGGATGGATGGGCCGTCACGGACGGGCTCGGACTTGTCGGCCGCATCCTCGGAGTCGGGCAGCGTTCAAGCCGGGTGCTGCTCTTGACGGACAGTACAAGTCGCGTCCCCGTCACCATTCAGCCATCGGGACAGAATGCGCTTCTTTCGGGCGACAATTCCCGGTTGCCGGTCCTTGAGCTCATTGACGCCCCGGATGACGTGCGGCCGGGCGATCGTGTCGTCTCGTCCGGCGCCGGTCGCGTGCTGCCGGCGGGACTGCTTGTCGGAAATGTCGTGCTGGACCGCAACGGTCGCCTGAGGCTGAGGCTTGCTGCCGACTACGACCGCATGGAGTTCCTTCGCGTGCTTCGCAGCCCGCCGGTTGAGAAACTGGATGCTCCGGCGGTCCTGGTTGGTCCGCTTCTGCCGCCGGTCGAGGCGGTGCGGGCGGGGGGGGAGAATGCCGATGGCTGACCTCGTGAGCCGCGTCTGGCTGTTTCGCGCGGGATTCTTCCTGCTGGCGGGCGCCGCGGGGTTTGTACAGCTTCTGCCCTTGGACATTGGCCCTGACGACTGGGTGCCCGGCCAGGAACTCGTGCTTGTCATGGCCTTTGCGTGGGTCGTCAGGCGCCCCGAATACGTGCCTGCGCTTCTTCTGGCAGCGGTCTTCCTCATTGCCGACATGCTGTTCATGCGCCCTCCGGGGCTGTGGGCGGCCCTGGTGGTTCTTGCCGGCGAGTTCCTGCGCGGGCGACGCGCGCGCGCGTTTGCGGCGACGTTGCTCACGGAATGGTTGCTGATTGCAATCGTGCTCCTTGTGATGAAGGTCGTTGAGACCGTGGTGCTGTTGCTGTCCGGTGCCGGTCAGGCCGGCATGGACGTGACGATCATGCACTTGGGGCTTGCCATCCTGTTCTATCCGGTTGTCGTTCTTCTGTCCGAGCGGGTTCTCGGCATCAGAAAGCTGCATCCCGGGGACAGGGACCGGTCCTGAGAGGGAACGAATATGAATCGCTCCTGGGCAGAATCCGACGAGAGTGCCGGCATCATCTCGCGGCGCGCGCTCTTGCTGGGCGGTGGCCAGCTTGCCCTCCTGGGAACCCTGGTGCTGAGGATGCGCCAGCTGCAGGTGCACGAGGCGGCAAACTACCAGCTCCTGGCCGAGGACAACCGCGTCAACGTGCGCCTCATCTCACCGCGCCGGGGCAAGATCTTCGACCGTCACGGGATCCCTGTGGCGCAAAACGGCCAGAACTACCGGATCGTCATCGTGCGAGAGGATGCCGGTGACGTCGAGGAGACAATTGCCAAGGTCCGGCGTCTTGTCGCGCTTGATGAAAGCAAGCTCGAGCGCGCATTGAAGGAGATGTATCGCCGGAGTCCGTTCGTGCCGGTGACGCTTGCGGACCAACTGACCTGGGAAGATGTTGCGGAAATCGCGGTCAACGCCCCAGCCCTGCCCGGCATCACGCCGGAAGTCGGCCTGTCGCGCGTGTATCCATTGGGGTCGGATTTTGCGCATGTGGTCGGTTATGTCGGGCCGGTCAGCGAAAGCGACCTGTCCCGCGTGGAACCGTCGGACCCTGTCCTGCAGATTCCGGGGTATCAGTTCGGCAAGATCGGAATCGAGGCAAAGCGCGAGACCGATCTCCGCGGGCGTGCCGGCCTCCGCAGGATCGAGGTCAGCGCAGCGGGCCGTGTCATGCGCGAGCTTGGTCGCGATGAATCGGTTCCGGGACGCGACCTGCAACTGACCGTTGATCATGCACTCCAGAACTATGCGCAGGCGCGGCTTGCGGGCGAAAGCGGCAGCGCGGTCGTCATTGACGTTGAGACCGGCGGCATTCGGGCCATGGTGTCGTCGCCGTCATATGATCCGAACCTGTTCGTGCGCGGGATTTCGGTGAAGGACTATGGCGCGCTTCGGGATCACGACCACGTGCCCCTGTTCAACAGATCCGTTCAAGGACAGTATCCGCCGGGATCAACATTCAAGATGATGACCGCGCTGGCTGCCTTGCGGGCTGGGGCGCTGGGACCGCGCGACATCATACATTGCCCTGGACACCTGGAGTTCGGGGGACGCAAGTTCCATTGCTGGAGGTCCGGCGGCCACGGCCGGATGGATCTGGACATGGCAATTGCCCAGTCCTGTGACGTCTATTTCTACGAGGTTGCCCGCCGCGTTGGAATCGATCGTATCGCGGAACTGTGCGCGGAATTCGGGCTGGGGCAGCGCCCTGACATTCCCCTGTCGGCCGTACGGTCCGGCATCGTGCCGTCCATCAGGTGGAAAGCACGTGTTCGTGGCGAAGGCTGGCTTCAGGGCGAGACATTGAATGCGGGCATCGGGCAAGGCGACGTTCTGGCCTCGCCGCTGCAACTCGCGGTCATGACCGCGCGCATTGCGAGCATGCGGGCAGTCAAGGCACGCTTGATCAAGTCGATCGATGGCGTCGAGACACCGGTCGAGCCGGCCGCAGAGCTCGATCTGCCCGAAGGCCTGGTGCAATTGGTTCGACGGGCCATGTACAACGCGGTCAATGGCCCAAGGGGAACTGCACGAAGGGCGCGAATCGTTGCCGAGGAATTCCTCATGGCCGGCAAGACAGGGACCAGCCAGGTGCGGAGCATTTCGGAATCGGAGCGGGACCAAGGGGTCACGCAAAACGAGGAGCTTCCCCGGCACTTGCGGGACCACGGCCTCTTTGTTGCATTTGCGCCCCATGACAAGCCGAAATACGCCATCGCCGTCGTCATAGAACACGGCAGCAGCGGTGCGCTGGTGGCACTGCCGGCACGAGACATCCTTCTCTACGCGCTGTCCGGGGGCATTCCGCCACTGGCGGCCTATCCGCCGGACCAGCGGGAGGCGATTCGACAGCAGCATCGGGAGATGGTGCTGCGCCCGCGCCAGAAACCGGTCCGCGAGGCGAGCAGGGCATGAGCTTTCTCGAGTACAGGGCACGGTTCATTCCGAGAGGCGCGCGCAAGCTTCTCCATGTCAACTGGGCGCTTGTGGTCCTGCTGACCACAGTCGCCTCCGTGGGGTTCCTGATGCTGACTTCGGCAGCGGGCGGGGACGTGTCCCGCTGGGCGGAACCACACATGGTGCGGTTTGCGGCGGGTCTTGTCCTGATGCTGTTGATCGGTCTTGTGCCGATCTGGTTCTGGCGCTCGGTTTCCGGCCTGGCATATGCTTTCGCTCTCGTGCTCCTGGTCATGGTGGAGTTCTTCGGGACCGTTGGCATGGGTGCGCAGCGCTGGATTGATCTCGGATTCATCCAGTTTCAGCCGTCGGAAATGATGAAGATCGCGCTCGTGATGTGTCTTGCGGCCTATTACGACTGGTTGCCGCTTTCGAGCGTGTCGCGGCCGCAATGGGTGCTCGTGCCACTGATCCTGATCCTCATCCCCGCAGCGATCATATTCAGGCAACCTGACCTGGGCACGACCGTGCTCCTGGTCGTGGGCAGCGGCATCGTGATGTTCTGTGCCGGCGTGAGCTGGTGGTACTTCCTGGGCGTGGTCGGCGCGATGGCGGGCATGGTGTTCACGGTCTTTCTTTCGCGCGGCACGGATTGGCAGATCCTGCAAGACTACCAGTATCGCCGTATCAACATATTCCTTGACCCTTCGATCGATCCCCTTGGCGCGGGCTATCACATCACGCAGTCCAAGATTGCGCTGGGATCCGGTGGGTGGGCCGGAAAGGGCTTCATGCAAGGCACGCAGTCGCGCCTGAACTTCCTGCCGGAGAAACATACGGATTTCATCTTCACGACGCTTGCCGAAGAGTTCGGGTTCGTCGGAGGGTTCTCCCTGCTTTCGCTCTACGGCCTGATCATTTTCGTGTGCGTCCTGTCGGCGCTCGGGAACAAGAATCGCTTTGGCGCGCTTCTTACTCTGGGCGTGTCGGCGGCACTGTTCCTTCATGTCCTGGTGAACATCTCGATGGTCGTGGGTCTTGCCCCGGTGGTGGGCGTTCCCCTTCCGCTTGTCTCCTATGGCGGATCGGCCCTGCTGGTCCTGATGATGGCCTTCGGCCTGGTGCAGTCTGCGCACGTCTACAGGTGGCGAAATTGATAAGGGTCCTGCTTTCCGGACAGCGCATGGACTGGGAAGAATATGGCGAGCTCCTGCCGGCCGCGCTGACCGATGCCGGAATCGAGGCAGAAGTCATTCGCGAGAGAGCGCCTCGATCACCCGAGACCATTGATTACATCGTCTATGCACCGTGGAGCGACATGAAAGACTTCTCGCCGTTCACGGGCGCCAAGGCGGTCCTGAATCTCTGGGCGGGCGTGGAAGACGTGGTCACCAACGAGACCTTGACGGCGCCGCTCGCACGCATGGTGGATCCGGGGCTGACCGCCGGAATGGTCGAATGGTGCGTTGCCCACGCATTGCGGCATCATCTCGGCATCGACAGGGACGTCTGCCGACGCGACGCCGCTTGGGACCCTTGCGTGCCGCCGATTGCGCGCGAGCGACCGTTGACGATCCTGGGGCTCGGCGTGCTTGGCTGCGCCGTGGGCGGTGCGCTTTCGGACCTTGGATTTCCCGTAACCGGCTGGAGCAGAAGCGGGAAGGACGTGTCGGGCATGACGTGCCTGTCGGGAGAAGACGGGCTCGTCGAGGCGCTTCGAATGGCCGAGTTGCTGATTCTCCTTCTGCCGCTCACGCCCGCTACGGAGGAACTCATGAACGCGGAACGGCTGACTTTCCTGCCGAAGGGGGCCATCTTGATCAATCCGGGTCGCGGTCCGCTGATCGACGACGACGCGCTGCTCGCCGCGCTTGACAGCGGCCACATTGCGCATGCGACGCTTGACGTCTTTCGCGAAGAGCCCCTGCCGCGCGATCACCCATTTTGGGCCCACCCGGGCATCACCGTGACGCCGCACATCGCGTCCGCCACGCGGCCGGATACGGCAGTCGGAGTCCTTGTCGAGAACATTCGCCGTGGCGAGGCTGGCGAGCCGCTGCTGCATCTCGTCGACCGGTTCCGTGGATACTGACATCTCGTGGCGGCAAGGTTCGTGCGTGCGTGACGGTGCAAGGGAGCGACCACAGGTCCTTCGAGGAAACGCGCTGTTCCTCGTCGAGGTCGAGCCCCGCGTTCCCGTCGAGTGCCCGTCAAGCGAGCGCTTCCTGCACGCGGGTCTTGAGTTCGGGCAGCAAGTCCGTTTCAAACCACGGATTGGAGTTGAGCCAGGCCGTGTTCCGCCAGGACGGGTGGGGCAGGGGAAACGCGTCCGGAAGCCGGGATTTCCAGTTGCGGACGGTCTCGGTCACCCGGGCGTTCCGTGGGAGTTCGAGATGCCAGGCATGTGCATGGGCGCCAACGAGCAGCATCAGGCGGATGGCCGGAAGGCTGTCGAGCACGCGCGCCCTCCATGTCTGCGCGCAGATGGCGGGCGGTGGCAGGTCGCTGCCGCTGGCGCTGTAGCCTGGAAAGCAGAAGGCCATCGGAACGACGGCGACACGCGCGGTGTCGTAGAACGTCGACTCGTCGATGCCCATCCAGTCGCGGAGGCGATCGCCCGACCTGTCCTTGAAGGGAATGCCGATCTCATGCACCTGCCGGCCGGGCGCTTGTCCGGCGACCAGAAGGCGAGCGGTGGATTCGAACCAGACAACCGGGCGCGGGCGATGCCCAGTGGCCGTTGCCGCGAAACGCGCGGTGCAGAGGTTGCATGCGCCGAGACGCTTCTTGAGATCGGAAAGGCCCTTGTCCATGAGTCGTCTGGTGCCGCTGCGGGATCTTGCAACTCCTACCGGCTTCCGGGTCGGTTGGCCACGTTCTCACGTGGTGCCTGCTCGTCATCAGCGGCAGGCCGGCGGCAGGCATCCCCGATTTCCGTCGCCAACCGAATGCGTCGACCGTTGGCTTGCACACATGTCTCGGTGGATGGCCGACGCATTGGCCGTGATGGCGGCGAGGGCGGTGCAAGCGGGGCGGCGGCATGAAAGTTCACATCTTGGATGACTGGTCCGACCCGCTCCGGACCCTGCCGAGTTTCGACCTGCTTGACGGTCACGACGTCACGGTCTGGACAGGTCACGAAACGAATATTGCGGCACTTGCCGCCCGTCTGTTCCCGGGCGAAGCGATGGTGCTCATTCGCGAGAGATCCCGGATCACGGCGGAGCCTCTCGACCGCTTGCCCAATCTCAGGCTGATTTCCCAGCTGGGTGCGCATGCGCACGTGGACGTTGATGCCTGCACGAAGCACGGCGTTGGTGTGTTCGAACATGCACGCGGGAACGCCGTCTCATGCCGCCGCTGAACTGACGCTGGCGCTGCTCCTGGCGAGCTGGCGGCAGATTCCGGGTCAGGTCAACTCGGTTCGGTCGGGGAACTGGCAGGCAGGTGTCGGCCGGACGCTACGCGGCCGGCGGCTTGGACGGTACGGCTATGGACGCATTGCCGGGGTCGTGGCGGGCTACGCGAACGCGATCGGCATGGACGTCCAGTGGTGGGGACCTGAGGAGGGTTGTGCGCAAGCCCGGGCAGACGGGCGGCGCGTCGCCAAGAGTGGGCAGGCGTTCTTTGCGACGTCGGACATCGTCAGCCTGCATGTTCGGCTTACGCCCGCGACACGCGGCATTGTCACGGGTGCCGATCTGGCCGCGATGGCTGATCGCGCGCTTCTGGTCAACACGTCCCGGGCGGGTCTCATCGAACCCGGGGCGCTGGAATCGGAGGTCAGGCGTGGCCGCGTTCTCGTCGCAACCGACGTGTTCGAGCAGGAACCGCTCCCGGACCCGACGCATGCCCTGCTGAGCCAGCCCAACGTCTTGCCGACGCCTCACATCGGCTACGTGACGGAAGACGAATTCGAATTGCAGTTCAGGGGCACTTTCGAACAGGTCAATGCGTTTGGCTGGCGCGACCCGGTTCACATGGCGAACCCGGAGGCCCTTGACAGGTGACTTGGAGCGCGAGTTGGTGCACGTCGAACGGGCCAAAGGCTTGGCCGGTGACGCCCATCCTGTCTTCCAGACAGCGTCTCCGTGCACAAATTCATTGACAACCGGTTTTATTTTCATATTTCTAGCAATATGAAAATAACTGCATCCGATTCGACGCTGGACCTGAGCAAGGCCGCCGCAAGCTTCGCGGCGCTGGGCTCGGAGCAGCGCCTGTCCGTGCTCAGGATTCTCGTGCGCGCAGGACCTGACGGGCTGTCCATTGGAGAGCTGGGCGAGAGGTCGGGTGTGACCGGGTCCACCTTGACCCACCACATGAAATTCCTCGCAGCGGCGGGCCTTGTGCGGCAGATGCGGGAAGGGCGCAGGATTATCTGCGTCGGCGCCGCCTACGAGCGCATGCAGGAGCTCTCGACGTTCCTGTTGAACGAGTGTTGCGCTGACGCGGCCGAAGGGGGGGCCGGACATCATGGCTGACTTGACTGCATCGCTTGCAGGGCGAGTGAGGCTTGATCGGGTCTGGCTCCTGGTTCTCGCGTTGCCGCTCTTGGTTGCGCTCATCGACCCGTTGCAGGCGAAGGAAACCGTGAGATTCGCGATCGGCGCGTTTTCCCGGACGGGCATGTTCATCCTTTTCGCGGTTCTGGCGGTCGGACTCCTCAAGGCGACCGGGGCGGAAGCCTTGCTCGTGAAGGCCTTCGAGGGGCGCGAGGTGCGGATGATCGTGCTGGCAGCGCTTCTTGGCGGCCTGTCGCCATTCTGCTCCTGCGAGGTGATCCCTTTCATCGCCGCCCTTCTGTCGATCGGCGCACCTTTGTCCGCGGTGATGGCATTCTGGCTTTCCTCTCCCTTGATGGACCCGGCGATGTTCCTGATCACGGCCGGCACGCTCGGCGTGCCTTTCGCTGTCGCGAAGACCGTCAGTGCAGTGGGCATGGGTCTTCTTGGCGGGATGATCGTTCGCCTCTTCTTCCGGTCTCCGGTCTTTGCCGACCCCTTGAGGCCGCAGCCCCAGGCAAACGGGTGCGGTTGCGGCCCTTCGCCCTTCGAGGGGACGCCGGAGTGGCGCTTCTGGCGCGAACGCCGGCGTCGCGAGGTCTTCCGCAATGCCGTCATTGAGAACGCGCTCTTTCTCGGCAAGTGGCTGATGCTAGCCTACATGGTCGAGGCGTTGATGCTCGCCTACGTGCCTGCGGAAATGATCGCGGGAATCCTGGGCGGCGAGGGCGTCGTTCCGGTTCTTCTGGGAGCCGTCGTTGGCGCGCCTGCCTACCTGAACGGCTATGCTGCCGTGCCACTGGTGGATGCCCTTCTTGCCCAAGGCATGGCGCCCGGGGCGGCCATGTCGTTCGTGCTGGCCGGAGGCGTCAGTTCCATTCCGGCCGCCATTGCGGTCTGGGCGCTTGTCAAGCCACGGGTCTTTGCCGGCTATCTCGGGATTGCACTCCTGGGAGCGTTGATCGCGGGCCTTGCCTGGGGCACGATCGCCTGAGCTTCGAAAACGCCCGATTGGTCTGCCCCGCCTGGCGGCATGCCAACCTTCCGGAATTTCTGGAAAGTCTGACCTGAATGCAGCCAACTCGGCGCGGTGCCTTGGAATTGCGGGTCCTCGGCTTGCCCAGCACGGGTTGGCGGTCTATTTCGACCTGTATGCTTGAAGGAGCCTCGGGATGTATCGCGTCTGGAACTTCATCACCAATTATTCGCTGCTGTTGATCATCGGGGCGTTGATCGCGCTTGTCTGGGCCAACGCCGATCCCGGAACCTACAAGCTGATGGTCGAGTATCCGCTCTGGTTCAACGACTGGGTGGGCGTGGATGCAGGCTACTGGCTGAAGGGCTATGGCAAGTACTACGGCATCAGTGAATTGCCCGACGTCGAGAGGGTCCTGAGTTTCCATTTCCTCGTGAACGACGTTCTGATGGCCTTCTTCTTCGCGATCGCGGCGAAGGAGGTCTGGGAGGCGGTCATACTTGAAAACGGCTCGCTCCGCGGCAGGAAGGCGGCAACGCCGCTCGTCGCGACCGCGGGAGGGATGATCGGCCCGATCGTCGTGTATCTCGGGCTCGCGGCATATCTTGGCTCGGATACCTATGACGCGGTGGCGAATGGATGGGCGATACCGACTGCCACGGACATCGCCTTCAGCTACCTCGTGGGCCGGCTCGTGTTCGGTGCCGGGCATCCGGCGGTTCGTTTCCTGCTGCTCCTCGCGATCGCCGACGACGCCTGCGGCTTGATCATCCTGGCAGTCTTCTACCCGTCCGGCGAACTGGCGCCCGAGTGGTTCCTGCTGTCGGTCTTCTCGGCAATTGCAGTCTACGTGCTCTTCAACTGGCTGCCTCGCTGGCTGGATCGGGAGGATCAGTTGCGCCGCAAGTCGACATGGGTGCGCAAGAAACTGTCCTTCTGGCCCTATCTCGTGGCGGGGGCCATGAGCTGGTACGGGTTCCAGGAGAGTGGTCTGCATCCCGCACTGGGTCTGCTTCCCATCGTGCCGACACTTCCGCATGCAGACCGCGCATTCGGCATTTTTGCCGAGGCGGAGCAGTACCTGACGGACCTGCTGAACCATACCGAGCATTTGCTGAAGCATCCCGTCGAGGTCATTCTGTTCTTCTTTGGCCTGCTGAATGCCGGTGTCGAGTTCTCCGCCATAGGCTCGGCGACCTGGCTTGTTCTCTTGGGCCTGATCGTCGGAAAGCCTTTCGGTGTCCTGCTCTTCGGTTGGTTCGCGGCCGCTCCAATGAAGCTTGGATTGCCGGCGGGCGTGCGCGTCGTCGATCTCTTCGTGATCGGTTGCGTGGCCGCGATCGGCTTCACGGTCTCTCTGTTCATCGCAACCGTCGCCTTCGATCCTGGCGCTGTTCAAGATGCGGCGAAGATGGGCGCTCTTCTCAGTTTCTTCGCTGCGGTGATTTCCCTGATTGTCGGAAAGCTGTCGAAGATCGAGAAACAGCACGGATGAGCCTGACAGCCGCAATGCACTGAATCGCGGACAGCAAGTCTTGCATGAACCAGCCGGCTTGCGTAAGTAACGCCCGTCGTTGGGGTCATCGGCAACTCCTTCTCGGATTCGCAGGAGCGCGTGAGGGGAGGGTTCTTCGGGCGCGCGCACGACGAGATGGCAGGCTTGCTGTACGACCGGTCCTCGGACGTCAATCTTCTTGCGGGGTTCGGCGGCACACATTGATGCCACCGTACCGTCGCTTTCCCGATGCGGGTTCCCGCGAAACCGTCACCCATACCATGCCAAGCGGTTCGATTCCCGAGCCGGCAGCTGCGCCCGGGAGCCTTCACTGGCCATGCGATGCCGACCGCGCAGCGAATTTCGCGAAGAGCAGTGCCTGCGGGCGAACCCGCCAACGTGGCACCCTCATCCTGCGTGTCAGCCGGCTTGCCACTCGGGTGAAGCGGAAGGTCAATTCACGACGGGCAGTCGAGTCTGTCCGTGCCGCAACTGACTCGAACTTCGGGCCGTTCATTCTGTCAATGCTGGAATTCCGGCTTTCCGCTGCATGTGGGCTAAGGCAACTGGAGGCGCCCCTTCAACTTGAGGCCACTCCGGGCGAGCTCTTTTGCCTGACGATGGTGCCCTGGGATGTGCACGCCCGAGCTGGCGACCCAGACATAGCGGAATTCTTTGTTCGAGCGTTCGGTCAGCTTTCGGAGCTGGTCCGCTTCTGCGTTCAACCAGTCCTTCAGCCATTGCAGTTTCTTGAGAACTGTCGAGACTTCGCCCGTCGTCGCAGAATGGACTTCAACCCAGATCGCCTGTTCGTTCCCGTTGGCTGACTCGTAGCCGAGACCATAGTCCCAGCGACTGTCGCTTGGCTTTTGCTGTCTGAGCACGTCGTCGAGAGCTATGCTGCCGGTCAAGCGGGCAGGATCTTGGCAGGATACAAGTTGCCGGTGCCTGTTCTCCATGGCCTGCTTGCCCTGACAGTATGATTCGCGCACTGGCGGTTGCGTCGCCTCGACGGCTTCCCTGAATGTCATGACTTCTCATTGCGGTTGGCAACGTCGGCGACTATGTCGCCAACCCTGCCTGAGAATTCCGTCAGGCCGCCCCAGCCGCCCTCCACGATGTCTTCCGATCCAGGGTCAAGTCGGGAAATGTCCCGCACTTTTCCGTTGCGGGCAAAATAGTACGTCCTGAAATCGCCGGCGAGCGCAGCCTTGGCAAGCTGCTTCGTCTTGTGTGTCGCTTCGAGCCCAAGGAGACTCAGCACGTCTTTCGGCTGTCCGTTATTCTGTTGAAAGAAGCGCAACGCCCAAAAGATGTCGAGCACATGGGGCGAATGGGTGGAAACGCAGACCCGGTATCCACGCAACAGCAATTCCATGACAAGGTTGATCACGGCTCCGATGCCATTCGGATGCAGTCCGGCCTCCGGTTCCTCGATCACAACTGAGTCGAAATCCCAGCGCCGTGGTGTCTTGGACGGTGGCAGCAACCAGTAGAGTCCAAGCAGCAAGGGCACGAACTCACGCTGCCCCGCCGACCAAACAAGGTACGGAAGCGGCGGACCGGCATTCGACTGCAGGACCAGCCGACGCTGATGCGTGGACGTGTCCGTACGCAACTCGAACTCGCCGAAAATGTGCTCTTCCAGTGGTTTGCGAAGCACCGCCGACAATCGATTCCGGCGCGGAAACACCTCTTCGTCAAGGCCTATTTCGTTCTGGACAATCCAGTGCAGCTTCCCGCTGAAGTCACGAAGAACGTAAGCCCGTCTTCGACAGTTTGATTTTCAAACCTGTTTTGTTTCAACGGCTTGCGG
>VXSG01000121.1 GCA_009838075.1 Boseongicola sp. SB0665_bin_10 | reverse complement strand
ATTGGGATCCGACAGCGGAGAACTCCAGGATCGAGGATTTGCTGTCGAAGACGGGGTAAGGGTCGCCAGCCCGGTACTCGCTGAACGGGCGGGTCATTCCGTCGCGAAGGCTCATCACGCGCTGCGCTGGAATGTAGAACATTCGCTCGGGCGTGTCTGACCTGCCCGGACGGGAAATCCTGGCTAGGTCGGTCTGTTTCCGCGCTTGGCCCAGGACGAGGCTGCTCCTGTTCCCGTTCCAGATCGAGGCCATGCCTTCGCCGAAATAGAGATCGAAGAAGTCACTTGCCTCAAGGTGTTGCCACAGGCCGAAGTGCTGCATTGTGTCATGAATCGAGGGCTTGTCGACTAGAAGCTTGAGAAGCTGAAGGAAGATGCTCTTTCCGGTTGCCTGGGGCCCAACGAAAATCGTCAGGTCGCCGAATCGGATGTCCGCTTCACGCACAGGCCCGATGTTCTTCGCCCTTATCCGATCCATCATTTCAGACTTGACTCATTGCTGTCCTCACACTTCCGAATGACTATCAGCCGCTCCTTTGCCAGTCCAGCCGTGGGTGCGCACGGGCTTCGTTGGTCGGGCTGCAGCAATCCGCTGGGCGTTCGATGACTGGTGCGGCTCGTCGGGAGACGCGGCGGCAACGGCACGGGCTTGCGACCTGTCCGGCCCTGGCCGGCGAATCCCCTACGGCCCGATGTCGATCTCGGCGCCCATGTAGCGCGACGGGCCGTGGATCCGTTCCAGTTCCTGCTCGCGCTGCCTGATTGCACGCTCGCGTTCCATCCGCACCTTGTACGCCGCCTCGACCTTCTTGCGGTCCGGCGCGTCGCGCCTGATCGCGTCCGAGACCGCCGCCGCCGTCTCGCGCAGCCGCCTCTCCAGCCCGGGAACCCTGGCAAGATGCCGGTCGTAGCGTTCCCTGTCGGAGAGGATGTCCCGGAACTCCCCGACGCTTCGCGCGGCATCGCGTTTCCACCTCGGATAGGGATGCATCTCGGCCACGAACGCCCTGCCGCTCTCGTCCCGCTCCCTGGATGCCCCTGCACGGGTTCGTGCCTGTGGGACGATAGCCGAAGACTTCGGCCTGGGCCATGATGACGGACAGCACAGGTGCCGAACGGTCAGCGGCGACGGGCGTCGCATGTAGGGACATGAACCAGTTCTGGACATCCTTTCGTGTGATGTCGGCGATCTGCCGTCCCCGGAACCAAGGCAGGATCTGGTTGTTCAGGTACCACCTGTTCACCTTCAGGGTGGACGGCTTCCAGCGGCGGGACTGGCTGCGGAACGCTTCCTCCGCAATGGTTTCGAACCTGGTTTCGTCCGCAGAGGCGACGGCAGGCAGGCCCTTGCGAACGGCGGCGAGGACAGCCCTTGCCGCTTCGCGCGCGTCCGCCAGGCTTGTCTGGTTTGCGTCGCCGATGAGCTTCCAGATGCGCTGCCCATTGAACTGCGTATGGATGAAATACCGTTTCCGGCCCGAGGGCAGGATCCTGAGGCCGAAACCTCTCAGGTTCGCGTCGCGAACGTTCCGCGTATTCTGTGTCGGCTTAAGCGCCTTGATTCTCGCATCAGTGAGTCGTATTGACGGCACGCCTTCCTCCCGTAATCAGTTGCAGACGCGGACGAAACGGGTTCGAAACCAGTCCGCAGTTGCAATTTGAGGAAGGAGAAACCGACGCTTTTCAAAGCGTTAGCACCGAAGGTGCGTGGTGGGGTGTAGCCAAGTGGTAAGGCAGCGGTTTTTGGTACCGTGTATCGTAGGTTCGAATCCTACCACCCCAGCCAGGCAATTCCTTGGATTCAGGCACTATGGCCCTCTGACAGTCGGGTTTCGAATCGAGCGGCGCGGCGCCATTTCCCGCCCAACTGACCGTCGGAACAGCGACATTGGCGAACGAGCAGGCGTCAATTGACTGTAGACAGGACGGCGCTGGCCGGGCCATGTGGGCGCGGGTCATGCACACGCTGTCCGGCAAGGCGAATCGACCCCGGCGCCACCGCTGCGGGAAACCGGCGGATTGTCGATGCGGATCCTTGGCGGAGCCGGAAGGGATTACCTCGGCGCGAGGCGACATCCAGGTCGGGTATCGGGCCAAGGTCGCGATGAGCTCACGGCGAGAGGTTGTCAAAACTGCTCCTGTGAACGCTCCAATGTGCCGCCAAACAGAAAACGGGCGGCATTCCCAATTTCGCGGAGACCCGGACCTTGGTGCCGCCTTCGTATAGCTCGCCAGTCCAAACGTGTATCCAATCGCGTCCGGCTGGCAGGCATATGTCCCGCGAATTCGCGTCGGGCTCCAGCACAGGCGCCACCAGCAGTACGGGCCCGAGCATGTATGCGCCTTGAGGGATCCGCAGCGCCGTGTCGGAGGGAAACGCGAATGGCAATGGGCGCATCGGCGGCACGCCCGTCGCGTTGTATTCTGCCATGACTTCGGCCAGATAGGGGCGCAACCGTTCGCGAAGCTCCAGCAGCCGCGTCAGGATCTCTTCCACCTTGGGTCCGTAGCTCCAGACCTCGTTGTCGCCGCCCGTGTCGGTGAAGATGTGGAAGAGGTCTCGCCCATAGTCGACTTCGCCGTCAGTGGATGCGAAAGGAACACCGTTCGGCACTCGGACGCCGTGCAAGCGGCAGACCGGCGAAAACACACCAAATTCGAACCAGCGAACAAGAAGTTCGGGGAACTCTGGATCGTCGGCGTGGCCCTCGTAGAACCCGCCGATGTCGGTTGTCCACCAGCCGATTCCCGACATGGCCGCGTGCAGCCCCGCAGCGATCTGGGCGCGATAAACCTCCCATGTGGACCACACGTCGCCGGACCATAGGATGACCGGATAACGCTGCCCGCCTGCCCAGGTCGAGCGACACAGGAGCACCGAATCGTTGGCGCCTGCCTCTTTCAGGCCCTCGGCGTAGCGTTCTGCATGGAGCAGTGGATAGGCCGAAAGCATCTCCGCCCCGTTGCCGAGGTGGGTTCGTACATTTTCAGCATCAGCGGGTCGCATCTCGGGTTCGCAGGCATCCAGCCAGAAATTGCTGATGCCCCGATCGAGGTAGTTTCGTCTGGCCTTGTCCCAGTGGAAGTCGCGGGCGTCGGGGTTGAAGACGTCGTAGTAGGTCAGGAAGTGCACCCCGAATGGATCCCTGTCGGGAAACTGGATGACCGCAGGCACGCCACGCTCGGTGCGCAGGAGATACCCCTTTTCGCGCATCTCGGCGAAATACTTCGCGTTCGCGCCGACCGTCGGCCAGATCGAGACGATGGTTTTCACGCCCATTTGGTCCAGTTCGCGCACCAGGCCCTCGGGGTCGGGCCATTCGGCTGGGTCGAACTCCCATTCGCCCTGCCGGGTCCAGGCGAAGAAGTCGATCACGATGCACGACAGCGGAATCCCCCGCTGCCGGTAGCCGCGGGCGACGTTCACGATTTCCTGTTGCGAGCGATAGCGCAGCTTCGATTGCCAGAAGCCGGTCACCCAGTTGGGGCATGCGGGCGGGCGTCCGGTCGCGGCGATGTAGGTCCGCAGTACGTGCTCCGGAGTCTCGCCGGCGGTGATCCAGTAGTCGAGGCCTGGCGTCGCGTCGGCCCGCCAGCGCGTGATGTTGGACGCGAATTCGACTCGACCAACCGCCGGATTGTTCCACAAGAACCCATAGCCTCGTGACGAGATCACGAAAGGGACGACCACGTGCGTGTTCTGTTGCACGAGGTTGGTCGAGGTGGCCTTCAGGTCCTCCCGCCCGTGTTGCGGTTGGCCGAGGCCCATCAGGTGCTCATCGTCAAAGGCCGCGAATGTCGCCTCAAGCTGAAAGCTTCCAGATGCGATCGGCTTGAACCGCCGCGGCGGAGGTCCGGCAAAATGACTGCGTGCTTCAGACAGGATCTCTTCGCCCGTCACCGTGTCGTAATATCCAATCACCGGTTCCAGGTGGACGTCCGCACCTAGCCGGCGCGCCAATCTCACCCGCGCCTCGATTCGCCCGTTTCGGATACGGGCGTGCTTCCCGTCGATCACGATCGATGGTCGTGACGGCGCGGCCGCCAAGAGCGCGCTGACATGCGGTTCGGCGACCTTCCCTCCGGGGCGCGCCCGGGTTCTCAGGGCGTCCGGCCCCCATGCTTCGACCTTCACGCACTCGCTGTTGAAGCGGATGACCAGCGCGTCACCTTCTTTCGTGTACGTGTCAGTCACGCATGGCCTCCATCCGATTGGTATCGGGACGCCTGTCGAATTCGACCGGTGGTCCGCCGGGGGACTCAGGCACCAGAGCCGCGATCTTCTTCAGCGCTTCCGGTGGCCAGCTTCGAGGTGTTGGACGGCTGTCATGGGCAATGTCGGACACCGCGCCATCGAAGACGTTGGCGGCATGGGCGCGAATGCCCCGCGGGAGGTCTGGCCAGAAGGGATGATACCAAAGCGTCAGCAGCATTCGCTCCTGGTCAGTGGTGTTTGGATAGGCGGAATGCAGAAGTCGGGCGTCGATGACAAGCACGTCTCCTGGCATGCTCGGAAGGGCAACCGCACCCTGTGCGCCCTGGTAGAGTTCGTGTCTTTCGTCTTCGACGCGGGACAACCCAGCCTCGTGTGCCGTGATCGAGTCGTGCAGGCGGTGGCTTTGCAAGTGTGAGCCCGGCAGCACCCTTAGGCAGCCATTCGAGACGCTGGTCCGGCCAAGGTAGACCATCACGCCAATCTGCAGCGGACGGGCAAGATAGGAGGATTCTAGCGACCATCCCCACCAGTCCTGATGCCAGAAGAGCGCTGGCGAATTGCCAGGCTTGGAGATCAAAAAACCGGACTGAAATCGCAGATCGCAAAAACCCAGACCCGTGATCCCGTTCAGAATCTCCGGAGCGGCAACAAGCTCGGCGTAGCCCGGGTCAGTCGCGATGTTGATCAGCGAACCCTGCGAACGGTTTGCCGCCCGATGCGCTGCGCTTGCCCGCTCCACGTTTGCCGCGGAGATGCGGATCAATCGGGCCACCAGGTCTTCCGGCAACAGATGGGGGAGGTGGGCGTAACCTCGTGCCAATGGCTCCTGGGCTGCCGAAGCTTCTTCGCTCATCGTTCGCACAGGCCGCCCCGACCGACAATCGACTCGGTATCGGTGACGAAGCTCGCTGCGTCGGCCAGGAGAAAGACGATCACGCCGGCGATTTCTTCGGGCCGCGCCGAAAGGCCGAAGATGCACGCGCCGTCCACCTTCGCCCCGTTGGCTTCGGCATCCGGCAGTTCGGCCACCGCGCGACCGGTGACGGCGGTGTCCACACAGCCCAGGCCGACGGCGTTCCCCCGGATGCTGCCCGCCGCTCCGGTGATCGCCACCACGCGCATGTCATCGGACCCGCGCGCCAGAAAAGCGGTGCGCGATCATGGTCAGGATGATGACGAGGCCGAATATGAAGTCTGTCCAATAGCCGGCAAAACCTGCGCCAACCGCGCCTGACGGGATCAGCGTGACGGTCATCGCTCCAAAGAACGCGCCAAAGATCGTGCCCACACCGCCCCAGGTCGGTGTGCCGCCGACGAAAAGCGCCGCAAGCGCGATCAGCAGATACGCCTTCCCGCTGGTCGGGAACCAGACCATGTTGGCCATCTGCACAAGCAATGCACCTGTAATCGCCGCCGCAACACCAGACACGACAAAGACGCTGACGCGAATGCGCTCGATGTTGATGCCCATTTCACGAGCGCTGTCGGTATTGTCTCCGACGAGCTGCACGCGGTTGCCGAACCGATGATACTTGAAGAGCACGTAGCAGAAGACCACCCAGACCAGCGACCAAATGAAGTGGTTCGGCACTCTCAGCGTCGTGTCAAACAAGTGCCATTTTCCAACAAAAAGCTTGTATCCGAAGCTGTTCATCGCCTCAGGCGCAGAAATGGTCCGACCTTGAGCGAGCAGGTTGACGATGCCGAGGATGAAGAAGTTGAGGCCGAGCGTCGCGACCAGAGACGAAATGCGCCCGTAGACAACGATCAACCCGATGCCAAGACCGATCATCGCTCCGAAGCCCATGGTCAGAAAGAACGCTGGTATCACGGGCACTCCGAGCACGACGGAGTACATGAACACTCCGCCGGCGGCACCGACGACCGACGGAAATGCCAGGTCAAGCTCGCCCGAAACGATGACAAAGACCAAGGAGGTGGTCAGAAAGATCGTTGCCGGAACCGAAAACAGGAATGCATTGTAGAACAGCGGGTTCAGAAAGAGCGTCGGGTTGTTCACCGCAAAAAAGATCCAAACCAGGACAAGGGCCAGGAATGCGTTCAGAGCCCGGCCGTTCTTGCGGTAAAAGGGCGTCCATCTGGATTGCTCAGTGCGGTGGTCCCCTGAATTGGCATTGGTTTTCGCGTCATTCACGGTGTTTGTCCTCACGCCGGCTCCAATAGCGAACTCGTGTCCGCGCTGCCGGTTTCCGCGAGTTGGTGCATCATCTCGATCAGGTGATCGGCGCCGGTGAAAGAGGACTTGGCACCTTCGAAGGCTTCTTTCCCGCGGTCAATGACGAAGAACCGGTCGGCAATGTCCCAGACGTGATAGATGTTGTGCCCGATGAAAACCACGGTCCGGCCCGAGGACTTGACCGCCTCCACGAAACGGAACACCTTTTGGGTCTCGGTCAGCGACAGTGCTGTCGTCGGCTCATCCAGCACGATCACGTCCGCCTGGTTGTAGAGCGCTCGGGCAATCGCCACCCCCTGCCGCTCACCCCCCGAAAGCGTCCCAACCGTGCTTTCAGGGTTGAATACCTTCGAGGTGAAACCGATCTCGCGCATCAGCCTGTTGGCCTCGTCGATCTGCACTTGCACCCGCAGAAGACCCAGGGAGTTCGTAATCTCGCGCCCCATGAAGACATTGGTCACTATGGAATGCTGCGGTGCCAGCGCACGATCCTGGAAAACCGTTTCTATGCCTGCGTCGCGCGCGGCCGCGGGTGTCCAGGGCTTGCGAACCTCGCCTTTCACGATGATCTCGCCTTCGTCGGGATCGTGCACGCCGGCTAGGGTCTTGATCAGCGTTGACTTGCCCGCGCCATTGTCTCCAAGCAGCCCCAGAACCTCGCCGTTGCGGACGGTCATCGTGACACCTGACAAGGCTTCGACCGATCCAAATCGCTTGACGATATTGCGCAGTTCAACGACCGGCTCTGATGCCGCGGACATGAGCGTGCTCCGGTTTGGAAGGTCCGGCCCCGGGCCGGCTTCAGGAATTCGCCGACCCGGGTGACATCCTGGACTCTAGCGGACGCCCTGCTCGGCGAGGGCAACCACATCCTTGTAGTTGTCGGCCGTCACGAAGCCGGCACCGGTGTCCACATTGAGCGGCCCAAGCTTGTAGACCAGCTGCTGACAGAGCGACAGAACCGGAAGGTATCCCTGCTGGTAGGGCTGCTGGTCCGCCGTCACCGTCACGTACCCGCCGTCGAACGCGGTCATGACGCCCTGTCCAAGGTCGAAGCCAACCGCCATGATGTCGCCGGGACCCTTGCCAACTGCATCCATGAACACCGGTGCCGCGGCCAGCCACGGGCCACCGGGATAGCCGATGAGCTTGGTGTCGGGGTTGGCGATCAGGGTCGAGGTCAGGACCGGGATCTGCAGCATCTGGTCGGCAGAAGCGCCTTCGGCCTCTTGCAGCTTGATGACCTTCATGCCGAATTCCTCCAGCGCGTCCACGAGGCCGAGTTCGCGCTGGGCGCGGTTTTCGCTTTCCCACCGGCTCATGACGATTGCCGTGTCGCCAGGCTGCAGCCTGTCGCCCGCAAGACGTAGGGTCTCGGCGCCAAGGTTCCGTCCCTGCTGGTAAAGTGTGGCCCCAACGTAGCCCGACCCGAAGGCCGCACGCACTTCCGGCACGTCCACGTTCATGTACATCATCGGGATTCCCGCGGCAGCGGCTTCTGCCGCCAACGGCATGATCGCGTCATCTCCCGGGTGCCCCATCATCGCAATGCCGTCAGGCGCCTGGCTGATCGCCTCGCGCAGCTGGGTGACCATCTTGTCGAAGTCCCAATCCGAATAGATGATTTGGACATTTGCTCCGGTGTCATCCGCCGCCTGCATCGCGCCGCGATCAATGATCGAGTTGAATGCACCGCCGGCCGGACCGCCCGAGAACAGCCGGATCGTTTGTCCTGAACACCAGTCACCTGCCCAGGCTGTCCCGACACTCATCGCAAGGCCAGATACTGCCAGAAGTACTGAATTGCGGAACTTGCGCATGTTTCCCTCCCTGAAGCTCGTTGCGCCAAAACCCAAAAACGTTTTTGGGCTTCACCCGACAGAGTTGCGAACTTGAGCCGTTTGGTCAAGGATTTTCGCGAAATTTGCCCCGGAAATGGCCAAATGCCTTCGGAATTCTTGACCGATCTCCAAAAACGTTTTTGAATATTGCGGCATTGTCGGAGAAGGCCGTGACGACTGAACGCAGTGAAGGGCACGCAGAATGGTGGCGGGGGGCCTGCATATACGAAGTCTACCTGCGCAGCTTCATGGATTCCGATGGCGACGGCGAGGGCGATCTGAGGGGGCTTCTGAGCCGGATGGACTATCTCGCGGGGCTCGGGATCGACGCGATCTGGATCACGCCGTTCTTTCCCTCTCCGATGCACGATTCGGGCTACGATGTCTCCGACTACCGACAGGTCGATCCGCGATTCGGAACGCTGGAAGACTTCCGCGAGGTCGTGCAGGCGGCGCATGGCCTGGGGCTGAAGGTCGTCATCGACCAAGTCTATTCCCACAGTTCGCACCGGCATCCGTGGTTTGTCGAAAGCCGCTCGGGCAAGGATGGCGCAAGGGCGGACTGGTACGTCTGGGCCGATGCGAAAGCCGACGGCGGACCGCCCAACAACTGGCTCGCGCGGTTTGGTGGCGTTGCGTGGGCATGGGTGCCCGAACGGCGTCAGTACTATCTGCACAATTTCCTGGTCGAGCAACCCGACCTGAACCTGCACAACATGGACGTGCAGGACGAAGTGCTCGATATCATGACATTCTGGTTCGACCTGGGTGTCGACGGACTGCGGTTGGACGTCGCCAACTTTTTCATGCACGACCCTGCGCTTAGGGATAATCCTGCGGCCGAAATCGACGAGGTGCCCGCCAATCCGTATTACATGCAGCAACGGCTCTACGACCGTTCGCGGCCGGAAAACCTGCCATTTCTCGAGCGTATGCGCAATGTTGCCGGGGACCGGATGCTGCTGGCCGAGATTTCCTGTGACTGGCAAGTTGAGCGCATGTCCGAGTACACTGCACCTGACAGGCTGCACACGGCGTACAGCTTCTCCCTGCTTGCCCCCGAATTGAACGGATCGGTCATCGCGGACACGGTTCTGGAGGCAGGCGAAGGTCACGGCTGGCCGACGTGGGCGTTTTCAAACCACGATGTCTGCCGCGTTGCCAGCCGGTGGGGCGCCGAGGACAATCCGGCAAGGGTGACGATGCTGCATGCACTTCTGCTTAGCCTTCGCGGCACTGTCATCCTCTACCAGGGAGAGGAACTGGGGCTGTCGCACTCACGCGTGCCGCGTGAAGCGATCAAGGACCCCGAAGGCATACGTTTCTGGCCGCATGATCGAGGACGCGATGGTGCGCGCACGCCCTTTCCCTGGGACGACACGGATCAACTCGGGTTCTCGAAGAATGCGTGCACTTGGCTGCCCTGCGAACCGTCCCATGCGGCGCTCGCGGTCGCTCGGCAGGACGGGTTGAGCGGGTCGATCCTGGAAAATTGCCGCGCCCTGATTGCGTTGCGCCGCGCGAACGCGGCCCTGCGATACGGAATGTTCGAACCGATGGAGCACGAGAAGGACTGGCTTGTCTTTTGCCGCATTCACGACGAACAAAGGCTCATGTGCGCGTTCAATTTCTCGGATTCTCCCCGGAGCGTTGCGTGGCACGACCGTGTGACCGTGCTTTCGGGCGAACATAGTGGGGCCGCGCTGCCTGCGCATGGCTATGTGATCGCAGAGGAAAACTGATGGGCGAACCCGCCAGAAGATTGGGGATCAGGGACGTGGCCGAACAGACCGGTCTTTCGGTCTCGACCGTCAGCCGTGCGCTCAACGGATACTCTGACGTCAAGCTCGAGACCCGCCGCAAGGTGGAAGCCGCTGCAGAGCACCTTGGCTACCGTGCGAATTTCGCGGCGTCGAGCCTGCGATCGAAGCAGACCAACATTGTGACATTCATGGTCTCGAAGCCTTGGACCAAGTTTGTTGACCCGTTCTTCCTGAGCCTTCTCGACGGCGTTGAACTTGCACTGCAGGCCCAGGGTTATGCGCTTCAGATCATCATGGCGCGGGAGCATGAGACCGAGTTCGAGATCATTCGCAATTCTGTCGAACGAGGCCGGTGCGACGGGCTCCTGTTTGGCCGAACCCGTCCCGAGGACGAGCGGGTCGAATGGCTGAAGGCACGCGGGTTTCCATTCGTCACCGTCGGACGAACGGACAAGTCCGACCACGACTGGGTCGACGTGGACCACTACAGGATCGGGCACATGGCGACCGAACGGCTGATCCGGCTTGGCCATGCCCGCGTCGCACATCTGGCGACGCCGCTCAGGTACACCTATTCAAACCATGCCCTGCGCGGCTACCGTGATGCGCTGGACGCGCATGGCATAGGGCACGATCCTGCGCTCGAGATTGAATGTTACCTGTCGCGAAAGACCGGCGCGGATGCCGTGACCGAACTGATTACCCGGGGTGTCGATCCGACCGCGATCTTCTGCGGCAACGACGTGATTGCCCTTTCGGCGATGGAGGCCATGCGGCAGTTCGGGATCCGGCCTGGCCCGGACATGGCGTTGATCGGCTGCGATGACATTCCCGTGGCAGCCCATGTCGGAATGGGTCTTACGACGTTTCGCCAGGATCTCGACGCGCTTGGGATGCTGCTGGGACGCATGATGGTCGCGAAGCTTGGCGGCGACGCCGGACCTCATCAGCAACTGATCGACGCGGAATTGATCCTGCGTGGCACCGACCTGCCGCAGTCCGGAGGGCGTGCAGAATGAAGATGACGGTCAAGGACCTGATCGACCACAAGGGAAAGGGTCAGCTTGCCGAACTCAACGTGGCGACGGTTGAGCATGCCGCAGCTGCCGAGGCCGCCGGCATCGAGATCATCGTGTCAGGCCGCAAGCATGCCCGCGACGACTTCCGCACCGCCGCCCCGAACACGCATTTCACGTTCGGCTTGACCTACGGCGAATACGCCAATGCCGACGAGGCCAAGCGCGCGGCCTTCGAGGCATTGGAGGCTGGGGTCGACAGTGTCTATTGTCCGATGCACTACGACGTGATCGAAGCCATGGCGAATGAGGCGATTCCTGTTGTCGGACACATCGGCTTCATGCCGCAAAAGGCCCGCTGGACCGGCTACGCGGCACGCGGCAAAACGGCAGATGATGCCCTCGCCATTCTGAACGACGCCCGACGCTATCAGGACGCGGGCGCCTTTGCGGTGGAGATGGAAATCGTGCCGCCAGCGGTTGCGGCGGCGATTTCCAAGCGGACGTCGCTCGTCGTGATTTCCATGGGTTCGGGCGCAGGTTGTGATGTCCAGTACCTGTTTTCGGTCGATGTCCTTGGCGAAACCGAAGGTCACGTGCCCCGTCATGCCCGGGTCTACAGGGACTTCCGGGCAGAATATGCGCGACTGCAACAGGACCGCGTGGCGGCGTTTTCCGAGTTCAGGCGTGATGTGGCTTCGGGGTCGTTCCCGGACGAGAGCGAGTTGGTCCAGATCTCCGACGAAGAGTTGGACAAGTTCGATACCGCACTGGACAACTGGAGCTAGCCGTACCTTGGACGTGATGCGATTGATAACATTTCCGATGGAGCGGGACTATTCCCTGACCGGTCCCGAGCGGCAGAGCGCATTTGACAAGGGCCTCGCGGGCGCGGAGTGGTACCGGACGCCGGTAAACCGAAAGGTGCTGAAATCTCTGATGAAGCGCACGGATTGGCCGGCGACGCGCGACATAGCGATTTGGGTTGCCGTGCTGGTCGGCAGCGGCGCGGGTGGCATTCTTCTTTGGGGAAGCTGGTGGGCGCTGCCGTTCTTTTTCGTCTACGGCGTCTTCTACGCTTCCGCCGCTGATAGCCGCTGGCACGAATGCGGCCACGGTACGGCCTTCAAGACCCGGTGGAAGAACGATGCCGTCTATGAATTAGCAAGCTTTCTGATGATGCGAAACTCGGTGGTCTGGCGCTGGTCTCACGCCCGCCATCACACCGATACGATCATCGTGGGCAGGGACCCGGAAATCTCGGGCATGCGACCACCGCAGTTGATCGTGCTCTGCCTCAACGTGTTCGGGATTGTTGCCGTACCGCAAGGCCTCGTTGCGCTGGCCCGGAATGCCGCGGGGATCCTTCCGCCGGACGAGGCGGACCTCATCCCCGAAACCGAACGCCGCAAGGCCATTCGTGTCGGCCGCATCCACATCGCGCTCTACGTTCTGGTGGCTCTGGTTTCCATGTGGTCGTGGTCGCTCCTGCCACTCATGATCATCGGGCTGCCCCGGGCCTACGGGATCTGGCTGTTGCTCGTGATGGGGCTTCCCCAGCACCTCGGACTGGCGGAAGACGTGCTCGACTACCGCATCAATTCACGCACGGTGCTCATGAACCCGATTCAGCGCTTCATCTACTGGAACATGAACTACCATATCGAACATCACATGTATCCGATGGTGCCCTATCACGCCTTGCCCAAGCTGCACGAGGTGGTGAAACACGACCTGCCCGCGCCCAATCCTTCGCTCTGGGACGCATGGTCCGAGATCATCCCCTGTGTTCTGCGGCAGCTTCGCGACCCGCGCCACTTCATTCGGCCTCAACTGCCCGAAGGGGCGGGTGAATGGGAACCCGTTCAGTCCAACCTGACCGCCTGACGCCGGAGAACGCGATGCCTTGGATAGACGCCTGCGCACTTGTTGACATCGAGGAAGAAGATTTGGTTCGGTTGGACCACGATGGACGAACCTATGCGATCTACCGGATATGGGACGAAGAGGTCTACTGCACAGATGGCCTTTGTACGCACGAAAAGGTGCATCTTGCCGATGGGTTGGTGATCGACCACACGATCGAATGCCCCAAGCACAACGGCCAGTTCGATGTCCGCTCGGGCACCGCGATCAGGTCGCCTGCCTGCGAAGCGTTGAGCACTTATCCGGCCCGTGTTGTGGACGGCAGGGTCCTCGTCGAGATTCCATCAACGTGACGCAGCCAATGCCAGTGCTTAATGCCTGCGTTCTGTTGTCAAGCGCCCGCTGACAATCGAGTTGCGTTTCGGCAGGGCCGATGCGGTCTGCGCCGCAACGCACGCCGAAAAGGCGGCACAGGCAAGACGGGCAGGTGGCGAGATGAATGCAGAATGGACGGTGCTTACCGACGCCATGTGGGCGCGGGTCGAGCCCGTGCTGCCCGGCCAGGCGACCGATCCCGGCGTCACAGCGGCGGACAACCGGCGGTTCCGCACGGGATCGCCCTGGCGCGACCTTCCGGAGCGCTTCGGCAACTGGAACAGTGTGTTCAGGAGGTTCCGCCGCTGGGCGTTTTCGTTCATGTTTTCGACGCCCTGTCAGAGGAGTTCGACCTCGAGCACGTGTTCGCTGACGGCAATGATCGTCCAGGCTCATCGGAAGGCGTCGGGAGCAAGGGGGACCGGAAGGCGGGGGATCGGGCGCTCTCTGGGCGACCTGACGGGCAAGATCGTGGCGGTCGTGGACGCGCTCGGCTGCCTTGTGAGGAACGTGATCCTTCCCGGCCGGGCGCACGATTCTGCGGCGGGTGCCCGCCCTCCTTGAGGACCTCCGGTTCGGGGCCTTCATAGGGGACAAGGCGTTCGATGCTGACTGGCTTCTCGAAGAGGTGGAGGGACGCGGCGCGGTGCCCGTGATTCCCCCGAAGAGGAGCCGCGCGGCGTCCCGGGACAATGATCAGGAGATGTACAAGTGGCGGAACCAGGTCGGGACTTCTTCGCGCGAATCAAGGAGTTCCGGGCGGTGGCGATGCGGAACGACAAGTCCGACGAGAGCTTCGCGACGGGGATTCATCTCGTCGCCGGCGTGATCGCGGCAACATGATTGTCAACAGATGCCTGAGTGATTTCGGCGTATAGCGTCTGGTGCTGCTCCAGCCCGTCCGGAATGACGTCAATCCCGAGACCTGGCCCGTCGGAACATTTCCACATGCCGTCTGCGACTGGTTCGCCGACGTCAAAGAACATCGACCTCAATGGATTGTCGTTGACATCGACCTCCAGCAGCCCGTCCCCGCCCGCGCCGGCAAGAAGTTCGGCCGATGCGGCCATGCCGATGCCTGCGCCAAGGAAGTGCGGGAAGTAGCGACGGCCATTGGCCAGCGCGTTTCGTGCCACTTCGAGGCAGCCGGAGACACCCCCCCATTTCGACATGTCGGGTTGAATGACGGACAGATGACCCGACTTGATTGCGTGGTCGAAGTCTGTCTCCCCGATGATGTTTTCTCCTCCCGCCAGCGGAATTGTGGAATGGTCCGCGAGAGACTGCCATTGGGTGGTGTCAGCGAAGACAGGCAGTGGCTCTTCCAACCAGTGCAGCGGGACGATCGCGACGCCGGTCACGAATTGCAGGGACTGTTCCAGCGACCAGGCCTGGTTGGCGTCGCAAGCGATCAACTCGTGCTCCGCCGACCTGGCCTGGATGTCGCATACCGCGGCGATGTCGGCCGCCATGTCGAAGCCTACCTTCAGCTTGAACCTATGGTGTCCATCGGTCCGCGCGTGCTGCATCAGGTCACGCGCCGTCGCAATCTGTATGCCGCTCGCATACGCCGGCACGCTGTCCGGCGCGGCAGCGCGGATCAGGCGTCGGAGCGGAAGGTCCCTGCGGCGTGCGGCCATGTCCCAAAGCGCGATGTCGAGTCCGGCGATCACTTGGGCGAACGGTCCCGCTTCACCGCATTGCACGGCACGAATCCGAGACCGGGCGTCAAGCTTGTGGAAGAACTCCGCTGGTGACGCCGCCCTGGTATCAAGGACCAGATGTGCCAAGTCCATTTCGAGAAGGCGCACGCGATGCTCGGCCCCGGCGGCGGGCCAGTTTGCCCAGATCTCTCCCCAGCCGAATGCACCGTCACGGTCTTCGATCCGGACCAGCACCGCCGGTCGATCATGCATTACGCCGAAGGATGTGGCGACCGGTTCCTTTGTGGGACAGCGGAAGGCCCAAGCCTGAATGCGGGCAATGTCGATCATGCGAGGAGGTCCATCTCAAGGCGGACAAAGTCGCTTCGGTAGGTGACGTCCGCAAAGTAGAGCACCCGATCATGGCGATCGCAGATGACACGCCGGACCTCGACCACCGGGTCGCCAACAGCAAGTTTCAGCAAGACGGCCAATTCGTAGCCGCACTTTCCAATCGTCAGTGACTGGCGGGCCCGCGCCACGTCGATATCGTCGGAATCGACAAGCACAGGCAAGGCAAGCTGGGTTCTGAATTCGGCTTCGTGGCGGGCGAACAGGTCCTTGTCGAAGTAGATCGAGATGACGCAATAGGTTTCGCCGTCGCGCGTATGGGTGCGGCGCAAGAGATGATAGCCGTTGTCCGATAGCTCGCCAATCAACGGGTCGCCCGGCACTTCGGCGTCGCGATCCTCCAGTAGGTCAAGCGCGGGCTTGTCCCCGCGATAAAGGTCGACAAGCGTGGATAGTCGCGTGCCCAGATGTAACCGATCCCGTGCCGGTGGCGGCGGCAAGACCGTCGTTCCGCGTCCACGTCGCGAGACCAGCAGTCCTTCTTCTTCCAGGATTTTCACAGCTTGCCGCACCGTGATCTTGGCGACTGAGTACTCCGCCGAAAGCTCGGAAATCGTTGGCAAAAGTTCACCCGGTGTCCAGACGCCCCGGCCGAGGTTCTGTCGCAGAATCTCGGCGATCTGGAGGTAGAGCGGAGATCGGCTTTGCCGAAGTGCATTAGTCATGTGCGCGGTCGTCCGAAAAATTCTAAAAACCTATATATAGAATTTTTCTTGCGTGACCAGCGCCATCCGATTAGTCCTATAGATAGAACTTTTGCGGATGGGCTGCGTGACTGGCTTTGATTACATCATCGTCGGATCGGGAACGGCGGGATCGACGCTTGCCGCCCGTTTGTCCGAAGATGAAACAGCGCGCATTCTTGTCCTTGAAGGTGGTGGGGCAGACCGAGGATTCTGGCTGAAGCTTCCTGTCGGATATTACAAGTCGATCTACGACAAGCGTGTTTCGCACCTGTATCTTGGCGACCCCGATCCTGGAATCGCTGGGCGACAGGCGGATTGTCCGCGCGGGCGGGTTGTTGGCGGGTCAAGCTCGATCAACGGGTTGATCTATATCCGGGGACAGCACGCGGACTTCGATGATTGGGAGGCTCTCGGAGCGGACGGGTGGTCGTTCCAGGACGTGTTGCCGCATTTCAGGGCGGTAGAGACCTATGCCGGGCCGCCGTCGCAGTTTCGAGGTGCGCACGGCCCCTTGCAGGTCTCAGACCTGCGCAATGACAATCCAGCCTGCAACGACTGGCTGCAGGCGGCCTTGGCGCATGGGCTGCCACGCAACGACGACTTCAATGGTGAAAGTGCTCATGGCGTGGGAACATACCAACTGACCCTGCGCGGGCGATGGCGCGACAGTGCGGCAACCGCCTTTCTCCACCCGGCCCTGCAGCGGCCGAATCTTGCGCTGGAGACAAGTGCCCATGTGACGTCGATCATCTTTGACAAGTCACGCGCCGTGGGCGTGCGGTATGTCAAGGACGGTGCCGCAACCGTGGTCCACGCCGACTGCGAAGTGATCCTTTGTGGCGGGTCTGTCCAGTCACCGCAGCTGTTGCAATTGTCCGGGATCGGGCCAGCCGGGCTCTTGCGCGAACACGGCATTTTTGTGCGCCAGGATGCATCAGAGGTTGGCGAGAACCTGCAAGACCATTTGCAGATGCGCACGATCGTGGAGATGGGCGAACGTGGTGCATCGCTGAACGATCACATGCGAAACCCATTCGCCTTGGCCAAAATGAGTCTGGAGTGGCTGCTGCAAGCGCGCGGACCCCTGACGGTGGGCGCAGGCCAGGTTGGCGGGGCTGCCTGCACAAGATACGCCTCAAGGGGGCGCCCGGATCTGCAATTGTTCGTCATGCCGCTGTCGGTCGACAAGCCGGGATTGCCCTTGCATCGCTACTCCGGCTTCACAACCTCGTTCTGGCAGTGCCACCCGGAAAGCCGCGGTTCGGTCCAGATCGCGACGACCGATCCATTCGCTGATCCGCGCATTCGCACGAATTATCTTTCAAGCGAGAAGGACCAGAAGGTTGTCGTCGAGGGCATCCGCCTGGTGCGCGAGCTCTATGGGCGGCCCGAATTCCGCCAGCGGTGGCGGCGCGAGATCGTTCCGGGTGCCGAGCATCAGAGCGACGCGGAAGTGCTTCGTGCCGTGCGCCAAATGGCGGGAACGGTCTATCATCTGGTTGGCACCTGCCGCATGGGATCGGACACGCGCGCCGTCGTGGACCCCGAGTTGCGGGTGAACGGCGTGGACGGTCTGCGCGTCGTCGATGCCTCCGTCATGCCAAGGATCACTTCGGCCAACACCAACGCGCCCACCTACATGATCGCCGAAAAGGCAGCCGCAATGATCCGCGCCGAGGTCTCGGCCACAAGACATTCGAACAGTTTGGAAAGCACCCATGCCAACTGAAATTCGCAACGTTGCCGCACCGGACGAATTCGTCGCAACTTGCGGTGAGACGTCTGGCAGCGCACTGGATGATCACGTCGTGCGCGAAGAGGTCTCCGGCCCGGACCCTGTCGGCGGTCGCCCAAGACACGGTGGCGGAGGCCGCGGGTTTCGTCGACGACATCGCCTTCAGCGCGTCGTCCTGCCTCCATGCCGAACGCACCCGCCTTGCAGGGCGCCTTGTTGCCGAAGGCGAAAGCGGCCTGCTGCGCCTCAAGACGGGCAACGTCCCGGAGACCCACTTGCCGCCTGCGGCATCATGGACGGCACAGTGGGCGCCGGCGAGTCGAACGGTTCCGTGACCATCCCGTTCCATGCCAACCAGCGCCCGGCAGAACGCCGGGCCAGCGTGTGAGGGCGCATTGATGACCGATCAACCGAACATCCTGATGATCATGGCCGACCAACTGGCCCCGCAGGCGTTGTCATGCCACGGCAACCCGGATTGCAAGACGCCGAACCTCGACCGGTTGGCGGCGGCAAGCGTGACATTTGACAATGCCTACTGCAACTATCCGGTTTGCGTGCCGTCGCGCGCATCGATGATGTCGGGGCGGCTGACCCCCGCAATCAAGGTCTGGGACAACGCCTGCGAACTGGCCACCAGTCAGCCGACGCTGGCACATCATCTACGCCACCTTGACTATCACACCGTCCTGTCGGGAAAGATGCACTTCATCGGCCCGGATCAACTGCACGGATTCAACGAACGCACGGTGACGGATGTGTATCCGTCGGGATTTGAATGGGTGGCCGACTGGCATGCGGGCCCGGCCTTCGTTCCCTCAGCCACGGGATTGAATGGTGTCGTCGAAGCCGGACCTGCGGCACGGACGTTGCAAGAGGACTTTGACGAAGAGGTCGCCCATTCCACCGTTCAGACGATATATGATCTCGCGCGGCGTGCCGCTGACGCGGGTCCGTGGTTTCAAGTCGCGTCATTCACCAGCCCGCACACACCGTTTGTCGCTGATCAACGGTACTGGGACCGCTACGACCCCGACAAGATCAACATGCCAAGAGTCGGTGCTTTGCCCTTCGACGATCTCGACTATGCGTCTCGGGCACTGTTCTTTGCACATGGGCGGCACAGGCATCGAGTGACCGAGGATGACCTGCGTCGTGCGCGGCACGGCTATTACGCCATGATCTCATTCATCGACGACAAGGTGGGCGAAATCCTCGGCGCACTGGAAGCCAGCGGTCAGACCGACAATACCGTCATCATTTTCTGCGCCGACCACGGCGAGATGCTGGGCGAGCGTGGAATGTGGTTCAAGCAAAGCTTCTATGAATGGTCGGCGCGGGTTCCGTTGATGATTTCGGCACCGCAGCGATATGCGCCGCGACGCGTGAAGGAGTGCGTCTCGTTGGTCGACCTGCTGCCGACGCTGGTCGGCATCGGGGGTGGCGAGGTGGTGCTGCCTTGCGACGGTGAGAGCCTTGAGCCTGCGCTGACGGGAGGCACGACCCGCGATCTGGTGATTTCCGACTACTATGGCATCGGGCCATGCGTTCCGCACCGCATGGTCCGGCAGGGTCGGTTCAAGCTGATCTATACTCACGGTCACCCCGACCTGTTGTTCGATCTTGAGGCAGACCGCGACGAATTGCGGAACCTTGCGGGCGATCCGACCTGCGAGGACACGCTCGCGCGACTCAAGTCCATTCTCTTGGACGGGTGGGACCCGCAAGAGATCGACCGGCAGGTCCGCGCCAGCCAGGCCGAACGGCTGTTCCTGAAGGCAACGCCCGGCGATCCCGGTGATTGGGACTACGTGGCGCGCAAGGGCGACGAGACGCGCTATGTGCGACGCGGATCCGGTGGCGTGGACGGAACCAAGGCGGACCGTCGGTTGCCCAGGATCGATCCGATCCCACC
This sequence comes from Boseongicola sp. SB0665_bin_10, assembly GCA_009838075.1. GTDB lineage: Bacteria > Pseudomonadota > Alphaproteobacteria > Rhodobacterales > Rhodobacteraceae > JAJEFO01. The sequence goes on along the minus strand of VXSG01000121.1, from coordinate 49,519 downwards.
ACATTTTCCTGCCATTTCTCAAGGGGACGTGGCCTCGATCATCGACGGATCCTTGCCGCTGCCTGCATATCTTTCCGAGAGTGAACGCAATGCGGGCAGGTCCTGAACTCTGGCCCTCTTCCGGAAACATGAGGATTCCTGTTGAGCGGGTAGCGTTTGACAGAATCGAGGCAATGCCATTACAAACTAACAGATGGTTAGTAAAAGTTCCTCAAGCGCGACCCCGGCCAGCCTTCGCCGCACGCATCGAGGACTTATGCTAAGCCGCATCCAGGCAGAACCGGGCGTGTCCCGTGCCGATTTGGTCCGGCGCTTCGGATTTTCCGAAATGGCCTTGACACGGATCGCGCGGGATTTGCTTGTCGCCGAGATCATCGAAGAGTTTGACCCGCCCGTGGCGGACACCGGCAAGCAACGCAGAATTGGTCGGCCGCGCATTGGGTTGCGGATCATTCCCCAGGGCGTCTTTGCAGCAGGCATTACCGTGTCGGCCTATTTTTCCGAGGTGTCGATCTGCGACGCAAACGGCCAGACAATTGCCCGTCAGGAAGTCGACAACACGTCCTTCGAAGACGCCGCTGAAACCGCAAGACTCTATTCCGGCGCGCTGTGCGCCCTGATCAGGGAGACCGGAATCGACATTGACCGCATCGCCGGCGTTGGCGTGGCCCTGTCAGCCAATACGTCACCCGACCGGAACGAGATCGTCCGGTCTGAATACTTCGGGTGGGGAAACGACGGTGGCCAGTTCTGGGAGGAGGTGCGCGGGAACACCGGCCTGCCGGTGGAAATCGAGAACATCGCCAACGCGCTTGCCCTGTCGGAGATGCGGTTCGGCGCGGCGCGCGATGTCTCTGAATTCGCACTGGCTCATGTCGCGACCTTTGCGGGCGTCGGTGCCGTCTCCGACGGTCGGGTGGTGCGCGGCGCGTCCGGTGATGCAGGTCGCATTGGCCATTTCCGCTTGAAGAAGCGGTCGCTTCGCTGCACCTGCGGGCGGAACGATTGCCTCAATCTGTCCGCCACGGGTTTCGGCCTGCTCGCCAAGCTGGGAATGCTGGATCACGACACGTTCGATTGCTCGCAACTGCCAGTCTATGCCAGGTCGCTTCTGGCAGCGGTCGATGACGATTCGAACGCCGACCACCTTCACGAAGCCGGGCTGCATCTGGCCGAAGCGCTGGACCCACTGGCCAAAATTCTCGCGCCCGAGTTGATCATCCTCAGCGGCACGCTGGGGTCGAAAGACGCCTATTTCAAAGGTGCCGAGCAAGGGCTGACCGCCTCCTTCGGCTATGGGCCCGACAGCGGGTTTCGACTGGTGAAGGGCGTGGTTTCACCTGCCGACGCAGCGTCTCTGCTGGCATTGCACACGTTCTGCTACTCTGATCGGCTTGACTACGAGCGCCTGAACAACAGCGCTTCCGGCAATGTCAAGGTGGCGGCCAATGCATAACGTCCTGCCAGACCGGGTATTTGGCTGGATCATCGGCATTCTGTCCGTGTTGCTGGTCAGCCTGACGCTCTACACCGCCTATTTCGGCGTTTTCCCCGATGGCTTGCAGCGCAGCGGTCACCTGCTACTTGTCATTGCGCTGGTCTATGTTGTCGCGTTTCGGGCCTCCATGGAAAAGGAAGGGCCGGTGGGCTTCTCGCTGACCCTGCAGAGGCTCTGGATTCTTGTTGTCCTCGCTGCAGGCGTCATCGTGACCGGGCATCACATTGTGAACTTTGACGCCATCAATGACCGATGGGGCGAGATCACCGACCTCGAGATTCTCTTTGCCGTCATTCTGATGGCGGTCCTGTTCGATGCGTGCCGCCGGACGGTCGGCTGGCCCATCGTGATCCTGGCGTCGATTTTCCTTGGCTACGGCCTGTTCGGCGCCTTTTTGCCCGATGGCTTGGCGCATCGGGGCTATTCCCTGAAACGGGTCACCGCGCAGCTTTATCTTGGCGGTGGTGGCATCTTCGGGACGCCACTCGGCGTCAGTGCCACCTTCGTCACCGGCGTCGTGGTCTTGGGTGCTCTCCTCGAGAAGACTGGTGCCGGGCAGGTGCTGATGGACTTCGCCACAGGGCTGACGGGCCGCCTGCGTGGTGGACCTGCGAAGGCGGCCGTCGTTGGTTCCAGCCTGATGGGCATGATTTCCGGCACCGCCGTCGCGAATGTGCTGACCACGGGTCCGATCTCGATTCCGCTCATGCGCAAGAGCGGCTATCGCAAGGAAGCCGCCGGGGCCATCGAGGCGGTCGCCTCGACCGGCGGGCAGTTGATGCCTCCGGTGATGGGCGCCGCGGCCTTCATCATGGCGGAGTTCACTTCAACGTCCTACCTGACAATTGCCAAGGCAGCCTTCCTGCCTGCAGTGATCTTCTATGCCGTGCTGTTGGCGATGGTGCATTTCGAGGCGGTGAAACGAAACATCGCCCTCCTGCGTGACGCCGATTCCGTAGTGGACTGGGGATCCATCGCGAAACGGTCCTATCTTTTGGCGCCCCTGCCGGTGTTCGTCGGCATGCTGCTGAACGGCTATTCGATCATGCTGTCGTCGTTCTGGGCGGTGGCCACTTCGGTGATCGTCAGCTTCTTCAGCCGCGCCTCGGCTCAGACACCACGCCGGATGGTCGAGACCGCGATTGCGGCGGCCAATGCGGTCATCCCTGTTGCCTTGGCTTGTGCCGCGGCAGGGGTGATCATCGGGATCATCACGTTGACGGGCATCGGGCTGAAGTTCTCGACCCTCGTCGTGCTCCTGTCAGGCGGTCAATTGCACGTCGCACTGGTGCTGACCATGCTCACGTGCCTGATTCTCGGGATGGGCCTGCCGACTGCGGCGGCCTACATCCTGGTGGCCACGCTGGTCGCGCCAGCCCTCGTCGACCTGGGAGTCGGGCTTCTGGCGGCGCATCTGTTTGTGCTCTATTCGGCGATGCTGTCCTCGATAACGCCGCCAGTTGCGCTTGCGGCCTACGCGGCGGCCTCGATCTCGCACGGCAACCCCCTGAAGATCGCGGTCCTGGCCTGCCAGTTCGGCATGGCCGCCTTCGTGGTTCCGTACTTCTTTGTCTACGACCCAGCCCTTCTGGCGATCGACGTCACCTGGGCAAGGGTCGTCCTGTCCTTCGTCACCGCCACCGCCATCGCCGGAGGCGTCGCGGCCAGCGTGGCGATGATGGGCTTTTTTGCCTACCGCCTGAGTGTCATCGAGCGACTCGGATTCGCGCTGGCAGCAGCGCTCTTCCTGAGCTCGGACTGGCGGTTTGACGCCCTGGCGGTGCTGATGGCGGCGGCACTGATCACCTGGAACCTGCGCAGGGGCACACCACACGAAACGACCGCAACGGAAACCGGTTCGGAACCGATCACATCAACCAAGAGGGAGATCTCCAATGAAACTCACGCTTAGAACCACGCTGATTGCGGCGGCGACACTCGTCGCCCCGGTCGCGGCTCAGGCCGCCGACTTCTTCTCAATCGGATCCTGCCCGGTCGGGTGCACGGCCTACACATGGTCCGCGGGCATCGCCGACGTGATCAACAAGAACGTCGAAGGCATCGAGGTCACGGCGGAAGAAACCAAGGGCTACGTGGCCAACATCAACCTGTTGCAGGCCGGCGAGCTGGAAGCCTCGATGGCAACGTCGCTGTCGTCCTACGAAGCATGGGCGGCAACCGGCCCCTACGAGGGCAGCGAACCCGGCAGGATCCTGTCCTGGATGTCGATCGCACCGGTCGGCATGCATATCATCACGCTGGAAGGTGGCCCCATCAATTCGGTCGAGGACCTGAAGGGCAAGCGGGTCGGCATGGGCCAGCCGGGCGGCGTGTCGATGCTGGACGCAAACGCGTTGATGGGCATGGTCGCGGGCGAGGATTTCGAGGCCTTTCGGGTTCGTCTTGCCGACATGGTCGACATGCTTGGCGACGGCAACATCGACGCCGCCCTCTGGAACGGGTCGTTTCCGCTGCCGCCGGTCATCAAGCTGGCCGCGCAGCGTGACGTGAAGCTGATCTCGATTTCGGACGAATTCTTCGCCGACCTCAACGCCAGGTACCCGCCCTACTTCCGCCTCTCGATCCCGGGCGGCACCTACGAGGACGTGGCGGCTGACACGCCTACCTACGGCCTTGCAAACGGGCTGGTCGTCCTGGCCGATGTATCCGAGGAGCGCGTCTACGAGATGACCAAGGCGATCTTCGAGAGTCTCGACGATCTTGCTGGCGTGCACCCGGCCTTTGGCCGCGTCTCCAAGGACACCGTGCTGAACGGCTTTGGTGCCCCGTTGCATCCCGGTGCGCTGAAGTACTACCGCGAGATCGGCGTGCCCGGCATCGAGGAGTTCGTTGCCCGCACCGGCGGATAGTTCATCACTCACAAGTCCGCCCGGGCCGGCGTCCGGGCGGATATCCATGTGCAGGGAAACCCATGACACGCCCCAACATCCTCGTCATCCAGGCGGACCAGATGACCGCGCTTTGCCTGTCTGCCTATGGCAAGCCCTACGCGATCACGCCGAACATCGACAAGATGGCCGAAGACGGGACGACCTTTGCCAACAGCTACTGCAACAACCCGGTCTGCGGGCCCTCGCGCGCCTCGATGATGACCGGGCGCCTGCCGTCGGACATTGGAGTCTTTGACAACGGGGCCGAGTTCTTGCCGTCCGAGCCGACCTATGCCCACTACCTGCGAACCCTTGGTTACAAGACCACGCTGTCGGGCAAGATGCACTTTGTCGGACCGGACCAGCTGCACGGGTTCGAGGAACGCCTGACCACCGACATCTACCCGTCGGACTTCGCCTGGACCATGGATTGGGACAGGACGGATGAGGCCTATGCGCCCTCGGTGATGAGCCTTCTGAGCGTTGTCGAGGCAGGCCATTGCCAGCGGAACCTGCAACTCGATTACGACGAAGAGGTGTTCATCGCTGCGCGGCAAGAGCTGTATGACCACGCAAGGTCAACGGACGATCGACCGTTCATGCTGCACGTCTCGTTCACCCAACCGCACAACCCCTTCGTCGCAGGCCGAAAGTACTGGGACATGTACGAAGGCCGCGACATACCGGAACCCGAAGTGCCCTACATTCCCTACGAGGATAGGGATCCCTGGTCGCAGCGCTATTTCATGACGATCCGTCAGGACGAATTCGAGATCACCCCCGAACAGCTTTACAACGCGCGCCGCGCCTACTTCGCGATGGTCACGCACATCGACGAATTGGTCGGCGGGTTGATCGAAACGCTGGAAGGTATCGGGCAGCTTCATAACACCTACGTCTTCCTGACCTCGGACCACGGCGAGATGCTGGGCGAGCGCGGCATGTGGTTCAAGTTCAACCCCTACGAGGCTTCGCTGCGTGTGCCGATGATCATGCACGGCCCCGGCGTCAAGGCGGGTCACCGGGAAGAGGCTCTGGCATCGCTGGTCGACCTGCTGCCCACCCTTACCGACATTGCCAGCGGCGGAACCTTCGACGATTTCGTCGCACCGCGCGATGGCCAAAGCCTGTTTGACCGGCCCGAGCGATGCGGACCCGACGACCAGGTCCTTGTCGAATCCACTGGCGAGAGCCTCCATGGCCCGGCGTTCATCATGATCGAGGGGACAAAGAAGCTGGTCTACACGTCCACCGATCCCAAGATGTTCTTCGACGTGGCGGAGGATCCCCTCGAACTGACCAACCTGGCCAAGGTCCCGGAACATCAGGATCAGATCGACCGCATGTTCGTGGCCATGATGGACCGCTGGGACGAGGCGGACCTTCAAGACCGCATCCGTGCGTCGCAACGCAAACGTCTCTATGTCCAAGACGCCATGAAGCACGGGCGGTTTCCGAGCTGGGACTTCGGCCCCGACTATGACCCCGGGAAGGTCTATGTCCGCGGCGGCACCGACCCAAGCACGACCGCGACAAAGCAACGCGGGCGATTTCCTTATGTCCCTGTTACGCCTCCGCAGTTCCCACGGGATTGCAAGAAGGACGTGAATTGACCGGCTGGTAATTTGTCGTCCCGGGCAAGCTTGCAAGTTTGTGCATGGCAAGGAATGCCAAAGGGACTCTTGATCGATTCTGGGCCTCTTGCTGCGCCGATCTCCAGCTTCGGACGCTGCGGACCGAACTCCGCAGAAACGGCCTTCAGCCGTGCCGGCAGCGGCCGCTCCTGATCCAGTGCCGGGCGTGCCCGCAGTCGCATGTCCAGCCCAGACTTGCAGCCCGCCCTGCATCTGCGGGATCCGGTCCGGGCTCATCCGGTGCTCTTGGACTGCCAAATGGTGGCGCATGTGCTGAAGGCAGCAAAGTGCCATGAAGCGGAAGGCAATGTGCGCCTGAACCCGGCGCTCCTTCCAGCGAGAGACCGGTCGGATCCTCAGGTCGCGCCTGTTCGCGTGGAAGCAGGCCACGATCTCCGGCGGCCTGCATCCCTGGATGGCCGGGACGCGCGGATGGTCCTGGTCGCAGCCCCATGTTACGATCCCCCGAAGCCCGTCCCAGCGAGTCGCCTCGGCCACCCTTGCCTCGTTGAGGCGCGTCTGCCCGTCGGGAAAGTCGAGAAACCGGGCGCCGCCGCGGTTGGTTCCCAGTTTGGCCATAAATGGTGTCCGAGACCGGAATCCGGCACTTCGGCCCGGAAGCGTGCGGTCCGCAGCGTTTGCATTTTGGATGGCGCCACGGAGGTCCGTTCGGCAAGTGCCTCAGTCCACTGCTGCGCGGGGCATTCCAGAGCTTGCCCTGGCAGCGAGGATCGCCTCCAGCGTATCGTGCTCTGCCACCCAGTGGCCCGGCCTGACTTCCTGAAGCCTTGGTCTGTAGTCAGGCTGCCCGCGTCTGGATGGCAGAAACCGGAGGGCGGCTGCCGGTTCGAGCGGCGAGGACAGCTCTCCGGGAATCCGGATTCGGTTCCGTGTCCTCTCAACCCGGGGGTCCGGAATCGGCGCAGCGGAGATGAGCATACGTGTATAAGGGTGCTCGGGCGCCGAGTATAGCGCGTCGCGTCCGGCGAGTTCGACGACCTGACCGAGGTAGAGCACCATGATCCGATGGGAGATGTCGCGCACCACCGAGAGATCGTGACTGATGAAGAGCATGGAAAGGCCCATGTCGGCCTGAAGCTCTTTCAGCAGCTCGATGATCTGGGACTGGATCGAGACATCGAGGGCGGAGACCGCCTCATCGCAGATCACGAGCTTTGGGCGATTGATCATTGCCCGCGCGATCCCGACTCGCTGGTTTTGACCACCCGACAGTTCGTGTGGGTAGCGGTTGATCATCCGTTGGTCGAGTCCCACACGTTCCATCATTTCGGCAACCTTGATCTTGCGCTCACGGGACGTCAGCGTGGGTTGGAACGTCCGCAGGGGTTCTGCGATGGACGCGGAGATCGTCATTCGGGGATTGAGGCTTGCCAAAGGGTCCTGGAAGACAATCTGAAGGTTTCGCCGTTCCTTGGTGAGAGCTTTCCCCTCCAGCATAGTAAGCTCCTTGCCGAGCCAAGTGACCGACCCGTGGGTTTCCGGCAGGAGTCGCAGTACTGCGCGAGCCAGTGTCGATTTGCCGCCCCCCGATTCACCGACGATGCCGAGTGTCTCGCCCGGGGCAAGATCGAAGCTGACCCCATCCACGGCGCGGAGAATTGCTGCGCGTCCGAACAGCCCGCGGTCGAGCTTGATGGGAAAGTTCACCTTCAAGTCGCGGACCTTCAGGATCGCGCCCGTCGACATGACCTCCGGCGAAGCTTGCGGCTTTGCCTGATCAAGTCTGGGCATCGAATCGAGAAGCATCTTGGTGTGGTCGTGTTGCGGTGCGTGGAAGATGTCCTCGACATTCCCGGATTCGACAAAGGCCCCCAGCCGCATCACTTCCACGCGGTCGCACATCCGCGCCACCACACCCATGTCATGGGTTATGAGCGCGATTGCGGTATTCTCTTCCGCCTGGAGCCTTGCCATGAGGTCGAGGATTTCCGCCTGCACAGTTGCGTCGAGGGCGGTGGTCGGTTCGTCAGCGATGAGGAGTTTTGGCGAGCAGAGCATCGCCATCGCGATCATTACCCGCTGACGCATCCCGCCAGACAGCTCATGCGGATACTGCCGAAGCCGTCGCTTTGCCTCCGCGATCTGCACCCGTTCGAGCCATTCGAGGCAGATGCGCTCGGCGTCCGCCCCCCTTGTTCCGCGGTGCGTCGACAACACTTCGGCCATTTGCTGCGCAACCGTCAGATGCGGGGTCAGGGCGGTCAGCGGATCCTGGAAGATCATCGCCAGTTCGGCGCCGCGCACCCGGTTCGCCTCCTTTGGCGTGAGGCCCAGAAGCTCACGCCCGCCAAACCGGACCGACCCGCTCGTGCGTCCGTTGTTGGCCAGAAGCCCCATGGCGGCGAGGAAAGTCTGGCTCTTCCCAGCCCCCGACTCGCCGACGATCCCGAGGCATTCGCCGCGATCAATGTGAAAGCTGACATCCTTGACCGCCTCCACGGCACCGTCCTGCGTGTCGAAGGAGACCGAAAGGTTCGTGACTTCGATGACACTCATCCGCGGTCCTTGGGGTCAAGGGCGTCACGAAGCCCGTCGCCCACGAAGAAGAGCGAGATGATCGTGACGAGGAAGAAGAATATCGGACATGCGATCTGCCAGGGCGTGCCGTAGAGCACCGTCCCGGCCCCTTCGGAGATCAATGCGCCAAGCGACGTGTTGGGTTCCTGCACGCCGAGTCCGAGGAACGAGATGAAGGATTCCACGAGAATCATCAACGGAACCAGCAGCGTTGCGTAGACCACGACGATGCCCAGGAGGTTCGGTATGATGTGCCGCAGGATGATGGTGAACCGACCGACTCCGGCGGTGGTCGCGGCCTCGACGAATTCGCGGTTTTTCAGGCTGAGCGTCTGGCCCCGCACGATCCGGGACATGTCGAGCCAAGAGACAATCCCTATCCCTACAAATAGCATGAAGAAGGATCGCTCGAACATCACCATCAGAAGGATGATGATGAACATGTATGGAATCGAGATGAGGACATCGACCGCGCGCATCATGACGTTGTCCACCCAGCCGCCGACAAAGCCCGCGAATGCGCCATAGAGCGTACCTATCACCACCGCGACAAAGGCCCCGATCACGCCGACGATCAGCGACGTGCGGGTCGCCTGGATCGTCCGGGCGTAAAGGTCGCGGCCAAGCCCGTCGAGACCGAAGTAATGCCCGCTTTCGACGGACGGATGGCCTTCGGTCGCGATGTCGCCCATGCGCGCCCAGTCGATCTCCTCGATCGACCACTGGGAGAAGAGCGGACCGACGACGGTGAAGAGCAACACGAGGCCGAGGCAGATGAGCGCCCCGACCGCAGCATTGTTCCGGAAGAACCGCCGCCTGGCGTCTTCCCACAACGACCGGCCGCGGATCGCCTCGCCTTCGGCGAGCGCTTCGATGATCCGTTCGGACTGCTCGGTGCGATGGACCATCTCAGTACCGTATCTTCGGATCGAGCCAGGCATAGGCGACGTCCACCAGAAGGTTGAAAAGCACGGTCAGCCCGCCATAGAGGATCGTGACACCGAGCATCACCGCGTAGTCGCGGTTCAATGCCGAGTCGACATAGGCCCGCCCAATCCCGCCGGTGGAAAAATAGACGTCGATCACGACCGAACCGGTGATCATCGCAACAAATGTCGGCCCGAGGTAGCTGACCACCGGCAGCATCGCCGGTTTCATCGCGTGACGCCAGATCACCCTGTGCTCCGGCAACCCCTTCGCGCGGGCGGTGCGGATGAAGTCCGAATTGAGCGTTTCAAGCATCGACGACCGCGTGATCCGTGTGATCGACGCCACGTAAGACGTCGACAGCGCGATTACCGGCATGACCAAGTATTGCCACTGACCGCCGTTCCAGCCGCCGCCCGGCAGCCAGCCGAGTTGCCAGGTGAAGACGATGACGAGGATCGGGGCCATCACGAAGTTCGGCAGCGCCTGGGCCGAGAACGTCGCCCCGACCGCGATGTAGTCGAGCCAGGTGTTGTGCCGGACCGCTGCGGCAACGCCGATGCCCATTCCCGCGAACGTTGCGACGGCGAACGAGATCAGCCCGTAGGTCAGGGTCACCGGAAACCCCTGGGCGATGATGTCATTCACGTCCCGGTCCCTGTAGGCGAACGACGGCCCGAAATCGAAGCGCGTGACTATGCCGACGAGATAGTCCCACATTTGCTTCCAGAGCGGCTGGTCAAGCCCGTAGCGCGCCTCGATGTTCGCCAGGACCTGCGGCGGCAGGGGCCTTTCCGAGGTGAAGGGGCCGCCGGGGGCAACCTGCATGAGGAAAAAGCACGCGAAGATCAGGATGACCAGCGTCGGCACCGCCACGAGCACGCGTCGGACGATATAGGCGGTCATGCCTGAACCCTGGTCGTTATCCGGCGCTCGCTGAATGGGCGCAGGCCGGATGGCATCCGGTCAATCCGCGATCTTGTACAGATCTTTCGAGTACCAGTTCTGTTCGATGTTGTTGATCGGCCAGCCGCCCACGTCGCTGTCCAGCATGTAGACCCCGGCGTAGTGATAGATCGGGATGATGGGAACCTCGTCGGCAATCACCTGCTCGACCTTGGCGTAGATTGCCTGGGTGTCGTTGGCGGTTTTGGCCGAGGTCATCAGGTCGTCGACCATGGCGTTGGAGTACTTCCCGTCGTTGTAGCCCGAGGGCGAGGTCAGAAGATCGAGGAAGGTCGACGCTTCGTTGTAATCCCCGCACCATGCACCGCGGGCGAGCTCGAAGTCCTGGTTGGCTCGGACTTCGAGGAATGTTTTCCATTCCTTGTTCGCCAGTGTCGTCTCGACCCCGAGTTTCTGTTTCCACATCTGGCTCATCGCCACGGCGATTCTCTTGTGTGACTCGGAGGTGTTGTAAATCATTTCGAACTTCAGTGGATTGTCCGGGCCGTATCCTGCTTCCGCCAGCAGCGATCTTGCTCTTGCGTCGCGCTCGGACTGGCTCATCGATGCGATCTCGACATCTGGCACCTCGAAGTTCGCGGTGGCGGCCGGCGTGAAGGTGAAGGCCTCGATCTGACCGCCGGCGAGGATGTTCTCCGTGATGATCCTGCGGTCCACCGCCAGCCCCAGCGCCTTGCGCACGCGCACGTCCTTGAATGCTTCCGGCCCCGACTCGGAAAGGTTGAACGTATAGTAGTAATTGCAGAGTCGCGGGAAGCTGATCGCCTCGTCCGGATGTTCCTTGCGCAGCCGCGGAAACTGGCCGGCGGGCACCTCTGTCCGGTCGAGTTCGCCCGCGAGCCAGCGTGTCAGGGCGGTGTTCTCGTCGTTGATGACAAGGGCCACGGTCTTCTCGAGGATGACGTTTTCGGCATCCCAGTACATCGGATTCCTCTCGCGGACCGAGCGTTCGTTCGGGATGTGCTCGGTCAACACGTAGGCGCCGTTCGAGACGATGTTTTCCGGATTTGTCCAATCTGCGCCATGAGCCTCGACAACGGCAGGGTTGACCGGGAACGTGGTGGCATGCGTGACCATCTGCGGAAAGTAGGGAAGCGGCTGCGCGAGGCTGACGACGAGCGTCCCGTCGTCTTGGGCGGACACACCAAGCTCGTCCACGGGCACGTCGCCCGCGATGATCCGGGCGGCGTTAACGATCGACATCAGTTCCATGAACCAGGAATACGGCGAGGCCAGTTCCGGGTTCACGGCCCGTCTCCAGGCATAGACGAAATCGCCCGCCACGACCGGGTCGCCATTCGACCATTTGGCATCGTCGCGAAGGGTGAAGGTGTAGGTGAGCCTGTCGTCGCTGACGGAGTAGCCAGTGGCGACGCCAGGAACGAGGCGGCCTTGCGCATCCTGGTTCATCAACCCCTCGAACAGGTCGCGGACAATGTCGGAGCCAGAGACATCCTCGACGATCTGGGGATCGACCGAGCTGTGTTCATCAAGGACGCGGTACGTGAAAACCTGGTGCTCGGCCAGCGCTTCGCCGGTGACAGGGTGAGTTCCGGCAGCATGGGCCGAACCAGCAGTGACGGTCATGCCCAGAAGCATGACCGCGAAGAACTTTGGCTTGGGCTTCATGAAGAGTTCTTTCCCTTTGGAGGTTGCCGTCCACAGTGGACCACGCCCTTGCGGCGCGGAGCGAAACAAGGTGCGAACTGAAGTTTCCCCGGCAACGGCGTTCTTGTCGCCCGGAATTCTCCTCGGTCCCCTGACTGACACGCTATGGTCACGATTCGATCCTGGCAAGACATGACCAGGATCGTTCACGCGACTGTGCGGCGCCATTCGTCTGCGGCGCAGCAATCGGCCTGGTCAACATGTGGCGTGCGAACACGATTGCCGTTCGCTGCACCTGCATGATCCGACGTCGTCTCGCCAGGCGAGGTCGCTCCGGGCGACTTCGGGCAATCCGGGCGCCATGCCAGGTGCTGTCGTGACATGGCCCTGACCGAAGGATCCGCACGGATGCTTCACATCGAGGAAGATGCGGCTGAAGACGGCGGCGAAGACTGGCGACGAGGCAAGGATGAAGACCACGTTGGCCACGCATGTCTGGGTTATGGCGAGCACGAAGGCCGGTGCCTCTGCCCCCATCAAGGCGGCATGGATCAGTCCCGGCCAAGAAGCCCTGCACGCCCTGAACTGCCGCCAGCACCGCAAGGACGAAGGGCCCGGCGGTCATTCCTCTCCGGAGGGCGGTGAGCATCGGTTCAGCCTCGACAAGCCCGCTTTCAGGGCGCGGGCCTGCGGTGCAGGTTTCCCGGAAACCGGTTTCGGGCTGGCGAGGCAGAGGTGCGATGCGGCCCCGCCTTGTTGTTCACTCCGAAATGAAGCGGTTTTGCACTTCGACTTCCTGCTGGCGCATGAGCTTCCATGCCGTTTCCATATGATCGGTCATGATCGCGCGGGCACAGTCTGCATCGCCGTCGCGCAGGGCCTTGACAAGCGCTTTCTGGTGGTCGTGGCCTTGCTGCCAAAGTTCGATGTTCGGCGGCGAATAGAGGCGGCGATAGACGGTCAGGTCGGAGAGAAGCTTCACCATGAAGTCAATGACAAACCCAAGCAGCGGATTCCTGGCCTGTTCCGCGAGGATGGCATGGAACCTGAGCGAGGCCACGTGCTGGGCGCGCTCCTCTTCAAGATCGCGAGCTGGGCGGGAATATTGCGCAATGTTCCTCTCAAGCAATTGCAGCACATCCTCGGGCAGGTTGCCCGCCAGCGAGGCGGCCAGTTCCGGCTCCAGCGTCAGCCGGAGCTGATAGATGTCGCCGATGGTCAGGTTCTTGAAAAAGAAGTAGTTCCCGAGAAGCGCCTTGGCCCGCTCGCGGCTGACTTCATGGACGAAGCTGCCGCCGCCGGGGCCGGTCCGCGTCTTGATCAGGCCCTGGGCTTCCAGGATGCGCATCGCCTCGCGAATAGTGCCCTTGGCCATGCCGAAGCGCACGATCAAGTCCGCCTCGCCAGGCAGGCGGTCACCGGCCTTCAGGCCCTCGGCGACCACCCAGTCCTTGATCGACTCGGCGACCTGGACCGGGCGGCTCAGCCTGGGTTCAGTGTTCGAGCGGGTGGTGACAGGCGGCAAGCTGGTCTTCTCCCATCTGTTTCAGCTCCGGTTCCCTTGCTCGGCAAAGGTCAGTCGCGCGTGGACATCGCCCGGCAAATGCACAGCCTGGCGGCGGGTTCAGCGGATCGGGAAGTTCGGTTCCCTTCTGCTCGGGTGCTGCCAGCGACCGGCCCACGACCGGCGCACTCTTGGCCAGCAGGCTTGTATAGGGATGGCGGGGACTTGCAAAGACGCGCTCGGCCCTGCCGATCTCGACCACTGCCCCGAAATACAGGACGACGACCCGGTCGCTGACGGCTTCGACCACCGCCAGATCGTGTGTTATGAACAGATAGGTGAGGCCAAGCCTTGTCTTGAGATCCGCCAACAGATTCAGGACCTGCGCCTGAACGGAGACATCCAGGGCCGAAACCGGTTCGTCCAACACGATGATCCGGGGGCTCGCGGCCAGCGCCCGGGCAATGGCGATTCTCTGCGCTTGCCCGCCCGAGAATTCATGGGGGTAGCGGTCAAGATACTCTTCGCGAAGGTTCACGGATGCGAAGATCTCGGCGATGCGCCTGTCGCGATCGGGTTTCGCCATGCCGTGAAGCAGCCTGAGGGGCGCTTCCATCACCTGCCGGATCGTCTTGCGCGGGTTCAGGCTGCCTTGCGGATCCTGGAAGACGTACTGGATCAGCTTGCCGAATTCTGCCGGGCCGGCGCTGCCGAGCGCCTCGCCCTCGATTTCGATCGTGCCCTCGGTCGGCTCGAGCAACCCGACCAGCATTCGCGCGAGGGTTGACTTGCCGCAGCCGGACTCGCCCACGACGCCAAGGGTTTCGCCGGCTTCCACCTGAAACGACATGGGCCGCACCGCGCGTGCGCCGGGCGGGGCTGCGCCGAAAAGCGGCCTTTTCAGCGGGAAGGTCTTGGCCAGATGCTCAACCTTGAGCGCAGGCATCAATGCGCCCTCTCGGGGAAGAGGCACCTGACGGCGTGGAGGGCCGGACCCTGCAGCGGAACCTCGCCTTTCCGGCAGCTCTCTTCGGCCTTGTAGCAGCGGGGCGCGAAGGCGCAGCCGGGCGGCAGGTCGTCCAGCACCGGCGGCAAGCCCGGGATCGCGGCCAGTTCGCGGCGGCCGCCGCCCGGTTCGGGCACGCAGGCGATCAGGCGCTTGGTGTAGGGATGTGCAGGCGTGTCCAGCACGACCTGCGTCGGCCCTTCTTCCACGATTCCACCCGCATACATGACCGCGACCCGGTCGCATAGTTGTGCGACGACACCGAAGTCATGGGTGATGAAGATTATCGCCAGTCCCCGTTCGCGGCGCAGGTCGTCCAGGAGGCACAGGATCTGTGCCTGCACCGTCACGTCCAGCGCCGTGGTTGGTTCATCCGCGATGATGACGTCCGGTTCGTTGGCGAGCGCCATGGCGATGCCAACGCGCTGGCGCATGCCGCCGGACATTTCATGGGGGTAGTCGTCGACGCGGCGCTCCGCGTTCGGGATTCGCACGTCATTCAACAGCTGGATGGCCCGCGCGCGCGCTTCCGCTTTCGACAGGACGTGATGCGACCGGATCGTCTCGGCCAGTTGCCGCCCCACGCGATAGAGAGGGTGCAGGGTGGAAAGCGGATCCTGGAAGACATAGGCGACCCGGTCGCCACGTTTCTGGCGGAGCGTCTCATAGGGCGCGCCGATCAGGTCCTCCCCAAGAAAGCGCACCGCGCCGCCGCTGATCACGCCGGGAGGAGACGCAACCAGCCCCATCACCGACAGCGCGGTGACCGATTTGCCCGACCCGGACTCGCCAATGATGCCCAGGCACTCGCCGGGCCTGACCGCAAGCGACACGCCGCCCACGGCGCGATAGTTGCGCTTGCCGATGTGGAACTCTGTACGCAGGTCCTGAATCGCCAAGAGGTCGTCGGTGGCCGGCGGAATGTCGCCTTGCCGCCTGACCAGCGTCGTGGCGCGCGGGCGGGACAGCGCACCCGAGCGCAGGCGCGGATCAAGCGCATCGCGCACGCCGTCGCCCAGAAGGTTGATCGACATGACAATCAGGAAAATCATGAGCCCCGGCACAACCGAAGTATGGGGATGCGAGATCATCGCCGACCGCGCCTCGCCCAGCATGGAGCCGAGATCGGCCTGCGGCGGCTGGCTGCCGAGACCGAGGAACGAAAGGCCGGCGGTTTCAAGGATCATCCAGCCGACGGTGGTGGACATGGCGATGACGATGACGGGCAGGACGTTCGGCAACAGCTCGGTCAGGATGATGCGGGCATGGCCCATGCCCGCAAGCCGTGCTGCGTCAATGAATTCGCGACCGGCCAGCCCGACCGTGACGCCGCGGATGTTGCGGGCAAAGAAGGGAACGTTGACGGCGGCCACGGCGATCAGCGCGTTCATCAGGCCAGGACCGAGGGCGGCGACAATGGCCAGCGCAAGCAGGATGTACGGAAAGGCCATCAACATGTCGACGCCGCGCATGACTACATTGTCGGTGCGCCCGCCGAAATACCCGGCAACCATCCCGATGGACGAGCCGATGACGGCCGCGATCAGCGCGGCAGCGACGCCAACGGCAAGGGACAGGCGTGTGCCGTGCAGAAGACGGCTCAGAAGGTCGCGGCCAAGATGGTCGGTCCCCAGCGGATGGCCTTCGGCAAACGGCCGCATGAACCGGTCGGCGGTGGCGGTCACGTCCGGATCGTGCAGGGGCAGGAAGGGCGTGGTCAGGACCAGCAGCAGGATCGCCGCGATGACACCTGCGCCCATGGCGGCCAGCCGGTTGCGGAACAACAGCGTGAGAAAGGCGCTCACGTCTTGATCCTCGGGTCCAGCAGGCACTGGGCCACGTCCACCGCGATGTTGAACAGCACGTAGCAGGCGGCAACGAAGACAACGCCTCCCTGAACCACAAGAAGGTCGCGGGTCAGGATTGCATCGACCAGCATGCGCCCCACGCCGGGCCATTGAAAGACGATCTCGATATAGACTGCGCCGGAGACGACAAAGCCTGCCTGAATGCCCAGCACGGGCAAGATCGACACCATTGCGACCCGCAGGGCATGACCCATGATCACACGTCTTTCTTCCACGCCGTTGGCACGCGCGGTGCGAATGTAGTCCTGTCGCAGCACCTCAAGCATGGCGGAGCGGCTGAGCCGCGCGATCACGCCGGTCGCAACGGCGGCGAGCGCCAGGGCCGGCATGATCAGGTGGCGGATCAGGTCGGGCAGGTCCCCGCCGCCATAGATCGCGTACATGCCGCTGACCGGAAGCCACCGCAGGTTCACCGCGAAGAGAAGGATCATCATCATGCCCAAGAAGAAGGATGGCACCGAGATGCCGATCAGCACCACGAAGGTGATGGCCTTGTCGGCCAGGCCGAATTGGCGGGCGGCCGAGGCGACCCCGGCAAGAATGCCCAGGGCCGAGCAAAGCACGAAACTTGTCCCGGCAAGGATCATCGTCGCGTTGAACCGTTCCAGCACCTCGTCGATGACGGGACGGTTGAGCGAGAAGGATCGCCCGAAATCTCCGGTCAGCATGTTCCCGAGCCAGATGAAGTACCGCTGGACCATGGGCTTGTCCAGGCCGAGGTCCCGGTTCAGTTTCTCGACATTCTCGGGCGTGGCGTAGGAGCCGAGGATCGCTGTCGCGGGATCGCCGGGGACCAGCGACATGATCAGGAAGACGATGACGGTGATGCCGAACAGCACCGGAATCGCCGAGACCAGCCGTTTCAGGATGTAGCTGCCCATCTGAAGCTCCCCTGGGACAAGTTTCTTCAGGATAGACGCGCCGGCAAGTCTTGAAAATTCCGCGCCCGGCGGAGCGACTCCCCGCCGGGCGCCATGATCGTGTCAGTTCTTGACGACGCCCTGGAGGTGCAACAGGAACGACGGCTCAAGTCCGAAATTCTCGACCCGATCGCTGGTCACCGCGTTCTGCTTCCAGTTGGCGACAAAGACCCAGGGCGCGTCTTCCTGCACGACGGCCTGCATTTCGCGGTAGAGCCGTGCGCGTTCGTCCTGGTCGGTCGCCGTGCGGGCGGCCTCAAGCAATTCGTCGACCTTGGCGTTGGCATAGTATCCCGAATTGAAGCCGCCCTTGTCAGGCCATGCTTCGGAGCGCAACGCCAGGTATGGCAGCGTGTCCGGGTCGTTCGTCATCCAGGCCATTTCGGCCATGTCGGCCTTGCCTTCCAGTCCCGGATTCACTTCGCCCAGAAACGTGTTCCACTCGTAGGTCTCGATCTTGACATCAAAGCCCACGGCTTGCAGGTCGGCCTGGATGGCGGTCCCCATCGGAACCGGATCCAGCATGCCTGAACCGCCTTCGGTGACATAGAAGGTCAATTCCGCCCCGTCGGCGCCCGCTTCGGCAATCAACGCCCTCGCTTTCCCGGGATCGTAGGGATACGGTTCGAGTTCCGCGTTGTAGGCCCAGGCAAACGCGGGCGGGGTCGGGCCCGCGGCCACGGTCGCGGTGCCTTCCAGCACATCGTTCACGATCGCTTCCTTGTTGATCGCGTAGTTGGCCGCCTGACGCACGCGCTTGTCGGCAAACGGGCCTTCCTTGGCGTTCAGGATCAGGAACCAGACATGCGGTCCGGCCTGCTCAACAATCGAGAATCCTTCGCCAGAGAACTGCTCCAGGGAGGTGGGCGGCACTTCAACCATCAAGTCGATGCCGCCGGCCAGCATCTCGGCCACACGGGTGTTGGAGTCGGTGATCGGGCGGAAGACGACGGCCTGTGTGCCGGCTGCCTCCGCCCAGTAGGCATCATTTCGCTCGACCACCACTGCCTCGTTCGAGCGCCATTCGGCAAACCGGAACGGCCCGGTGCCAACGGGATTGCGGCCATAGTCCATGCGATGCACCTCAACCGCGGCCGGCGAGACAATCAGTCCGGTCGGATAGGCCAGGTTCGACAGGAACGGTGCATATGGCGCGTTCAGCGTGAACTTGACGGTCATTTCGTCGACGACCTCGGTTGCCTCCACGGCTCCAAAGAAGAAGCTCAAGGGGAACGGGCCGGTGTCGTGGTGGGGATGATTCTCGTCCAGCATCCGGTCGAAATTGAATTTCACCGCCGCGGCGTTGAAGGGTGTGCCATCGTGGAAGCTTACGCCGTCCCGCAGGGTGAAGGTGTATTCGGTGCCGTCTTCGCTGATGTCCCATCCGGTCGCCAGCGCCGGCTCGACCTCGAGCGTGCCGGACTTGTAACGGGTCAGGCCTTCGTAGATGTTCACGAGGATCCGGAAGTCGTTGACTGCCGTGACCGCAGCCGGATCAAGCGATTTCGGCTCGGCGACCTGGCCGACAATCAGCACGCCCGGAGGCGTTTGAGCCATGGCACGGTCCGACAGTCCGGGGATTAGGGCAACCGCGCCTGCGGCGGCGAGGAACAGACCCCTGCGGGTCCAAGACTTGAACTTCATCTGAGTTCTCCCTGTTGGGTTTCCGCCGCGATAATTATCATGATAAATTGCAAATGTCAATTTATCATGATAATTTCCGGAAAATTGCTTTGGTGAGGCATGACCTTTTCGATTCTCGCGCGTGATCCTGAAACAGGGGCAATTGGTGGCGCAGCGGCGACCGGCAGTCTTTGCGTTGGCGGCTGGGTGTTGCGCGGCGATCTCGCGGCGGGAATGTCGGCCAGCCAGGGAGCGGCGCCCTCGACCTTTTGGGGTGAGGACGTGCTGCGTTGCATGCGCGACGGATCGGATGCCAGTCGTGCAGTAGGGATCGTGACGTCAAGAGACCGGGGACGCGAACACAGGCAGCTCTCGGCGCTCGACGCAAATGGCGATGCCGCCGCCTTCACAGGTTCCGAAAACAGGGACGCGAAGGGGAGCATTGAGTTCACCGGTGGCATTGCTTCCGGCAACATGCTGAAGGGGAATGACGTTTTGCCGGCCTTGGTGGACGGGTTCGTCCGGTCGGATCTCGCGTTCGGGGATCGATTGCTGGCATCTCTCCTTGCGGCCCGTGATGCAGGAGGGGACTACCGCGGCCTGTTGTCGGCCGCCCTGCTCGTGCTGCATGCTGACCGGCCGCCCCTCACATTGCGAATCGACCACCACGCCGACGACCCGGTAGGTGCATTGAAGCAACTGCATCGGAAGGCCACGACCGGCGACTATGCCAGGATGGCGCGGCAGGTGCCGGTATCGACGGACAGGGAGCGGGTGCTCGATTGACTGGTGCGGCACCTGGTGGACGAGGCGGTCCGAGGCGCCATGGCGTTTCGCATGGAACAGGGTGATCCGGGCTTGCGAGGGTGCCGGCCACGGCATGGCGCGAGCCAGGATGGGCACAACTTTGGCGGCATGGCGAAATCCTCGACACCCAGGACAGCGAAAGTCGGGCAATTCGGTGGAAGAGCGTTGCATCAACAGGTATTCCGGAGAGGAGCATTCGGACTGCAATGCGGACGGGAGGTCAGGCAGGTGACGAGTCAAGGCGTTGATGTCGCCGTGATCGGCGGTGGGCAGGCCGGCATCGCGATGAGCGAGCATCTCGCGAAGTGTGACATTCCTCACATCGTGTTCGAGCGGCACCGGATCGCGGAACGCTGGCGAACGGGCCGATGGGATTCGCTGGTCGCAAACGGACCCGCATGGCACGACCGGTTTCCCGGTCACGAGTTCTCGGGCATTGATCAAGACGCCTTCGTTCCAAAGGAGCAGGTCGCCGACTACTTTGTTGACTATGCGACAAGGATAAATGCGCCCGTGCGATGCGGCGTCGAGGTGACGTTGGTTGAACGCTTGCCGGGCCAATCGGGATTCCGCGTCGAGACTTCGGACGGCGCATACGACGCCCACGCGATTGTCGCCGCGACGGGCCCATTCCAGGAGCCAGTCCGCCCGCAGTTTGTGCCGGAGGATGCGCCGGTCGCCCAAATGCACTCCCTGGATTACAGGAACCCGGATCAGGTTGCTGATGGTGCCGTCCTGGTTGTTGGCGCCGGGTCGTCTGGCGTGCAGATTGCGGACGAATTGCTGCGGGCCGGGCGAGACGTGTTTCTTTCCATCGGACCCCACGACCGGCTGCCGCGGCGGTACCGAAACAGGGACTATGTCTGGTGGATGGGCGTCCTTGGCATGTGGGATGACGAGCGCGTTCCGCCCGGAAAGGAACATATCTCGATATCGGTGAGCGGCGCATACGGAGGCCGCACGATCGATTTCCGCGACCTCGCGCGCGGCGGCATGACGCTGGTTGGAAGAACCGAGGGATTCTCGGATGGCACCATGCACTTTGCCGGAGACCTTGCGAGGAACATTGCGGCCGGGGACGAGTACTACCTGTCGTTTCTTGACCAGTGCGACGCCTATCTCGCGGCGAACGGGCTCGAATTTCCGGAAGAGCCGTCCGCGCGTGACCTGTTGGATGATCCGGAATGCGTGGCCAATCCCGCAGAGCGGCTGAACCTGGCCGAAGCCGACGTCTCAACGATCATATGGGCGACGGGCTACAGGCCTGATTTCAGCTGGTTGAAGCTGGACGTCTTCGACGAGGACGGAAGGCCCAGGCACGTTCGGGGCGTGGCGCCGGAACCCGGCGTCTACTTTCTGGGCCTGCCATGGCTGACTCGCCGTGGCTCGTCGTTCATCTACGGCGTCTGGCATGACGCGAAGCACATCGCGGACCACATTTTCATCCAGCGGAAATACGGCGACTACGTCGGAACGGCGAAGATTGTCCACAACGATGATTGACGTTGGGCCGGAGACAGCGAGACTCCGGAACACGTGAAGCGCAAGACAGGAACTCGGGAATGACCCATACCCGCATTCGCAAGTTCAACACGGGCGACACCTACCCGGAACAGAACCTTGACAACGACCTTTGCCAGGCGGTTGCGACGCGCGGCGGCACGACCCTTTGGATGCGTGGCCAATGTCCGCAGAACCTGGACGACGCGAAGAGCGTCGAGAGCCACGATCCCGCCGAGCAGACCCACAAGGTCATGCAGAACATCCGCCAGCTCATCGAGGAAGCGGGCGGCCGCATGGAGCACCTCGTGAAGGTCGTCGTCTACATCACCGACGTGCGCCATCGCGAGGCGGTCTATCGGGCCATGGGCGAACACATCAAGGGCGTTCATCCGGTCTCGACCGGTCTGGTCGTCCAGGCCCTTGCGCGACCCGAATGGCTTGTCGAGATCGACGCAACCGCCGTCATACCGGATTGAGCCCATGACCTTTTCCCTCGTCGCCCGCTGCGCGGAAACCGGAATGTTCGGCGTGGCGATCTGTTCATCGTCCCCTGCCGTTGCCGCCCGGTGTTCCTACACGCGCGCGGGCGTGGGAGCGGTCGCCAGCCAGAACGTCACGGACCCGCGGCTGGGGGTCCTGGCGCTCGACCTCATGGATGGCGGGATGAGTGCGGCCGAGGCCATCGTGAACGTCCGCATCAAGGCTGATTTCATCGAGTTCCGACAGGTGTTGGCAATCGACAGGGCCGGACAGACAGCCATCCACTCCGGGCCAAGGTCCCTTGGCACCTGGACCGAGGCCGCGGGGACGGATGTCATGTCGGCGGGGAACCTCCTGGCCAACGACGGCGTGCCGGCAGCCATCGTCGAGGGGTTCGAGAGAAGTTCGGGCCACCTCGGCGACAGGTTGATCGCGGCCCTGCGGGCCGGACTGAAGGCTGGCGGCGAGGCGGGGCCGGTGCATTCGGCGGGTCTTCAGATCTGCGATCAGGTCCCCTGGCCCGTGGCGGACCTTCGCTGCGACTGGACAGAGGATTGCCCGGTCGAGGCCGTCGCTCACGCATGGGATGTCTACAGGCCTCAACTGGAAGCCTATGTCATCCGTGCGCTCGACCCGCGTGATGCCCCTTCCTACGGAGTGCCGGGCGACGAATGACCCGGCCCTTGCCAACTGAGGAAATTCCGCGCGACACTCGCCCTCAGTTCCGCGAACAGAGGCGAGCGATGCGCGACACCAGATACGACATCCTGTTCGATCCCTTGGCCATTGGCCCGGTCACCGCTCCGAACAGGTTCTACCAGGTCCCCCATTGCAACGGCGGCGGATACCGGGACCCGTCCGCCGCGGCCGCCATGCGCGGGATCAAGGCCGAGGGCGGCTGGGGCGTGATCTTCACCGAGCAATGCGAAATGCATCACACGAGCGAGATCACGCCTTTCATCGAGCTGCGCCTCTGGGACGAAAAGGACGTGCCCATGCTCGCCAGGATGGCGGGCAAGATGAAGGAACACGGTGCGCTGGCTGGCATTCAGCTGGCCTATTCCGGCGTGAACGGACCCAATTTCTATACTCGCGAGGTTCCCTTGGCGGTCTCGGCGCAGCCGGTCCGGACCTTTACCAACGACCCGCTGCAGGCGCGCGCGCTGGACAAGTCGGAGATCAAGGACCTGCGCCGCTGGTTCGTGAACGCGGCCAGCAGGTCCAGGCGCGCCGGCTTCGACCTGATCTGCCTTTATGGTGCGCACGGCTTCGGCATCTTCCAGCATTTTCTCAGCCGGGCGACCAACCATCGCAGCGACGAATACGGTGGCAGCCTGGAGAACCGCTCGCGCTTCGTGAACGAGGTCGTCGCCGACATTCGCGATGCGGTCGGGGACACCATGGGAATCACGCTGCGCGTCTCGCTGGATGAAACCATCGGTGATCTGGGCTTTTCCAACGCCGAGGTCCGCGAGTTCGTCGACATGAACCGGAACCTGCCGGATCTCTGGGACCTGGCCCATGGCACCTGGGACGACTGCTCGGGTCCCAGCCGGTTCAAGGAGGAGGCCGCGCAGGAGGAACTGGTCAGGGGCATCCACGAGCTGACCGAGAAGCCCATCGTCGGCGTCGGGCGCTTCACCTCGCCCGACGTCATGGTGCGCATGGTCAAGTCCGGGACGCTTGATTTCATCGGCTGCGCCCGCCCCTCCATTGCCGACCCCTTCATTCCCCGAAAGATCGACGAGGGTCGGATCGAGGACATCCGCGAATGCATCGGTTGCAACATCTGCATCACGGGCGACATGACAATGGCGCTGAGCCGCTGCACCCAGAACCCCACGTTCATGGAGGAATGGCGCAAGGGCTGGCATCCCGAGATCATGAATGCGAAGGGTCCAAGCGCGAACGTGCTGGTCGTGGGCGCCGGGCCCGCCGGGCTGGAAGCGACGCGCGCCCTGGCCGAACGCGGCTACGACGTGGCCCTGGCCGAGGCGGGAACCACACTGGGCGGGCGCGTGGCCAGGGAACGGAAGCTGCCCGGGCTTTCGGCATGGGGCCGCGTGGCCGACTACCGCGAGCACCAGATCGGGCAGAAGCCCAATGTCGAGATCTATTTCGACAGTGCGCTGGATGCTGACAACATCCTGGAATTCGAATTCGAGCACGTCTGCGTCGCGACGGGGTCCCGCTGGCGCCGGGACGGTGTCGCACGGCAGCACGTCGTGCCCTTTCCAACCGATGACACCATGCCGATCTACACGCCTGACGACCTGATGGACGGCAAGCTGCCTGAGGGACGGGTCGTGATCTATGACGACGACCACTACTACATGGGCGGCGTCCTGGCCGAACTCCTGCAGGGCCAAGGCTGCGGGGTCACGATCGTCACGCCATCGGCGGCATTGTCGGACTGGACCCGGAACACGCTGGAACAGCACGAGATCCACCGCCGCCTCGCGGAAATGGGCGTGGAGATCGTGCTGAACCGGGGCGTCGTCCAGATAACCGGATCACACGTCATCTCGGATTGCGCCTTCACGGGCGAGACCTGCAACCTTGCGTGCGATGCAGTGGTCATGGTCTCGTCCCGGATCGAACGGAACGAAGTCTACGCCGCCCTGAAGGCGCGTGAGGCGGACTGGTCCGATGCAGGCATCAAGTCCGTCAAGATCATAGGAGATGCCGAAGCGCCCGGGCCCATTGCGTGGGCGACTTATGCAGGTCACCGTTATGCCCGGGAGCTGGACGGCGCGGACACCGGTGACGCCCTGCCGTTCCGGCGCGAGATTGCACAGCTGGCCGGGGACTAGATGCGCGCGGACGAACTCGCCGAAACCCTGGCGATCCTGGATCGTCTGATCGCGTTCGACACTGTCAGCGCAAGCTCGAACCTGGCTCTGATCGACTATGTCGAATCCCATTTGCGGGACCGTGGATTTGCACTGCGCCGCCTGCCTGACCCGACCGGGCAAAAGGCCGGACTCTACGCACGCCTTGGACCTGCAGGTGACGGCCTCCTGCTGTCCGCCCATTCCGACGTCGTGCCGACGGAGGCTCAAGGCTGGTCGCGCGACCCCTTCCGCCTGACTCGCGAAGACGACCGGCTCCATGGCCGCGGCACGACGGACATGAAGGGCTTTCTTGCCTCCATGCTGGCGCTGGCGGACCGCGCAGGCAAGGCTGACCTGAAGGAACCCCTCAAGCTCGCCGTCTCCTATGACGAGGAAGTCGGCTGCCTTGGGATCGCGCGCATGATTGGGGCCCTTCCCGAATTCCTGGGCACGCCGCGCGCGGCCATTGTGGGCGAGCCCACCGAAATGACGGTGGCCATTGGCCACAAGGGCAAGGTCGGGTTGAGGGCCATCGCCCGAGGCGAGGCAGGGCACTCTTCCCTCGCGCCGAAGCTCGAGAACGCCCTCTACGTTGCCGCCGATTTCATGGGCCGGTTGCGCGAGCTTCAGAACTGGCATGCCGAATTCGGTGCGCGCGATTCGGGCTACGAGATCTCCCACACCACCATTCATGTCGGAAAGATGGCGGGCGGCACGGCGCTGAACATCGTTCCGGACAGGGCGGAGATGCAATTCGAGGTCCGGTATCTTCCCGATGACGACCCGGAGGTCATTCTCGGCAAGATCAGCGCAATGGCCGGGAGGGGAATCGACCTCGAGCAGACCGTCGCCTATCCGGGCCTGCAAACGTCCCCGACCGCAAGAGTCACCCGGATGGCCTGTTCCCTTGCCGCCACGAACACGACGATCAAGGTCGATTTCGGCACCGAGGCGGGGTTCTTCGATGGCTCGGGCATCCCGACCGTGGTTTGCGGCCCGGGCTCGATGGAAGGGCAGGGGCACAAGCCTGACGAATTCGTGACCGTCGACCAGATGGTTGCCTGCCACGCGATGATGGACCGGATTCTCATGAAATTGACGGGAGGTGACGGATCGATGGCCTGACCCTTTCGGGGGACTGCAACGTTGAATTGGCCATTGCTAGGTTTTCCCTGTAACGGCAGACTTCGAGTGTTGCTGGGCAAAGGGACGAGGAATGCCGGAATCGCGGAACGCAATCGATGTGCGCAATGCCGTGAAGCGTTACGGAAGCTTCACCGCGCTTCAGTCCATCACGCTCTCGATTCGGGACAACGAGTTCTTTACGCTGCTGGGCCCGTCGGGTTGCGGCAAGACCACATTGCTGAGGATGATCGCAGGGTTCGAGGAGGTGACGGAGGGCGAGATTTTCCTGTTCGGCGACGAGATCGAGAACTTGCCGCCGCATCAGAGGCCGGTGAACACCGTGTTCCAGAACTACGCGCTGTTCCCGCACATGACAATTGAGCAAAACGTCATGTTCGGACTGGAAATGAGGGGCAGCTCGAAGGAAGCCGCCCGCAGGAAGGCGGGCGAAATGCTGGAGCTGGTGCAACTTGCCCAATTCTCGGCGCGCAAGCCGTCGCAGCTCTCCGGCGGCCAGCAACAGCGCGTCGCCCTTGCCCGCGCGCTGGCGCCCGAACCGAAAGTCCTGTTGCTGGACGAGCCGCTTTCCGCGCTGGACCTGAAGCTGCGGCAGGCCATGCGGTCCGAATTGAAGTCGATCCAGCGCGAGACCGGGATCACCTTCACGTTCGTGACCCATGACCAGGAAGAGGCCCTGACCATGTCGGACCGCATCGCGGTCATGTCGGCGGGACGCCTTCAACAGCTCGGGGAGGCGCGCGACATCTACGAGCGGCCCGTGAACCGATTTGTCGCCGACTTCATCGGCGAGACCAATCTTCTTGAAGCCAATGTTGAAGAGGTTGATTCCACTGTCGCGACATGCCGCCTTGCCAATGGCCTGACGCTGGAATGCGATGCCATCGGCAACGCCCGGCCTGGCGCGGACGTCCACCTCTCCATCCGTCCTGAGCGCGTGACGCTCGTCGGGGCAAGCGGCGACCCCTGGCAGGGCACCGTCAAGGAGAACGTCTTCATCGGCACCGACGTGCAGACCGTTGTCCAGCTTCAGGGCGGCATCGAGCTGACCGTGCGCACCCAGAACTCCGCCGCGGGAGTCGCCACGATCTTTGACCCCGGAACCGAAGTCGCGGTCGGCGTGGAAGCCGGCGCCGCCAGGATGCTGGAAGACTGATGGCAGGCGCTGCCGCAGCCGGCGGTTCGGTCCGCAGCGACACCTATGCCAGCGTGCGCAACTGGCTCCTGCTGCCCTCCTGGGCGGGGCTCGCCATCTTCGTCCTGGCACCCGTTGCGATGATGCTGGTCTATTCCTTCCTGACAAAGGAGTTCCGTGGCGGCGTCATCTGGGAGTTCACGCTCGCGGCCTATGACCAGTTCTTTTTCGATCGCGGGCTCTTTGGCGACGAACCGGCCAAGATCGAATGGACCTACATCCTGATCTTCTGGCGCTCGATCTGGCAGGCAGGGCTTGCCACCTTGCTGGCCCTGCTGATCGGCTTCCCGACGGCATATTTCATTGCCACGCGACCCGCCCACACGCGCACTGTCTGGGTGTTCCTGATCACGATCCCCTATTGGGTGAACTTGCTGATACGCACGGTCTCGATGAAGTTCCTGCTTCGCGATCAGGGTCCGCTGAACGACTTCCTGCTCTGGACCGGGCTCATCGACGACCCGGTCCGCATCATCAACACCAACGCCGCCGTCCAGATCGGCCTCTTCTACAGCTACCTGCCCTTCATGGTCCTGCCGATCTACGCCAGCGTCGAGCGATACAACTTTGCCCTGAGCGAAGCGGCCGCCGACCTTTACGCCGACAAGTGGACGACCTTGCGACGGATCGTGATCCCCAGCGTGCGCCCGGGCATCGTCGCGGGCTGCATCCTGGTTTTCGTGCCGTCGCTTGGCGCGTTCCTGGCGCCCGACCTGCTCGGCGGGGCAAGGAACTTCATGATCGGCTCGCTGATCGAGGAACAGTTCAAGGGCAATGCCGGCAACTGGCCGTTCGGGGCCGCCGCCTCGATGATCCTCCTGACGCTGGTCCTGATCATCCTCGTCTTCCTTGCCCGCCAGCAGGCAAGGGCCGAACGGGAGGCGGCGCCATGAGTGCCCGCGGCGATGTCCGAACCTATTCGGGGTTCAGGGCCATGACGCTGCTCTGCCTCGTCGTGCTCTATTCCCCGTTGATCATCGTGACGATCTACTCGTTCAACGCATCGCGCTCGATCACCGTCTGGGAAGGGCTCTCGCTGCAATGGTACGCGGACGTGTTCTGGGGGCCCGAGTCGGGCAAGTTCAAGCAGGCGGCCGTCAATTCCTTCTCGATCGCCCTGATCGCCGCCACCATGTCGACGGCCATTGCCACGTCCGCGGCAACGGGAATCGTGCGCGGCGGCCGGTTTCGCCTGCGCACGGCGTCGCTCGGACTGATTTCGCTGCCGCTGATGGTGCCGGAGATCGTGACGGCGGTTGCCACGTTGATCTTCTTCAACTTCATCGGGTTCACGCGCGGATACCTGACCATCCTGGTGGCCCACATCGCGTTCTGCATCCCCTTCGCCTATCTTCCGATCCAGGCGCGGATGCAGGGGATCGAGGACACCTTTGAACAGGCCGCACAGGATCTCTATGCGACCAAGGCCCAGGCATTCCGGCGAGTCCTGCTGCCAATGATGATGCCCGGCATCATCGCCGGCTTTCTTCTGGCCTTCATCGTCAGCCTCGACGATTTCATCATCACCAATTTCGTCAAGGGCGCGGGCGTCGAGACGCTGCCCACGGCGATTTTCGGGTCGGTGAAACAAGGGATCAAGCCGAACATCATGGCGATCTCGACGATGCTGCTGGTCGTGTCCATTGCAATGGTCACCATCAGCTACGTCGTAAGCAAGAAAGACAGTTCAACATAAGGAGAAAGACATGCACATCTTTGCAAAGACAGCCGCAACGGCAGTTGCACTCACCCTCGGGGCCGCTTCGGCCAGCGCCGAGGGCAAGCTCGTCATCTACCACTGGTTCGAGTACATCCCGCAGGAGCTTCTGGACAAGTTCACGGCCGAGACGGGCATCGAGGTGACCATGGACACCTACGATTCCAACGAGGCGATGCTGGCCTCGCTGAAGGCGGGCGGCATGGGAACCTACGACGTGGCGGTCCCGGGCGACTACATGGTCGCGATCATGATCGGCGAGGGGATGCTTGACGAGGTCGGCGATGGCGAACTGAAGAACAAGGGCAACATTGCGCCGGAATGGGCCGATCCCAGCTTTGATCCGGGCTGGAAGCACTCGATTCCGTACCAGTGGGGCTCGACCAGCTTCATGGTGGATACCGCGGTCTACGACGGTGACATCGACACCACTGACATACTGTTCGATCCGCCGGCGGCGCTTTCGGGCAAGATCAACATGCTCGACAGTCAGGGCGAGGTCCTGGCCATGGCGGCGCTGCACCTGGGCATCCCGCAATGCAGTTCCGACCGCGAGCAGTTGAAGGCGATGAACGACATGCTGCAGAACGCCAAGACTCACTGGGCGTCGTTCAATTCGGACACCGCGAAGGAGGTCCTGGTCTCAGGCGACGCCGCCGTGGGCCAGATCTACGACGGCTTCGGCGCCAAGGCCCGGGCCGAAAGGGGCAGCCTGAAATACGCCTTCCCGACCCAGGGCTACGTGGCCTGGATGGACAACGTCGTGCTCTTGAAGGATGCACCGAACCGGGACAGCGCGATCGCCTTCATGGACTTCCTCTTGATGCCCGAGAACATCGCGGCAGTGTCGAACTATGCCCGCTACGGCTCGGGGCTTTCGGGCGTGGGCGAGTACCTCGACCCCGAACTCGCGAGCCTGCCGGAATCCAACCCTCCGGCATCGGCAGGGCCAGCGGTGTTCATCGAGGTCTGCGACGAGGCCACCCAGGCCGTCTATGACCAGATCTGGACCAACGTGAAGAAGTGAACAATCCGGGGCCGCGTCCGCGGCGCGGCCCCGATCGCGGGGCAATGGCATTCGGACAGGTTTTTCTGTCGTTCGGACATATAGTGGCCGCCAGAAAACCCCTTCGCCCGGCGATTTCAAGCGCGGACTTCGCTCGCGCCTGAACGTCGGTCGCCTGGTCTCGCAGGCGGACCTTGCCCTGATAGCGCCAACTAGCAAGAGGACCGCGCCTTCGAGGCCGGATTCCGCGTCCTTCGCCGGCGTCGGCGCACGGGCCGCCGTTCCCGCGCCGTGCGGGTTCCGGACCTTCGGGGTCTTGAGCGGCCGCCGTCAGGCAGCGCGGCGGCGCTTCCTCTTCAGGCGTTCCGCACGGCGCAGCAGCAGGCCGATGCGGTGGACGTTCAGCGCGACCTCTGCACCTGCGCAGGCCAGGTACGTCGACGCTGTCGCGCAAGCAATGCATCAACGTTCAGGCATTGCGGAAGGCTGCGCGGCGAATTACGGTCACTTCATGCCCAATGTGGGAGGAAAAATCATGCCACGCACGTTTCACGTTGAACTTCGCAGGTGTGAGGAAACGAACGTCTTCGTGGCAACAAGCCCGGACATCCCGGGCCTGGTGGTCGAGGCGGAGACGGTTGGCGGCGTCATGGACGCGATCAAGGAATGTGCGCCGCACCTGATCGAGGACAATCTCGGCCTGGAGTCCGATGACGGGTACGCGATCAACGTGGGATATGTTTCGGCAGCGACGCCTGCGGTGTCACGGTCAATGAGCGTTGAAATTCCGCTGGTGGCATAGGCGCGCTGGTCTTGAAGGAATACGGGCGCGAAGTCAGGAGACTCCCGAAGTCAGCGGGGTGGTCGCGGGCCAGATCGGGAAGCAAGGCCAGTCACGAGATTTGGCAGGGCAAGGTGAGCGGGACGCGAAGAAGTGTCTCCGTGCCCGTGAAGATCAAGAGCAGGCACACCGCAAACGCGATACTGAAGTCCGCCGGGCTGGGCAAGAGATTCTAGCCCGACGTCGGGTCAGGCGATTGGAGGTCGTGCAGGACAGGTCTCGTTCGTTTCCTTGCCTTCTTCGCCGATCGGGCCAGGCTGCCAGCCTCGCGGCCGTTCCCAACGGACTGTCTCGCGCGCCCGCAATCCCGCACCGAGACCGGAAACTGCCCTTAGTGCGCAGGAGTTCGTAATTCCGCCCCGGTCATGGGTAACATGTTCCTGCACAGCGTGCCGGACTTGCGCGGCCTTCGCATGTCTTGCCGTCATCCGTTCGCGTTGCATGACGTGGCGGCATGCGTTGC
This sequence comes from Boseongicola sp. SB0665_bin_10, assembly GCA_009838075.1. Lineage (GTDB taxonomy): Bacteria > Pseudomonadota > Alphaproteobacteria > Rhodobacterales > Rhodobacteraceae > JAJEFO01. The sequence continues at coordinate 18,547 of VXSG01000121.1, read as the reverse complement.
CCGGCAAGCGCGTTCGCAGAATAGAACTCCAATAGGCAACGCGTCCGTCCTTGCGCAAGTAGGCGAACTTCAAAAGACATCGCTGCAATCTCCGAAAACGTATCCAGCAAGGAAAATGAGCTTAACCCTCGATTTTTGGAAAGCAGGCATAGTTTTGCTCGGCTTCAGTCAAACGTCAGCGCCGTTCGCGATCGTCCTCGTCGGGACAACAGAAGCGGTTCATCGCTTCCTTCATCTCCGCTTGCGGCACCCCGGCTTGACGTGCTTCGTTCAGGATCTCGCCGGCATCCAAACTGCAGTCAAACTTTGTAAGTGCACGAGCATAGGCGGCGTAGGCCGATCCCTTGTTCGTCTGAGTAGGCGCATCCTTGGAAATGTCCCAAATTTCATCTGCCATTTTCAGGCCATTCACCCTCATGAGCAGTTTAGCAGTGTGAAATCCCGCTCCAAGATCTTGGCGTGCCTCGGAAATTAGACCTCGCGCGGAAGAATTCGCGTTGAGCGTCGTCCTCCAGCTCTTGACCCTTCGCAAGAATACAAAAAATTTTGGCAGCACCCAGAACAACGACAAGCGCCGCCTGCCCCCAAAAGGGCAACACTTCAACGAGCCCTCCAAGAAGCACCGCAGCGCATGTTAGGCAGAGCCACCACAGTACAGCCCGGACGACTACAGTACTCCCGAAGATCATCCCCATGTACCAATCATGCCGCCCTCGTTCCAGAATTTGTCATGTTTCGTCTTCCCACAGCTTTCGCCGCCAAGTCTGAAGGGTATCTTGCCGTAGGACACCGATCGTATGCAGCCAAGGCCAGATCCTATGTCACGATGGCATCCTTGTCCAAATTTGCGCCGTGCTCACAAGTTGCCCGACGCCGTGGCGGAGGTCACGGGCCCGGACTTCCCCGGCGAGCGGCTGATGGTCTGCCTGAACCCGAGGCTGCGGGAGGAGCGGGCCAGCAAGCGCGAGGACCTGCTCAGGGCCACGGAGGCGGCGCTGCACAGGATCGCGGCGTCGGTGCGCTCGGGCCGGCTCAAGGGCCGGGCGGCGATCGACCGCCGTGTGGGCCGGGGCGTGAACCGCCGCAAGGTGGGCAAGCATCTCGAGGTCGACGTCGCCGACGACGGCATCGCCTGGCGCCGCCGCGAGGACCGGATCGCCGCCGAGGCCAGGCTCGACGGCGTCTACGTGATCCGCACCAGCCTGGGACCGGAGGCCATGGGGACGGAGGCCGCGGTCGATGCGTACAAGTCGCTCGCGGGCGTGGAGCGCGCGTTCCGGAACGCGAAGACCGACCTGCGCATCCGTCCTGTCTACGGCTGCTCGGCCGACCACGTGAAGGCGCACGTGTTCATGTGCATGCTCGCGCTCCACGTGGAATGGCACATGCGCCGGCGCCTCGCGCCGATGCTGTTCGAGGACGACGACCGCGAGGGCGCCCGGGCGCGGCGCAGCTCGCCGGTCGAGAAGGCCGAGGTCTCGGAGAGCGCGAAGGCAAAGGCCGGCACGAAGCGGACCCCCGGCGGGCTGCCGGTCCACGGCTTCCGCACCCTGCTCGACGACCTCGGCACGCTGACGCTGAACGACGCCTCCCTTCCGGGACGGCCCGACAGCCTGTTCCGGATCGCCACGGAGCCGACCGAACTGCAGGCGAGGGCGTTCGGGCTGCTCGGCGTGGACCCGGATGCTTACATAAGCGTGACAGCCTGTATCCGGCCGAAACCCCAGTCACGCTTGGCCAAAACCGTCTTTCAGGTCAGTGAAGTTCCGACTTGCCGATGGCGTCGAGCCGCCGCGCCTGCCGTGACACCAGTCGGTCGACTTCGGCCATCGCCTCGGCGGAAAGCCCCCTGCCCGGGGGGCGGATTGCCGGCGCCGCGATTACGCCCCGCTTGGCGAGCACATGCTTCCGCACCGCGAGTCCGACCCCGGGTTGCTGTTCGTAGCGAACCAGCGGCAGATAGGCGTCAAAGAGGTCCTGGGCCCGGTCAAGTTCGCCCCGTGCCACCAGCGCGGTGACTGTCACCATCATCTCGGGATAGCCGAATCCGGTCATCGCGCCATCGGCGCCGCGCGCCAGTTCCTCGGGCAGGAAGACCCCGCCATTGCCGCACAAGATGGAAATCCGGCGCTGCCCACGGCTCTCCGCCATTCGGATTGCGGAGATTTTCGCCAGGCCCGGCCAGTCTTCGTGCTTGAGCATCACCAGTTCGGGTATTTCCGCAACGATCCTTCCGATGACCTCTGGCGCGACATGGACGTTGGTGGCCAACGGGAAGTCCTGCAACACGATCGGCACGCCGTCGCCCAGGACCCGCGCGACGTCGTGATAGTACCCGACAATCTGGCTGTCCGTCCTGAGCGTTCCAGGCGGCGCAACCATGATCGCTGCGGCGCCCAGGTCCATCGAGGCCTTTCCAAGCTCGCCGATGGCTGCCAGCCCGGGCGCCGAGCACCCCACGATCACGGGCCTGCCTCCGGCCCGGGAGATCGCGCGTGCCGCAACCTCATGGGATTCGGGTAACGTGAGCTTGGGCGCTTCGCCCATCATCCCCAGGATGGTGATCCCGTCCGCGCCCTTGTCGAAGTAGAAGTCGATGGCGCGGTCGAGGCTTTCGAAGTCGATCGCGCCGTCATCGGCGAAGGGCGTCACCGAAATGACGAAAACTCCCTTGGCGTCGGATTCAAGCAGTGGCATTGCGGTCCCTCTCCAAGTCGCGTTTACCGTCGGAACAATTCGGTGGGCAGGTTGCTGAACGGCTCTACCGGGCCGTCCTCGCGAATCGCGAATGTCTGGCCAATCCCCGCCATGACGCCTGTTCGCGTGTCCGGAATCATGACGTGCACGAAGAACACCATGCCGGGCTCCATGACCAACGGATTTCCGCTGTAGATCATTGGTGGCACGTCCATCCAGGTGGGCCTGAAGGTGCAGCCCAACGCGTAGCCGCATGCAGCAAAGCGTTCAGTGGCGAATCCGGCCGCGTCCAGCACCTTGCGGTGAATGTCGTCCAGAATGCCGAGCGCCGTGCCGGGTCGGGCGGAGTCCCTGATCTGCTCGAGCGCATCCGCAGCCACGGTCATCATCCCGGCTTGCCGCGGATCGGGTCTTCCCACCGCCACGGTGGATTCGACGCAGACATGATAGCGGCAATAGGATGCGGCCAGTTCGATCAAGACCTGATCGCTTTCATCGATCCGGCGCGGCCCGCTGATGCCGCGCCCGAAGAGCGCGCGCGGTCCCGTGTTGACCAGCGGGCCGCCCGAGGGAACGTCGCCTCCGCGCAGCATCGCGGCGAGCGCCGCGGCGCTCAGCTCGCTTTCGGTGGCGCCCGGCACTGTGGCCTCGACCGCTGCGAGAACCGCCGCGTCGGCCAGACGTCCGGCCTCGCGCATCATGGCAAGCTCGGCCTCGGACTTGACCAGCCGTTGGCGGCGCACGATGCCTGACGCATCCTCCAGTTTGCAGTAGCCGCCCAGCGCTGCCTCGACGAGCCTGCCATTGGCGGCCGTCAGTCCGTAGGTCGCAAGCTCGACGCCGACACGTGCGCCGCGCAGGCCAAGCTCTTGCAGGATCGCCCGCAAGTCCTCCGCCGGGTTGGCCTCCTCGGCATTGAGCCAGATGCGAATGTCATCGTAGAGCGACGCGGTTTCGGCCTGGCGCAGGTCCGGGCGCCGGGTCAGCAGGACGGTGGGCCGCTCGTCGGCAGTGATAACGCCGGCCTGGAAGAAGACGTAGCCGGACGAGTCGTAGCCGGTGAGGTAGTAGTGGCTCTCCTGCGAGAAGACGAGAAGCGCATCGAGCCCCCTGTCGTTCAATGCCGCACGTGTGGCCGCCAGGCGGGCGGCATGCTCTTCCTGAGGAAAGCGCAGCGACACGGCACGGCCGCCTGCGGTGGTCGCCTCGATTTCCCGAAAGGCCCCGCCGGTCACTGCAGCTCGCAGATGTCACACATGGTGATCAGGTAGATGCGCACCATGTCGAGGTAGTCGGGGATGTCGACCCGTTCGTCCGGCATGGTGTTGTAGCGTCCGCCCGGTCCGCAGACGACGCCTTCCATGCCGCCATGCGCAAACAGGTGTCCGGCATCCGTCCCGTAGTATCCCGGCGGCGTGATCGCGCCCGTCGGCTGCGGTTCGCCCCGGATCGCTTCGTAGGCGACGTTCAGCGCCGTCACGATCCGGGCGTCCCTTGCCACCTCGAACGCCGGCATGTGGGCGTTTCCGCTCGGAGATTCGATCCGAATCTCCGCTTTCAGCCCCGGCCAGTCCCTTTTCAGCGCGTCCAGAACCGCGCGGAAGTCACCGAGAGCGTTCTCCTGCGTCTGCCCGGGCCCGATCCGCCCCGATCCGGTCATCCGCACGAAATCCGCCACCTGCGGCGGTCGCCATTCTTCGAAGTCCTGGCCCAGTGCGCCGCGGATCGTGCCCACGTGCACCCGGTTGATGCCGCGGTGCTCGTCGCTCGGCGCATCGGAGAACGTCAGTTCGGTCAGGCGCGGAAGCAGGTCGCAGGCGGCGCGGATCGCGTCGACCGCCTCTTCCCGCTTGGACATGTGGCGGGTGACGCCGGTCAGCTCGATCGTGAACATGAACGCTTCGGCATGCATGGTCAGCGCCTGCAGGTCCGTCGGCTCGGAATTGATGAAATGGTCCGCGCGCGTGCCCGCCTTCACGGCCGCGTAGGTACCGATTCCGCCCTGCAACTCGCCAACGACGTAGGTGAGGACGACGTCGCCCTTCAGCCGCTTGCCGCCCTCCATCAGCGTACGCACCGCGCAGAGCGATGCGGCGTCGCCCGCCTTCATGTTCGAAACGCCGATTCCATAGACGAACCTGTCGTCGACGAGCCCGCCCCACGGATCGACTGTCCAGCCCTCGCTTACGGGGTTGGTGTCGAGATGGCCGTTGAACAGGAGGCTCCTGCCGCCACCCGTGCCACGCCAGACGCCGATGGCATTGACACGGTCGCCCTCGACGGGTTGCAAATGGGCATCGAGCCCCATCCCGGACATGATCTCGACCATGCGCTCGGCCAGTGCGCGCTCGCCGTCGGTGCCGGAGTGGCTCTTGTAGCGGACCATTTCGGAAAGCGTGTCGAGACAGGCCTGCTCGTCAATGGCGCGGGCAAGCGAAAGAGCGTCCGTCATGTTGCGGCCTCCCTGTCAGGCGGCCTGGCTGGCGGGCGGCGGAACCGCCTTCAGCAAGGCACGGGTATAGGGGTTCCGGTCCGGCCCTTCGGCGTCGTCCCGGTGGAACGCGTCCATCAGCCTGCCGTGCTGCATGACGCAGATCCGGTGCGCAAGCTGCCGGACGAGGTTCAGGTCGTGGGTGATGAACAGGCACGCGGTGCCGGTCTGCCGCTGCAGGCTCACGAGGAGTTCGGCGACGGAGGCCTGCACCGACACGTCCAGGGAGGCGGTGATCTCGTCACAGATCACGAGTTCGGGCTCCGCGGCGAATGCCCGGGCGATCGCGACGCGCTGCTTTTCTCCGCCTGACAGCTGGTGCGGCAGCCGGTCTGCGAACTCGGGCGGCAGGCGCACCTGTTCCAGGAGCCGTGCGATGCGCTCCGCACGTTGTTCCCGCGGCACGATGTCGTAGAGCTTCAGGGGGCGCGAGAGGATTTCCCGCACGCGCTGCCGCGGATTGAGCGACGCATCGGGGTGCTGGAAGACGATCTGCACGGCGCGGCGGTACGCGCGGTCGATCTGGGCCAGTCTTGCAAAGTCCCGGTCGCCGAAGCGGACGACGCCGTCAAAGTCCTGCAAGCCGGACAGGACCTTGCCCATGGTGGACTTGCCCGAGCCGGATTCCCCGACCAATCCGACAAGCTCCCCCTTCCGGACCTCGATGCTGACCTCCTGCGCCCCGAGATGCGTGGGCTTTGGGGCCAGCAGCTGCCCGAGAAGCGACTGGCGGCCGTATTCGACGGTCACGCCTTTTGCAGACATCAACGCGGGCGCCTCGGACGGCGGCTCCTTGACGCCCAGCCACTGCTTCGGGTTGGGGACGGCGTCAAGCAGCGCCTTCGTGTAGTCGTTGCGGGGGGTTCGGAAGACCTCGGCGCACGGTCCGCTCTCGACGATCTCGCCAGAGTTGATGACCGAGACGACGTCGGCCACCCGGGACACGAGGCCAAGGTCATGCGAGATGTAGAGCGCCGAAATCGACGTCTCGTCCTGCAGTTGATTGAACAGCTCCAGTATCTGCTGCGCCGTGATGATGTCGAGAGCCGTGGTCGGTTCGTCGAACACGATCAGTTCCGGGTTGCAGGCAAAGGCGGTGGCGATCACCACCCTTTGCTTTTCGCCGCCCGACGCCTCGTGCGGATAGCGGCGCAGCATGTCCCCGGGTTTCGCAATGCCGGTCCGGGCCAGCGCGGCCTCGCTTTCCTCCAGGGCTTCCTGCAACGACAGTCCCCGATGGCGGATCAGGACTTCCGAGAGCTGCTCCCCCAGGCGCATCGCGGGGTTGAGCGAGGTGGAGGGGTCCTGAAAGACCATGCTGATCCGCCGCCCCCTGATTTCCAGGATTTGCGGATGCGTCCGGTCGCGAAGGTTTTCCCCCGACAGAAGCAGCCTCCCGTCGTTCTCGATCGCGTTTTCGGGAAGGTATCGCAGGATCGCCCAGGCCAGCGAGGACTTTCCGGAACCCGACTCTCCAACGAGGCCGTGCGTCTGGCCGTGCGTCACGCGGAGATCGACGTTCTTCAGGGCGTGGACCGGGCCGGACGGCGTCGCGTAGCTGAGCGAATACCCGGAAACTTCCAGAACCGGCGTGACCGAGTCGGCGCCCCGTGCGTTGCCGCCCGCCACCTCAGCGGCTCCGCCTTGGGTCGAGGCTGTCGCGCAGCGCGTCGCCGAAGAGGTTGAACCCCATTGCCGCCATGGCGATCGCGACGCCGGGCACGGCCACGGTCCAGGCGTTCCGGAACATGAACTGCCGCGCTTCGGCGACCATCAGGCCCCATTCCGTCGAGGGCGGCTGAGCGCCCAGACCGAGAAAGCCCAGCGTGGCGCCGATCATGATCGCGAAGGCCACGCGGATGGTTGCCTCGACGATGATCGGCCCGACCGCGTTGGGCAGGACCTCGCGCAGGACGATGTAGTGCGCGCGCTCGCCGCGCGCGACTGCGGCGAGCACGTATTCCCGGGTCCGTATCGACAGAACCGAACTGCGCGCGATTCGCGCCATCCCCGGTGTGAAGGCGATGGCGACCGCCAGCATGGCCTGTCCCATGCCGCCGCCGAGAAAGGTGACGATGAGCAGCGTGAAGAGCAGTTCGGGCACGGCAAGCAACCCGTCCAGGATGCGCATGATGACGCTGTCGAGCCATCCGCCCGCGGTGCCCGCGATCACCCCGATCATGCTGCCCGCGCCCACCCCCAGGAGCGTGGCGCCAAGGCCAAAGTAGACCGTCGACGGCGCGCCGTTCAACAGCCGGGACAGCAGGTCGCGACCGAACTGGTCGGTGCCCAGCCAATGTGCTGCCGACGGTCCCTGCAGGCGCGTGGCGGGGTGGAAGGCCTGCGGGTCGTAGGGCGCCAGCAACGGCCCGAGGGTTGCCGCCCCCATGACGAGCAGCAGCAGGCCGAGCCCGGTCATGCCGGTCGCCGTCCGGAACGCCTTAGGCATAGCGCACCCGCGGGTCGAGGATGGCGATCACGATGTCGGAGAGAAGGTTCGACAGCGCATAGACCGTCGCGAGAACCAGGGTGATGGCCTGGATGACGGGAAGGTCCCGGTTCTCCAACGCGTAGATCAGGAGGCGCCCGAGCCCGGGCCAGGCAAAGATCTCCTCAACCACGATGATTCCGCCCAGAAGATACCCGATGTCGAGCGAGATCACCGCCACGGCGGGGGCCAGCGAGTTCGGCAGCGCATGGCGGCGGATCACGCGGCGTTCGCGCAACCCTTTCAGCCGCGCCGCGCGGATGTAGTCGCTGGACAGGACCTCGGACATCTCCGACCGCACCTGGCGGGAGATATGCGCTGTCAGTATCAGGCCGAGCGTGGCCGCCGGAAGGACCACGTGCGACGAGAAGCCTCCCAGGCTCTCGCCCGGGGAGACGAATCCGCCCGCGGGGAACAGCCCCAGTGCCGGTCCCGCAAGGAAGATCAGAAGCAGCGTTGCGGTCACGAATTCCGGCATTGACGCGCCGATGTAGGAAAAGATGCCGATGACGAGATCGGCCACGGTGCCGCGCTTGATGGCCGCCAGCACGCCCAGCGGGATCGCGATGACCGTGACCGACACCAGGGACGTCACGGCCAGCGAGGCGGAATTCCAGAACGCATCGCCAACCACGTCGGCCACCGGCAATGACAGGCGCAGCGACTGGCCCAGATCGCCGCGCAAGATGCCGCCGATCCAGTCGAGATATTGAATGTACCAGGGCCGGTCGAGGCCGAGCCTGCGCTCCATCGCAGCCACGGCCTCTTCCGTTCCGTACTCGCCCAGGATCATCACGGCCGCGTTTCCCGGCAGAATCATCGTGATCGCGAAGACCGCGAACGTCACGACGAACAGGACCAGGATTACCGCCAGAAGACGCCGGACAAGGTAACCTAGTGTCACGTGGTCACTCGTCCAGCCAGACGCTTTCCAGGTAGAAGTACCGGTTGATCGGGTTCAACGTGTAGCCTTGCACATGCTCCTTGCTGGCCGTCAGGACGTCTTCGTAGAACGCGATGATGTACGGCAGTTCCGCGAGCATCAGTTCCTGGGCTTTCGTGTAGGCATCCGCCCGCTCCGACTCGATCGTGGTCGAGCGACCCGCCTGCACCAGCGCGTCGAACTCGTCGTTCATCCAGCCGGTGTCCTCGTAGGAGGCATTCGAGGTGAGGAGCAGGTTGAAGGTCGCGTCTTCGGTCGGCTGCATGCCCCAGTAGGCCATGTAGAAGCCACCCTTGCGCCAGACATTGGCGAGGTATGTGTCGTGCGGCATGGTCTCGACATTGATGTCGAAGCCGGCCGGCAATGCCATCTGCTTGATCGCGATTGCCACCTGCGCCCGGATCGCCGGACGGTTCGAGGCCACGAGATCGAGCTTGAGGCCGTCGGGATGTCCGGCCTCGGCCAGGAGCGCCTTCGCCCTTTCCGGATCGTAGCTCTTCTCCGGCGTGTCGATGCGGAACTTGAATTCCGGTGACAGGATGTTGTCATGCGCAGGCCGGCCGAGCCCCTCGAGCACGAGGTCGACAAGGAGCTGGCGGTCAATCGCGTAGGCCAGTGCCTCGCGCACGCGGAGATCGTCGAAAGGCGCCTGGTCGAAGCGCATGACCACGTTCACGTAGCGACCCGAGGGCACCCGCAGCGCATTCACCCCGGGCGCGCCGGAAATGCGTTCGTAGTCGGCTTGCTGGACCAGCAGCATCACGTCGATGTCGCCAGACAGGAAGTTCGTGGTTTCCGCAGCCAGGTCCGGGAACAGGTGCATCTCGACGGCGTCGAGGTAGGGCTTGCCCTCGATGAAGTAGTCGTCGTTTCGCACCAGCCGGGTAATCCGGGCGCTGTCATAGCTTTCCATCTTGAAGGGTCCGGTGCCGTTCACGACGGTGTCGAGCATCGCATGATCGCCGGCCAGCGCCTCTTCCGACATGATTCGCGCGTTGGCGTGCGCGGTTGATGTCGGGAAGTCGGCAAACGGCGTCTTGAGGCTGAACTTCACGGTCAGGTCGTCGACCGCTTCGACGGTGTCGATCATGTTCAGCACCGATGCGGCCGAGGCCGGGATGTCGGGATCCAGGATCGCCTCGAAGGTGGCGACCACGTCGGAGGCCGTCGCCGGCGTTCCGTCGTGAAAGGTCACGCCCTCGCGAAGGTGGAAGGTGAACTCGGTTGCGTCGGCACTGCCCTCCCAGCTCTCGGCCAGGTCGGGCATCGGCTGGCTGTCAGGGCCGATCCGCGTCAGGCCGGAATAGGCCATGTCGATCACCGGGTATTCCGCCGGCCCCGACAGTGACAGCACGTTCAGCGTCGCGATCCGGGTGGAATGGCTGATCTTGAGCGTGCCCCCCATTTTCGGATCGCCCTGGGCTGCGCCCAGGTTCGGCACCGCGAGCGCCAGCGCCATGACCAGAAGCGCGCTTCGACGTGGGACGTTGTAGAATGACATTTGCGTTCTCCTTGTTGTTGTCCGGCAATGGACCGGACGGTTCGATTGTCGTCGCGTCAGTGTACTACCGTCAGGTCGTCGGGCAGCCCGGTCAGCACTTCCGGCACCCCTTCGGTCACCAGGAGGGTATGGCCGACGCCCATCCCGTAGCCCGTGTCGCTGTCTCCGATCATTACGTGGTAGAACAGCGTCATCCCGGGTTCGCAGACGGTTGCATTGCCCGAATAGATCATCGGCGGCACGTCCATGCTGGTTGGAGAGAACGTGCAACCGACCGAATAGCCTGTTGCCCCGTAACGGTGCCTCTTGTAGCCGCCGTCGTCGAGCCCTTGGGCATGAACGTCGAATATCTCGCCCAGGGTCGTTCCGGGGCGCGCGATTTCCGTCATCCGGTGCAGCGTCTCGCGGGCGACATCGTACATCCTGCGATGCGCCGCCGGCACGTCGCCGAACAGGATGGTCCATTCCGTCTTGACGTTGTAACGGCGGTAGGCGACCGGGTATTCCACGAGGATCTGGTCCTGCGCCTCGATCCGCCGGGGCCCTGACACGCCGCGTCCGTAAACGGCACGCGGCCCCGAATTGAACAGCGGTGGATTGGGCGGCATGTCGGCGCCGTCCTGCAGGATCGAGGTCAGGTAGGCCGCCTTGATTTCGCTGTCCAGGATTCCCGGGCGAGAGGCCGCGATGACCGCCTCCAATGACCGGTCGAGGATTTCCGCCGCCTTGCGGGCATAGGCGATTTCCGTCGGCGACTTGATCAGCCGCAGCCGGCGGATCAGGTGGTCGTCATCGACCAACGTGCACCAGCCATCCAAGGCATGCTGCACCCGCCAGAGGTTCCAGCCGGTCAGGCCGTGGGTGTTCAGCTCGATTCCGATGCGCCCGTCCTTCAGGTGCAGTTCCTCCAGGATGGACTTCAGGTCCATTGCCGGATTGGCGTCGTCGGCATCCCACCAGAGTCGAATGTCCTCGATCGTGCTGGTTCGACGCGCCTGAACGAGGTCCGGGCGGCGGGTCAGCAGGATGATCGGGCGGTCATCCGCAGTCATGACCGCGCACTGGAAAAAGACGTAGCCTCCGGTGTCGTAGCCGGTCAGCCAGAAAAGGCTTTCCTGGGCGAATACAAGCATGGCGTCCAGGCCTCGGCGCCCGAGTTCGGATCTCAGGCGCGCCTGTCTTGACAGGTGCTCCTCCCGCGGGAACGGCGTGGCTGCGCACGGTTCAGTCGACATGTCTTGCGTCCGCTCCCCCCTGTTCGCCGTCCGTGCCTTCCAAAAAAGCCTATGGGATGGTATACCATCCGTCAACCATGTGAATACCAACGCGGATGAAGGATGCGGCAATTCTGTTCCGACCCTGTGCCATGTTCCGGCGGGTCACCGCGGTGTCGAGAAAGGAACTCTCCTGGAACGGATCCGTCCTGCCACAAAGGGGCTTGAGATTTGAGCTTTCCACCAGATAAGTCCTTCCCGGACTGGACAGGCAGAAGGTCCACGGAGTTGAACGTGCAAGACCAGAGGCTTGCCCCTAGGGCGTATCAACAGATCCTCGACTTGATCTTGTCGGGCAGGACACGGCCCGGCGAGCAATTGAACGAACGTCAGCTGGCGGACATGCTGGGAATGTCCCGCACCCCGGTGCGGGACGCCTTGTTGATGCTGGAGGCCGAGGGGCTGCTGGTTCGTCAGGGGCGGATGGGCGTCCAGATCAAGCAGATGGACGTCGACGAGTTTCTCGATGCGCTGGAGGTTCGCGCCCTGCTGGAGCCGGCGGTCTCCCGCATGGCGGCGGGCAAGGTCGACCACGCGGCGCTCGATGAACTGGCGCGTTCGCTGCACGGCGCGATCGAAATGGCGGATGCAACCGGTCGCGGCATGGACCGGTCCCAGACTCGCTGGATCGACGACACGCTGCACAACCTGATCTCGGATTCCGCGGGCAACGCGCAACTGTCGGCCATCGTGCGAAACCTGCGCCGAAAGACGCAGATCTTCGACCTGAAGACCCTCCCGGAACGTGCGGTCGTGACCTGCCGTGAGCACCTGGACATCATAGCCGCACTTCGCCTTGGCGATGGCGAGAAGACTGCCGATGCAATGGCACTGCACCTCGAACAGGTTCGGGCCAGCATCATTGCCCGGCTAAGCCGGCGATGAACGATCCTTCGCTGGCCCTCGAATGCACGGACATTCGGCCGGACATCGCCCTGGCCGAGCGGCTGTTCGCCGAATTGCGCCGTCAGACGTCGGACACGCGCGGGATCACCCGCATGTCCTACGGGCCAGGCGAGGAGATCGCCCACGCCATTGTCCGCAGGGAGGCCGAGGCGCTGGGGCTCGGGACCGAAACCGACGCGGCCTGCAACCAGTACATGACCCTGCCGGGCCAGACGGTTGCGCCGGGGATCGTCATCGGCTCGCATCTCGACTCCGTGCCCAAGGGCGGCAATTTCGACGGTGCCGCGGGCGTGCTGATGGGGCTGTCAGTGATTTCAGGGCTGGTGGCCGCAGGTCGGGTGCCGCCCTGGCCGATCACCGTGATGGCGATCCGTGCCGAAGAGAGCGCCTGGTTTTCGGCCTCTTACATCGGAAGCCGCGCGGCTTTCGGCAGGCTGACGGCGCAAGAGCTGGACACGGTGGTGCGTGCGGGCGACGGCGTGACGCTCCGGCAGGCAATCGCGGCGGCGGGCGGGCATGTTGACGATATCGCCCTGGGCGGCGGTCACTTGGCCCCGGAAGACGTGGCGGTGTTCCTGGAGCCGCATATCGAACAGGGGCCGGTTCTGGCGCTGAAGGACATGCCGCTCGGGATCGTGACGAACATAAGGGGCAGCTTGCGTTTCCGTCGTGCGGTCTGCCGTGGGACCTATGCACATTCGGGAACGACGCCGCGCGAGGTGCGCCGCGACGCGGTGCTCGCCGTTTCCGAACTGGTCACGGAGCTTGACAGGCTGTGGCGCCGGTTCCAGGCGCAAGGCAACGACCTCACCGTCACTGTCGGGGAGATCGCGACGGACCCCGAGGAGGCGTCTTTCTCCAAGGTCGCGGGCCTTGTGCGGTTCTCGCTTGATGTTCGCAGCAATTCCATCGCCTCGCTGGATGAATTCGCGGTCGAGCTGAAGGCGATGGCAGCCGCCATCGAGAGTGACCGAAACGTCAGTTTCGATTTCGGCCCGCGTACGTCCACGACCCCGGCAAGAATGCACCCGGCCGTGATCGCCGGGCTGAGACAAGCCGCCGATGCGGCGCGGCAGCCTGTGCTCGACATGCCCTGCGGCGCGGGCCATGACGCCGCCACCTTTGCAGGTCTCGGCGTTCCCGCCGGAATGCTGCTTCTTCGCAACGAGAACGGTAGCCATAACCCTTACGAGCACATGGACATCGGCGACTTCAGCGTCGGCGCGGAGGTACTCATGCGGTTCTGCCTGTCCCCGCCGGACATCCCGAGATGACCGACTGCGTCATCGTGCAGCCCATTGCCCGTTGTGGCGTGGAACTGCTGCAGGACGCCGGTCTGTCGGTCTTTGTGGCCCCTGCGCCGGAACTGAAGGTCCTCAAGCCCCACCTGTCGACAGCCAGGGCGGTGATCACGCGCAACAGCGGACTCTCCGCCGAGGCCATCAAGGCGGCTCCAAACCTGGCAATCATCGCAAGCCATGGAACGGGGACGGACCGCATCGACAAGGTTGCAGCCGAACGGCGCGGCATCAGGGTCGTCAGCACACCCGGAACGAATGCGCAATCGGTTGCTGAACATGCGCTCGCGCTGATGTTTGCCTGTGCCCGACGCGTTCCTGCCGCCGATCATGCGGTGCGTGCCGGCGACTGGTCATTCCGCGAATGCACCCGGCAGCGAGAGATCCACGGGTGCCGCCTCGGTCTCGTCGGATACGGTCATGTGGCACGAAGGCTGGCGACACTGGCAAAGGGGCTGGGCATGACCGTGACCGTGCACTCGAAACATGCCAGCGACGCAGACCTCGCCGCCGACGGGGTTCTGCGCGCCTCGAATCTCGAGGACCTGCTTGCAACCGCGCAGGTCGTTTCGCTGCACGGGCTGCCCGGCCGCACGCGTGTCCTGGACGAGGCGCTGCTTTCGAAGCTGCGCGCGGACGCCATCCTGATCAACACCGCCCGCGGCGTCTTGATCGACGAGGCGGCACTGGCCGCAGCCCTGCGCGGGGGCCGCATCGCGGCGGCCGGGCTGGACGTCTTCTCCCGCGAGCCATTGCCCGGCGACAGCCCGATCCTGGATTGTCCCAACGTCGTCCTGACCCCGCATGTCGGTGGCTCCGCCGTCGAGGCGCGCGAACGGACGGCGCTCGAGGTGGCCCGCAGGGTCGTCGAGGCCCTTGGGATGGCCTCGCCCGATTGAGGAACCGCGGCATGCAGGAAGATTGCGAGGTCAATGGTCCGGTGATCCGCCATCTGGGTGACACGGCCTTGTCCGTCGAGTTTGGCAACCGTATCGATGCCGAATTGGTGTCCCGTGTCCACGCGTTCGACGCTGCCTTGAATCAGCTTTGCCTCGCCGGCGTTATGGAGACCGTGCCGACCTACCGGGCAACCACCGTCATTTTCGATCCTCTCACCGCTGACGTCCGCGAAATCGAAGCTGCCGTTCTGCGACTTGCATCAACCAAGATGGACGTCAGGCCGGCCGGGCAGCTCTGGGAGGTTCCTGTGGCCTATGGCCAGGACTTCGGGATCGATCTCGTGGATGTGGCGGCGCATGCTGGCATGTCGCCAGGTGACCTCATCGAGGCACATGCCGGCCCGGAATACTCGGTCGCGATGGTGGGATTCCTGCCCGGTTTCAGCTATCTTCTCGGGCTTGACCCGCGCCTTTCGACTCCGCGCCGATCCGAGCCGCGTGCCAGGATTCCTGCATCCTCAATTTCGATCGGCGGGCAGCAGACGGCCATCGGCAGCCTCGAAGGGCCCAGCGGATGGCACGTCATCGGCCGCACGCCGGCCCGCCCGTTTCATCCCGGCAGAATGCCCGAGTTTCTCTTCGAACCTGGCGATCGCATCAGGTTCCGGCCAATTTCCGCGCGCGAGTGGTCTGAACTCGACCGGGGCGCGGCACGCGGTGCACTGGTTGCGGAGAGAGTAGACGGATGACCGCGCTCGAGATCGTCATATGTGGTCCGGGTGCGTCGGTTCAGGATGCAGGACGCCTCGGCTTTCGAAGGTTCGGCGTGTCGACCGCGGGAGCGATGGATCGGCGGGCACTGGCGCTGGCCAACGCGCTTGCAGGCAACCCTCCGGACACGGCGGCAGTGGAACTGCCGCTCGCGGGCGCGGCGTTCCGCGTCGTCGGCGGACCGGTTCTTGTGGCGGCCCATGGCCCCGGAACGACGCTTGCCGTGTCCGGTCGGCCCTCGTCGGAACGATCATCGGTGCTGTTGGTCGACGGCGACACCGTCAAGATCGGCGCGCCGCGGGAGGGCGTCTACAGCTACGTTGCGGTCGCAGGGGGGATTCGGACGAGGCCCGTTCTCGGCAGCCGCTCCTGCCATCGCCGTTCCGGGATCGGAGGGGACATGCTGTCGCCGGGCGACCGGCTTCCTTGCGATGGCGGTTCCGACAATGTGCCTTTGTCCCTTCCCGAAGGCAAAGGGCACGACGGCAGTGATGCAATCAGGATCGTTCCGGGCCCGCAGGCTGACCGTTTTGAGGAAGAGGCATGGTTACGGCTCCTGTCGTCGAGCTATCGGATCAGTCCGCGGTCCGACAGGATGGGCATTCGTCTTGAAGGCCCCGTTCTGCGGTCTTCGATGGGGCACGATATCGTGTCCGAGGGGGTGGTTCCCGGCAGCGTTCAGGTGCCCGGCCACGGGCATCCCGTCGTGCTGGGCCGCGATTGCCAGACGACCGGCGGCTACCCGAAGATCGCAACGGTGATTTCGGCCGACCTCGACCGGCTGGCGCAGGTACCCATGGGACGAGACGTGCGCTTTCGGATCGTTTCGGCAGGGGATGCGATTGATGCCGCGCGCCGTTCGGCACTTTGGTGCAATTCCCTGGAGTTGGCGGCAAAGCCTGTCAGCGGCTCATTGCCCGACCTGCTTTCGCACAACCTGATCGGGGGGATGACGAAAGGCGACGAACTCTAGCGCGCCGGCGTTGACGAAACCGTCCAGCCTTCCTTTTCGAGACCGTCACGCAGCGCTCTTGCCATGTCGACGGCCGCCTCGTTGTCCCCGTGCACGCACACTGAATCGATCTCGACCGGCAGGCGCTTGCCCGTCACCGATTCCAGCCGTCCCTCGGTCACCATTTCCGTGACGCGGGTCAGCGCGGTTTCAACATCGTGTATGACGGCGCCGTCGACCTTGCGGCTGGTGAGGTTGAAGCTGTCGTCATAGGTCCTGTCGGCATAGATCTCGCGTATTGGACGCAAGCCTGCGCGATCGCAGGCGCGCTCGGTCGCCGTTCCCGGCATCACCATGAACGCCAGTCCGGGATCGGCCGCCCGTATGCCTCGGGCAACTGCATCGGCAAGTCCGTCGTCGTCGGCACAGGCGTTTCCAAGTGCACCATGGGTCTTGACATGCGTGCCAGGATGCCCTGCCAGCGACGCCATCGCCTGGAAAGCGCCCACCTGATAGGCGACGAGGACCTCGATCTCGCGCGCCGTGACACCAAATTGCGCACGTCGCCCGAATCCGATCAGGTCGCGGTACCCTGGATGCGCCCCGACCGCGACCCGCCGCTCGCGGGCGAGGCCGATCGTGTGTCGCATCGTTTCGGGGTCACCGGCGTGAAATCCACAAGCGATGTTGGCCGTCGTGACGATATCCAGCATTGTCGCATCGTCACCCATCGTCCACGGTCCGAACCCCTCCCCGAGATCCGCATTGAGATCGATCTGCATTGGTCTCCCAGTCCTTTCTTCCAGCCGTGGCGCGCCACTACGACCGGTGCGTCCGAAATCTTTGCATGACGGCACGCCATTGGTATACCGGAAGCGCCGGAAAGAGGAGGTCTTCATGTCGGGCGGTCATCTGCTCTATCTTGGCAACGGCCCGAAATTCCGATCCGTGGCAAGGCTGGACGATCGCTTCGAAGGCTGGGGGCTTGCTGTCAGCCGATGCTGGGCGTTCAAGGACGAGTTTCCGGGCAGCCTCGACGGATATGACGGGATCTTTTTGTCTGGCAGCCCCCACGGCGCCTATGAGGACATCCCGTTCATTCACCGGGAGCATGATCTGATCATGGCTGCAGCGGAGCGGGAAATCCCGATGCTTGGCATCTGCTTTGGCAGCCAGATCCTGGCCTCGGCCCTTTGCGGGCGCGATCAGGTTTTCCGCCGTGAATTCTGCGAAATAGGCTACAAGGACCTTCCGGCAACGGAGGCTGCAAGGGACGACCCGATCGCCGGCGCGTTGGGCAAGAGCGTCCACATGTTCGTCTGGCACAACGACGAAGTGCGCGGCGACCACCCTGACATGACGGTCCTCGCAAGCTCCGACCTGTGTGAGAACCAGATCTGGCGCTGGCGAGACGCTCAGGTCTGGGGAATTCAGGGCCATCCCGAGATCACCCGGCAACAGGCCCATGTCTGGTTCGAAGAAAACCGGGACCGCATGGAGAAGGATGGCGCCGACGTGGACGTTCTCAAGGATTCCGCAGATGAAGCCACCGAAGCCAAGACGATGCTGACACGGTTCGTCGATGTCGTGAAGGCGCGTGCATGAACCCACCGCTGATTTACGAGCCGTGGTTCGCGCGTTCCGAATATGACGCGCGCCTGGCGCGCGTGCAGGCGGAACTGCAGACGCGCGGGCTTGACGGGCTGCTTGCCTTCCAGCCCGAGACGGTGACTTGGTTGACCGGATTCTTTACCCGGGGATACGGCTCCTTTCAACTTGCCGTCGTTCCGGTCGAGGGCCAGCCGACATTGGTCTGCCGCGATGTCGAGGAGTACTACCTCGACGCAACCTCCGTGTTCCCGGATCGGGCGATGTGGACTGACAGCGACACGCCCGTGGCCGTCGCCGCCAGGGCGATCCAGGCAAGCCTGGGCGCGACGGCCAAGGTCGGGGCGGAAACCGCCGCATGGCCCTTGTCGGTTGCACGCTACCAGCAATTGAACGACTGCCTTCCCGGTTATCGGTTCACGGACGAAAGCGGGCTCGTGGGCAAGATGCGCCTGAAGAAGTCGGCCGCCGAGATTGCCTTGCAAAGGCATGCGGGAAAGGCGGCCGAAGCTGGCATGCAGGCGGCGATCGACAGCGCTGGAATCGGCGTCAGCGAACGTGAAATTGCGGCCGAGGTTTGCGCCGCCATGATCCGGGCAGGCAGCGACCTGCCGGGTCCGGGCGTGATGTCATCCGGGGAACGGGCGTTTCACTTGCATGGGGGCTCTTATGAGCCGTCCATTGTCAAGCCCTCTTCCGTTGCCGCTTCGAGGCCACGC
>VXSG01000114.1 GCA_009838075.1 Boseongicola sp. SB0665_bin_10 | reverse complement strand
CTCGCGGTCTCCGTCCGAGAGTTCGATTTCCTGTCGCGTCGACTTCCTGCCCATTCGCCTGTCTCCTGCTTTCGCGGGCCGCGTGACAGCGGCGCCAGGAGGATGCTTTGATTCGGGAAGGAATGGAATCTTTTGTTTTTAACTGACCACTAGGCAGTCTGGAACATGCCTTCCCGTTGCTGGTGACGCCGACGGAGCGGCAGCGCCGGGCCTTCGGGCTGCTGAAGTTCGACCCTGCCAGGGATGTTGCCATGTAAGCGACAGGCCGGATCTGCCGGAACCGGCCGCTGGGCCCATGTTTTGCGAAGGATTCCTGTCTGACCCTCAAGTGAAGATCCGACTAGCGGCGATAGATCATCGCCCGTGAGAAAATCCCCTGCCGTAGCAGGTGAATCGATCAGCCGATCCGGCCTTGGCGGCAACGCGCCCGTTGTCAACGAAGTGGTTGACAACGGGCGCGTTGACTTTGTACGATTCAGCGGACTGGCTGAATGGAGAGACTCCGCATGAAATCCTCAACCGGCCGCTGGGTGAGCGGCTGCGACTTCTTCGATAGAGAGCGCGAGTTGCAGATGCTGGAATCAAGGGTCCGCGACGGCAACCACGTTCTTCTGACCGGCCAACGACGCATGGGCAAGACGAGTCTGGCTCAAGAACTCGGCCGTCGGCTGGAACTGGAAGGGTGGAGCTTTCTCTTCGCCGACCTAGAGGGTGCGACTTGTCCGGAAGACGTGATCGCCGACATCGCCGAAGCAGTGCATCCAATTCGCCCAATTGCATCCCGTTTCGCCGCCACGATGGGCCGTTGGATCGGCGAGAACGTTGAGGAAATCAGTGCTTCGGAATTTCGCGTGAAGATTCGTGCCGGATTGAGCGGAGGCTGGCAACGCTGGGGAAAGGAGCTGATCGGGAGTTGCGCTGAGCATGATCGACCGGTTCTCCTCGTCGTGGACGAACTGCCCATATTTCTCATGAGAATGCTCCGTGACGAGGGGGGGAGTCCTGCGAGTTGACGAGTTCCTCAGCTGGTTTCGCGGCGTGTCTCAGGGATTCCGAGACAGGTCGCCGGTGCTCATGGTGTCCGGCAGCATCGGACTCGTCCCGCTTGTCCAGAGACTTGGCATGCCGGACCGCATCAACCACCTCTTCCCCTATCGCTTGGGACCTTGGAGCCGTCATGACAGCGTCGAGTGCTTCAAACGCCTGGCGGAGAGCCACGGCTTGCCCATCGACGGCGAGGTAGCCGACGCCGTGTACGAGGCGCTCGGCGTCGGCATTCCCCACCACGTGCAGTCCTACTTCGCCCATTTGCAGGATTTCGTCGCCATGCGAAATCTCGAGAGGGTCACGGTAGAGCACGTAGGCGAGGTCTATCGAACCGAACTTCTCGGACCTGCCGGTCAGAGCGACCTCGCACACTATGAGACGCGTCTTCGGGACGCCCTGGACGGAGACAGCTACCGGATTGCCTTGGAGATTCTCGCTGAGGCAGCCACCCAGGACGTCTTCACGGGCCGCGCACGACGCCTTCTCGAACGTTGGTACTCGCCGGTGATGGAGGAGGCGCCCCGCCGTATCGGCGAAGCGCTGGATGTCCTGATGCACGATGGCTATCTCGAAGCTGGCGGCGATGGCCACCGATTCCCGTTCCAATTGCTGAAGGATTGGTGGCTGGCCCGCTTCCGGGACCACCATGTTCCCCTCATGGACCGTGTCCCGGAAGCGAATTGAAGGGGCACCCAATGAAGGAATCGTATCGGCGGCCGGGAAGGATCCGAAAGTTCAATCCCGGGATGCTCCAATCCGACGAAGAGGTGAAAGACCAGTTCGTGGTCAGGAATCGCGAGCTTGGCGTCGTGCTGGATGTCCTCCAGGGAAACATCGATTCCCCGTCATGCCAACACATCCTGCTTGTCGCCCCGCGTGGTCGAGGAAAGACAATGCTGTTGGCCCGAGTGGCGGCCGAACTCCGCACCGGCCAGGCGCTCTCCGAACGACTGTTGCCCGTCCGCTTCATGGAGGAGAGCCAAGAAGTGTTCAGCCTGGCCGACTTCTGGCTCGAAGCGCTGTTCCATCTTGCTCGGGAGCACGCAGCGCAGGATCCCCAATTCTCTCGGGACCTGCAGGCCACGCATGCCGCCCTGGCGGCAGAGTGGCACGGGAGCGAGCTGGAAGAGCGCGCTCGCGCAGCTGTCCTGGAAACAATCGACCGACTCGGCAAGCAGCTTGTTCTCATGGTCGAGAACCTGCAAGCACTGTGCGAGCATGTCGACGAGGATTTCGGCTGGAAGCTGCGCAAGGTGTTGCAGTCGGAACCCGAGATCATGTTGCTCGCCACCGCCACCAGCCGCTTCAAGGGGCTGGACGATGCAAGGGAGCCGTTCTTCGAGCTGTTCAGGATCCTGCGACTCGAACCGTTGGATGCCGGCGAGTGCCGTCGACTGTGGCGAATGGTGAGCGGCGACACGGTGAGTGATCGCGAAATCCGGCCATTGCAAATCCTGACCGGCGGCGACCCTCGTCTGCTGGTGATCATCGGCGACTTCGCACGGCACAGATCACTGCGCCAGCTGATGGAGGAAATGGTTGCGCTGATCGACGAGCACACCGAGTATTTTCGCGGACATCTGGAAGCCTTCGCAAAGACCGAGCGGCGGGTCTATCTCGCCGTGATCGACCTCTGGCAACCGTCAAGCACGGCAGAGATCGCGGCGCGGGCGCGCATGGGCGTTCGAGCCGTATCGGCCCTGCTTGGGAGGCTGGTCGAACGGGGAGCGGTGCTCGCGGAAGGGAGCGGCAGAAAACGGAAATATGCGGCGACGGAACGTCTCTACAGCATCTACTACAAGTTGCGCCGCGAACGCGACGAGGCGGCGATCGTCCGCAACCTGATCCACTTCATGGCCGTGTACTATGCGCAATCCGAGCTGGATGCCTGGTATCGCACGATCGCCGTGGAGGCGACACAGTGGCCGGCCATCCGCGACGGACTGGCGCTGGCGGTCGGCGAATCGCCGAAGATCAGCCGCATCTTCCCTGACGGGACCCGGCAAGGGCTCGAGCAAATCTCGGAGCGGACTGCAGCCATCGTCAATGCGCACGCCAGGGGGGTTCTCGACGAAATCTCCGCTGCGTTGGGAAAGGACGAGTTCGAGAGAGTCATCGAAATCGCAGACCGGTTTCTTTCCGCCGGGAGATCTGGCTTGGCACAAGTTCCGGATTTGCTTGTCGCATCAATAGTTTCGGCAAAGGCGTTTGCATACGAAGGGTTGAATGACCCCGAGGCTGAACTGGCGATCTACGACGAAGTGATTGAACGCTTTGGCAGCGGTGACGCGCCCGAGTTGCGGGGACACCTCGCCATTGTGCTGCTCCGCAAGGGAATCACGCTGGAACAGATGGGCGAGGACAGGGCAGCGATTGTCACGTTCGACGAGATCGCCGAGCGCCTCGAAGGCGACAGCAAAACGGACCTCCAAGAGTGGATCGTGAAGGCGCAAGTCAACAAGGGGGGCGCGCTGGAACGGCTCGGCGACAATGAAGCTGCGATTGCCGTCTACGACCAGGTGGTCGATCGTCCTGGAAACAGCAAGACGCCTCAGATCGAGATTGAGGTCGCAAGGGCGTTGGTCAGAAAGGGAATTGCTCAGGACGGACTTGGTCTGAGCAAGGCGGCGGTTGCAACATTCGGCGAAGTGACAAGGCGTTTCGGAAACGGCGGCGCAACGGAACTCGATGAATGGGTCGCAATGGCGCTGGTCACCAAGGGACTTGTGCTGGAGCGACTCGGCGAGAGTGCCGCGGCGACCGCCGCCTACGACGAGGCAGTTGCACGGTTCAGTGACAGCGAGTCGCCTCGGATCAAGGTGCATGTTGCCAGGGCCTTGGTCAAAACGGGATTCTGGCAAGGACAGCTCGGGGAAAGCAGGGCGGCGATTGGCACCTTTGACCGCGCAGTGAAACGCTTCGGTCACAGCGACAAGCCCGAACTTCAAGTCCAGGTCGCCATTGCACTGGTCAACAAGGGAGCGGAGCTTGGAAAGCTTGGCGAGATAAGGACCGCGATTGCGGCCTTCGACGAAGTGGTTGAACGCTTCGGGGAGAGCGATGCACCGGAAATCCAGGAAGGTATCGCAAGGGCACTGTCCACCAAGGGATTCGCGTTGGAGCAACTCGGCGAAGGCCACGCAGCCATCGCGATCTACGACCAAGCAATTGAGCGTTTCGGAGACAGCGAAATGCACGAGGTTCAGTTGCAGGTGGCGACTGTACTTATGAACAAGGGACGACGCCAACTGAGACTCGGGGAGACGGCAGATGCGTTGGCCACCTTCGATGAAATGGTCGAACGCTTCGGGGACAGCAACGATCTCGGTTTGCAAGGGAAGGTAGCCGACGCGTTGAAGGAAAGAGGCGTAACGAACGTCCAGTCGGGAAAGGTGCAGGAAGCGATTCACGACTGGCAGGAGGTAGTCAGGCGTTTCGGGAAAGTGAGAACATCAGAACTTCAGGCACGAGTCGTGGAATCCATGACCTACAAGATCGAGATGCAGGTCCAGCTGGGACGAGTGGAACAATCGCTGCATGAGTGCGATGACCTGGACAGAAGAATAGGGAATGTCTCGCATGAAGACATGCCGATGCTAGGCTGGAGGGCAAAGTGGCTGAGAACGAAGGTACTGGTCGTTCTTCAAAGATACCGAGACGCCATGATCGAGTTCGACTCCGTTTATGCCGTGTTCGATCCTGGCGTGGAGACAATGATGCAAGAGATGATCGGGCGTGTGCTGGACTTGGTCGCGAACGGTATGTCCGAGAGCGACTTGGTAGAGGCGCTCTCGCGTGAAAAGGAGAAATCCGAGGCGCTGCTGCCCCTTGTCGTGGCTCTGCGACAGCGTGCCGGAGAGACGGTTCGTGCACCGGTCGAAGCTCTGGAAGTCGCGGCGGACATACGCAAGTTCATCGAGGCCAGGGCGAGTTCCGTCGAAGCTGCCTCGCTTGGCACGTCCGCTCCGTAGGACTGCAGTGGTGCCCATGCGGGACGTTCGCCGCGCTTGCATGGACCCCGTCTCAATCTGCTCAACCCGCTGTCAGGTCAGGCACCTTGATCGAGACAGTCAAGAACACGCGCCTTGCCCTGAATGACATTGACCTGGCTGCATGCCGTGTTCCGTAACTCATAAGTTTCCGAACGGAAATTTTGTGCGGCACAATCAAACGGTTGCATGTTCCGGAAACTTGGTCCGAAAGAGAGCGCCGAATTCTGGCGGCTTTCCATGCTGATCGGATGTGCACGTGTCTCGACTACCGGACAGAAGCTCGAAGCCCAGATCGAGCAGCTCCGCAACGCAGGTTGCGAGCGCATCTACCAGGAGAAACGCACCGGATAAGACCGCAAGCGCGTTGAGTCTCAGGGCTGAGCCGAACGGAAAACCGTCATAAGGATCGGGATTCCTTGATGCACCGATAGATCGTCGCGGGATGGACGTCGAACGTCCTCGCGACAGAGGAGATCGACCGGCCGGCCTTGACGAGTTCGTGGACAACCTCTTTCTGGTCGTCTCGACGCTTCGCGGGCCGCCCGAACGCGACCCCGCAGGCTTTGGCGGCCTTCCGCCCTTCTTCCGTGCGCGCCAGCGATCAGGGCGGAGGGCGGCGCCGCAATGTGGTTCGGCGACGGACACGGGAGTCGTCACCATGAATTGTCGTTCGGTGGCCGGTCCCGTGTGCCCCGCGTCAAACGGGTTCAGACCGGGTCCGGGTCCTGCAGCCCACGGCCGGCAGGTCGCGATCCGTCTTGTCGGGCAAGTCTGAACGAAGCGGAGGTGACGGACACGGCAGACACGCAATCGTGTGTTGAGCCTCGTTCGGCGGGCGACCATATTGGCTTCATCAGCCCCTTGGCAGTACGCCGCGCTTCCATCCTGGCTCAGGATTGGCGATCGTGAGCGAGGCCAATCCCTCGGGGCGATTCCTTGGCGCGGGGCTTTCTGCGGGCTGGACAGAGGAAAGCCGGGCATTTGCGAGGCGTTCGCCAGTGACCGGGGCAGAGTCGATCAGGGGCGGACCATGCTCAAGCAGATTGCAGCACTGACGCTCGTCCTCGCTTTCCTGTTCGGGCCTGTGCAGGCGGAACGGTACAAGGGCTTCCCGCGCGGACACGCCCTGATCACCGCCTCCGAACTGAAATCCATGCTGGATGGCCCGGGCCCGAGGCCCGTCGTGCTGGCCGCCGTCGGGAAACTGTCCTGGCTGGGCGGACGCATCCCCGGGGCGTCCCATGCGCCGCGACACTCCTATACCGACAGGGAAGGCATGGCGCTCGGCCGAAAGCAGTTCCAGCGGTTCGCGCGCAGGCACGGAATCGACGACGATTCCCGGGTTGTCGTGTACGACGAGAAGTATGACGCGGCCCGGCTTTGGTGGCTGTTCTTCCTGTACGGGAAGACCGACGTCCGGCTGCTTGACGGCGGCATGGCCGCATGGAGGGCGGCAGGCCATTCCGTCGACCGCGGATTCGGCCGGTCGCCACCGGGCGGAGGGCGTTTCGTCGCCTCCCCCGCGCGTGACGGCTGGGTCGCCGACATCGAGGACGTTGCCGAGGCCGCGTCAGACGGCTCCCCGATCTGGGACACGCGGGACCTGCCGGAGTGGAAGGGGGCGTCGATCGGCGGACTTCCGTCCGGCCGCATAGACCGGGCGCGTTTCATCGGCTGGAAGGTTTTCCGCAGGACCGAAAAAGGACGGCCATCCGAGTTCCGGACCGCTGCCGAGACCTCGGCTGTTCTTGAAGCGGCGGGCTTCGATCCCGGAAGCGACCACATCTTCTATTGTCATTCCGGCGTGCGCGCGGCCACGCCGCTCCTTGCGCTCTATCTCATGGGCTATCCGATCGAGCGTCTGCGCCTTTATGACGGTTCCTGGATCGACTGGAGCCGGCAGCGTCTTCGCAACCGTTGAGTCGCGCGGCGACGCGTCGTCGCTACGCAAGTCTGACGTTCGTTCCCGACCCCGGGCGACGGCCCTGGCGTTAGTCAATGGCAAACGTCGATGCTGAGCCCAACAGTACAAGTTATCGCGGTAGGGAACCGGGTTGCCCCGATCCCCCCGCGCGGACGTGCGCGCTAACGTATCCGGCTCCTGCCTTCGGTCGAACGTCAGCCCGCCTTGCCACCGAATCAGGCGGCACGCACGGACTGCGTGAGCGAGCGACGCATGTGACACCCATTGTCGGATTCTGGGCTCCGTGAGCGCTTTGCCGCCCTGCTCTTCCGTTGGCCCCGGCCCTTCGCTCCATCCACTCCGCCGTGGGTGTCGCAACCCCTTTTGTTCGCGAACTTCGTCACTGCTACGACCGAGTCTGACTCCTCGATGCCGTACATCCAGAGCTACGGGAATTCCCTTCCTCTGGCGACCCCGACTCAAAGCCCGGGGTGACATCGAGGCCTCCCAGGCCCCTGGCGCACCAGAGGTCCTGGTCTCGACGCAATGAATTCCAACTTTCGTGATGCCTTGGCTGCGGAGTTTCGTCGTGTGCCCAACTCCGCACCCCTTGTTTTTATGGTTCGCGGAGGATGGCCGTCAGCGCCGACGCTTGAACGGGCCTCTGCGAACATTGCGTGCCCTTCGTTTGCTCGCCTTGCTGGTGCATTGCGGCAAAGCCCTTGTTTGTCTGGCGAGACCTGCCACTGGAAACCTGATATCCCAGTGCGAGGTCACGACCTGTGAAATTGCCATGACACATGGAATCAGGGACTCATTCGCGTATTTCATACCCAAAGTACCCAATGGCCCAGCGGGCACTGCGATTCGCTTGTGGGTCTCCGGTCCATACCTTGCGAAGGCGCTCGGAAACCGCGCCGGCAAATGCAAACCCGTTCCCAATCGGCTCAAACGCGCGATGGCCGTCAAGCAGGTCGCCGAATTCCACGAGATCCTCGGTCACGATCGCAATGAGCGTGCCTCTGCCCACGGGCTCCGTCGCCTCGAACGCCACGCCATAGGACAGGTCGGGAACCGTCAGCGCAGCGTCGGCACGGATCCGCCCCGACTTTCCACGCCGGATGTCCTCGGCCGTGGGGAACAGGAGCACAAAGTCTCCCGCCGCGTTCAGGTCCAGCAGCGTGAGATGTCCGTCAATGGAGCTCGCCAGCCTGAGCGACACCTCCTCGCCAAGCCGGATCCGGCGACCCGGAAACATCTCAACCGCAACCTCGTCGCCGGACATCTCGGGAAGGATGTCCGAGACCGCGCCCGGACCGCCATTGTCGGACGATGCCAGAAGGCCGGTGGCCAAGACGGGCTGCAGCACGACATTTCCGTCCTTCGGATCCATGTTGGGCGTGAACTGGAGGTCCCTGCAGGACGGCGTCTCCTGACACCAGGATTCGGTTCTCGGCCTGACATATTCGATCAGTTCTGCGCTCGTTGTCCGGCCGTTGCCGTTCAGGTCGGCCTCCAGGCCGGTCAACCCCTCGATCAGGTATCGCGTAAAGACGCCTTCCCCGTCATCCTCCCAGGCCAGCTGATAGGGCAGTGCGGCGGAAAGCGTCAGGTGCACTTTGAAGTCCTCGGAAATCGGCTCTTCGTCCCGCACCACGGGCATCGACCGGGCCAATTCCAGCGGGGGCGGGAGATATCGTGGTCTCGGGCCTTTTCCAGGCGGGAAGGAGGCCATGCCGAGAGATCGCGTGACGGTGCCGGAGTGGCACGAGTCGGCTATGAACACGACTTGACGGTCGGCCAGCCGTTCCAGGGCCGCGGCCACCTCGTCGTCAAGAAGCATGCTGGCTTCGCGGGCGCCCCTAGGGTCATGGTCCGAGGGCACGAACGTCTCGTCCATGCCATCGCGTTCGTCGCCGCTGACGTCGCGGACACGGGAGCCATGCCCGGAATAGTAGATCACGACCCGGTCGCCAGCCCGCGTCACGGCGGGAAGCCACTTGTCCAGAGCACCGAGAATACCCGCTTTCGTTGCCTCGGCATCGACAAGCATTCGTATGTCGTCCGCCGAGAATCCCCATTCGGCGACGAGAAACTGCCGCATCATGCGAACGTCGTTGGCCGGGCCCGGAAGCTGATATGCCGCTGGCAGCAGTGGATATTTGCCGATGCCGACCAGCAGGGCCTTCTGGCCGGCCTGGACAGGAAATGGGCTGGCTGCCATCAGGAGGACGCAGGCAAACCTGAATGCCGGACGCCGCGGTCTCACTCGCCGTTTCCTGCGCCGCGCGTGAAGAGGCCGACCCAATCGGCACCGAACTCGGAGCCGCCAAGGATCGCGGCCACCTCTTTCACAAAGACCGGCCCGGCCCGCTTTCCGTGCGCTTCGAGGAGCATGCGCAAGAGATCCCGCTGGTCATCCTCGGCCGCTATGGCCACGAGATGGTCCGCCCCGAACGGTTCCTGCACTCGGGTCTCGAAATTCAGCGGCCGGCCGGCGCGAAGCCGGATTCCACCGCGGTGCGGCCCGTTCCTGTCGAAACCGGGCAGGACCTGCACCGTTCCGTCGTAGGCGAGATTGAACAGCAGCACCGTGCGATCACTTGCCGACAGGATGCGGAATGCCACCTGTTCGCCTTCCGTGTAGATTGCATCGCCGCTGGCAAGGCCGATTTCCAGGTCGTCGGAAGGTTCAATCCTTGCGAGGAGTTCCAGGAGGCGCCATTTTTCGACCGCACCCTGAAGCTTTGGGGAAAGCTCACGC
The DNA here is from genome assembly GCA_009838075.1 of Boseongicola sp. SB0665_bin_10. GTDB lineage: Bacteria > Pseudomonadota > Alphaproteobacteria > Rhodobacterales > Rhodobacteraceae > JAJEFO01. The sequence continues at coordinate 60,846 of VXSG01000114.1, read as the reverse complement.
GCATCGTCGTCGGCGTCGAATTCCGCGACGGTGTCGCCTGTCTTGTAGATTAGCTTCCGGTCCGTGCCAAAGTAGAGGATGTCGGCAAGCTGCGCGTCGTGAACCTCCGTCGTTCCGTCCAGGTCAAAGGGCGGCCTGGCATCCGGATAGTGGATTCGAAGGGTTCGTGCCTCGACGGCTCCGATGCCCGCGGCACCTCTCGTGACCAGTCGTATCGAGAGATCGCCGGAACCGGCATTGACATGGGGCCGCTGCCGGCGCTCGGTCAGCCTGCTCACGCCCTTGTTCACGAACCGCTTCAGCTCGCGCACGTCCAGGCTTCCGTCGCCGTCCGCATCCGCCTCGCCCCTCAGCGCGCGGGAAAAGACATGGGACAGTGCGCCCCGGACCTGGCCGTCGATCGGGATCTCCTGCGTGACCTTGTTCTCGTCCTGGCCGTAGATCCAGATGACCCGTCCAAGCCGGCTCTCGTCGACCTCCCCGAGCGCGCGCACGCGCTCGCTCACCGCGTCGTCCGCATCGGCAAGGTGCACACCGGCCGCCCTCACGCCGCCCCGGAGACGGTCATCCATGCTCCGCACCATGCCGCCGGCAAAGCAGCTGTCGGCCACGAACACGACCGTTGCCTCCTCTTCCGACGCGAGCATGTGGCCGATCTCGTTGTCGACGATGCGCTGGAGCGTGCCCTCTCCCGCGTTCCTGAAGCCCGCGAGCAGGAACATGTTGTCCTTCGCCTCGTGGCCGTCCCGGAGCGTCGCAACCTGGCGCCCGCCGTGCCCGGCGAAGTGAAAGACGAGGACGTCGCCGGCACCGGCCATCCGGGCCAGTTCCTCCCAGTGGCGGAAGACGGCCTCGCGCGTCGCCTCGCCGTCGAGGAGGAGGCGGACGTCGCGCGCAGCCATGCCTTCAAGCGCGTCACGGACGTCCCTTGCGTCGTTGACGGCGCCATTGAGAGGGTTCAGGTGCTCGTACCCGTCGATTCCGACCACGAGGCCGTAGACGCCTGGAGGCGCGGCCGGCGAACCGCCTGCGATGCAGCACGCCAGGGCCGCGCACAGGGAGACGCATCGGAGGCGTGCCGTTCCGGATGCCGACGACGGCAACGCTCAGCCCTCCTGCAGGACGAGCTCGACGCGCCGGTGCGCCTGGTGCCGGACCTCCAGGCTGTACAGGCCCGGGTCGTCGAACCGGAAGGGCTCGTCCTCGCCCTTGCCGTCGACCGTGATCGCTCCTGGATAGCCCAGGGCCGTCAACGCAGACCGCACGGCATTGGCCCGGTCCAGGGAAAGCCGCCTGTTGTATTCGGCGGAACCGACGGGATCCGTGTGGCCGATGACGGCTATGGCAGGCGACCCCTGCGCGCTGAGCGTCTCGTACGCGTCCCGGAAGCTCGCACGGCCGGATTCGGTCATGACGTCCTTCGCGTAGACGAACTGAATCGGGACCAGGACCTTCTTCCGCGTGAAGCCGCGCGTCGCGAAGCTGTACTGGGAGATCAGCTCGCCGCTGCGCGTTGCCGGCAGGGCGACTCCGGACGGCAGCACCTGCGCGGCCACCACCGCCGTCTCGTCGAGCCTGTCGCGGAGCAGCAGCACCTCGTCCCGCGTCGGCGCGACGGCGGTCAGCTCCTCGTCGTCGACGAGCGCCAGGGCGCCCTGGTAGGCGCGCAGGGCGCCCGGCACGTCTCTCAGCCTGCGGGACACCTCTCCGCGCAGGAACGACAGCTGCCAGTGGCTTCCGAACTCCTGGAGCGCGTCAAGTCGGTCACGGACCGCGCGCAGCGCGTCATCGTCGCCGCCCAGCTCGTACGCGCGCCGGACAGGCCCGAGTTCCCTGCCAATGATCTCGAGGCAGATCCGTTCAACGACCGGGCCCTCGCAGTCGCTGTCGTGGTGGGCCTGTTCGTAGATCTCGATCCATTCCGCGACCGGCGCCGCCATGCCCGCCCCGTTCCACCTGTCCACGACGGCCGCGCAGTCAATCAGGCCGGCTCCGGCGCGTCCCGCAAGCAGGCTCGCGAGCGCCAACGCTCCTGCAGCAGCTCCAGCTCTCATCAGTCATGTCCTCCCTGACCGCCCCCGGGGACCGTCCCGCGGGCCCTTGCGGCCTTCTCCATCAGCTCGATGAGATCCAGCACGGCTTCCGGCGAAGACCGTCGCAGCAGGCCGGCATCCGGTGCCACGGCACCGTCGCCGCCGTGAGCGGGGGCGGCCCCTTCCCCTGACGTCAGTTCCATGAGACGCAGCGCGAAGAGGCGCGCCAGGTCGGGATCGTGCTCCGCGAGCCGTCTCAGCTCGTCGGTGCGGGCGATGATCTCGGCGACGGACGTGTCGGGACTCCCGTCCCCGGACCGCGAAAGCCCGAGAATGTCCGCGTTTGCGGAAGGGGCGCACACGGCCAGCGCAATGCCAACGGCCCCTGCCAAGCTGCGTGCGACGTCATTCATGGCGCATGATCCTGATTCTCTGCATCCGGCAGCAGCCTGCTGCACAGGGCGTCAATGTGGCTCCGGTAGACCTGTTCGAGGGTTCCGGGCGAGTGCAGTATCTTGGAGCCGTAGGCGATCCGCGTCTCGTCGAGCAGCCCGACGTCGCGAAGCACCTTGAGACTCTTCCGGCAGCTCTCGAACGACTGCTGCGTCACGAGGAACCGGCACAGGTCCGACTGGTCGAAGCTGGGCGGCTTGCGCCGGAAGTTCTCGACGAGCTTCTCGATGCCGACCTCCGAGAAGCACGCCCCGTCGACCTGGCTCCGCGTCCGGTCGAGCCGCTCGAGCTTCTCCGGCGAAGCGATCGCTCGCGCAAGGTGCTCGTTGTGCAGGCGGGCGAACTCCGCGACCTGCCGGGCCGTCCTGATCCCGTGGCACTTCAGCAGGAAGAAGAACTCCGCGATCTGGAAGACGCTGTCGCTCTTGAGCCTCTGCCGGAAGTCTCGCCGCTCCGTCCGGGCCGCAGCCAGGATTCCGTCCGAGAACGCCAGCCGCGCGCTGCGCATGGCGATGACGACCTCCACGTCGCCGATGCCCCTGGCGGATGTCAACGCACGTCTCCGCATCTTCCTCGCGGACGGCGGTCGCCGAACGACGAGGCAAGGCCTGCGCCGGAAGCGCGACGTGCCGCGAGGCGCCCGCAGGCCGGACTGCGGCCGGCGAGACGGCGTCGCCCGCAGGCAGCGCGCTTGCCGACGTGGCCGGCGTCCTGCGTTGCCCGCACGGCCGTCACCAGGCCGCGGACCGGCGGGACGAGGAAGAGATGCGCTGCAAGGCCCATTGCCGCTAGAACCGCCGGACGAACTCGACCCGGCGCTGCTCGGCGGCCAGCGGGTCGGCGCCGGGAAGCGGCGCAGTCTCGCCAAGGCCACGGACGGCAAGCCGCGACCGTGGCACGCCGAGCCGCACCAGGTAGTCGGCGGCCGACCTCGCGCGGCGAAGCGACAGGCCCTCGTTGTAGGCGGCGCTGCCGCTTGCGTCGGTGTGGCCCTCGACGGTGAAGATCACGTCGCCGAACTCCGGCGCCAGCATCGCCTCCGAAATCACCGCGAGGTTTCGGCGCGCCGCGTCCGAAAGGCGATCGGAGTCGAAGGCGAACCGCACCGGCAGGTACACCGAAACCTCGCTGCCGGGCGCCGGCGCGTTCTGCGGGTTCAGGACGACGATCAGGTCGCGCGCCGTGCCCATCCCTGAATCGAACAGGGTCCTCGAGCGCACCTCCTCCGCCGACGCCGCCGGCGCGGTCGCGAGGATGGCGATGCCCAGAAGTGCGCTTCCGTTGTTCCTGAAGCAGTTTCTGCAGTTCACTTCGATTTCTCCTTGCACTTCTTCGCCCGTGTCCGGGCCACCGGCTTCAACGCAGTTCGGCCATGCTCGCCGTCCTGATCCATCCAAGGCGCACGCCCTGCGCCGCGACCAGCGACCATCCGCCCGCCTGCTCCACCACGCGGAGGGTCGTGCCCGCAACGAGACTCTCCAGAACCGCCAGCGGATCCTCGGGGGTCTCGATCACCTGGGCGGCCAAGATCACCACGTGCGTCGGCGTGCGCGGGATCAGGTCCTCCGCCTCGGGAAGGACCGTCACCGGACGCCCGATCGAAAAGACGCTTCCCTGGCTCCGGTGCTGCGGAACCTGCCGGTAGCCGAACACCGCCTCGGAGAGCGCCGGCAGCCGCTCGTCCACGTAGCCAATCAGCTCGGTGATCTCGACCTGGTCGTCGCCGTCCGTGTCGCTAGCGGCCAGGGCCTCCAGGAGCACGTAGGTGAACAGCCCGTGCTGGCGGTGTCCCTCCAACGCCGGGGCCGTGTCCGTCGAGGCCGTCAGGGTGGTCCGCCCAACCGCGCGCGAAAGCCGCGCGATCGCCGCCTTCTCCTCGAGACCCCGCGTTGCCGGCCCCCGCGTCAGGCTCCCGCTCTCGCAGGTGTCAAACAGCAGCAGGGACTTCTGCGCCGGAATCCCTGCAAGCCAGCCCTGCAACAGCTCCTGGCTGATCGCCGCGTCCTTGAGCGCGTCCTCGCCCGCGTAGCGAAAGTCACGCGGCAGGAAATAGTAGCGCCCGTCATGGGTCGTGCCGTGGCCAGCGAGGAAGAGCACGAACGCGTCCTGCGGGCGAATCTCGCCGGCAAGCCGGTCGAAGGCCGCCGACAGGCCGTCCGGCGTGACCTCTTCGTCCAGCAGGTAGGTGACCTTCACGTCCTCGTAGAGGCCGCGCCCGGACTTCTGCAGTGCCGAGCCGATCGCGCGCGCGTCCGGCACCGCGAAGTTGAGTTGCAGGCGGCCGTCCCAGTAGTCGTTCACGCCTGCCGCAAGCACGTGCAGCGAGGGTTGCGCAACCGATTGCCAGGAACTGACGACGGTTGCCTCCAGGGGCGCGGAGGCGATCAGGTTGGCCTCGTTGTAGGCGACCACGGAAACGACGTTTTCGCCGGGCGAAAGAAGCACCTGCCTCGCGCGCCGCAAGATCCCGGCGTCCGCAGCCACGAGGCCGCCCAGGCCCCGGCTGTCGGCGCCCTGGACGATCCCGTTCACACGCCACTCGACGCGCCCGATGCCGCCGTCACGGGGCTGGATTGCGGTCTCCATGGTGACGAGGTCGCCGTCGACGCTCCTGCCGTCGAGCGACCGCAGCCCGACGACTTCCGGCGGCAGGCCCGAGGCGACGGCCTTGCCGAGATCCAGCCTCGCGGCCGCCGCCGCGACCCGGCCGTCCGGATCGCCGGCCAACGCTTCGCGCACAAGGTCCGGGCGGTAGAGCGCGTCGTAGAGCTGGTCGAGGGAGAGGGTTTCGAGACCTCGGACGAAATACAGGTGCTTGTCACCGCCTTCCGAAGCGTTGAAGAAACCATGTGGCGTAAGCTCAACCCACGATCCGTCTTCAAACACGCTCCGCAGGACCAGTTCCTTGCCGGTTTCGACATCCCAGATTCGCGTGGTGCCATCAGAAGAGGCGGTCACGAGAGTGCGCCCGTCCGGACTGAACGCGATGCTCGTCATCCATCTGCCATGCCCCTCCAGCACGTGCAGTTCGCGACCGGTTCCGGCGTCCAGGAGACGTGTCCAGCTGCCTGAAGAGATTGCAAGCATGCGGCTGTCCGGGCTGAATTCGATTTCAACATTCCTTTCCAGGTCAGGCGCGAACTCCCGCGCAAATGCCAAGGTGCCGCCTTGCGCGTCGAGCACGAGCAGCGGAAGGTAGGGCATGGAGGCGCCGAACTGGTTTCTGCCTCCGGCAATGGCAACGGCCCCGGAATCGGCACTGAACTCGATCCTCCTTGGACTTGCGCCCATTCTGCGGCCAAGTTGGCTTGGGATCTCGACTTCGCGAAGTTCGCGACCGCTGTCCGTACTCCATAGGCGTACCACGCTGCGTGAGTCGGAACCGGACGAAAACGTGGCAAGAGTTCGGCCATCCGGGCTGAACGAACCGTCCTGGAAGACCAGGGAATCCTTCTCCTCAAGCACATGCAGTTCGCGACCGGTTTCGGCATCCAGGAGCGGTATGCGCTTGCTTTGGAAAAAACCAGGAACTGCAAAGATGCGACCTTCCGGGTTGCATGCAAAGGTATGGACCCAGCCTGGCACTTCCTTTCTGGAAAAGTGCGTGTCGCTCCCGGTCCTGACGTAGAGCGCCGCTTCATTGCGCCAGGAGGTCGTGGCCACTGCACGGCCGTCAGCACAAAACTCCGCATCAACAATTGCCACCTCGTCGTCCATCAATTGCAGTTCGTTTCCGGTTTCGACATCGTGGAAGCCAACGATGCTGTTCTGCCATATTCCGGTCGAAAGGGTCGCGATGGTGCGGCTGTCAGGACTGAAGGCAATGTCGGCAATTCGGTTCATGTGGCCCCGGAAATTTCGCGTTACACCCCCCGTTTCCGCGTCCCAGAGGTGGACAAAGGCTTCACCGTAATAGTCGTTGGCCTGTTGCCCGGAAGCAAATATGCGGCCATCCGGGCTGAACGAAGTGCTGACGGCAGTGGTCGCGTGCCCTCGCAATTCCTGCTTCACATGCCAGGTTTCAGCATCCCAAAGAACGGCAACCCCGACCTCGGTTCCCACGGCAAGCGTCTGCCCGTCCGGGCTGAACGCAATGTCAAGGACCATCCCCTGATCCTTATCAAGAACCAGAAACTCCTGACCGGTCTTGGCATCAAGGAGGTGCACGCTGCCAATTCCCGGATTGCCAGAGGATCCACCCGGCGCAAGTGACCTGATCGCGAGAGTGCCGCCGTCCGGGCTGAAACTTGCCCCCGGAGACAGCAGGTAGGTGTTGATGTCCGTAGATCGACGCAGCAGTTCTCGCCCCGTTTCGACATCCCACAGATACAGATCGACGGTCGCCAGGTCCCAGGAAGCGTCAAGTCCCGCGATTGTGCGACCGCCAGGGCTGAAGGCAACGGAATCGATCCTGCCGCCATCACGCGCTTTCAGAACCCTCGGCTCCCGTCCGGCTCCGATGTCCCAGAGAGCCACCTCGCCGGCGAAGGTTCCCGCAGCAAGACGCCTTGAGTCCGGGCTGAATGCGACGGAGCCGATCCTGCCGCCGTCACGCGCTTTCAGAACCCTCGGCTCCCGTCCGGCTCCGATGTCCCAGAGAGCCACTTCTCCGGCCCAGGTTCCCACAGCAAGGAATTGCAGGTCCGGGCTGAACTCAACTGCGGTGATCCGTTCGAACTCATTGGCGATTTCCAGATCAAGGTGCCGAATCTCTTGACCGGTTTCGACTTCCCAGAAATGCACGCTGCCACCGGACACTGTCGCGAGCATCCGGCCGTCTGGGCTGAACACGATCTCATGCTTGCCGAGCCCGACTTCCTTCGCACCCCCATGCAGAACTCTCAGTTCTCGTCCGTCTTCGACTTCCCAGAAATGCACGTTGCCACTGGATGCCGTCGCGACGATCCGGCCGTCTGGGCTGAACGCGACGTGATCGACATCGCCGCGGTGGCCAAGTTGAAGTTGCAAGGCCCAGCGCGTCGGCCCTTCAACGCCCCTGTGGTCCGCGCGTTGCATTGGAGCGGCGCGGCCGGCCGGGGCGGCGGGGAGCGCCACCAGGTACCTGTTATGCACGAATGCGACTGTACCTCCCGGCGTCCTGACCCTGCTCCAGCTTCCGGCGCGTCCAAGCTCCTCCACGATCGTGCCAGAGGGAAGCGTCTCGACAACGTGGTGTTCCGTGCCCGGCCCGGAGCGGGCGTTGAGATCGAAACCGTCCTTGACCCGCCAGGTTTCCGCGACGGCGAATGCCGGGACCGTCGCGGTCAGCAAGATCGCCAAGAGCAGTGCTGCAAACCGGCCCGCCGGGCATGCATGCAAAGTCGACCGTTCAGGGCTTCCTGTCATTGTTCGCTTCCATAAAGATTCCGGCGACCCAATTCAGGCATGACCGCCCCTCCATTTGTCCTGGCCGCCAGCGGGAGTCGCGAAGGTCGATCGCCGCGCCAGGACCGTCATGAATCCCTATCGCACCAGGATCGCCGCCACGGCGCGCGCCGTCTCCCCGTGACCCAGGAACCTGTCGCCCGGAACGGCGATCACCGACAGGTCGCGCGCGCTGAGAGACGACCAGTCACCCACTATCGGAAAGAGCTGGCCGACGAACTCCGCCTCCGTGCCAAGCGAAGCGGCCGCCTCCGAGGTGCAAAGCGCCAGCAGGCTCTCGACGCCGGCCGGGCCCACCGATGCAAGCAGGATGTCGCCGTCGTCGCCCGGGATGTTCACGGTCTCGCCGGCAGACACCAGGTGACCGGGTCTCACCGAATGCGGAAAGATCCGCCGCACCGCGCCGGAGGTGCCGATGTTGTAGACCGTGAGACTGCAGTCCCGGGCCGACGTGACCGCAATCTGCACCGGCTCGCCGATCCCGTAGACCAGCTTGCTCGTGTGGATGGAAAGGCCGAACGGCTCGTGCACGCTCACTGTCTGGCCGGCATCCTCGGCGACCGGCACCGGTCCCGCCACCGATGTCACCGCAACCGTGTCGACGGCCCACTCGATCCCGTCGGCGTTCGCGTCGATGGTCTCCTGGATTTCGGGCACCAGGTTGCGCATGCGGATCCGCGCCGTGCCCACTCTCGAGGCAGAACGCGTGATCTCGGCGGGATCCAGCAGGGGGATCTTCGCGGTCGAGGCGAACGCCTTCACCAGATCGGTGCCGGCCGGGGCGTGAAACCGGATGTCAACGCCGCTGTCCATGCCTGAGATCCAGACCGGACCGTCCGGCCGGACCAGGTTGTCGGTCCCGTCAAGATACGGGTAGAGGACCGTCGTCGTGCCGTCGACGCCGATGTTGAGGACCGTGACATAGGCCGCCCTGTTCGTCTCGACACTCAGCTCAAGCTTGTCCCCGAGGCTGTACACACCGCGCGGATTTCCGATGCCAAGGCGGACCGACAGGCCACCGGTAGGGACGTTCAGCGTGTTCGCAACCGCCTGCTCGGGCTTGAGGTTCCGGTCGAGAGACGAGGCCGCAGGCGTTTCGCAGATTGCCTGCGTCGCCAGAATGAGAGCGGCCACACCAGCGAGTGGAGCCTTGAGGACCGACCCTGCGTTCAACAAACTGATCATTTCCATTCCCTTTTCAAAGTGTTCGATCTGGCCAACAGTCGTCTGGATGCATTTGCATGTGCCGGAGCGACCGTTCTCGACGCTGGCAGAAAGGCCGGTTGCAGACGCATGGCTGACAGTCCTCTGTCAGCACATTGGGACGGCAATCCGGCGACAGCCAACGTCACGCCGCATCGTCCAGCGGGCTGCCGTGAGGCGCGTGCCGCACTTGCGGCCATGCCCGGCAGTCGCCACGTGCAGGCAACGACATGCCGTTTGGTCGCAGCACAACGGAATCTTCGGTCTGCAATGCAACCACGGAGGCGGACAATCCCGTTCGGGTTGCCGCATGCGCAAGGCGGCACGATCTGGCCGCACGCGGCCTTTCGGAACGGCGACGTCCGGGCTGCCGCGAGCATCGGGACGACCTGCGTTCGCGACAGGACGCACTCCGCCAGTGCCGCGTGGCCCGCAGCGCCACCTCTTGCCCATGCAAGATGCGGCGACAGCAAGACGCAGATGCAGGACAGGGCCCGAATGCGGACGGATGCTTCAGTTCCGCTCCTGTCCGTCACCACATTCGTCTCCTGACTTCCACACCGGCCACAACGCCTGGGAATGGCATAGACGCCCGCCTGCAAGCCCGGCAACTCACCAAAAAATGTGAACCCCTGAAATTTTCCGAATGTCCCCCAATTTTGGGGATGTGCAGGAATCCTGGTCGTTCCCAACTTCGTGCAATCGACCTATTCCGGCCATGCTTGTCACAAGGAAAGGGAGAGCCGAATGGGCAATGCACCGGAAAAATCGTTCCGCGAAGGACTCAGCTTCATCGAAGTCGCAGACATGTTCAGCGACGAAGACAAGGCGCGTGAGTGGATTGCAGAGCACCGGTGGCCTGATGGCCCCTACTGCCCGAAGTGCGGCTCGTTCAACGTTCAGTGCGACATCAAGCACAAGACCATGGCCCATCGCTGCCGCGATTGCTACAGCGGCAAGAGCCGGACCTTGTTCAGCACCAAGACCGGCACGGTCATGGAAGGGTCGAACCTGAAGTGCCGCCCGTGGGCAATCGGCATCTACATGTTCATGACGAAGATCAAGGGGAATTCATCGACGCACCTTCGCCGCGAACTCTAGATCAGCCAAAAGGCTGCCTGGTTCATGATGCATCGTCTTCGCAAAGTGTTCGAGGAAGACTCCGAACCGTTCGCGGGTCCGGCCGAGGTTGACGAGACCAACTTTGGCGGCAAGGTGAAGAACATGTCGAACAAGAAGCGCAGGGAACGCAAGGAAGCCGGGCATGCCCAAGGGCCGAGCGGCAAGAAGGTTGTGGTCGGCATGAAGGATCGCGCCAGCGGCAAGGTGACTGCCAAGGTCGTCCAGTCAACGGACAAGCCGACGTTGCAGGGGTTCATCGCGGATCATGTTGATGAAGACGCCAAGGTATACACGGACGAAGCCAAGGCGTACAAGGGAATGCCGTTTGACCACGAATGCGTCAATCACTCGGTCAAGGAATACGTCCGTGAGCAAGCCCATGCCAACGGCATCGAGTCCCATTGGGCGATGATGAAGCGCGGGCACGAGGGCATCTACCACAAGATGTCGCCAAAGCACCTTGATCGGTACGTTCAGGAATTTGCCGGACGTCACAACATCCGCAATCAGGACACCATCGACCAGATGAAGGGAACCGTGGCCGGGATGGTCGGCAAGCGTCTCCTCTATCGGGAACTGGTAACTGACAACGGGCTGTCAAACGGAATTGCGCCTGGCGCAAGATAGCGCTGACGCGCCCCCGGAAGTTCATCCGTCTCTGCGGATTATGGTATGTTGTTGCGAGCCGGTTGTCAGGAGGGTGTGCATTTCTTTGCCAGAGTGGACGCGACGCTCCCTTGCATCTGGGATGGACAATTAGGGAGAATGACATGACCGACAACCAACGCACCATGTCGCCAGAAGAGATCGCGGATGCGGCGGAACGCCTTTACGAGGATAAGTTTCGCAGTCATTACGAAAGTTCGCACAAAGGCGAATTCCTGGCAATCGATGTGTTCAACGAGGACGCCTATTTCGGGAAATATCCCGAGGACGCTATGGAAGAGGCCGAACGCGCCGTCCCCGAAGGGACATTCTTCCTCGTTCGCATTGGTGAGCCCGCTGCATTCGACGTAGGATATACCTGTGAGCAGAACGACACCGTGGCAAGGCCGATTCGACGATACCCGTACCGCGACGCTGGACTTCAACCTGCATAGGATTCCGGACGGGGGCGCAGGACCGGCCTTCAAGCTTCTGGAGATCGACCCCGCCAGATGTTGCCATGCAAGACCGGCCGGATCCGCCGGAACCGACCGCCGGCGCCTTGATGCGCGAACGAGTCCTGCCTGACCCCAAATGAAGATCCGCTCAAGTCGTCGTTGGCATGTTCATGCAATGATGGCGCAGCTCGGCACCCATTTCCCTCGTCGACGACGAAGCGCATCTCGGCAGGCACAAGGTGATCAAGGGCCGCAGCCCGGTTGATCATGCCTGTCCGCACGCTGTCGGCATTGAGGACGAGAACGCGCGAGAAACCCTCATCGCGCACGGACCGCACAGAATCGCCGGCCCGATCGTCCCGCGCGGCAGCCACGAGGTCGCAAAGCGGGGTTCCAGGACGCTCGGCACGTCGAGCCAAGCCAGATTGCGTTCAATTGCGCAACCGGAAAATGCCTTCACGCCCGTTTCGGCCAGTGTGCTATGGCCGCATCGGTCCGAAAGGCTGTTCAGCGGACCAGAATTGCCCTGAAGTCATTGACGTTCGTCCCGGTCGGGCCTGGCGTGAACAGATCTCCAAGCGCATCAAGTCCTGTCCAGCTGTCGTGCCGGGCAAGAAGTGATCCAGGATCCATTCGCGCCTTGCGCAGCCGTTCCCAGGTCCGGCCATCCACGAACGCGCCGGCGCAGTCTTCGGTGCCGTCAATCCCGTCCGTATCTGCGGCGAGAGCGGTTACGTCCAGCCCTTCGACGCCGCCGGCAAATGAAAGCAGGAACTCGGTGTTTCGCCCTCCGCGCCCGCCGCCAGCGTCAACGGTCACGGTCGTCTCCCCTCCGGACAGGATCACCGCGGGCGTTGCGAACGGGCGGTCGCGAAGCCGTGTCTCCCGGGCGATCGCGGCATGGACACGCCCGACATCGCGCGCCTCGCCCTCCACGGCATCGGACAGGATGAAGGCGCGAATGCCGTGCCGCTCCGCGCGAGCAGCCGCCGCTTCGAGGGAGATCCGTGCCGAGGCAATGATCGAGACCGTGTTGCGGGCAAACCGCTCGTCGTCCGGGGACGGGGCGTCAGCTGCGGTGTCGAGATAGGCGCCAATCCGGTCGGGCAAATTGATCTGGTGGGCGTCGACTAGTCCCCGCGCTGCGTCCAGCCCGGTTCGATCCGGCACCGTCGGTCCCGACGCAACCTGGGCCGGATCGTCTCCCGGGACGTCTGACACGATCAGGCTGACGACGCGTGCGGGATGTGCCGCCAGCGCCAGCCGACCGCCCTTGATCGTGCTGACATGCCTTCGGACGGCATTCATGGCCGAAATGGGCGCACCCGAATTTAAGAGCGCACGGTTAAGCGCCTGCTCGTCCTGTAGCGTCAATCCGCTTGGAGGCGCCGGCAACAGCGCCGACCCGCCGCCGCAGATGAGCGCGACAACCAGGTCTTCTTCCGTCAATCCTGACACGGCTTCGATCAGCGCCTTGCCGGCAGCAATTCCCGCCTCGTCCGGCACCGGATGGGAGGCGGTCAGCACGCGAACGCTGCGCGTCGGAACCGCAAATCCGTACCGGGTCACGACCACGCCTTCGGGCGGCGCGTCCCATAGATTCTCGAAGGCTGCGGCCATCTGTGCCGCGCCCTTCCCGGCACCCACAACCACTGTCCGGCCGCCTGGCTTGCCAGGCAAGTGCCGTTCCAGCACCTTGCCGGGATCGGCGGCGGCAACGGCGGCATCGAACAGGCCGGTCAGGAATGCCTTGTCTTCAGGGGCGATCATGCGTGCGTGATATCGCCTTGGGCCCGTCCGCGACAGGCAAATTCGTCCGGGCGGGCACGCAGCACTTGCGGCAGGCCGAAGCCTCGTTCGAGGTTCATCCGGCGAGGGATTTGCCCCGGCAACGTGGCCGCGATGCCGGAACTTCGCTCAGAGGATCCCGAGAACGGCCCCGATCACGCCACAACCGAACGTGGCGTATCCGCCGTCGATCAGCGTCAGGTTGAACGGCCTGTCGCCATACGCGTTGTTGATCATTATCCACGGCGAAATGAAGAACAGGCCGACACCCAATCCCCCGACAAGGCCGGCCGCAAGCGTGTCGATCCCGGACATGGCAAACGTGTGTCGCATCATGCCCGCCACAAGGAGCATCGCTATGCCCGCCAGGATGAATGGAGTCTTGCTCTTGTTGGCAGGCTGTCCGTTTTCGTCCACCTCGATGCCCGAGGCGGCAACCCATTGCCTGGACAACGTCATGTACCAAGCGGCGCCAAAGGCAAAGCCTGCGACCGCCGCCACGATTACGCTGATGAATTCCATTGTACCCTCCTTGTCGGACGTGTCGGCAGCCTATGCGCAAACCGGCCGCCTGACCATGAATTCTCAGGGGCTAATTCCGCCCATCCTGCATATGATCTCCCATTCCGCATCCCGCACGGGCTGCACCGACAGGCGGGAATTCCTGACGAGCACCATTTCGGCCAGGCGCGGGTCCCGCTTGACTTGCTCGAGCGACACCGCAGTCTCGAGCGGCATGATCGCCTTGATGTCCACGCATTCCCATCGTGCATCATCGGTGGTGCTGTCGGGATGGGCTTCGGCGATGACCTCGACGGTCCCGACAATCTCCCGGTCCTTCTGCGAGTGGTAGAAGAACCCCCGGTCCCCGCGCTTCATTTGGCGCATGTAGTTCCGTGCCTGGTAGTTTCGCACGCCGTCCCATTCCTCTCCGGCGTCGCCCTTTGCAACCTGCTCGTCCCAGCTCCAGGCGGAGGGTTCCGATTTGAACAGCCAGTATGCCATTGCCTACTCCTTTCCCACGGGTCGCGACAAAAGAGCTTCGACAGCCCGGGGAATGTCAAGTCGCCCTTCGATGACGTCCGCAGTGGCCTGCATGAGAGGAAGGCCCAGGCCTGCGGCGGCCGCGCTTTCCGCGACGACCGGCGCGGTGGCAAGCCCTTCGACCGTTGTGTCATGGTCGATGCCCTGGCCTTGCCCCAGGGCCAAGCCTGCGCCGAAGTTGCGGGACTTCTCGGACGTGCAGGTCAGCACGAGATCTCCGAGTCCCGAAAGTCCGTGGAGCGTTCCTTTCCTGGCTCCCTGCAGGGCCGCATAGCGCGCAAGCTCGCCGAACCCGCGAGCGACCACCGAAGCACGCGCGCTGTCGCCGAGTCCGGCGCCGACGGCGATACCGGCGGCCAGCGCGACCACGTTCTTGAGCGCGCCGCCCAGTTCGGCGCCGCGAACGTCCGTGGTTCGATAGAGGCGCAGGGCCGGGCGCGTGAGCTGCGCTTGCAGCTTCCTGGATTCCTTCGCGCGTTCGGTTGCAAGGACAATTGCCGTCGGAAGCCCGTTTGCCATGTCGACGGCGAAGCTGGGACCGGTCAAGATTGCGGCCACGTGCGAAGGGCAGGCCGCGCGGATCGTCTCTACCGGCCCCAGGCCCGTGACCCGATCGATTCCCTTGCAGCATGCAATGAGTGCGCCGCCGCTTCGAAAGTCATGATCTCGCAGGAAGGACGCAAGAACCTGGGTGGGCACGGCGACCAGGCGGATTGCGGAGTCGAATGCGGTCCTGTCGGCGGTGACCGTCAGGCTGTCGGGCAGATGGTGCCCCGGCAGGCGGGCGCCCGATCGCCTGGAATCCTGCATGCGTGCCGCGTCGCCGGCGTCGCGGGACCACAGGGTGATCCGCGTTCCGTCTCTTGAAAGGGCAATCGCAAGGGCGGTTCCGAACGCGCCGGCTCCCAGGACGGAAACGGTCATGCTTTCGCACCCTTCCCGCCCGATCCCAGGAGGGCCGGCTGGCTCGTGTCCAGTGGCCAGCGTGGGCGGGCGACGAGGGGAACGAGCCCGGGATTCGCGATCCGGTCAAGCTCGACGCCAGCCCAGGCAATCATTGCGGCATTGTCCGTGCACAGGGCGGCGGGCGGCGCGACAAATCCGACGCTGTATCGCCTTGCGACGGCGTCGAGCCCGGCACGAACCTCGGCGTTTGCCGCGACGCCACCTGCAACGGCGATGACCGCCGCATGCGGGCGCAGCGAAAGGTAGGTTTCGATCGCCCGTGCCGTCTTCGCGGTCAGGATCTCCGTTACCGCAGCCTGGAAGCTGGCGCAAAGGTCGGCGCGATCCTTCGTGGACAGGCCGCCTGACTCGGAAACCAGCACGTCGCGCGCGCGGATCAATGCGGTTTTCAATCCCGAAAAGCTCATGTTGCAGTCGGTGCGGTCGAGCAGCGGTCTCGGAAAGCGAAATCGCTCCGGGTCGCCGCTTGCAGCCTCGCCCTCGACGGCCGGGCCGCCGGGTCCGGAAAGGCCAAGGGCGCGGGCCGTCTTGTCAAACGCCTCGCCAGGCGAATCATCCAGGGTTCCGCCGAGGCGCCGGAAGTCGTCCGGGCCGGAGACGATCAGCACCTGGCAATGCCCGCCCGAGACCAGAAGCAGGAGGTAGGGAAACGCAACATTGTCGGTTAGCCGTGGAGTCAACGCGTGGCCAGCGAGATGGTTGACCCCCAGGAGCGGCTTGCCGAGCCCTGCGGCAATTCCTCTCGCGCACATCACGCCGGAAAGCACGCCGCCTATCAGGCCTGGACCTGCGGTGACGGCGACCGTGTCAACATCCGAGATGCAGATGCCCGCCTCGCTCAAGGCGGCCTCGACGGTGATGTCGAGCATTTCGGCGTGCGCCCGCGCGGCGATCTCGGGAACGATCCCGCCAAAGGCCAAGTGCAGGGAGTCCTGGTTTGCAACGACGGAGGACAGGATCCTTCTGTCGTCCGACACGACGGCGGCCGCCGTGTCGTCGCAGCTGGATTCGATCCCGAGGAAGAGACGTGCCATGGCTGTTCGGCTTGCGTGGCTACCACACCGCAGGTATCACCGGGCCATGCCTCACACAAGAAGGCTCCGAAATGGACGATCCCGGGCCCACGCTTCTTCTTACCAGGCCTGAGGCGCAATCAACGAGCTTTCTTGCCAGTTGCGAGAGGCGGCTGGGGCGGCGCATTCCGACCGTGATCTCTCCGGTCATCGACATCATTCCCGTTGCCGAACCGCCGGATCTGAATGGATTTGCCACGATCGTCGCGGCGTCGGGAAACGCCGTTCGCCTGCTCGGCGAGAGTCTCGAAGGCCGCAACGTCCTCACGGTGGGTGACGCCACTGCGACCCTTGCACGCGGGTTCGGGGCGCGGGCGAAGGCGCTGGGGGAAACGGCCGAGGCCTTTCTTGAACGCATCGAGGAAGTAACCTTTCCCGTCATTGTCTTTCGGGGAAGGGTTGCCCGATGCAACCTTGCCGACCGGCTGTCGGCGCAGGGTGCCACGGCGGTTGACGTGGTGCTCTATGATCAAGTCCCACGTCCTCTTTCACGGGCCGCAAATGCCCTTCTCGCAGGCAGCTCGCGGGTTGTCGCTCCCGTGTTCTCGCCGAGAAGCGCAAGACTTCTGTCGCGGCATGCAGCCACAGCTCCCGTCGTCGTCCTTGCCATAAGCCAGGCGGCAAGAGCGGCCTGGCAGGGAGATGCAGAGTTCAGGGTGGCCAGGCATCCCACCGCGGAATCCATGTGCGACCTGGTTGCCGAGGCGCTTTGAGTCCTCACCTTGTTGCAGGACGCGCGTGGCATTAACTTCAGGCACGCGATGACGCACGAACGTGCTACGGAAAGGTGACGGAGTGGCTGACCCTGCAGAACCCACAAAGATCTCCGAGGATCCGGGATCTTCCGGGGAGCCGGAACCGGACCCTGCATCGCAGGAACCGTCGGACGCGACCGCAGCAGCAGGCGGCGCCGCCGCTGACGCCGGTCCGGACGATGCGCAGACGGAAGAGCCTTTGGCGCCCAGTCGATCCGCAGCGAAATTCATGGGTGTGGACCGGAAGCGGCTTTCCATCGTGTCGGGTCTTGTCGGCGGCCTGTTGGCAGGCGCCATTGGCCTCCTTGCCGGAATCTCGTTGCCACATCTGACGGGCCAGTCGGACAAGGCAGAACAGGCGCTTTCCGGAGTCGAGGCCGTGGCGGCGGAAACGGCGGCGCTGAAAGGGCAGCTGAGCGAACTCCGGGGCTTGATGCAGCCGCCGACGGATCTGTCGGGGCTGGAGCGCGACATCGCCGCGCTTGAAGACAAGGTGAGCGAACTGGGCCCGGAGATCAGAGCGATGCAGACGACGACGTCGGGCGAGCTTTCGGAACTCGGCACCGCGCTTGCGGCCCTGTTGCGGCGCGTGGAGGCGCTGGAGGCCTCGAGCGGGGACGCGTCCCTGTCTCAGGCCGTCCAGACCGAAGAGCAGCTCGCGCGTTTCAGTGTTCAGCTTGAACAGCTCGTCGCCGACGCGGAAGCGAAACTTGCCGAGGTCGAGGCGACGGCGCTAGAGGCAGGCGGGGCATCGGCGGCGGAGAATCGTTTCTCTGTCGCCAGGTTGCGCGCAGCGGTCGAAACCGGCGCGCCCTATTCGGACATCATTTCGACGATGGAGGACGTCCCCGCCGGCCTGTCCGACCATGCACGAACCGGAATACCGACGCTCCATGCGCTTCAGCGGGAATTTCCTGCTGCGGCCAGGGCCGCGCTGGCCGCCTCGCGGAACGTTGCAAGTGAAGGAACGGTCGGAGAAAGGATTGTCGCGTTCCTGCGACAAGCGACAAACGCACGGTCGTTGACGCCTCGGGAGGGAGACAGTGCCGACGCGATCCTGTCCCGGGCCGAGGCGCGCGTGTCCGAAGGTGACCTGCCCGCAGCACTCGCGGAGCTTGATTCACTGCCGCGCGCTTCACGGTCCGCGATGGCGGGTTGGGTCGCCAGGGCGGAATTTCGGCTGACGGTCCTGGGCGCAATTGACGCGCTTGCCGGCGGCATGAATTGAGACGCGCATGCTCTGGCCGCTTCTGAAAATCGTTCTGTTCGTCGTGCTGATCACGGCCGCTGCCTGGGGTGCGGAACTGCTGATCGAAAGGGACGTCGGGATTCGCCTGTCGGTTGCGGACACGGAGTACATTTTCGGCCCGTTCGAGGCCGTCATTGCGTTGATGGCATTCGTGTTTGCGGTCTGGGTCGGGCTCAAGATCTTGGGACTGGTTGTTGCATTCGCGCGCTTTGTCGCCGGCGACAGGACTTCGATGGACCGCTTCTTCGACCGCCGGCGCGAACGCAAGGGCTTCGATGCCCTCGCGGAGGGGATGATCGCGCTCGCATCGGGCGAATCCGGCGCGGCGCTCTCAAAGGCCTCTCGGGCCGAAAAGCTGCTCTGGCGCAAGGAGATCACGTCTCTCCTGACCGCACAGGCCGCCGAGCAGTCCGGCGATACGGTTCAGGCCGAGGCGGCCTACAGGCGCCTTCTCGAAAACGATCGGACTCGATTCGTCGGAATCAGGGGGTTGATGAAGCAGCAACTGGCAATCGGCAATGCCGAGATAGCGTTGAAGCTTGCCGAGAAGGCGTTTGCACTGCGGCCCGCGCATGTGGAGACTCAGGACGCCCTGCTCAAGCTCCAGGCCGGTGCGCATGACTGGACCGGCGCCCGCAAGACGCTCGGCGCCAAGCTCAGGCAGGGCGTGCTTCCACGCGATGTCCACAGGCGCCGTGACGCCGTGCTTGCGCTTGGCGAGGCCCAGGACATCCTGCGCGAAGACAGGTCCGTCGAGGCGCGCGAAAGGGCGATCGAAGCAAACCGGCTCTCTCCGGACCTTGTCCCGGCGGCGGTCATGGCTGCGGACGGATACATGGTCCGCAACAAGCCGAAGAATGCGTCGCGCATCCTGAAGAAGGCGTGGGCAGCGCAACCTCATCCAGATCTTGCAGCCGCCTTTGCCCGTCTCGATCCCGAGGAAACGCCGGAGGCGCGCATCAAGCGGTTCGCAGCGTTGACGGGCGTGCAGCCGACTCATCCAGAAACGCGAATGCTCGAGGCGGAACTGCAAATTGCGGCGGAGAACTTTCCCGCTGCCCGCGACGCGATCGGGGACTTGGCCGAGGCCGATCCCACTGCACGGGTCCTGACCATCATGGCAGCGATCGAGCGCGGCTTTGGCGCCGACGATGCCGTTGTGAAGGGGTGGCTGGCGCGCGCGCTTGCAGCGCCGCGTGATCCGCAATGGGTGTGCGAAAGCTGCCATTTTGGACATGCGCGTTGGGAACCCGTCTGCGAGCGCTGCAAGAGCTTCGACACCTTGACCTGGAAGAGGCCAAGCGACGGCGCTGCATCGCTTTCCGCAGGAGGTGAAATGTTGCCGCTCATCGTCGGCGCAAACGACACGCCGGACGGCTCCGAGGACAGGCAGGACGAAGATTTCGGAGGCGACCGGGGCAATTCGACGCATGAAGCGGAAACGCCGGACCCAAGGGTGACCGCAGGGGCGCCGGCAGGTTCCGGATCCGGATCCGCGAGGACGGCGGAGCCGCCGGCGGACTATGTTGTCGAAGACCCGGGAAAGGGAGATTCCGCCGACGTCGACGTGAGGTGACGCCGCAAGGATGCCTGGAATCTGGCGGAGGAATCCTGGTGCCGCATGAGGGACTCGAACCCCCGACCCATCGCTTACGAAGCGATTGCTCTACCAGCTGAGCTAATGCGGCAATGCGAAATTGCGTTTAGACTGACGGCTTCCCGAGCGCAAGCGGTCTGCGGGTTCGGGGAGCGTGGTCGTTCCGGCATGGCTGCGCGCGTCGTTCGGTGAGCTTCAACTCGATCCTCCGGTTCTGCGCCCGCGCTGCCTCCGTATCCTCTGGGTTGACCGGCCGGCCCGCGCCGAGCTCCCAGTTGTCCGCGAACGCGCCCGCCACCACCACCACCGGCGCGTCGACGGTGTGGCCGTCGACCCGCAGCACCCGGTCGGGGTTCGGCGGGATTTCGTCGGCCACCTCCTCTAGGGTCCCCGCCACCTCCGCGATCGAAGCCCGCCCCTCCGGCAGCAGCGTCGCCGAGCCGCTCTCGAACAGCACGTCGGACGGGAAGAGGAACCGGTCGCCGACGATCCGCACCCCCTCCCGGTCCCCGAGGACCCGCCGGCTCGCCGACGACCGGCTGGAGGCGCACGGCCACAGGTTGTTCCTGGCGGAGACGTTCCGCGATCCGGAGACCCTCGCCGGCACGACGTACAAGGCGGCGGGCCGGGAGGCCCGGGCGGGACGAAGGGGTTCGCCTGCGCCAACGGGCGCGACACCGACCCCCACGGCAAGCCGAATGAGATCTTCGTCACGGCGCTGAGGCCCGCGCCCGGGCGCCGCTTTCGAGCGCGCAGCCGCTGCCGCCCGCCGGTCCCGGGTAGGCGCCCCGGGACCCGGAGGCGATGCGCTCGCTGCACGCTGAGCTGGCGGCGACTCCGGATGCTTTCGCCGGGCGCAGGGAAAGAAGCGCGCCGTGGCCTGCGTGCTCACCGTGCACGTGCTCGCCGAACCCGCCAACATGAAGGGCTGCAACGCCGACGGCGGATCTGCCGTGCCTGGATGCGACCACTCCGGAAAGCCGCTTGTTCGCAATGGCCTGGCCGACTCGACCTGTTGCATTGCCAGACGGTAGGGGACGGCATGTCTCAGGTCGGATGATCGCTCTTCGACCCTCCGGAACCGTCGCCACCGGCCGCCTCCGGCCCAATGGCGAAGCGCGACATGACCAGCCGTCCCGTGCGGTCGGCAAGATCGTCCAGCCATTCGGGACGATGGACGCCGGTCAGCGGCCGGCCCATGCGGGACGCATGCTGTCCCAGGGAGCCGATTTCCTGGGCGATTTCGCGGCGCATGTCTTCGGTCAGGGTCGAGAGGGCCCGGTCGAGCGCGGACGGATCCCGTTCGTGCGCCGTGCAGATGTCGTAGAAGTCCCGGGAGACGAAATCGCCGTTGTTGTACATCCGGAGTCTCAGTTTCCGCCCAAGGATCTCGGCTGTCCGCTGGAGAGCGAGCCTGAATCGGCCTTCGTGGTCTGCCGACTCCGCTGGAGACGGCAGGAGCGGCGCTGTGGTGGAAATGCTGAACTCTCCATCTGCGCACGCGCCGGTCATCCAGCCGCGGCCATGCTGGACGTCCATGACGGCCGCTTCCCTGAGCAGGACAGCGATCCGTTCGGCTTCCCGTTCGAAGACGGATCGCGGAACCGTCAGGTCGACGTCGGTGCTCCGGCGGTGCCGCCATCTCGCCGCCAGCGCGGCGCCACCGCCGATGGCGATGTCCTCGCGATCCAGCACTTGCAGCAACGGCGGCGCGATCTGCAAGAGAATCGCGTCTGCCGGAGCGATGATCTCGAATTCGCTCACGCCTTGCTTCGCACCGGCGGCAGTTCGCCCGGGACTTCGTCCGTCCATCCATCCGGCTTCTGCGCGAACTGGTTCAGCCACCTAGACAGGGCGCCGCGCCTCGTGCGGGACTCCAAGGCCGCGCGGGCAATGTGTCGGATGCTGAGTGCGTCCCTGCGGCGCAGCTGCGGATAGGTCTCCTCGCGGATGTCCTGCAGGAGTTCGCACATCCAGGCGCGTTCGTCGTCATCCTTCATGCCATCCCTGAACCAGGCGAACAGCTCCGCCCCGGAAGGGCGTCCCGTGTATCCGGCCAGATGCTTGCCGGAAAGGTGCGACAACAGCCGGTGCTCGGGGTCCGGCTCCCGGAGAACGCACCTGGCCGGAGCGTTGTCGAACCATTCAAGCGGCATCGGCGGATAGCGGAACCGCTTCTCGACCGGATTGCCCTCGTCCCTGGGCACGGCGAGACCCTTGCCGCCAATCAGGGCGGAGGTGCGTCCGATGCCGGACGCCAGGGGGTCGCGGACGATCCTTTCCGTCTGCCAGTGCCAGCGCGCGTGGATGTCCTCGCGCGTCGGCGCGCGGTCGGTTCGCCATGCCCCATCGCAGCGGTCAAGGCGCCGGAACTCGTCGCGCACGGCCTCGATGTCAAGCGGCGGCATGGTCTTTCCCCTTTTTCGGACGGACATGATCGTCGGGCTTGCGTCAGGCGTCAAGGCCCGCGACGCCGAGACGCAGGACCTTCCCACGCATGATTTCGTTTGATTCTGCCTGACGTCGGGCATGCCTGCGTTGCACGCGCACGTGCGCGTTTCGGCGGGCCTGGCAGATTCCTCTGACATGTCCGCGCTGGATGCGCGACGCTCCCGGCATGTCGTTTCGCAAGCGCGTGGACTCCTGCCCGGTCCATCGGGAAGCTCCCGAGGGCTTCTCCCTCTCCGGGGTCGAGCTCCGCCTGGCGACGCCGGAGGAGCGCCCGCCATGGGACGCGCTGATGGACGGGCACCACTATCTCGGCTTCCGCCGGCTGGCGGGCCGCGGCCTGCGCTACGTCGCGACCTTCGGGGACCGGTGGCTGGGCCTGGCGGCGTGGCAGAACGGCGCCTTCAAGTGCGCGCCCCGCGACAGGTGGGCCGGCTGGAAGCCGGCGCAGCAGTTCCGGCGGCTCGAGATGGTGGCGAACGACACCCGGTTCCTGGTCCTCTCCGGGCCCGGGGTCTTCCCGAACCTCGCCTCCCGCTTCCTTGCGGGGATGACCCGCCGGCTTTCCGACGACTGGCTGGAGGCGCACGGCCACGGGGTGCTCCTGGCGGAGACGGTCTGCGACCCGGAGGCCTTTGCCGGCACGATGTACAGGGCGGCGGGCCGGGAGGGCCTGGGCGAGACAAAGGGGTTCGCCCGCGCCAACGGGCGCCACACCGACCCCCACGGCAGGCCGAAGGAGATCTTCGTCACGGCGCTGAGGCCCGACGCCCGGGCGCTGCTCTCGAGCCCGCGGCCGCTGCCGCCCGGCGTGGCGCCGCCCGCCGGTCCCGGGCTGGCGCCCCGGGACCCGGAGGCGATGCGCTCGCTGCACGCCGAGCTGGCGGCGGTTCCCGACTTCCGCCGCGCGCAGGGGAAGAAGCACACCGTGGAGGAGGTGGACATCAATCCGCTTGTCAGCCAATGCGTGAAGAGAATGACCGGCGGACGGGTCACGTCCAAGGGCAACCCTTGCAAAATGAATGCCCTGGCAAGGACCTATTCGAAACTGGCCGACATGACAGCCATCTGAAGTTCAACGCCGAGCAGGCAAGTTTCCGGCTTCCACAAGACCGGCGATCCTCTGCTCACAGTTTGCCATTTCAAGGATTGCGGCACGCAACTTGGCACAAGGGAGCAGTTCGGTGGAGGCGTGGTTCTTTCCCAGGATGCCTTCCTGCATTTCCTGGCTGCCTGTCCGGAGGCCCGTCAGGCGGCGACCTGCACCACCGCCGCCGTGCATTGCGGAGCCGGCACCGGGTCGCCGTGCTCGCGCAGGCTCTCGATGTGCAGAACGATGGCCGCCCCAATCTCGCGGATGGCGTCGTCCCGGGTCGCACCGGTCGCCACGCATCCCGGCAGGTCAGGCACGTAGGCGGCATAGTTCCGCGGCGCCTTCTCAATGACGATCATGTATTCCATCTGGATCCTCACTTCTTCAGTCCCGCCTGTTTCATGATGCTGGCCCAGGTTCCAGGCGGGAGGTCGTCACTGGCCTTGCCTGCTATCGTCACGGTCCCAGGCTTGCCGGGATGCCGGTACTGGCGATGGCTGCCCCTCATCCTGATCTGCGACCATCCCTCTCGTTCGACGAGACGGATCGCGTCACGTACCTTGGGCATTCGACACAGACATCATGCATAACACCAGACGCACTCCTTCGCCGAAGACCCCACCGGGATCAAGACAAGGCCCTGCCGTTCACGGCCTCCTGCAGTGCCCTGGCCGAATTGAACATCGGAAACAATCACATCTCGGCAAGGTCCGCACTCGTCGCTGTCTTGGCCTGATCGGAGGTGAAGCCCCTGGCCATGAGTTGGCGCTCCATCGCCAACGTGCCGAAGGAAGGGTACGCCATGCCGGGAAGGTAGCATCGCCCGGATGCAGCTTCAACCTTTGCCGCAACCAGCTGTCAGCGACGGGTTCGGGTTCCTGGCGCGGTTCGAGAGCCCCCGTGACCTGCCGGCCGATGGAGACTTCGCGCCGCGTGGTGACATTCCGTTGTCCCTCGGCAATGCTCGAAAGGCTGACTCCGGGAGAACCGACGTGCTCGACGCGAAAGGAATCGACACCTGGCCCGGAAAGAAGATCGACAACGACTATCATCCGGCGTCGTGGCACATGCTCGATGTCGGCGCTGTTGCAGAATGCCTGATCGGGAAGCGCGCTGTCACGGGATCCGCCTCCTGGAACCAGGCGATCGTGTTGCTGATCGTGCAGCACGATCTCGGAAAGTTCAGCGAGAGTTTCCGGGACCGGATCACTCGCGCTGCCGCACGGGCGGAATACCATTCCCAGTTGAGCTTGGTTCTTCTGCAGCGCCACGACAGCCTGCCGGGAGAGCGCGTCGGAGGCTCCGCGAACGCGAGGCGTTCGCTCTGTGCCGCTGCCGCCGGGCACCATGGCGGGCCGCCCGAACTGGATGACGGCCGCGGCATTCTCGAGCGGCGCTGGATGACCGCAATCGGAGAGCGGGCCGTTGCGGCGACATCCGATGTCATCGCATCGGTCGGCACGCTGTTTCCCGAAGCCTCGCTTGGGGAACTTTCCGCCAGCAAAGCGAAGGCGCTCAGCTGGAAGGTCTCCAGAATCACGGTCCAGGCGGACTGGATCGGATCGAACGCCGATTGGTTCGGCTGCCAGCCTCCCGACAATCCCGTGGCGCGCTACTGGGCCAAGGCGCGCAGCCATGCGAAGCTTGCCGTCGCGAAGGCCGGGTTGCATCACGCTGAACCTGGACCGGCAGCGGTCATCCTGCCCAAAGAGGCAACGCCGCGCCCGATGCAGGAGGAGATGCGCCGAACTGTTCCCCGCGCTCGCGGGGATGAACCGCAGACGGCCGCACAGCACGGGACCCGCAGGACAGGTTGAAGGTTCCGTCCCACGTCATGTTCCGGAGACGACGGCCGCCCGGGAACGCCGACTGGTACGACGTCGTCAACGCCGCCACGAAGGGTTGACGGGGCCGGACTGCAGGCATGAAACCGGACCGACGGACCGCCCCTGGCCAGCGCCAAACGCCCTCGAACACCGTGATGACCCGCGTGACATGGCCAGACCGTCATCCAAAAGCGCGGCCAGCCACCGAAATCCCGCCCTTTTGAAAAGCCGTCGACAGCCGGAGGCCGTCGGCGCGTGGCGGAACCCGAGGACGGGGCGTCGCGAGCCGGTCTCCAAGTCCACCCTCCACCGGGTCGTCCGGTCGGTCGACCCCGAGGCGCTGGAGGACGTGGTCGGCCGCTGGTCCCGGCCCCGGCTTCCCCTCGCCCGGGCGCTCGCTACCGGGAGCCGCTGAAGAAGGGTCCCGACGACGCCGGGAAGGGCGAGAGGGACTGCACCGAGACCGTCTACCTCATCACCTCGCTCGATGCGGGGGCCGCGTCGCCGGAAGAGCTGCTCCGCCTGAACCGCGGCCACTGGGCGGTGGAAAGCCTGAACCGTCGCCATAGAGACCGCGTCTGCGGCGAGGACGCCTGCCCGATCTGCACGGGCAACGGCCCGGGCGAACCGGGCCAGCCTCGACAACGACGCGCGCGCGGCGACCTTCGCCGACCGCCGCGAGGCCATCGCCGCCCTGACCCGGCCCTGAGACGCCAAGGCGTCCGGGACCCTCCGGAGGGTCGCCAGACATCAAGAACGAATCATCGGGGACGGAAACGGTGCCGGCGTTGGCGCGTGGGCGGCCCCGCAGCCACGGATTCCGGCCGGAACATGCCGATCCCGCCTCCGTCCGCTGGCCTCCCGCAAGATCAGCCACGGCGTGGAAATGTCCTGTCAGGCCTGTTCGGTGAGGCTGCTCAATGCTCGAAGAAGTCGTGAATCCCGGCAAGAACGCCTTCGATTCCCGGGTCGTCGATGTCCCTGTGAAGCACCATCCGGATCGCGCCGGTCGAGCCGCCGCCCACGACAACACCGCATCCGGCCATGTGCATTCGGAAGGCGTCGTTCAGCCCGTCACGCGGCGTGAGGAAGACCATGTTGGTCGATTGCTCGACCGTGCCGGCCCCGGCCTCCTCCAGGACTTCAGCAAGGCGTGCGGCCCTGAGATGATCTTCGGCAAGCCGCTCCACATTGTGCTCAAGGGCATAGAGGCCGGCTGACGCCAGGACGCCTGACTGGCGCATGCCGCCTCCCAGCATCTTTCGATACCTGCGCGCGCGTTCGATGAGGTCCGAACGCCCGGTCAGCACCGAGCCCGCCGGCGTTCCAAGACCTTTTGAAAGGCAGAGCGAAACGGTGTCGACAAGATCGGACAGATCCTGCTCTGCGCAGCCGAGGGCTGCGACCGCGTTGAAGAGCCGCGCACCGTCCAGATGGACCGAAAGGCCAGCGGAGCGGGCCGCGTCGGCACTCGCGGCCAGGCGGTCCAAGGACACTGCCTTTCCGTTGTGCGTGTTCTCGAGGCCGACCAGCCGACTAACCGGCATGTGACTGTCGTCCGGCTTCACTTGCGCAGATATCCGGGCGGGCGACAGGCCGCCGTCGGCCTCGACCGGAATCGTGCAGATGGCGATGCCGCCCAGGACCGAACTGCCAGCCGCCTCGTAGGCAGCCACATGATATCCACGCCCGACAATCACTTCTTCCCCGCGCCCGCAATGGGCGAGAAGCGCCGTCAGGTTGCCCATGGTCCCGCTGGAAACGAACAGGGCCGCGTCCTTCCCCAACCGCTCGGCGACCGATTCCTCAAGGCGATTGACGCTGGGGTCTTCGCCGTAGACGTCGTCGCCAAGTTCGGCCTCGTACATCGCGCGGCGCATGCCCTCGTCCGGCTGGGTGACAGTGTCGCTTCTCAGATCCAGTCGCGGCGCGTTCGAACTCGCCGTCCGGGGAAAGCCTGGATGATCGTTCATGTCGCGACCTGCTCAATGGCAGGCGCGGCGACAATGTGAACGCGCCTGGAAAGCTCCGGTTGGACGCGCCCGAAACAGGAGTCGGGAATCTCCGGATCGAGTTCCGAGCTGCCAATCTCCGGCGCCAGCGCCTCGCGCATCCTGGCGCCGCCGAGCTTCAAGTCCGGCCGCGCGAGTTCCGGTCCCGGCACGAAGCCTGCAGCATCGCGATCATCAATCTGGGGCGAATTCGCCATGTCTGACTCCGTCGGGTGAATCCCCGTGCGTCAGGTTTGCAGCGCCATGCATCGGAAGTCCACTGCCTGGACGCGATCAGAGGTTGTGGACTTCCCGTTCCGCGTTCCACGTCGCTTGCGCCCTTTCAGGGATCATGGCCGTCAGCCGGCCGACCATGCCCTGATGCGCCGGCTCGTCGAAGAGATTCGTCATCTCGAGCGGATCGGTCTCCAGGTCGTACAATTCTCCCGCGCCGGAAATCAGGTCGACCGTGATCCTGTGCCGTTTCGTGCGCAACGTGCGCAGCTTCAGCTCGACGCCGCAGCGCGCCGGGCCAAGGTCCCATTCGTTGTACGCGAATTCGCGTTTCTCGCGGCCCTCGATCACGGGCACCAGCGAGCGACTCTCGATTCCTTCGGGCTGATCGACTCCCGCCCAGTCGTAGAAGGTGGCGGCGAGGTCCAGCGTGGAGACGGGATCGGCAATCCTGCGACCCTCCGGGAGTCCGGGGCCGCGCATGACCAGCCCGACGCGAAGCAGCCCGTCATAGTGCGTCGGCCCCTTCAGGTAGAGTCCGTGGTCTCCGAGGAGCTCCCCGTGATCGGCCGTGAAGATCACGATCGTGTTCTCGTCGAGCCCGGTCTCCCGCAGCGTGTCCAGGATGCGCCCGACCCCGTCGTCGATGAAGGAGATCATGCCGTAGTAGTTGGCCGTCATGGCCGCCAGCCGGTCGTCCGTCTGGGGCAGGATGCGGGAGTAGTCCTCACGCAATGTCTGGACCTGCGGATTCTCTTCCTGGGGCTGGTTCTCCAGCGCCGCCCTGTGCCACCAGGGTCGGCAGTCAAGGTCGCGCCTGTGCGTGGGGCTGATGTCGACGGTCGCCGGGTCGTACATTTCGGACCAAGGCGCCGGGCAGTCGAACGGGTGATGCGGGTCGGGATACGAGACCCATGTACAGAAAGGCTGGTCCGGATCCGCAGACCGGAGAAACTCCTGCGCCTTTTCCGTGACCCATGTCGTCGAGTGCCATTCGGGCGGCAGGTCCGATGACCATGTCTGTGCCGCAACCGTTCCGTAACGCGCGTCCTCGCCGGTCCTGCTGTCCGCGGCCCAGCGTTTCCAGGCATCCTCGTGACCGTGAAACCAGCGTTCGAACTGGTGCCCGCCCGGAGGCCGTTCGCAGGGAAGGAGCGGGTGCCAGTGCCCGATCAGAAGAAGATCCATGTGATCGAGACCCATGTAGGGACCGTGCCAGTCCTCCGGAAAGTTGCGGCTGTCGTTCCGGCTCTCGGGCGCACCCCAGCCGGTTGCCTTCGGGTCGCTCCCGAAATGGGCCTTGCCAATGAGCCCGGTCAGGTAGCCGTTGTCCGACAGGCACCGGCCCCAGCCCCTTTCGCCGAGTTCCGCGTCGAGGCTGATCCTGTTGTCCGTCACGCCATGCGTGAGCGGCAGCATGCCTGTCAGGATCGATGCGCGTGCCGGCTGGCAGAGGACGTTTGGCGTGATCGCGCAGTCAAAGCGTGTTCCATGCTGCGCGAGGCGGTCGAGATTCGGGGTCTTGATGTTCCGTTCCGCGAAGCCGAAGCAGTCCGGACGATGCTGGTCGGACGTGATCAGGAGGATGTTGGGGCGCTTGGTCAAGGAACGATCTCCGCGAGGTCCCGGGCAATGCTGAAGCGGCCCGAGTAGCATGCCGCCACCTCGTTGCAAACGCTGTTCAACACATCTTCCCCGTCGTGTTGCACGCGCCAGTGAGTCAGGACCAGGTGCTTGACTCCGGCGCGTTCGGCAAGTGCTGCGGTTTCGAGATGGCCGGGAGACGTGGCGGCAAAGTCCGGATCGGGCGCGGCTTCGTGGCTTAGGCGGTAGCACCAGTGAATCAGCAGGTCGGCATCCTGGATCAACGCTTCCAGTTCCGGCGAATGCGCGCTGTCTCCTGCGTAGACGACTGACTTGCCGCCCGCCTCGATGCGGAACCCGAGGCATGTCAGATAGGGCTGCGCGTGCTGCACTTCGATCGCCCTCATGGTCCAGCCGTTCCCGTTGACCGCGGATGGCGGACGCAATTCCGTCACCCTGGGCTCTGGCCAGGGTCTCGGAAGGGCACCGCCTCGTTCCTGCCAGACCTTCTTGCTCTGGGGCAGTTCCGTTCGTGCAGCCAGGTCAAAGGAAAGCGCGCCGTCGGGCCCGAAATACCTCCTTGTCACTTCCGCAAGCGGTGCCGGGCCCCACACGCCCAGGTTGTCGGCTCCGGCATCCCAACGCGCGTGAACAAGCCTTGCGTAGTCCATCATGTGGTCCGAGTGGAGATGCGAGAAGACGAGATGCGTAACGTCGCCCGGAGTTCGCCCCGATTGCAGCAACCGGTCATAGACGCCGCCGCCGCAGTCAAGGAGAAGCGTATCATCGCCTGCCTCGACAAGATATCCCGAAGATGCGCGCGAGACATGCGCCTCCGGCGAGCCGGTGCCAAGCAGGGTGACTTTCATGCGGACGCTCTCCTTCCGTGGACCGTGATCACGATGATGGCGACCGCACCCGCCATGAAGGCGACGGCAATCCAGCTCGAGAACAGGAAGAACGGGTCGCCGCCGGTGGCCGAAAACGCCTGGCGCGCCGTGCTTTCGAACTGCCGTCCGAGAACGAACGCAATCACGAACGGCAGGGGCGAGACGCCGAGCTTGATCATGAAGTAGCCGAGCACCCCGAAGAACAGGGCGAAGCCGATCATGGCCATGCTCGTTTGCTGGACATACAGCGATGCGAACGTGAGGAGCAGCACCACGGGCAGCAGGAACTGCTTTGGAATCCGTATCATGATGCCCATGCACCGCATGAACACGCCGCCGACCGTCCAGTTCAGAATGTTGGCGATGACCATCGTCGTGAACAGTCCGAACGCGATGACGAGTTCCGGGTTCGCTTCTGAGGTGAACCTGAAGACCCCCGGGCCCGGGTTGAAGCCCCCGATGGTGTCTGCCGCGAGGACCAGGAAGACGGCAGCCGTGTTGCCGGGAATGCCGAGCGAAAGGACCGGAATCAGGTTTGCTCCGGCAACCGAGGAATTTGCCGCTTCCGTCGCCGCGATTCCCTGCATTGCACCCTTGCCGAATTCCGGTTCGTCGGCCGCCTTGCGGCGGCGGTGGAACGCGCCTCCCGACGCGTAGCCGAGGGTGGCGGCAAGGGTTGAGCCAATCCCGGGCAGCGCGCCGATCGCTGTCCCGATGACGGCAGAGCGGCCGATGTAAGGCGCGATCCGCCGGATGTCCGTCCAGCGAAGGCGCCCGTCGCCTGACTGCGACGTTGGCGTGATGGTTCCTGCCGTGGACTTCTCGCGCCACAGCTTTTCGAGCTCGGAGAAGATCGAGCCGACGACCAGGACGCCAATGACGGCGGCGGTGATGGGAATTCCGTCAGCAAGCGCCGGGGCGTTCAGCGAGAGACGCGGATGGAAGTCCTCGCCCGTGCCGACGTAGACGAAGAAGAGTCCGAGCGCCGCCGCTGCAAGCCCCTTTGCCGGGCTTCGGCCCACCACGACCGCAATGAAACAGAGCGAAAGGATGATCAGCGCGGTCTTTTCCGGCAGGTCAAGGTAGCGCTCGACCAGGATTGCCAGTGACGGCGCGAAGACAAACAGGCAGATGTCCGAGAACGTGTCCCCGCTGACAGACGAGAAATGCGCGACCCTCAGGGCTTTCTGCGCCTGCCCGCTCCGGGTCATCGGATAGCCGTCAAGCGTCGTCATGTAGCTGTCGGGCGTGCCGGGCGTGTTGAACAGGATCGCCGGCACCGCACCGCCAACGGTCGACCCCTTCATGATTCCGATCATGAAACCCATCACCGGAAGCAGGGCGCTGGCGTTGAATCCGAAGATCGAGATCAGGATGGGCAGCGAGATTGCCAGCGCAATGACCTGTCCCAGGCCCGGCGTGGCGCCGACGACGATGCCGGCGAAGAAGCCTGCCACGACCATGAGGACGGTGACCGATACCGGAATTCCGAGGAGCGTGAAGGCTTCCGGCCCGTGAATCACGGCAAGGACGCCAGCGAGAACGTAGTCAAGCGCCGTCATCAGACATCGCCGTTCGGCGGCAGGAGAAGGTCGTCGAACGGCAGGTCGTAGAGGGCGATGATGAGCAGGACGGCCACGATTCCGGCAAGCGCGGCATTTCGGCTGAATCGACCCTCGACCACGGAGGAGGCGCCGGCAACGATGACGAACCCGCCCGAGGCAAAGCCAAGATACTTCCAGGGAACGGTGTCCCTGAGCAGGCGGTAGTCGTCGTCGGCGAACAGGATTGTCGCCAGCGGCCCGGCCCACCGCATCAGCACCATCCCGGCAAGCACGATCGCGATCATGGCCGAAAGGAACCAGACGTGATTCGTGTCGAGCTTCGGCGCGTCACGCGCGCGCGGTCCGAACAGCAGCAGGAGGCCCGCAACCGCCATGACCGCGCCGGCGAATGCCGGCGCGAGGGCATCTCCGATCGTGTACTTGCCCCGCTTGATCTCGTAGAGGCCGGTATCCGTGTCGGCGGGCAGCCAGAACAGGAGCAACACAGCTGCGAATGCCAGCAGGATCACTGCCAGGACGGTGTCGGGATGAAGGCTGCGCATGGGGCGGCAACCGGGGCGGCGCGAATCCGCCCCGGAAACCCGTTGGCTCAGTTTGCGGCGTCCGCCATGAGCTTGCCGGCACCTTCGTACCCGGCGGCCAGGATCGCGCCGAGCTCATCCCCCGCAATCACGACGCTGCCGCCGAACGCCTTCTTGATCATGCCGCCGGCCTTGGTGGCCGGGTCGCTCACGATCTCGGCAATTGCGGAGGAGATTGCGTCGGCTGCCGCCGCGTCCATGTTCGCGGGACCGACGAAGACGAAGTGGCCATCGGCATTGTACTCCACGCCGAACGCGTCGAGCGTCGGCGCATCGGGCGTCTGCACAAGGGGCGTCGAGAGGGCCGAAGCCAGGTTGACCAGGTCGCCTGCCGCAACGCCATTGGCCTGTATGCCGGCCATGAAGCCCACGTCCATGTCCCCCGCGTTCACGCCATTCAGGACGGCCTTGCCGCCCTGCACGGAAATGATGTTGAAGTCGACGCCGTTCTCGCGACCAACGACATACGCGAGGTCGGCGAGGCGCGGCGACATCACGCCAAAACGGATTTCCGCGCCGCCCCTGGCAGCCTCGAACACGTCGGCGAGCGTCTTGTAGCCGCTGTCGGCCCTGGACACGATTCCCATCTGGAAGCCCGCCGTGGTCGTCAGACCGGTGAAGTCGGACGGCGACAGGCCGGACCCTTTCGCGGCCACCATGTTGTAGCCGAGGGTTTCGGTCACGAGGATCGCGATCGCGGTGCCGTCAGCAGGCTCGTCCTTCAGCGCCAATGCGGCGTTGATGCCGCCCTTGCCGGTCACTTGCTCGGGGATGATCTTCCAACCGTGCCGTGCCTCGAGTTCTTCCGCGATCAGGCGCGCCTGGGTGTCGGCACCGCCGCCGGCCCGGAACGCAATGATCATCTTGACGGGTCCGGGCGGCGTCCAGTCCGCTGCCAGGGCGGTCGACGCGGCAGCGGCCAGGCCAAGTGCCACTACGGTGGCTTTCAATAGTCGTGTCATTTGTGAAGGTCCTCCCAAGTCTCAGATTCTGACAGTTGCACACAGCTTGGCCGGCAGGTCAACGAAAAAGTTGACCCGTCAACCATTCCGTGAAACCCTGCCGTCATTCGGGAGGGGCAGATGGACACTTCCTTGGCATCGCAGTCAGGTCGGCTGGGAAGACCGCTGGAGCAGCGCGTGTCGTACCGGCTGGCACGGCTTCACGTGAAACTGAACGTGCAGGCGACAAGGATTCTCAGGCGGCATGGCGGGCTGACCCTGGTGCAGTGGCGGGTTCTCGTGATGCTGAACGCGTTTGCGGAAACCACTGTCGGGCAGGTGGCCCGCATGACCCGGTTTGACAAGGCCCTCATCAGCAGGACCGTGAAATCGCTGGTCCGGGCAGGGCTTGTGAAAGCCCGGTCGGACGACTCTGACCAGCGGCAGCAGCTTCTTTCGATGACCGCATCGGGCACCCGTGTCTTCGACGCGGCCGCGCCGCACATGTACGCCCGCCAGGACGCCCTGCTGGACTCCATGGACGCGACGCAACGCGAAGTCATGTTCGACGCCCTGGACCGGCTTGAGGCAGTCGCGGACCTGGCCGACGCCTTCTGATGACCTCGAATTTCCTGATCATCATGTCTGACGAGCATCAGGCCCGGGCGCTGGGCTGCGCGGCGCATCCCCTGGCGAGAACGCCGAACCTCGACAAGCTTGCCAGCCGGGGAGTCCGCTTCACCAACGCATACACGCCTTCGCCCATCTGTGTCCCCGCACGTGCCAGCTTTGCGACGGGCCGGCATGTGCATCAAGTGCAGTGCTGGGACAACGCGATGCCCTACACGGGAAGCGTCCAGGGCTGGGGGCACGCGCTCCAGGAAAGGGGCATCCCGGTCGAGTCGATCGGAAAGCTCCATTATCGCGACGAGCGGGACCCGACGGGGTTCGACAGGCAGCACGTGCCGATGCACGTGCAGGACGGCATCGGACAGGTCTGGGGCTCGGTTCGCCGCGAGTCGGAGCGCGTGGCCAGGGAAGGCGATCGCATGCTCGGACCGGATGTCGGGCCCGGAGAGTCCGGATACACCCGATTCGACGAAGCCGTCGTCAGGCGTACGGAACGCTGGCTGGCTGAACGTGCCGGGTCAGGCGACGACGGGCCCTGGTGCCTGTTTGTCGGGCTCGTGGCCCCGCACTTTCCCCTGGTCGTCCCGCAACCCTTCTTTGACATGTATCCTGCCGACCGCCTGCCGGAGGCCAAGCTGCACCCGTCGACGGGCTATCGGCGGCATCCCTGGGTGGAAAGGCAGAACGCACTCATGAACAACGAGGAGAAGTTTCGGGATCCGGCGGAAAGACTGGCGGCGATGTCGGCCTACTACGGGCTTTGTTCCTGGATGGATCACAATGTCGGGCGCATCCTGCGTGCGCTGGAGGCGAGCGGCATGAAGGACGGCACGACGGTTGCCTACACGTCGGATCACGGCGACAGCGTCGGGGCACGCGGGCTTTGGGGCAAGTCGAACTTCTACGAGGAAAGCGTTGCCGTGCCCTTGATCATGGCAGGACCGGGCATGCCAAGGGGCACCTGCGACACGCCGGTGAGCCTGCTGGACCTGTCGCGGACGGTTGCGGATCATTTCGGGTGCGAAATCGATGCGGCTGCCGGCATGGAGTCGCTGGCCGCGATTGCCGCGCGGCCTGAAGAGGCTGACCGCGCGGTCTTCAGCGAATACCATGCCGTAGGCTCCGTTTCGGGCGGCTTCATGCTGCGGCGCGGGCGCTGGAAGCTCAATTGGTATGTCGGGTTCGCGCCGGAGCTTTTCGACCTCGTTGCGGACCCGGAAGAGATGACGGACCTCGCGTCCGATCCCGGTCACTCGGAAATCCTCGCGGATCTGGAGACCGAATTGCGGGCCGTCTGCGACCCCGAGGAGGTCAGCGCCAGGGCCTTCGCGGACCAGGATGCGTTGGTTGCGCGTCACGGTGGGCTTGGAGCGGCGCTCGGGCTTGGCGCGCCGGGTGCTACGCCGCCTCCCGAAAGGGGCCAGGTTCCAGCCCGGCCCGACCCGCGATGAAGACGGGCTTGCGCTAACGCCCCAGGGCGTAGAACTCGTCGTTCGGCCGCATGGACGTGAAGTTCGCCATCCTGTTGCTCATCGCGAAGAACGCGGAAATCCCGGCGATGTCCCAGATGTCCTCGTCGCTGAAGCCATGAACCCGCAACGCTTCGAGATCGGCGTCGCAAATCGCACGGGAGTCGTTTGACACCTTCAAAGCGAAATCTAGCATCGCCTTCTGTCGGGGCGTGATGTCGGCCTTGCGATGGTTTGCCGCGACCTGGTCCGCGATGGTCGGGTTCCTTGCGCGTATCCGAAGAATGGCGCCATGGGCTATCACGCAATACGGGCAACCGTTGTCGCTGGACGTGGCAACGACGATCATTTCGCGCTCGGCCTGGGTCAGGCCGCCTTCACGCTCCATCAGGGCATCGTGATACGCCATGAACGCCCTGAACTCGGCCGGCCGGTGCGCCAGCACGAGAAAGACGTTCGGAACGAATCCGACTTTCTCCTGGACCGCGAGCACAACCTCCCGGACATCGTCAGGCATGTCCTTGATGTCGGGAACGGGGTATCGGCTGACGGACTTCGCGGTCATGGCGTCATGTTCCTTCGCGTGGCTTCTGCGTCCATCGGGAACTCACGGCTTCCCGCTGCGCGGCCCAGGCCTTTCGACCGGGCCGCCGAACTTTTCCCAGGACGAAAACCCGTCCTTCAGGTGCGCGGCCTCGAACCCCATGTCCTTGAGCGTGGCAACGGTAAGGGCTGACCGCCAGCCGCTTGCACAGTGAAACACGTATTTCTTGCCCTCTTGCCCGAACACCTCCTTGAAATACGGGCTCTCCGGGTCAATCCAGAACTCGACCATGCCGCGGGGCGCGTGCACGCTGCCGGGGATGAAGCCCGTTCTCTCGCGCTCGCGGATGTCGCGGATGTCAACGATGACGACGTTCGGGTCGTCGGCCGCGGCGATAAGGTCCGGGGTTTCGACTTCGTCAATCCGGTCGCGTGCTTCGGCCACCATTTGCGCGGACGTCTTGCTTAGGGTCGGCATGGATCAAGACCTGTCATTCGAGGTGCGGTCTTCATGTTACTGGCACGCGCTTGTTTGTGCGGCAAGAGTGCCAATGCGGAGGACAGTCGCTGAGACAGGCGCTTCAGGTCGAATCAGGAAATGAGCAGCTGGAGGTCGGACAGAGCATTCGACATTGCGTTGGTGGCTGGGCATTGGTCGCCGGGACGCTGCTCAGGTGTCGAACGTCATTCGCAGCGGGTTGGAAAATGGCTGGCTTGGGAACGCAGACGCGAAATTTCCCAATGTCGGCTACCGTCAGTGGCGGACGTGAATTTCTTGACACACCTTTGGACCTGAATTGGCGGCAAAGGTCACTCCAACGCCATCTTTTGGGAATGTCGGCCAGACATGCCTTTCTGGGTGCGGGCCAGTTTTCTCGTGAGGTTTCGTCTGAAGCTTAGGCGATGTCGGGGAGAGGCGTAGGAACTTCGATTTGTCTCAGTTCGGCAAGCAAGCGCTTTGCTTGGTCCAAGCGTCCGTCTGAGACCTTCTCCGGCTTGCGGCGTTCAGTTTCCGCCCAGGGGTCCTCGCATCCTTCACGAAACAGGAAGACAGCGCTTGTCGCCAATTCCAAGGCAACGGAAGCTGCCCCCGCAGCAGTCTGGACGAACTTACGGCGTTCGGGTGAGCCATCACTTTCCGGCTGACAAGTCAGGGAGTAAATCGAACAAATGCCGCCCCAATCCACACGCTGCTCTTCTTCGTTGAGGTTCCCCATCAGGGAGCCCATCTTCGCCGACATCGTGATGTCTTCACTGTAGGGACCGTCCTGCCGATAGGCGAATCGAGGACGTGCGTCAAAGCCAGCAACAAGAAGCAGGTAGGCGGTCTTCTGGAGACGGGTATGGCCAGTGATTTTTCCCCCTGCATCGCGAACAATGGCCTCGACCAGATCAGGATTCACTTGTGGCATGCCTTCACCTCCCTTTCGACGATGTCATGTATCTTGCTTTCGATTTCCGGGATTTCCCGATCGAAATATGCGCGGGTCAGTTTGAATTCTCGGAGACCTGCCACAACTTCTGAGCGTTGCTCTAGATCGATCAATGACCCGCCTTCGGTTCGAACGTTAATTTGCTCAAGTGGTCCATGCGATTCGCTGACAGTCTTGTATGGCGACCTGTTTTCTTGGTCCGTCAGGATGATCGGGATATCGTCCTTCCCTCTTTCCTGCTCTTTCAAATTTCCTAGCTCAAGGAGAACTTTTGCGCAACATGTGTTGACTTCTTGGATGAGTGAAGAAAGACCATCATTCTTGGGATCTATCTTGTGATGAACCATTGCCCGAATGTCGATACACTTGAAGAGCTTCCTGTCTTGGAGACGCTCCGCGAAAGTCTTGATCAACGGGTCTTCAGCTTCACGCAACAGCGATAGTGAGCCCCAGACTACCGTGTCATCGAGCTTTAGCGCGGATTCGATATCCTCCGGTGCCTTGGCAAACTCCACGAGAGGATGGTTCGCGGCAAGGCCGACCTTTTTGTGGCTGCTATCCCGGATGAGTCTGACCAAGTGGACGAACAGTTCCACGAACAGTTTTTCGGCACCCCGTGTAGCCTTATGAAAATACACAGTCGGATAGAGTTGAAATAACCCGAGGACATACGCCTCCGCAGCGTGGATTGCCTTGGGCCCGATCACAAATGTTGGCCGATCACCAACTTTCTCCTCGTCCAGACCATAAGGAACATTTGCAATTTCCAGATTCTCGAGAAGCCAGGTGAAGTCGATGGAGGAGTGCCGAACACCTGCCATCAACCGATCACGACGCATGTAGTCCAGACGGTCTGCGTCGAACTGGCTGGAGACCACCGCGTTGTGAACAGTTTGCGCTTCTTCCCCCTTGACCATGTCTGCAACGTCGTTCGCGAAGCCGCTTCCCATATCCTTAAGGATTTCGGCAAGCTCGCCCTCCCTGATAAGCAGGTCACTCATCTTTTCGTGGTCAGCCAATTCTAGTTCAAGTTCTTTGCCAACGGCCTCGAAGGCATGACTGAAGGGGCCGTGACCAACGTCGTGTACCAAAGCAGCCGCGAGGGCGATATTTTCGCGAGCCTCCAACCGCTTCCCATCCCCCCGTTGCCTGACAATCTGCATGAGTTCCCTGGCTGTGTGGAACACCCCAATGCTATGTGCGAAACGAGTATGCGTTGCCCCAGGATATACAAGCTCGGAAAAGCCAAGCTGCCTAACACGTCTAAGCCGTTGAAACGGTTTGCTGCAAATTGTCATCCACAATGTACGCTCCAGTTGCTGATCGGTATCAAATGCGATCAGGTCATGAAGCG
Source organism: Boseongicola sp. SB0665_bin_10 (assembly GCA_009838075.1). Lineage (GTDB taxonomy): Bacteria > Pseudomonadota > Alphaproteobacteria > Rhodobacterales > Rhodobacteraceae > JAJEFO01. The sequence goes on along the minus strand of VXSG01000114.1, from coordinate 22,493 downwards.
GGTCGCGGACTCGTTGCTTAGCCATGGTCTGCAATGCGTGCCCCGTTTCGCAGAGCTGCAATACATATTGTGGCGGTCACCTGTACCTTTTGCACAAGATGTTGCGAATCGATCAGAATCGTGATCACAGACCGCTTTCCGGTAGACCATGACCTGATTGCCGGCAATGCATGGGAAGTTCGCGTGCGCAAGGAAGATGCCGGCATAGACGTGGCTGCCCTCTCTCAATTTTTTCTTGCAATGCTTGGCTGGTCGGCCAAGCATCGAGCATGCCCCATCCATGCCTCGTGCAGTCAGACATCGACTCCTATCAGCGCGACGGAGTTGTCCTGATCAAGGGCCTCCTTGTCGATCATGTTGATGTCATCCGTGCGGGCATCGCGCGGAACATGGCGGAGCCTGGTCCCCATGCCGCCGAGAATCTCAAGTCAGGTGAAAGCGGGCGCTTCTTCGACGATTACTGCAACTGGACACGCATCCCGGAATTCGAGGAAGTTCTGCACCACTCCCCTGCTGCCGAGGTTGCCGCTGACCTCATGCGATCGGACACCGCGCAGTTCTTTCATGAGCACGTGCTGGTCAAGGAGCCCGGCACTTCGAAGCCCACGCCATGGCATCAGGACGGGCCGTACTATTTTGTCGCAGGTCGACAGACCGTAAGTTTCTGGTCGCCGCTCGACCCGGTCACCGATGCCACGCTTCGTTGCGTGGCGGGATCGCATCTCTGGCCAAGGCCGGTTCTGCCGACACGCTGGCTGAACGAGGACAGTTTCTACCCTGACGAAGACGCCTACATGCCGGTGCCCGATCCTGACGCAGAAGGCATGGAGATACGGGAATGGCCGATGCAGCCAGGAGACGCGGTAGCGTTCAGCTTCGACATGCTGCACGGCGCCCGTGGCAACGTCTCGACTGTCCGCCGACGTGCATTCTCCCTCCGATTTGTTGGCGACGACGCACGCTATGTCGAACGGCCGGGCCGGACCTCGCCGCCGTTCCCCGGGCACGGAATGGTCTCCGGGGAGAGGCTTCGAGAGGACTGGTTCCCGATTGCCTTCTCGCGGAAGGGCGCGAAAGAGGATCCGGCCGCAATTGACGCAGGCTCCTTGTAGCAAGCGACCGGGTCACGGGACAGCAGGCAGGGAAAGCGTGAATTCGCGCGCGAAGACGTGACCGCGTCGGCAATTGCGCCCGCAGCGGGGATGCGTTGCATGCTGCGCCGGTCGGACGACGTCGTCCGTGCGGCAGGATCCGTCGGTGGCATGATGCTCGAGCCAGTGCAGGCCGCAACTTTCGGCACTTTGGCAACTTCGGGCCCATCCACCATGAGCCAAGTTCATTGCACGATCCCGCTCACTCGCCCGGAGACCGGCGGCGGACGTGCTTGCCTGGTCTGGGGACATGGTCGCTACCCGGTTCGGGTTCGAACCTGGTCAGCCTGCTCAGGACCTCTTGCGCCGCCGGACTTCCTATATTCAAGGCGCTCGTCCGCCAAGAGGAGCTTTCCGTCCGGATAGAATTGCTCGCAGTAACGTCGGAACTTCATGATTTCGCCGTCCGAACGGCAGAGAAGCGGGCGGGGGCGGAATGTCTTTCTGCGCCAAATGACGACATCCTGCAGGACATCCTGTCGTTGAGCCGAAACCAGGATCTTGTTCATGACCCGTGTGCGCAGCTTCACGGGAAGGAAGCGCATCCCGGCGACGGCACGCTTCGGGCTTCGCAGAAGCCGCACCTGGCTGACCAACGTCATTTCAATGTCAGTGCCGTCGATCGGCGTTGCGAGCACCCAAAGCCGAGAATCGAATCCGATCGAGTGCTCGCGAATTTCGACGAAGGAATATCCCAGCCCATGTATGCTGGTGACGGCAGAGACATCATACGTGAAGATCTCAAGACCCGCGAATGCCCGGGTTCGCCTGAAATCGAAACTGCCCTTGAGGCAGGCGCCCTCGATCACGAGCGCGCCCACCCTGCCGACGCTGTCGTAGCCGTGCACGTAGCGCAAGTGTCCAAGGTCAACGGAGTTTTCGGTTGTTTCCTGCGGATGTCCCGCAAACCGGACACTGCGGACCTCCACGCCGCTCCAATCTTGTTCGGGCGGTGGTGGCACCGGGATCTGCCATCGGGGCGGCCGGTCGCCGATGCCGTGCCAGGCAAAGATCAGGCCCGCGATCTCGCTCGTTTCGAAAACCCGCAATCTGGCGGATTTCGGTGCGGGTGCATATGGCGTCGCGACACACTGGCCGGTGGCATCGTAGACGAACCCGTGAAACGGACAAACGAGGCAGCCATTGCGCACCTGCCCCCCGGCATCGGGGCTCAAGTCGGCACCTAGATGTGGACAGACTGCCTCTGCCACGCAGACGTCGCCGGCATCGTTGCACCAGGCCACGACCCGGTTGCCGAGCCAGGTCCTCTTCAGGAGGCTGGCCCTTTCGATCGTCTTGCGCTGCGCGACGAAGTACCAACCTTCCGGGAACGGATTGAGCATGGGGCCCTCATACCTTCTTCGCCTGCGACATGTCCATCAGGTTGACGGTCGCGCCAGGGCGGCACTGCCGGCCTGGAGTCACGCACGAAGTGCCGAGGGATTCCCCCTCGGACCGAAGCGGTTCGGGCGAGCGACGGCGTGCACGGAACCGGGCTTCGCAAGGATGGCGCCGGGTGTCGCCGGCTCGCGCAGCGCATCGCCGTTTCCGGCAGCCCCGATCATCGGGGGCGCCGTGAGGCCCACGCCCATCGTTCCGTGCGCCGCCGCCGGGCTTGCGTCGCCGGCCCGTCCCATGACGGTGTTGCCCGCGCGGCGGAAGGCACGCGGACCGGACGGCGGACGCGTCAACGGCGCGCCGGTTCAAAACCCCTTGCCAATCGCCGGATTGCGACTAGTATTTCCGTAAATTTTGCAGAAAGCGGGAAATTTTGCAGCAAATTGGCGAAGCTATCGGACTGGCCATCGGGCTGCTTCTCGCGGCGGACGCGGATCTCCTCGAGATCGTGACGCTGTCGCTGTATGTCAGCCTTTCCGCGACGTCGATTGCCTGCGTCCTGGGCCTGCCCCTTGGCGCGATCCTTGCGGTGACCCGGTTTCCGGGCCGCGGTCCGGTCCTTGTCCTGATCAACGCGCTGATGGGATTGCCGCCTGTCGTGGTCGGCCTGATCGTGTATCTCCATCTTTCGCGCTCGGGGCCGCTCGGCTTCCTGGGGCTGCTCTACACGCCGACCGCGATGATCGTTGCGCAGACGATCCTCATCGCCCCCATCGTGGTGGCCTTGTCGCGCCAGGTCCTCGAAGACCTGCATCTCGAATACGCGGAGCAGTTTCGTTCCCTTGCCCTTTCGGCACGCCAGATCATCCAGGCACTGCTGTGGGATGGCCGCTTCGCGCTCTTTACCGTTGCCCTCGCCGGTTTCGGACGTGCCGTGGCAGAGGTTGGCGCCGTCATGATCGTGGGCGGAAACATTGATCACCTGACGCGGGTCATGACGACCGCGATCACGCTAGAGACGTCGAGGGGCAACCTGCCGCTCGCCCTGGCGCTTGGCATAGTGCTGCTTGCACTTGCCATGGCCGTGACGGCGGCGGTGCACGGGCTCCGTGCAGGAACCGCCGGACATGCCGATGCCTGAGCGCATGGCCAGGAATGACGCGCGCGGAGCGCGGGCATGCCGAATCGAGCTCAGGTCGCTGGCCTATGACGTGGCGGGGACCAGGCTGATCGACGTGCCCGCGCTCACGCTCAGGCCGACCGGCACGACGGTCGTGATGGGCCCGAACGGCGCGGGCAAGAGCCTCCTTCTGCGCCTGATGCATGGGCTGATTCCTCCCTCTTCCGGAGAGATACTGGTCGGGGGAAGGCCGCTCTCGCCAGAACAGTGCAAGGCGCAGGCGCTGGTGTTTCAGAAGCCCGTGCTCCTTCGGCGCTCGGTGGCCGCGAACATCGACTTCGTCCTCAAGGCGCGTGGCAAGGACCGAAGCCGCTGCCGCGACTTGCTGGACCGCGTGGACCTTGGTTCGCTGGCCGACCGTCCGGCTCGCCGCCTGTCCGGCGGAGAGCAGCAGCGACTGGCGATCGCGCGCGCGCTCGCGACCGAACCGGACACGCTGTTTCTGGACGAGCCGACCGCCAGTCTCGATCCGGAATCCGTGCAGGCGATCGAAGGCATCGTCGCGGCCGCTGCCCGGGATGGCGTCCGCATCATCTTCGTGACCCACGACGTCCAGCAGGCCCGTCGCCTGGCCGAAGACGTCGTGTTCCTGAGCAGCGGTCGCGTCGCCGAGGAAGCGTCGGCCGACGCCTTTTTCAACGGCCCGGAAACCAAGGTGGCGCGGGCCTACCTGTCCGGCCATCTCGACCGGCTTGTGGAGACATGAAATGCGATTCCTGACGATTCTCCTTCTGGCGACCCTAGGAGGGGTGGCCGACGCCGCGAACATCATCCTGCAATCCACCACCTCGACCGCGAATTCCGATCTCTACGACCATCTTCTGCCCAAGTTCGAGGAAACGTCGGGCATCAAGGTCAGCGTCGTTGCCGTGGGAACGGGCCAGGCAATCCGCAACGCGCTCAATTGTGACGGTGACGTGCTGCTCGTGCACGCAAGGCCGGCCGAGGAAAAATTCGTTGCCGACGGCGGCGGGGTCGAACGGTTTGACGTCATGTACAACGACTTCGTCATCGTTGGCCCAGAGGCCGATCCTGCGGGAATTGCCGGAATTGACGATGTCGGGGCGGCGCTGAAGCGGATCGCGGAAGCTGAAGCCATCTTCGCGTCAAGAGGCGACGATTCCGGAACCCACCGCAAGGAGCGCACGCTTTGGGAAATGACCGGGATTGATCCGGTTCTGGCATCGGGCCTCTGGTATCGCGAGACCGGGTCGGGCATGGGTGCCACGCTGAACGCGGGAATCGGCATGGGCGGCTATGTCATGACCGACCGGGCCACCTGGATCACCTTTGGAAACACGCAGGATTACAGGATCCATGTCGAAGGCGACCCGCTGCTCTTCAATCAGTACGGCGTGATGCTCATAAACCCGGAGAATTGCCCGAACGTGCGGGCGGAGGAAGGCCAGGCCCTCGTCGACTGGCTGATCTCCGAAGAGGGCCAGGACGCGATCGCGTCGCACAGGAAGGGCGGTCGGCAGCTGTTCTTTCCAAATGCACGGGCGGCTGAATGACCGGGCGGGCCCGAGAGTACCTGACGGTTCATGAACTGGCCGACCTGCTGCGTGTCAAGGAACGCAAGGTGTACGACCTGGCGGCCTCGGGCAAGGTGCCGTGCTCGCGGGCAACGGGCAAGCTCCTGTTTCCCGAGGCCGAGATCCGGGCATGGATGACGAACCATCAAACCGGACCCGTTGACAGGACAGATCGGCCGAATGTCGTCCTTGGCAGCCACGACCCGTTGCTGGAATGGGCGGTGCGACAGTCGCGCTGCGGCCTCGCCCTGCTTCTCGACGGCAGCCGGGACGGGGCATCCCGGTTCAAAGCCGGCGAGGGCCTTGCCGCCGGCCTGCATGTTCACGATGCCGGCACGAACACGTGGAACGAGGCCTTTGTCGAAAGGGAGTGTTCCGGGCAGGACGCCGTTCTCCTGTCCTGGGCCACACGTCGCCGTGGCCTGGTGACGCGGCCCGAGGATGCGGGCCGCTGCAGGGTCGTGAGCGATCTGGCCGGCAGGACGGTCGCCGCGCGGCAGGGCGAGTCGGGTACGGACATCCTGCTCAGGCACCTGCTGACGGGAGCAGGCGTCTCGACGGACGACGTTCAATTCACCGAACCGGTTCGCAGCGAGCAGGATGCCGTGCTTGCCGTTGCCGAAGGGCTGGCCGAAGTGACGTTTGGGCTGGAAGCCGTGGCGAAGCCGTTCGGCCTCGCCTTTGTGCCCCTTGTGCTGGAGCGGTTCGACATTCTCGTGGATCGCGGGGCCCATTTCGAGGAACCATTCCAGGCGCTCCTCGCCTTTTGCCGCGGCCCGGCGCTTGCCGAGCGGGCGGAAGCGCTCGGCGGCTACGACGTCTCCGGACTGGGCGAGGTGCGCTGGAACGCCTGAACGCGGAGGCCCTTCACCATGGGTCCGGTCCGGAAATGCCGGCGCCTTGCCAAGGTCGGGTGCGGCTCCTAGTGGTTGTCTCGCGGCACGCCCCTTGAACGCGCAATGTCCTGGTAGTCCGGCGCACCCTTCAGGACCATGCCTTCCGAGAACTGCGCGGCCCTTTCGCGAAAGATCTCTTGCCAGGGTGACTGGCTTTCCGGGGCGAACGGCCTTTCGGGCAGGGCCGCGCGACGCCTCTTAAGCTCGGACTCTTCGACGAGCACGTTGGCGCTGCACGCCCTGAGATCGATGCGGACCCGGTCACCGGTCTGGACGATGGCCAGGCCCCCGCCCGCGGCCGCTTCCGGGGCAGCGTTGAGGATCGACGGCGAGCCCGACGTTCCGGACTGCCTTCCGTCGCCCAGGCAGGGCAGGGAATGCACGCCTTTCTTGAGCAGGTAGGCGGGCGGGCGCATGTTCACGACCTCGGCCCCCCCGGGATAGCCGATCGGCCCCGCGCCTCGCATGATGAGAATGCAGTCTTCGTCGATCTCCAGGGCAGGATCATCAATGCGTTCGTGATAGTCCTCGATCGAATCGAACACGATCGCGCGGCATTCGAAGGCGTCGGGATCGTCCGGGTTCGAGAGATAACGGTCCCGGAAATCCCTGGAGACGACGCTCGTCTTCATGATTGCGCTCTCGAAGAGGTTGCCCTTGAGGTTGATGAAGCCGGCATCCTGCATCATCGGCGCCGCGACGGTCTTGATCACCTTCGGGTTCCCGCTCCTTCGCTCGCCGCAGTTTTCGCCGATTGTCCTGCCATTTGCGGTCAGCGCGTCGGGATGCGGCAACAGGCCCGCCTCCATCAATTCGCCCACGACCGCCGGAACGCCGCCGGCGCGGTGATAGTCTTCGCCGAGGTATTCGCCCGCGGGCTGGAGGTTCACGATGAGAGGTATCCGGTGTCCGAACGCCTGCCAGTCGTCATTGCAGAGCGGCACGTCGAGATGCCGGGCGATGGCCGCTAGGTGGATGGGTGCGTTTGTTGAGCCGCCGATGGCCGAGTTGACGACGATGGCGTTCTCGAAGGCCTCGCGCGTCATGATGTCGGAGGGCCTTCGGTCGGACCGCACCATCTCGACGATCTGGCGGCCGGTTTCGTAAGCCATCTGCCCGCGTTCCCGATAGGGTGCCGGAATCGCCGCCGAGCCGGGCAACTGCATTCCCAGCGCTTCCGCCAGGCTGTTCATGGTCGTGGCGGTTCCCATTGTATTGCAGTACCCGGTGGACGGCGCGGACGAGGCCACCAGTTCCATGAACCCGGCATCGTCGATTTCGCCGGCCGCATGGAGTTCACGCGCCTTCCAGACGATCGTCCCGGATCCCGTGCGCTGGCCGCGAAACCAGCCGTTCAGCATTGGTCCGACCGACAGGGCGATCGCCGGGACGTTCACCGTGGAGGCGGCCATGAGAAGTGCCGGGGTCGTCTTGTCGCAGCCGATCAGGAGGACGACGGCATCGATGGGATATCCGTAAAGCGACTCGGTCAGCGACAGGTAGGCAAGGTTGCGGTCAAGCGATGCCGTCGGACGCTTCCCGGTTTCCTGGATCGGATGCACCGGGAATTCCATGGCCGTCCCGCCGGCGGCGTTCACGCCGTCGCGCACGCGCTTGGCAAGCTCGAGATGATGGCGGTTGCAGGGAGAGAGGTCGCTGCCGGTCTGGGCGATTCCTATGATCGGTTTGCCGGACTGCAGCTCTTCAGGGGTCAACCCGTAGTTGAAGTATCGCTCGAGATAGAGCGCAGTCATCTCGTGGTTGTCTGGATTGCTGAACCATTTCCGGCTTCGAAGCATGGTCTTGGGCACCTCGGACTTTCCCCCTGTTTTCTTCGGGGTAGTCGAACAGTTTGGGGTTTTCTAGCGAAATGCGCAATTCACGGTGTCCTTGTCGCGAGGCGCCCGGCCGACAGGGTCGGCGGCGAAGCGCGCCCGCAATGCAAGTCCTAGAGCAGGAATCCGATGCCAAATCCGATGACGGCGGCGGCGGCCAGGAGAAACGCCTGGCCAATCCACGGCCGCCGGTCCGGTGCGTCGGGGCCCTTTGTCTGCCGGGCCAGGATTTCCTCGGCGATCTCCGGCAGCTTCGGCCCGAACCGGCCCAACACCTGCAATGTCTGGACCGCCTCGCGCAGGATGGCCTTCGGGCCGATGTTTTCGGTGATGTAGCGCTCGACGGTTGGCCGGGCGACATTCCAGATGTTCATGTGCGGATCGAGGGACCGCGCGACGCCCTCGACCACGACCATGGTCCTTTGCAGGAGCAGCAACTCGGTCCGCGTCTCCATTCCGAAGCGTTCCGTGACCTCGAAGAGATGGGTCAGAAGCCTTGCCATGGAAATCCGGCTGGCCTCGATGCCGAAAATCGGCTCTCCGACGGCGCGTAGCGCTTGCGCGAACTCGTTGACATCGCGGTCCTTGGGGACATATCCGGCCTCGAAATGAACCTCGGCGACGCGCCGGTAGTCCCTGCGAATGAACCCGATGAGGATCTCCGCATAGACGCGGCGGGTATAGGCGTCGATCCGTCCCATGATTCCGAAGTCGAGGGCCACGAGGTCGCCGTTCTCGGCCACCAGAATGTTTCCCTGATGCATGTCGCCGTGAAAGTACCCGTCGCGCAGGGCATGGCTCAGGAATGTCGTCATCAACTTTCGGGCGAGCCCGACCCGGTCATGTCCCGCCCGGTCAAGCGAATCCAGGTCGCTGAGCGGAATGCCGTCCAGCCAGTCCAGCGTCAGCACGCGCCGCGACGACAAGTCCCACCTTGTCCTGGGAACGCGAATGTCCTCGTCCTTGGCCGCGTTCGCGGCGAATTCGGACGCGTTCGCCGATTCGAGCCGGAGATCCAGTTCGGCCATGACCACGCCTTCGAAATGCGCGACGACATCCAGGGGCCTCAATCGCCTCGACCCCGGCGCCAGCGCCTCGATCACCCGGGCCGCGAAGTAGAATGCGTCAATGTCGCGCCGCATGTTCCGCACGATCTTCGGTCGAAGGACCTTGACGGCAACCGCTTCGCCCGATCCTGCAAGCCGGGCCTTGTGAACCTGCGCGATGGAGGCCGCCGCAACCGAGTCGGAGAATTCCGAGAAGAGCTCCTCGACGGGTGCGCCCAGCTCCTCCTCGATCGTCTCCCTTGCCGCGGCGGTCGGGAAGGGCGGCAGCTTGTCCTGAAGGACGAGCAATTGCTCCGCCAGGCCGTGACCGACAACATCCGGCCGCGTCGAAAGCGTTTGTCCGAGCTTGATGAAGGCCGGCCCCATGGCCATGAGCGCCCGGGTCACCGTCGGCAGGTTCGGGTCGCCCTTGTGGCCAAGCCACTTGAACGGCCAGCCGAGCACGCGCGCGGCAATGCGTACCGATCGCGGCGCGTCCATGGCCTCCAGCACCGCCCGCATCGCGCCGGTGCGCTCGAACGTCGCCCCGGTGCGAACGAGCCGAAAGATGTTGTGGGGGCCGCGCATCCGGATTTCGGGAACTATGCCGTTGACTGAAACGCGGCGCGTTCCAGCCTGCGGCTGATTTCACGGGCCAGCAGAGGCTGCCAACGCAGACGCCTCTCGTGCAGATGCGTCAGTCCCGGACACCTCGCCTTGCACGGCCCCGGCATTCGGGCCTCGCGGCGAGGCCGCGTGTCGCCGTGTCGCAGATCGACGGGAAGCCCGCCCCTCCGGCTTGCGCAGAACGTGTCGCGTGCCGCCGTTTCGGTCAATTGCGTCATCCCCTAGATCTTCCATCCCGAATGCAGCGCCGCGATGCCCATGGACAGGTTGCGATACCTGACCTGCTCGAACCCGGCCTGGCGAATCATCTCGGCAAAAGACTCCTGGTCCGGAAAGCGGCGGATCGATTCGACCAGGTACTGGTAGCTCTCCCTGTCCCCCGTGACCGCCTGGCCCATGCGGGGGATCACGTTGAAGGAGTAGAGATCATAGACGTCCTGCAGGGCCGGGACCGTCAGGCGGGAGAATTCCAGGACCATCAGCCGCCCGCCCGTCCCAAGCACGCGGAAGGCCTCCGACAGCGCATCCCCGATCCTCGTGACGTTTCGAATGCCGAAGGAGATCGTGCACACGTCAAAGGCGGCGTCCGGAAAGGGAAGGGACATCGCGTCGCCACCCACCCATTCGACGCGATCCGCCAGGCCGGACCCGCCGGCCCGCCTGCGTCCCTCGTCCAGCATCGGCTCCGTCATGTCCAGGACGACCGCGGACGCTTCGGGCGCGCGCTTCAGGAACCGAAGCGCGACGTCACCGGTGCCGCCGGCAACGTCCAGCAGGCGCTTGCGGCCATGGGGTGCCAGCCAGTCCATCGTGGCGTCCTTCCAGAGTCGGTGGATTCCGCCGGACATGAGGTCGTTCATCAGGTCGTAGCGCGACGCGACGCTGGAAAAGACGTCCTGGACAAGACCGGCCTTTTCGTCCTCGCGCACCTCGCGGGCGCCGAAATGCGTCCTGCTTTCGTTTTCGTCCGTCATCGTGCCCCTTCGCGGCGCGCCGCAAAACCCCGTCCTTGTATGTTCAGAAATCCAAGGGAATCAACCTCGCCCACAGCTGATTCTGGCCAGAGGGCAATGTGGGCAACTTCCCTTTGGAAGACGGTGTCCGTTTCGGATATCCTGCAGGAACGCCGCCCTCCCGAAGAATGCGGGACGGTGGCCGGCGGGGCGGGCCACGCCCCGGAAGCCGTGAGAGAGGAAGGGGCCCGTTGCCATGGCGTCAGTCGATTCCGGCAGGAGTTCAAGCGTGCCGGCAACCGGTCTCTCGGACGGACATGCCTGAGCTTCCGGAGGTCGAGACCGTTCGCCGGGGCCTGCTGCCGGTGATGGAAGGCACGCGGATCCTGCGCGCCGATGTCAATCGTCCGGACCTGCGCTGGCCGTTGCCGAAACGCATGGCGGAGCGGGTTTCGGGGACTCGGGTCATGTCGCTGCGCCGCCGTTCGAAATACCTGCTTGCGGACCTGTCGAGCGGGGAAACGTTGCTCGTGCATCTCGGCATGTCCGGCCGCATCCTGATTTCGGGTGTCGCGCAAGGCGTGTTCCTGAACCGGCACGCGATGCACGACAGGCACGATCACGTCGTGTTTCACATGGAAGGCGGCGCCCGCGTGACCTTCAACGACCCGCGCCGCTTCGGCGCCATGGACCTGGTGGCAACGGCATCCGCCGAGAAGCACCGGCGGCTGGCCGGGATCGGGCCGGAGCCGCTCGGGAATGAATTCGACGAAGTCTACCTGACAAGCACCCTGAAGGGTCGCCGCACGACGATAAAGGCCGCGCTGCTGGACCAGCGCGTCGTGGCGGGCCTGGGCAACATCTACGTTTGCGAGGCGCTGCATCGGGCGGGGGTTTCGCCGACCCGGCGCGTGTCGCGCCTTGCGGCAGGAAGGATCGCCAGCCTTGTCCCGAATGTCCGCGACGTCCTGTCCGAAGCGATAGCGGCCGGCGGCTCCAGCCTCAGGGACTATCGGCAGGCGGATGGGGAACTCGGATACTTCCAGCACGCCTTCCGCGTCTATGGCCGTGACGGCGATCCCTGCGTGAAGCCCGGCTGCGGCGGACGGGTCGTGCGCACCGTGCAGTCCGGCAGGTCCAGCTTCCACTGCCCGAAGTGCCAGAGATAGGGGAGCTGCGTCCTGGCGCTGACGGCACGCGCGCCGCCGCCCTTCGACACGGATTCACGGGTCCGCGGGACTGCCAGCGCCAACCTTCCGTCACCGTTCACGCGCGGCGGTCCGGGGTTGCGCGTGCCAGAGATGGCTTGATCTGCTTCCCGTGACTGCTAAGGCTTCCCGTGACCGAAACTGCCGGAACCGATCACATGGCCTATGAGACGATCATCGTGGAGACGGAAGACCACGTCACGACAATTCGCATGAACCGCCCGGACGTGCTGAACGCGTTGAGCATCGAGTTGCTCGGAGAGCTTTCGCGCGCGCTCGACGAAGCCTCCGCAGACGACAAGGTGCGCTGCATCATCCTGACCGGCTCGGAGAAGGCGTTTGCTGCCGGCGCCGACATCAAGGAAATGGCGAGCAAGACCTTCGTGCAGGCCTTTTCGGAGGATCTGTACACGGCGGAGTCCGAGGCAATCCTGAAGTGCCGCAAGCCGATCATTGCAGCCGTCGCCGGCTACGCCCTGGGCGGCGGATGCGAACTGGCCATGACATGCGACTTCATCATCGCCGCGGACACGGCCAGGTTCGGCCAGCCCGAGATCAATCTCGGAATCGTCGCGGGTATCGGCGGCACGCAGCGCCTGACGCGATTCGTGGGCAAGTCCAAGTCCATGGACATGCACCTTACCGGGCGCTTCATGGATGCCGAGGAAGCGGAACGCGCGGGCCTGGTGAGTCGTGTCGTGCCGGCAAGGAAGCTGATGGAAGAGGCGACATCCGCGGCGCGGCGCATTGCCGAGAAGTCGATGCTGACGAGCATGGTCGTGAAGGAGGCGGTGGATCGCAGCTACGAAACGACTCTCCGCGAGGGCATCCTGTTCGAACGGCGGATGTTCCATGCCCTTTTCGCGTCCCGGGACCAGGCGGAGGGCATGGCCGCCTTCCTGGAGAAGCGCCAACCTCGCTTCCGCGACAAATAGGGTCTTTTCAAGGCCACGGAATTCCGCTATTCGCCCCGCCTGCATGCGCGTGGAGCCCGCTCAGGCTATGTGTCTGCCGGCCTGGTGGCCGGCCCCGGGCTTCATCGCGATCCGATCCAGACCCGGAACAGGGGCCACGAACATGGCACACACGCCACAATCCAAGAAACGCGCGCGGCAGAACGTTCGCCGCCAGGCCGTCAACAAGGCGCGTCGCTCGCGCATTCGCACGCATCTCAGGAAGGTCGAGGACGCGATCACGTCGGGCGACAGGGAAGCGGCGCAGGACGAGCTTCGGCGGGCACAGCCCGAACTGATGCGCGGTGTCACGAAGGGCGTCTACCACAAGAACACGGCTGCCCGGAAAATTTCGCGGCTTGCCTCTCGCGTCAAGGCAATGAGCTGATCCGGCTGCAGGCCTGCCTGCCGGATCCTGATGCCGGGACGGCGCCTAGCGGTTTGCGCCCGGGCTCCAGAGGACGTCGGCCCTGCCGTCGTCGTTCGCGATGCGGGCCGCGCAGAACAGCCAGTCTGAAAGGCGGTTGAGATAGGTCAGCGCCGCCCCGTTCACCTCTTCCGCGCTCGCGAGATCGACGGCCAGCCGTTCCGCCCGCCGGGCAACCGTTCGTGCAAGATGCAGGTGCGCGGCGAGCGCGGACCCAGCCGGAAGGATGAACGACTTCAACGGCTCAAGCCGCTCGATCATCGCGTCGATTTCGGCCTCCAGCCGCCTTGTCTGGCCGTCCGACATCCTGAGCACCGGGTATCCTGCGTCGCCATCCTTCTCGATGTCCGGGCGGCAAAGATCCGCTCCCAGGTCGAACAGGTCGTTCTGGATGCGAGACAGGGCGTCGTCGATGTCCTCTCCCCTGGCATGCAGTCTCGCAACGCCCAGGGCGGCGTTCAGCTCGTCCACGGTGCCGTATGCCGAGACCCGTGCCGAATGCTTTGGCACGCGGTCGTTGTTGCCTAGCGCGGTGTCGCCGCCGTCGCCGGTTCTGGTGTAGATCTTGTTCAGGACAACCATGTCAGCTTCCTCATCCGACAAGGACAAATGCCAGGATCAGCATGACGGCAACGGCCTGTGCGTAGATCCGGTACCGCATGATCCTGTTGGCGTGCTTCCGGTTGAAATCGCCGCCGCGCGCAAAGCCGCCGATTCCGGTCATGAGCACGAGCAGCACGATGATCACGGCGATCACCACCGGAATGAAGAGCGGATTGTCAAGCGGCATGATCCCTCCCGGGCGTCGGTGAACGGAACGTGAGCGGCGGAGGCGCGCGTTCAGCCGCGCGACATGAACCGGTCCGTCATGCGTGTCGTCATAAACCGTTTTGCGAAGTAAATGAACTTCGTCGGGACGGTTACGCGGTACCTGGGGCGAGGGCTTGGATGCGTCAAGGCGTGCACGACGCAACGTGTGACGGCGCTGGCGGGCAGTTCGAACCGGTCGGGCTTCGTTGAGCCGCCGTAGAGCCGCGGTTCGAGTCGCTTCCTGTATTCTTCCGCCCTGGCGGAGGACGGCGCGTCTATCCACCTCTCGTAATGGGGGATCGAGTTCTGGCGGATGTTGCTCGTGATCGGCCCGGGCTCGATCAGGATCACGCGGATGCCGGTGTTTCGCAATTCCCGGCGCAGCGTGTCGGCCCAGCCCTCGACCGCGAACTTGGTCGAATTGTAGGAGCCGCGCCACGGAAGCGCGAAGAAGCCGAGCACGGAGGAGTTCATGAGGATTCGTCCGCGACCCTGTCGCCGGAAGGCGGGCAGCAGGCACCGCGTCAATTCATGGTGCCCGAAGAAGTTCGCCTCGAAATTGGCCCGCAGCGCGTCCGTCGGCAGATCCTCGAGCAGGCCCGGGATTGCATAGGCGCCGTTGTTGAACACGGCGTCGAGCCCGCCGTCCGTTCGAGCAAGCACCTCGCGGGCCGCTTCCTGGATTCCCGGCTGGTCCTCGTAGTCCAGCACGAGGCTTTCGAGCCCCTCGCCCTCGAGCCGCTCGCAGTCGGACTTCTTGCGGCATGCGGCAAGGACCCGCCAGCCGCGCGCCGCCATGTCGTGCGCCACATCGTAGCCAATGCCGGAAGAGCAACCGGTGATCAGCAGGGATTTTCGACTGTCGGTCACTTGCAACGACTTCCCGGGCAAATCGACGGTTCTCATGGCAGTCCGCGCCGTCCCTTGTCAATAGCGCGCGATTGCGGCGGTGCGTTTCTCGCATGATTCACATTTTCTATTTCATGATGTTCCGTTCGCGAATCACGCGGCGAGCGCGACCTGCGCCACCGGCCCGATTTCGTTGGCGCATTCCGGTGGTTTCCAGCCGTCGCCGTGGCCAAGTCGCGGAACCAGCGCGGCCCACGCCCGGTCGAAGCGCCCGGATTCGAGAAGCGCGCGGACGGTCAGGACGCCCTGGCTGCCGTCGCGGCCCCAGCTCCGCCCTGAGCGCTTCATCAGGGCCGAAGGCGACGGCGGCCGCGGCACCCAAATGCCGGGCTCCATGCCAGAGGTCCGCGAGGGTCACGTCGGGGGACAGCGATTCCAGGAAAGGCCAGGTGTCCTTCGCGCTTTCAGCGACGGCCGCAAGCTTCAGGTCCGGGTTGTGCGCCCGCCAGCGGAACGCCCCGGCCTTCAGCTGCGACTTCAGGCTCGCCTTGCCGGTCTCGGGAAGGCGTCCGAAGCATCGGCTCTCCAGCATGTTTCCCTCGGCACTCATGCGCATCATGACGCCGTCGAGGGAGACGAGGACCGACACGCGCTCCGCGGCCAGCTCCTCCCGCTCCCGGTGATCTTCCAGGAGCGTTTCGGAACACGCCTCCACGCAGGTTCCGACCTCGCCGGGACGCCGCACGAGAGACGCCGTCGAAGGCCTCCGGTCGCACTGCCGCCGCCAGGCGTCCTCGCTCTCGAGGGCCTTCAGGCCGCTCATCAGGTACATCGAGAGACCCGCCGCCGCCGGCGTCAGCCCGCATGCCGCCCGACCTTGCAGGCGTTTCCTGTTCCCTGGCTGCTTTACCTGAGGGGGTTCGGGCGATAATGCTGCATCCATGAGCAGCGTCACGGACGACCCCAACATAGAGTTCCGGAACCTTGCAGAGCCGCTCCGCCGCGCCATCGGCGAGCGATACCTGACCTACGCACTGTCGACGATCATGCACCGGGCCCTGCCCGACGTTCGGGACGGCCTGAAGCCGGTGCATCGGCGCATTCTCTACGCGATGCGCGAACTGCGGCTGAATTCGTCCGGCGGGTATCGCAAGTCTGCCAAGATCTCCGGCGACGTGATGGGCAACTATCACCCCCATGGTGACGGCGCGATCTATGACGCGATGGCGCGGCTCGCCCAGGAATTCAATGTTCGCTATCCGTTGGTCGACGGGCAGGGGAACTTCGGCAATGTCGACGGCGACAATCCGGCCGCGTCACGCTACACCGAGGCGCGAATGACCGCCTTCGCCGAGGCGCTGCTCGAGGGGCTCGACGAGAACGCAGTCGACTTTCGTCCCAATTACGACGGAACGCTGTCCGAGCCGGTGGTGCTTCCGGCGGCCTTTCCCAATCTCCTGGCAAACGGATCCAGCGGGATTGCGGTGGGAATGGCGACCAACATCCCGCCGCATAACATCGGACAGCTCTGCGATGCCTGCATTCATCTTGCGAAAGCGAGGAATTCGGATCGGGTGCGGGACGACACCCTGATCGATTGCGTGGAGGGCCCGGACTTTCCGACGGGTGGCGTCATTGTCGAACCGCGCGAGGCGATTGCCGAGGCCTACCGGACGGGGCGCGGCGGCTTCCGCACGCGCGCGCGCTGGAACGTGGAGGATCTGGGCAGGGGGCAGTGGCAGGTCGTGGTCACGGAGATTCCGTACCAGGTCCAGAAGGGCCGCCTGATCGAAAGGCTTGCGGAGGCGATCCAGGCGAGGAAGATCCCGGTTCTTGCGGACGTCCGGGATGAGAGCGCGGAGGACATTCGGATCGTTCTCGAGCCGCGATCACGCAACGTGGAACCAGAGGTCCTGATGAACATGGCTTTCCGGACAACGGAACTGGAAGTCCGTTTCAGCATGAACATGAACGTGCTGATCGACGGCGTGACGCCGAAGGTCGCTTCGCTCAAGGACGTGCTGCGCGCGTTCCTGGATCATCGGCGCGAAGTGCTGCAGCGGCGCTCGAAGTTCCGGCTCGACAAGATCGACCACCGCCTCGAGGTGCTCGAGGGCTTTGTGACCGCGTTCCTGAATCTCGACCGCGTCATCGACATCATTCGCTACGACGAAGACCCGAAGCATGCCCTGATGCGCGAGGACTGGTTGAGGGAGCATGCGCGCGCGACGTCCGAACGCGACTACGTGCCGCCACCCCCGGGCGACGGCGACCTGTCGGAGATCCAGGTCGACGCGATACTCAACATGCGCCTGCGCTCGCTCCGCCGCCTCGAGGAGCTGGAGCTTCGGAAGGAGTTTGACGAACTGACCAGGGAGCGGGCGGACCTCGAGGATCTTCTGGAAAGCGAAGGCCGGCAATGGAAGGCCATCGCCGACCAGTTGCGTGAGGCAAGGAACAGGTTTGGCGACGAGCGCCGCACCCGGTTCGGGGAGGCGGTCGAGATCGAGGACGTGCCGCTGGAAGCGATGATCGACCGCGAGCCGGTCACCGTGCTGTGTTCGAAAATGGGCTGGATCCGGGCCATGAGCGGGCATGTCGATCTGTCCCGCGAATTCAAGTTCAAGGACGGCGACGGCCCCCTTCACGCCTTCCATGCCGAAACGACCGACAGGCTGCTTCTTCTGGGCGCGAACGGTCGCTTCTACACGCTGTCCGCCGCCAACCTGCCGGGCGGTCGGGGCACGGGGGAACCCGTGCGCCTGATGGTTGACTTGCCGAACGATTGCGAGATCGTTGCCCTTCTTGTTCATCGTCCCGGGCAACGGCTCCTGGTCGCGTCATCCGCCGGCTTCGGCTTCGTGGTTCCAGAGGACGACGTTGTGGCGCAGACCCGTGCCGGAAAGCAGGTCCTCAACGTAAAGGGCGATGCGACTGCCGTCGTCTGCCGTCCTGTTGACGGAGACCATGTCGCAGCCGTGGGCCGGAATCGAAAGATGCTCCTGTTCCCGGTTGCGGACCTTCCGGAAATGTCGCGCGGCAAGGGCGTGCGTCTTCAGAGGTACAGGGACGGCGGACTTTCGGACGCCAGGACCTTTGAACTCTCCAAGGGCCTTTCATGGCTTGACCCTGCGGGCCGCACCCGGACGGTCAAGGAACTGGACGACTGGCGAGGATCCCGCGCGACGGCCGGTCGAATGGCGCCTCGCGGCTTCCCGCAAGACAACAGGTTCACCTGAAGCGGGGCGGATCGCTTGCGGAACCTGGATACGGCGAGATTGGGACTTCGCATGGCGCACGACTCCCGCAATCTGCCTGCCGCGCCGGAGAGGACGTGGAGGCCCTGCGGCATCGCGCGGCCGGACGGCGGTCCTCCGCGGTCCCTGCATCGTGCCACGGGAGCCCGGTCCTTGCCGGAAGGAGATCCGGGAATTCCACGATGGTGTCGGTTTCGTCCCAGCCCGAAGGGCCGTCGTTGCCCGGGACTCGGCGTGACGCGCGATTCGCGGGGCTGGTGCCGTGCGCCCGCCAGGGCCATCCGCGGCAGTTTTGCCCCGGTGCCGCGTCCGGCATCATTTTCGGAAGAAGGCTGACATGGCGTTCGCTGTCGTTCCGGCCGACGCGGAAGGCGAGATTGCCGTTTGCTCCGAAGGACTGAGTTTCTGGGGCGGTGTCGATCCGGAAACCGGCGTGGTGATCGACGCGCACCACGATCTTCATGGCCAGTCCGTCGCAGGAAAGATTGTCCTCATGCCGACGAGCCGCGGATCCTGCTCCGGCAGCGGCGTCCTGCTGGGTCTCGCCCTGAACGGACATGCCCCGGCAGCGCTGATCTTTCGGGAAGACGAGGAAATCCTGACCCTCGGTGCGGTGATCGCGTCCCGCATGTTCGACAGGTCGGTCGGCGTGGCGCGGCTTTCGGCGTCGGACTACGTCGCCGTGAGCTCCGCGAAGGCTGCAAGGATGCACGGAAGCCGCCTGATGGCGGACGGAGTCGCCATTGACCTGCACAGGACGTCTGGCGGAGACTTGGACCTGACGCCTTCCGACAGGTCCAAGCTGAATGGCGATCATGGAAGGGCCGTTGCGCTTGCCATGGATGTGGTCTGCGCCATGGCCGCGGCGCAGGGCGCAAGTCGGTTGATCGACGTGTCGAGGGGCCACATTGACGGCTGCATTCATTCCCACGCCGCCAATCTCGTCTTCGCCGAAGCGATGGTCGGGATGGGGGCCAAGGTCGCCGTTCCGACCACGATGAACGCGATTTCCGTTGATCGCGAGAACTGGACCGAACACGGGCTGCCGCCCGAATTCGGGCAGGCGGCCAGCCGGCTCGCGGACGCCTATGTCCGGATGGGCGCGCGCCCGACCTTCACGTGCGCGCCCTACCTGGCCGGCGACGCCCCCCGGTTGGGCGAGAATATCGGCTGGTCGGAATCGAACGCCGTCATTTTCGCCAACAGCGTCCTCGGTGCGCGCACGGCAAAGCACCCTGACTACCTCGATCTATTTGTCGCCCTGACCGGGCGGGCACCGGAGACCGGGGTCTACCTGCAAGGGAACCGGCGACCACGCATGGTGATCGAGGTCGATCTGCCAAGGGGCCACGACGATGCGCTCTGGCCGCTTGTCGGGTGGGTGGCCGGGCGCCAGGCCCCTGATCGCGTTCCGCTCCTGACCGGGCTGGAGCCTGCCGCGCCGAGCCGTGACGACCTTCGCGCCATGTGTGCCGCCTTCGGGACGACCTCGGCGGCGCCATTGCTGCATGTCGCAGGGGTGACGCCGGAAGCCGACCTGGCTCCCGCCCCCGGCGCAGCGCAGGCGCGCATGACGGTGGCCGACCTGGCCGCGGCCTGGGACCGGTTCAATTCCGGTCCGCCGACGGTGGATCTCGTGGCGCTTGGCAGTCCGCATCTCTCGCTTGAGGAAACAAGGCGATTCGCCGCCTTGATGTCTGACCAGGCAAGGCATCCGGACACGTCGGTCATCGTGACCCTGGGCCGCGACATCCTCGCGCAGGCGGAGTCCGAGGGAGTGGCGGCCCGTCTGCAGGCGTCCGGGGTACGCCTCATCCCGGACCTGTGCTGGTGTTCAATCATCGAGCCTGTCTTTCCAAGACGTGCTACGACCTTGATGACCAATTCAGGCAAATACGCGCATTACGCGCCCGGCCTCAGCGGCCGGAACGTGCGGTTCGGCAGCCTGTCGGACTGTGCCGTCGCCGCCAGGACAGGTGTCGCCGCAAGCGCGCGACCGGATTGGCTGCAATAGCTCTCCTCCGGTTCCTTGATCGACAGGTCGCGTGGTGCGGTGTTCACGATTCACCGCGCACGCTTCCTCCAAGTTCAGCGAATGCGGCGCAAGCGGAGACGTCCGATGCGAGCCCGGGATTCGGGAAACCGGGAAGATCCAGCGAGGGCGACCTGCCCGACCGGGCCCAATGGCCGAAGGTCCTGACCATGCGCTCCCGCGGAGGCCTGGCCGGGCCGATCCGAAGGAGATCGGCGGCACGGGGACTGGAAACGAACCTGACAGTACGCCTTTGAACCCCAAAATGCCGCAATGAAGCCTGAGACGCGCGATTTCTGTCGATAGCATGTTGCTCGACGCCGCAGCGGCAGCGACTCTCCCGGTGGACAACCCGTTCAACGGCCAGGTTCTCGCCATGGCATCGGCGCGCGGCTGCCTGCAATGATGCGCCGCGCGGGGTTCGGGTTCCCTCCGGGCGGCGGCACGGGAACAGATGCGATGAAGTACGAATTCGATCTCGGCGGGTACACCCGGCCGCTTACGACGCGGAGTCGGAAGGCAAGGCTCTGGTTCGACCGTGGCCTGTTGTGGCTCTACGGTTTCAACCACGAGGAGGCGGTGTTCTGCTTTCGCGAGGCGCAGCGGGCCGACCCGGACTGTGCGCTTGCGTTCTGGGGGGAAGCCTACGCTGCCGGGCCGTTCATCAACCTGCCCTGGTGCTGGATGAGCGAGGCGGAAGCCCGTCAGGCAATCACGACGTGCTTCGCCGCCACGCATGCGGCGATGGCGCGACGCGACGGCGTCTCTCCGGTCGAACGCGCGCTCATCGAGGCCCTTCCGGCCCGCTACCAGCGCAACGCCGTGGTCACGATGGACGAGTTTGCCCGCTGGGACGACGACTTCGCCGCCAGCATGCGGGAGGTGCATTGTCGCTTTCCGGAAGACGCGGACGTGACCACCCTGTTTGCCGAGGCCTTGATCACCCGCACGCCGTGGCGCCTATGGGACCCGGAGACCGGGGAACCCGCCGAAGGTGCCGACACCGAAGAGGCGCGAGACGTGCTGGAAACGGGCATGCGGGAACATGGCGAAGCGGGGCATGCGCCCCATCCCGGCATGCTCCACATGTACATCCACGTGATGGAGATGTCGCGAATTCCCGAGAGCGCTCAGGCCGCGGCCGACGACCTGCACCGGTTGTCGCCCGACAACGGCCATCTCAACCACATGCCTTGCCACATCTATCTCCAGTGCGGACGCTATGCGGATGCGCTTGCGGTGAGCCGCAAGGCGGTGCGCGCGGACACCAAGTACGCCCGCCGCGTTGGACCCTTCAACTTCTATACCACCGCGCGCTGTCACGATTTCCACGCCATGATGGACGCGGCGATGATGCTGGGGGACCTTCGGGGCGCCCAGGAGGCGGCACGGGGAATTGCCCAAACCGTGACTCCGGACCTGCTGCGCCAGGACCGCCCGCATCTGGTTGCGACACTCGACGCCTACAGTTCCTCGACTGTCCATGTGCCGGTTCGTTTCGGGCAGTGGCGCGAAATCGTGGACGCTCCCATGCCGGCGCATCCCGAACTCCACGTCGTGACGACCCTCATGCATCACTACGCCAGGGGTGTCGCGCATGCAGCGCTCGGCGAGTTCGAAGCCGCGGAACGCGAGCTCGCGAGCCTTGAGGCGGGCACGGCCGAGCTTCCGGAAACCCGCCTCTACTTCAACAATGCGGTACGGGACATCATGGAGATTGCCCGGGCGATGCTCTGCGGGGAAATGGCCTATCATCGGGGAGCGCGCGAATCCGGCTTTGCTCACCTCCGAGAGGCGGTGCAGCGCAGCGACCGGTTGGCCTACAGCGAGCCTTGGCCGTGGATGCATCCGCCACGCCACGCCTTGGGCGCCCTTCTGCTGGAAGACGGGCAGCTTGACGAGGCAGAGACCGTTTACCGCAAGGACCTTGGTCTCGACGGCGAAGGCAGGCGCTGCCTTCAGAATCGCGACAACGTGTGGGCCCTGCACGGCTACCACGAGTGTTTGCAGCGCCTGGGCCGACAGCGGGAAGCGGCGGAGATTGCCCCGCTGCTGACCGCCGCCCTCGCCCGGAGCGACACGCGGATCGAGTCGTCCTGCCATTGCCGGATGCAGAAACCTGGCGGGTTGCCGGGTTCTGCAGATTCAGCCGGGATTTCGGACGAGCCCGGACATGTCTCCAACTAGCCCGGACACGCTCTAGCCCGTGTCCAGCGCTCTTTCCGGATTGCTCCCAAGATCTGTCCCAAGCCGCAAGGTCGCCTGCGACAGGCACTTGATCTTCCTTGGCCGATGCCATAGTTGCGCTCCGGAATTTGAACCCAGCTAGGGACTACAGGATCATGGCGAAGGAAAAGTTTGACCGCACGAAGCCGCACGTGAACGTTGGCACGATC
>VXSG01000030.1 GCA_009838075.1 Boseongicola sp. SB0665_bin_10 | reverse complement strand
CCCGTCCGTCTGCTGGCCGTCCGCGAGATCAGCGATAGCGTGGGAAAGTCCTGCACTTTCGTCTTCCGGTCGGGCGACGGGCAGGACCGCATCACAGACTTCGAAGCTGACCACGAGATCATTCGCCTTGTGGGCATCTCCGGCGGCTTCGATGGATTGACTATTCGACAAGACGGCAACAACGCCATTGTTTCCTACGGTAGCCGGGGCGACACCGTCACGTTGGAGGGCGTGCAGGCCGATTCCCTGGCGGCCGACAACTTCGAGTTCCTGTAGGAATCGCCAGCCGATTCATGCAAGGACAGAAAACGTTTCCTGGTTGTCCCAAATGAGTTCGCAGGACGCCGCGCTCGGGAGATGTCTTTGGCTGCGAGGACGCATCGCGAGACTTCCTGAACGAACCGGCTCGAAACGGATTCTGCGGGCTTTGCGCAGGCCTGAAACAGCCTTCCGGGGCAGCCTGATGCGCGCTGCCCCGACAGACTTCACATTGCGGCCTTCCCTTCTTGCGGATTGAAGCGTCCTCCCGCTCGAACTCCGAGACTCGTGTGATCCTCGCCCGGTATCGCGGCGGGCTGATTGTCGTCGCCGCCCTGAGCGCGGCGGTGAACCTGCTGATGCTCACCGGACCGCTGTTCATGCTGCAGATCTACGACCGGGTTCTGACCAGCCGGTCGGAGGCGACGCTGGTCGCGTTGCTCGCGGAGTGCGCCCGGATCGCGGTGCTGGACGGCGGGCGCATGCAGCTGTTCGGACCGACCGAAAGGGTGCTTCCACGAATTCCGGGGTTTCGGCGTCCGCAGCTCGTCGCTGTGCCCCGGGACGGGGAACGCAAGGCGCTTGCCGACGGTACCGCCCGGGAGGCACCGCCTGCTTCTCGCTCGCGAGGGGAGGTGCCGGACGATGACTGAGACGGTGCAGACGAGTTGGCCGGTGGGCGGTCCGGTGCGGTGGAGCCTGCTGATCCTCGCGGTCGGTTTCATCGGCGCGCTGGCCTGGGCTTCGGTGGTGGAAATTCACGGAGCGGTGATCGCGCCCGGCAGCGTCGAGGTGGAGGCCAGGCGGCAGGCGGTCCAGCATCCCGACGGCGGAGTGGTGGCGGCGATCCGTGTGCGCGAGGGCGAGCGGGTCGAGGCGGGAGCGGCGCTCCTTGAACTCGACGTTACCGAATTGACCGCGGAGCGAGCTTTGCTCACGCGGCAGTTTCTGGAAGTTCGGGTGCGCCTCGACCGGCTGTCGGCCGAGGCTCGGGACGGGGAGCGGCTCGTCTTCCGGGACGCGCGGGCGGCAGGAGACAATCCCGTGCTCGCCACTTTGCTCGCGGACGAACGGGCGTTGTTCGAGACCGGCCGCTCGGCGGTGGAGCAGACGGTGGCGCAGCTCGAGGAACGCAAGGCGCAGACCAGGGCCTGGGTCGAGGGGATGCGCCGGCAACTGGATGCGACCCGGCGTCAGTTGTCGCTGATCGCGGAGGAGGCGCGTGTCAAGGAAACGCTCCTGGAGAGGAACCTGATCCCGAAACCGGAGGTCTCGCGGCTGCTGCGCGAGGAGGCGCGGCTGAAGGGCATCGCCGGGGAGATCGAGGCGGAAATTGCGCGGGGGCGTAGCGCGGTGGCGGCCTACGAGATCGAACGCCTGCGGGTCCTTACCGAGCGGCGCGAGAAGGTGCAGGACGAAAGGCGCGCGTTGCAGCCGCGCGAAGCCGAGCTGGCCGAGCGCCTGCGGGTGGTGGAGACCCGTCTCGCCCGGCGTGTGCTGCGGGCACCGATGGCGGGTGTGGTGCACGGGCTCCGCGTGTTTACCGTGGGCGGGGTGATTCCGGCCGGGGCGGAAGTGGCGGCAATCGTGCCCGAAGGCGTGCCGCTCGTACTCGTGGTGCATGTGGAAGCCGGTCAGATCGACGAAGTGAGCCCCGGGCAGGAGGTGACGGTGGTGTTCCCGTCGTTCAACGCGCGCACCGCGCCGGAGTTCGCCGGGCGAGTGCGCACGGTCTCGGCCGACGCGCTTGTGGACGAGACGACCCGCGAGCGGTTCTACACCGCCGAAGTGAGCCTGAGCGCGGAATCCGAGGTGGAGGCCCGGACGCGCGGGATATTGCCCGGCATGCCGGTGGAGGTGTTCATCCAGACCCGGGCTCGTACGCCGATAGCGTTCCTGCTCGATCCTTTCACCGACTATGCCCGCCATGCGTTCCGCGAGGAGTAAGCCGAGCTGGTTGGCAACCATCGCGTTCACGGACCGGCGGGCGTCTTGCCCGCCATCGCGGCGGCGATGACGGCGCCGACCGTCTCCGCCGCCTCGACCAGGTGTGCGTCGGCAAGGTGGGCGTATCCCGCCGTCGTGCGGTGGCGGCGGTGGCCCGGCAGCTTGCCGATCTGGGGCAGGTTCTCGCCCGCCATCACGGCCTGGCTGGTGGCGGTATGCCGGCTATCTCGTGCACGAGATAGTGAATGAGCTCTTATTGGTTGTGCGCAGCACGGCCAACAAGAGCGTTGAGCTGAGCCGCGCTTTCCCGATGTCGACGATTTCTATGGGGCATGAACTCGCCGCGGTGCGTTCAACGCGCCGGGTGGATGCGGTTCGTCGGTCGCTGCAACGGAGATGCGGGGAGCGGAGCGGTGTCCGGAAGGTGAACTGCCTGGAACCGGGCGCCTGCGAAGGCGAATTTCAAGGCCGCAGGGGGCGTTGGGGCAGCAGGAGCCTGTCCCGGCCGTGCGTCGGGCCGGGATCGGGTCCGCATTGTGTGGCGGGAGCGCATCGTCATGGCGGAGACCTTGGCCTGGGTGCCTGCCAGGCGGTCTCGGGGGGCGCCTTCGGAAGGGGGACCTGGCGCGGCGGGCCGTGCCCGCACCGCTCGCAGGCGGTGATGTCCTTGCCGGTCAGGCGCAGCATCATCGCCGGCACGGTTTCCGGCGCCGAGGGCACGGACTGCCCGCAGATGACCACAATTCGATCTGATGCGTTCGCCAGTTGTTTGCCAACGGACTGGCGCGGCACCGGATTGCCGGACGGCGAGAAACCGGCAGAGCGTTATGTGGAAAGCACACTCGGCGTCGATCCGGGCAGGACCCGGACGTTCAACCACTGACAGGAAGTCTGCCGGCGTCGGGCAGGCCGCCAAAGACATGAGGCAACGGCGCTGATCCTTGCATGCGTCACGCGATTCCCCTCATGAGTTGTTCCCGAATTGTGGCACATGGCAGGGTGCGAACACGAGGTGGAGGAAAAACGATGATCAAGGCCGTTGCGACGATCCTGGTTGCCGCGACAGGCCTTCTCGGCATGAAGGGCGCGTTGCATGCACAGACCATTCTTGTCGAGACGCCGACGCTGCAAATTTCGGAGGGCAGCGAAATGATGGCTCGACGCATCGTTCAGGTTCAGCCGACAGCGGGGTCGGCCCGATTGGTCGCAATCTGCCACGTCAACGGGGACATCCGGATCGGATTCGCCGTCGATGCCGGATCTGGCCTCGGGCGGCCATTGCCAAGGATCGGGACCGTGTCCGCGAACGGGAGCGAGAGAGTCTTTGACGCCAAAGTCTTCAAGCCCGACGACAGAACCATACTGTTCTTTGCAACACCGACCAACATGCGCATGAAACAAAGGCGTCCGACCGAATTCATCTTGCACATCATGCAGTCGCGGGACTTCCGCGCCATGCTGGGCTTCTCCGGGCATGACGTTGAAGCGAGCTTCGACGGTGACTTGGCGGCGCTAGCGGCACTGTACGTTTCGTCACTTTGCGGCTTCGATCCCCTGGATTGATTCTTCTGCTGCCGCTTTTGGAAGCCGATGCAGATGCATGAACCTGCGGGGCATGGCCGGGACGATACGGCGTTTGCCTGTCCCCATAAATCTTGACAGGAACCGGAAAAGGTTCCGTCCGGCTGCCCGCGGCGCCCGGCGACCGCCTTGCCTCCCGCAAGGCGCCATGTTCTTTTCCGGCAAATGCGCCACGAATCGAACCTGCCGCCGCCGCTTTCCGGCACGGGCATGCACGATGCGGTTTTGCCGCGACGCATCGCCGTTGCCGGACGCCCGCGCGCCGCGGGCATGCCTGACGCCGGGCGCGGTGCGCTGACCGCGCCCGCGCAGCCGGTGAACGGCAGAACGACTCCGGGGGAAGCGTCATGAGCGAGCGCGAGCCCTTCGACGCCATCTTGGCGGCGCTGCACGAGGCGGTCTTCGACGATGCAGGCTGGCCGGTCGCCGCCGGGCTGGTCGACGAGGCCTGCCGGGTCAAGGGCAACCTGCTGACCTGGGGCGCGGGCACGTCCCCCGACAACCACGTCGTCCACCTGCACCGGATCTGCTACCGCGGCGAGCGCTGGCCGGACGCGGAGCGCGGATACTTCGAGGAGTACTTCACCCGCGACGAGCGGGTGCCGCGCCTGCGGGCGCTGCCCGACAGCCGCCCGGTCCATGCGGCCGAGCTTTTCACCTGCGAGGAGAGGAAGACCTCGGCGGTCTGGAACGAGGCGCTGCCGCTCGCCGGGATGCGGGACGGACTGACCGTGCGCCTGGACGGCCCCGGCGGCTCGCGCATCTTCTGGAGCCTCGCCGACCCGACCGACGGCGACGGCTGGTCGACCGGGCAGGTCCGCACGTTCGAGCGCCTGCTCCCGCATTTGCGCCAGTTCGTGCGGGTACGCCACGCGCTGGCTGGAGCCGACGGCCTGAACGCGCCGCTCGGCGCGCTGCTCGACAACACCGCCGCCGGGGCCGTTCAGCTCGACCGGCGCAAGCGGATCGTGGCGGCGAACGACCGCGCCCTCGACCTCCTCAAGGGAGAGGACGGGCTCTTCGACAGTGACGGCCTGCTGCACGCCCGCAGGACGGCTGACAACGACAGGCTCCAGCGGCTGCTCGCGGGGGCCCTGCCGCCGCTGCCCGCCGCCGGCATCGGCGGCTCGCTGGTGGTGGCGCGCCCGAACGGCCTGCTGCCTCTCGTGCTGCACGTCATCCCGCTCGGCCCCTGCGAGAACGGGATCCCGACGGCGTCGGTTGCGGCGCTTGTCCTGGTCGTCGACCCGAGCGCCCGGCTGACGATCGATCCCGCGCTGGTGGCGGCCACCCTCGACCTCTCGCCGGCGCAGTGTCGGGTGGCGGTGCTGGTGGCCGAGGGCAGGTCGGTGCGCGACATCGCGGAGGTGATCGGGCGCAGCGAGAACACCGTGCGCTGGCACATCAGGCGGATCTTCGAGAAGCTGGACATCAGCCGGCTGTCCCAGCTGGTGCAGCTCGTGCGCACGCTCGCCGATCCCGTCTTCCGGATGTCATGAGACGCCGCCTGCCGCGCCCGCCTTCCGGCGCGCCTGCATGAGATCGATGCGCGAGACGGCGCGTTTCCTGCTCGCCCATGCGGCGACGGCGGGGGAGCGCTGGCGGACCGGCGTGGCGTACAACCCGCTGTCGACCCGCATGGCCCAGGACCCGTATCCCGTCTACGCGGCCATGCACCGCCTGAGCCCGGTGCACCGCAGCCGGCTGATGAACGCCTGGCTGTTCGTCCGGCACGCCGACGCCGACGCGATCCTGCGCGACCATCATCACTTCGGCAGCGACCCGCGCAAGGGCAGGCTCACGCGCCGGCAGCAGGCCATGCTGCCGCCGGCGGACGAGTTCACCATGCTGGCGCTCGACCCGCCCGACCACACCCGGCTCAGGGCGCTGGTGAACAAGGCGTTCACGTCGCGCGCGATCAACGGGATGGAGGCGCACATCCGCGCGACGGCGGCGACCCTCCTCGACAAGGTCGACGCCGCCCAGGGCTTCGACCTCATGGCCGCGCTCGCCCAGCCCCTGCCGGTCACCGTGGTCGCCGGGATGCTGGGCGTTCCGGCCGGGGACCGGGACCGGTTCAAGCTGTGGTCGGCCCAGCGCGCCCGGCTGCTGGAGCCGACCGTCGACCGCCGCGAGCGCGCCGTCGCGATGCGCGTCGGCGGCGCGTTCGACGGGTATTTCCGGCCGATCATGGCGCAGCGCCGGATCGAGCCCCGCGGCGACATCCTGAGCGCGCTGGTGCAGGCGGAGGACGAGGGCGAGCGGCTGACTGAGCGCGAGACGCTCAACATGCTGCGCCTGCTGCTGATCGCCGGCAACGAGACCACCACCAACCTGATCGGAAACGGGATGCTCGCGCTGCTGCGCAACCCGGACCAGCTCCGGCGGCTGCGCGAGGATCCGGGCCTCATCCCCTTGGCGGTGGAAGAGCTGATGCGCTACGACCCACCCGCCCAGGCGACCTTCCGGCGCACGCTGGCGGACTGCGCGGTGAACGGCTTCGAACTGCGCAGGGGGGACAACGTCGTCGTCCTGATCGGCGGCGCCAACCGCGACGCCCAGGTCTTCGACGATCCCGAACGCCTCGATGTCGGCCGCGCCACATGCCCCCACCTGACCCTGGGCCGGGGCATCCACTTCTGCCTGGGCGCCCCGCTGGCGCGGCTCGAGGGCCGGATCGTCCTCGAGACCCTGCTGGAGCGATTCCCGGCAATCGAGCTGCTCGACGACCGGCCCCGTTTCCGCAACGGCGTCGTGCTGCGCGGCCTCAAGTCCCTGCCGCTTCGATGCCGCCGCTCCTGATGCTTGCTCCGGCATGGGGATGCACCCCGGCCTTGCCCGCACGGCAGCGCTCGCAACTCCCGACCTCGCGGCAACCGCCCGAACCGCGCCCCTGAGTTGTCCCGCGACGGCGCGCGAGCCGTCTCTGCAGCGTCTCCGACCCGATGCCGGATCCGGCCTGGGCTGTCTCGGCCGCAGAGACCGGCGGCGCATACGCTGCTGCGCGACAACCAAGACGGCAGTCCTGCCATCCAGGTTGTCGCCTAATGCTGAGCGATTCCGGCCCTGCCGCCTGTCAGGGCGGGGCCGGTGCCACACGACTCAACATTGCCGTTCGCTCAACATTGCACGCGAAAGGTTGAGCTCATCCTTTCGCGTGGACGGAGCTGCGGGCCGAGCACACGGGGATCATGAACGCCATGCTCGCCACCTGCCGGATGCAGGGCGTCGATGCCCGCGTCTGGCTGACCGACGTGCTGATGCGGATCGACAGCGACCCGGCCAGCCGGGCAGCCGGGCAGGCGAGCTGACGCCGAGGCGCTGGAAGGAGCTGTTCGCCCACGACCCGATGACGTCCGACGTGGCACAGGTCACGGCGGGGCGCCTTCAGGCCGCCATGGGGACGGAATGGCGCTTGCGGTGGCGCCGGACGGTGATGTCGAGCCCGTCCAGGAGCGCCGAGAGCTGGGTCCGCGACAGCGACAGCGACTTCCGCCCCAGAGCCAGCGCCGGGGGCGAGGCGAACATGCCCTGCTCCATGCGCTTGGCCCAGACGAAGTACCCGCCATGCTCGAAGCCAAGAACCTTCACCATCGTCTGGCGGCGGTTGACGAACACGTACCAGCGCCCGCTGGCGGGGTTCTCCCCGAGTTGGGTCGAGACCAGCGCACTCAGGCCGTCGAAGCTGCGGCGCATGTCCGTCGGCTCCGTCGACAGCCAGATGCCGCCCGCCGGCCAGCCGCCGAGCATCAGGGACGCCTCAGGCGGAGCGTGACGCCGTCACCGAGCGAAAGCTCGACGTCCCAGCCCGGCCCGGCTCCCGTCGCGATCTCGACGAAGCCGCCGGGCCTGCCCTTGGCTGCTCCGCCGGTGAGGCCGCGCTTGCGGCGCCAGCCCTGGAACGACTTCACCGACACCCCGCGGGACTCGCAGAAGCTGACCTGCGCGCCGTCCCAACGCTCGAACTCCGCCATCAGGGCCTGCCACTCGGCCTCGCTCCGAACTCTCTTCCGAACGGGACCCTCAGGAACCGTCGCCGACATGTCATTCGCCATGGGAAACCTCCGATCAACGTGAATGGACCGGAAAATGCTCTCGCGCGAGGGCGGACAAAATCAAGGCGCGGGCGTAACGTTGTGCCACTCCATCGCTTACCGCCGTGGCGGGTCGCCACGGCACTGACCGAGGCGCCGGGCACGAAACTCTCCGCGATGATCCGGCCTTCTCGGAACCAGGCCAGCGACGACGCCTCGGATCAGGATCTGGTTCGCATGGAGAGGCAGGCGCCTCGCCTTGGTCGGCTTCCGCAACACCCGTTGCGGCCTACTTCCGGTCGATCGTCCGGAGACGGCGTACCGAGCCCGCGACGACATCCTGAGCGCGCTGGTTCAGGCGGAGGAAGAAGGCGAGCGGCTGAGCGAGCGCGAGACGCACAACATGCCGCGCCTGCTCCTGATCGCCGGCATCGAGACCACGACCAACCTGATCGGCAACGGGATGCTGGCGCTGCTGCGCAACCCGGACCAGCTATGGCGGCTGCGCGAGGACCCGGGCCTCATCCCTCGGGCGGTGGAGGAACTGCTGCGCTACGACCCGCCGGCCCAGGCGCTGTTCCGGCGCGCGCTCGCGGACTGCGCGGTGAACGGCTTCGAGCTGCACAAGGGGGACAACATCATCCTCCTGATCGACACCGCCAACCGGGACCCGAACGCCTTCGACGACTCCGACCGGCCCGATGTCGGCCGCGCCGTCTGCCCCCATCTGAGCCTCGGCCGGGGCATCCACCACTGCCTGGGCGCGCCGCTTGCGCGGCTCGAGGGCCGGATCGTCCTCGAAACGCTGCTGGAGCGGTTTCCGGAGATCGTGCTGCTCGACGAGAGGACCCGGTTCCGCGGCGGCGTCGTGCTGCGCCGCCTCCGGTCCCTGCCAATTCGATGCCGCACCTGATCCCGCCACCACGGGCGTTGCCCCGCCGCCCGCGCGCGGCACGTCTTCGAAATCCCTGTCCGGCGACGACCCTGACTCTCTCAAGCGCCGGAGCCGTCGCGAAGCGCCTCTCCGCGCCCGCGACCCGTCCGAAATATTCTTCCGTTCCCTATCAGGATTAATAGGAACTAATCCGGTCGAACGCCTTACGGTTCGGCTCCGAAAGGCCGGTCGCCGCGACCGGCCCGGGAGTCGGGCAAAGGGGGCGTTCAGAAAGCATGCTGACGGAACCGACCTCCCCGCGTTCACCCTCCGGCACGCCCAACGCCGGACGTCGATGGCGGCGCGCCGGAGCGCCACCAGGCAATCATCGGCGGCAGCCGCGGGGAATGAGGGCGGCCACCCTCCTGTGCGCCTTCCTGCCACTGGCCGCAAGCGGCTTCGCCCGGGACCAGCGGGCGGAGGACAGCGGCCCCATCGCATACAAGACGAACTCGGAGTTCCGGGGATCCCACCTGCGGGTGTTCCGGACGCTGAAGGACGGTCGCCCCGTATCGGTCAACACGACCGACGACGCCGTGAACACGCGGCCCGCCGAGACGCCCATTCCCGGTTACCGGGCGCGGGTCTGGACGTGCGTGAAGGACACCGGGGCAGGCACTTCGGTCGTCCATGCTCTGGCCAGCTGGGACGACGACGACCCGGCTGACTGCCTGATGCTCGGACGGTGGGTGGAGATTCCCGGCCGGAATCCGCCAGAGCTCTCGTTCGAGGCCTGGACCGGGTACACCATGTTGTTCGACGGCCCGGAGACCGACCCGGACCATCCCCTTCTCCTCCCCGCCCTGCTCATGGCCATCGACCGGGGGCACGCTTGACCACCGGCCTGCCCGATGCGCCGGCGCGAGGCGGCGGAACGGCCGGTCCTGCGCGCTTGCCGCCGCGCAACGCCCGGTCCGGGCTTTCCCGCGGTCGGGAAGTAGCACCCCGGGATGTTCCCTCGGCGCGACCTGAATGCGATGGAGCCTCGCCGGACAAGGGCCGTGACGGGCATCGCGATGCCAAGCCCGTCACCGGGCGATCGCCGGAGGACGACGCTGCCGATACCGGCGGCGGTCACGACCGGCGCTCCGGCCCGGCAGGCGGCGCCGCGGCCCGGTGAGCGGAAACCGTGGAGAGGACGCGGGCGTGCGGAACGGTCCCGAACTCCCGAGGGACGAGCGCGGCATCACGCCGGCTTGGATGCGCCGCGCCCTGCAGGCCGGAGGAGCCGACGTACCAGAACTCGCGGACGTGTCGGTGGAGGACGTGGGCGTCGGAGCGGGCCAGTTGGCCGAAGTGCTGCGCTGCCGGCCAGGCTGGAAGGAAGGCCGTCCCGGACTTCCGGCAAGCGTGATCGTCAAGATGCCGAGCCGGAACGCCCGAACGCGACGCGTCTGCCGCGCGATGCGCTTGTACAAGCGGGAATACGTCTTCTACAGGCACATCGCGCCTTCTGCTCCGGTGCGCAGCCCGAAGCTGATCTGCGCCCGTTACGACATCCGCCGTGATGACTTCGTGCTGGTGATGGAGGACCTCGCAGGGATGGTTTCGGAGGACATTCTCGCGGGCGCCGATGCCGAAAGGGCCAAGTCCGCCCTCCGGTCCATCGCCGCGCTCCATGCTGGTCACTGGAACCGGACGCGTCGACCGCCCCTGTCGAACGTGTGCGAGGTCATCGGGACCCGGATCAGGGTCCTGCTCCAGATCGCGTACCTGAAGTCGCTGCCCCATGCGCTCGATCGTTTCGGCGATGCGTTTACGCCTGGAACCCGCCGGCTGGCCCAGGATTTGGCGCCGCGGGCGGCGGACTATCTGCGGGACCTGCTCTCGGGGCCGAGCAGCTTCGTCCACGGGGACTCTTATGAGCCGTCCATTGTCAAGCCCTCTTCCGTTGCCGCTTCGAGGC
>VXSG01000041.1 GCA_009838075.1 Boseongicola sp. SB0665_bin_10 | reverse complement strand
ACGCGAGGCGAATCAGCCGCAAGCGAAAAGCCCGACACGGCTCATGGCATCTATTACCTGAACAATCTCTTCTTCGATTCGGGCGATGGCCCGCCTGCCATCGTCGACTGGCAGATGAGCGGCCCCAGCAACCCGCTGCTCGATGTCGCCTTCTTCCTGTCGCGCAGCGTTACCTCCGGCGTCAGGCGGGAGATGGAACGCGAGGCGGTGGAGACCTATTGGGAGGCGCTGCGTCTCGCGGGCGTCGACGGTTTCGGCCTTGAGACATGCTGGCGGCACTACCGGATGAGCATGTTGTTCTCCTTGCTGTTCATGGTCAACGGGGCGGGCGCTCTCGGGAGCGGCGACCGTCTCGACCGCCAGGGCTTCGAAGCCATCCTGCGCCGGGTAACTGCGGCGGTCGATGAGTTGGACGCGGCGGAGTTTGTCCCCGGCCGGCGGCGCCTCTTGAGCGTGGGGTCGGCCATTTCCGTCCTGTCCCGCCTGGCCGCGGGCTCCACGATGGGATACGGCGGCGGGAAGCGGTCTTGACCGCCCGGATGAGCGGTTCCGCGATCGAGCGGGCGCCTCCCGAAAGCCGAGGGGCGCGCCGGGCCTTCGCCGCGATCGCGATGGCGGTGTTCCTGACCGCGCTGAGCCAGACCGTCGTCGTGACCGCGCTGCCCCGGATCGCGGCCGACCTGGGGCGCTTCGACCAGTACGCATGGACAGCGACCGCCTATGCGGTCGCGGTCACGATCGTCACACCCGTCGCGGGCGGTCTGTCCGACCGATACGGACGCAGGCCGCTTCTGCTTCTTGGGGTGGCGATCGTCTCGATGGCGGCGATTCCCGCGGGATGGAGTCCGGACATGGTCTGGATGGCGGTTTCCCGCGCCGTCCAGGGCGTGGGCGGCGGCATCGTTTCGGCGGCCGCCATCGCCGCGGTGGCCGACCTGTTCGCGCCCGAGGAGCGCGGGAAGTATCTCGGCCTGATCGGCGCCGCGTACGGCGCGGCGTTCCTGTTGGGCCCGCCCTTGGGCGGCGTGCTGACGGACGCGCTCTCATGGCGGTGGTCCCTGTGGCTGATCGTCCCGCTCGGGGCGGCGATCCTGGTGGCGGTCGCGCGCGTGTTCCCCGGAGAGCGGCGCGAAGTCCCGAAGGAGCGGCCGGACCTTGCCGGCATGGCCGCCCTGACGCTGGCGGCGGGTCCCGTGCTGCTCGCGCTGTCATGGGGTGGCGCGGTCTATCCGTGGACATCGCCTCTCACCATCGGGTTGCTGGCCTTTGGCGCCGCGATGGCGGCCGTCTTCGTGCTCGTCGAGGCACGGGCGGCGGCGCCGATCATGCCGCTCGGCATGTACCGTCTTCGCGCGGTTGCCGCCTCGTCGGTCGTCATGTTCCTGGCCGGGCTCGTGCTCTACGGCAGCGTGATCGTTCTGCCGCTCCACTTCCAGGGCGTGATCGGCCTCCCGGCGTCGACGAGCGGCATCTGGTTGACCGTGCTGCCCGTGTGCATGGCCGCGGGCGGCATGGTGTCCGGCCAGCTGATCTCCCGCGCGGGCGGGCGCTGCCGGCTCTCGGGGCTGGCGGGCACGGGCATGATGACGGCCGGCGCGTTCGCGATGGCGGCGATGGCAGCGATGGGGCGCGACGTGTCCGCGGTCGCGGCGATGACGTCCATGGGCGTCACGGGGCTCGGGCTCGGCTTCGTTCTGTCGAGCTTCGCGGTGGCGGTGCAGAATTCGGTGCCGCCCGGCACGGTGGGCGCCGCCACTTCGGCGTTGCAGTTCTTCCGGCAGCTGGGCGGCATGCTGGTGCTCGCGGCGATCGGTCCGGCGGTGGCGTTGCGCTACGCCGCGCGGGCGCGGGAGTCGGTGCCGGCAGGGCTGGAGGCGCAGGATCCGTCGGCCCGGCTGGAAGCGCTGACGCGGGACCCGCAGGCGCTTCTGGACCCTTCGGCAGCGGACGCACCGGGCGCGACGGCCCCTGCGGCGGCCGACGCCTTGCTGGCCGCGCTCCGCGCGGCACTTGGCGGCGCGGTCGGGGACGTGCTGCTGATCCTCGCGATCGCCGCGTCGCTGTCGGTGGCGGCGACCCTGTTCCTGAGCAACTCCGCCGGCGAGGAGAGCCACCGGAAATCTGCCGAGCAGCGATAGCGCTGCGTCGGTGCGCAACGATTCGGCGGGCGCGACCGGGACCGAACGAGGGACGGATGCCGGCACGGTCGGCAAGCCGGCAGTCGGCGTGCCGTGGACACCGACGCCAGATTTTTTCTCCATCCCTATCAGGATTGATAGGAACAAATTCGGTCAGTCGCACTACCGTCCCGGATACAACGAGCCCGCCGCCGCGACCGGCCCGGGTGGAACGGGCCCTTGCCCCGGGTGTCGGGCAAGGCGGTGTTGCGGGCATGGGCCGTCGGGGTGGACTTCCCGCAAGCGAGGCCCCTATGCTGAATGTGCCATCCGCGTTTCAACCGGGATACGAGGCGATCCGCCCGTCCAATCCCGGACTGGCCGACAGCTACATCGCGCACATGACGGTCGGCGACCCGCCCGCCGACAAGGTCGTGGAAGAGCTGGCGGATCTCGATCAGCGGCAGTTCCACCTGTTCGTTCGGACCATGATGGATGTAGAGCCCGCGAGGATCGATACCGTGCCCCGCGTCCTGCGAGAGTTCTTCGGCGAGGTCGGCACATTCCCCGACTGGTACGATTCCCTGCCGGTTCAGCCCGGATGCCGCGCCTTCCACCGCAATTCCGACCTCTTCGTCCTTGCCTTCGTCGCCAGCACGATCGTGCGGGGCTTCGGCACGACCATCAGCCTCTCCTTCCTGGAAACCGGCAAGGTGATCGACTTCGGCAGACGCCGCCTGAGGCAAAACCTGAGGCATCTCGTGGAAATCATGATCCCCGGCGGTCTCGAGCGTCACGGCGATGGCTGGAAGCTCTGCCTTCGCATCCGGCTCGTCCATGCACAGGTCAGAAAGCTGATTGCCGATTCTGGCGACTGGGACAGCGCCGCCTACGGACGGCCGATCAGCGCTGGCCACGTGGCGCTCTCCTCTGCCGCGTTCTCCGCCATGCTGCTGCAGGACGCGGTCCGTCTGGGTGCGCGCATCGACGATGCGGAACGTGCGAGCTTCATCCACCTCTGGCGGTGCGGCTCATGGCTGATGGGGGTTCCCGAGCCGCTCCTGTTCCGGGACGAAGCGAACGCGCACGAACTGCTCCGGGTCGGTCTGCGCTGCGAGCCGCCGGCCGGCCTGGAAAGCATCGTCATGGCGCATTCCCTGATCAATTCCATACCGCATATCATCGGAATCGAAGGCAAGCGCAGGCGGCGCAGGATGATCAGTCTCCTGCAGCGCCTCTCGCGCAGGATGATCGGCGCGCGACTCGCGGACGAGCTCAAGCTTCCGAGAAAGATCTCGACCGGAGCAATTGCCCTGGTCGGGCTGCAGCGACGGCTCCGGAATTTGCGCGGCATCCTGCCCTCCTTCGTCGGGGGGGAAAATGCGGACGTCGCGAGGTTTTCCGATCTGCTGGAATGGTCTTCCCTCGACGGTGATGCGGAGGGCTTCAGCTACCGCCTGCCCGAACATGTGGGCGTCTCGCTGGCCGGGAAGTCGTGAAGCGTGGCAAACGGCCGGGAGTGGCGGTTCGACCGCAGCTGGTCCGCTCCCCGGCATCCGGTCACCCGGGCCGGGTCCCGAAGGGCTGAGGCGTCACGCTCTCCCGGGCCGGGTCCGGCCGTCCGGATGAGCGTTGACGTCATCGCGTCCACCTCCCGGTCCCCCGGCTGACGGGGCCTCGCGCGATGACATCGTCACCCCTGGCGCAGCGCCTGTGGGCCGAGATGGAACGGACCTTCCAGCGCCCCGACGCCAGCGGCGTGCGGTCCCGGGCCTTCCATCGCCACCTCCACGCCATGATGCGGTGCACGCTGACCGTCGATGCCGGGCTCACGCCGCACGTAGCATTCGGCCTCTTCGCCGGGCCGGGCCGCTACGACGGTTGGGTCCGCTTCTCGTCCGCCTTCTTCCGGTCCGAACGGATCCCCGACAGCAAGGGCATGGCGGTCAAACTCCTGGCCGTGCCCCGGGAAGACATGTCTGGCGGAAACCCCCGGCGAGCAGGACTTCGTGATGGGCAACACGCCGGCGGTATGGTTCGGGACGGAAACGCTGATCATGGAGTATGCGCAGAAGGTCCGCGCGCGCTTGGGTGCGTCTCCAGCGGTGACGCTGACCGACATGGTTCCGCCGGCCTTCCTCGATACCTTGAGCTTCCACTACCTGCGTCATTACCGAATTTGCAGATTCCACGGCTCGAACGAACGCTTACACCCACGCTGCCGGGGTGCCGTGTCGCGATAGTGTTGACACGCTGCATGAGCGTTTCAAGATTATAAGATTATTGCAATGATTTCAGCGCTGTAGAAAAAGACACCTTCTTATCCGCAATGAACGCAACTTTTGCGTCCGCCGCCCGAATGCGGCCCAATTTGCCGTGATGCATAAAGGGCATGACGCCGAACACGCAATGTTGCGTTTTGTTTCTTGATCGTGAGGCGGCGTTCATCGCGCCGTCATCGGGGCTTTGTTCCGAGCGCTTCGCCCCAGGCAATCGCCGCAAATGCCGCCGGGTCAGCCTGCCATTGGTCTAGCTGGCCGCGCCAGCGATTCATGTCTTCGGCGCTGGCCACGCCATGTTTCTGGGCCGCCGCCATGGTCTGGTCGGCAAAGAACCATCCCTGAGCGAACCCGCGAAAGAAATCCACATCCTCCTTGGCCGCGAAACACTCGAAGGAGGCGCTCACTGCAATGTCGCTAAAGCCATTGGCATGAAGCACGCCCTTGATTTCCTTGCCCATTTCCGGATGCCCGCCGTTCGCGGACAGGAGTTTGCCAAATACCTTCCAGGCATTGTCGAAGTCACCGTGCCTCGGTTCGGAGAAGCATGAGGACAGGATCATGTCCCGACT
Organism: Boseongicola sp. SB0665_bin_10; assembly: GCA_009838075.1. Lineage (GTDB taxonomy): Bacteria > Pseudomonadota > Alphaproteobacteria > Rhodobacterales > Rhodobacteraceae > JAJEFO01. Next base: position 65,725 of record VXSG01000041.1, on the reverse strand, counting down.
CGACATGATCCCGCCGGGTTTCAGGACGCGCAACATTTCCGCAACGGCAGCGCTGGCGTCCGGCACGTGCATCAAGGTCGCATGGGAGTGAACGACATCAAAGGAATTGCTCTCGAACGGAAGATTCACGGCGTCCGCGACCTGGAATGCCGCGTTCTTGTGGCCGCCGGCAGACGCCGCCGCCCTGGCCATTTCGACCTGGGACTCTTCGATGTCGACACCGATGAACTCCCCGGCGGCCACCGCGTCAGCCAGACCCATCGAAATCGTGCCGGGGCCGCAACCCACATCAAGCAGGCGCATGCCTGAACCGAGTCTCGGCAGCAGGTGAGCCGCATTGTTCGCTGCACTTCTGCGGCGCAGGAGTATTTGAAACTCCTCGCTGTAACCCATGGTGTAGTTCTGTTCTCGTGCTTCGGTGTCTGCTTGTCTGCTCATTTCACGTTCTCGTCTGATTGTTGCATCGTCCGGCCGGACGGGTCCTGACAGCCAGCATCCTTCCGGTCAGGTCCGCGACCGTGTTCGCCAATGTACGTTCGCGTGTCAAGCCACCGTGGGAAGGCGACTGGACCCGGGCTTCATGCACGACATGTCCGTGCGGCGATGTTCCAGACCCGGCGGTTTGCCGGCGTCTCGGCGTGGGAGGTCGTGTCGGGGGAATCCGTCCGGGAATTCGGTCGTGCCGCACATTTTGCGCGCCATGTCCTCCCGCGAGATTCAGGTCGCCTTGTCGGCCAGCGTCAGGCGGCAGCCGCGCCAGATCGTGATCGAAGCATGCCGCGAGACCGAGGTGGCCATGCCCGTCGCCCTGGAAGACCTGGGCTGGGTCCTGCTTGCGAGCTTGACGGGGACATGGCACGGCTCACGGCAGCCAGCGTCCGCCAAGACGCGATGGCTTCGGCAAATTCGACGACCTCAAGGCGGACCGGACAGCGTTCAGCGCCCGATATCCTCCAGGCATCGGCCCAGCACTTTGGCCAGGGAGTCCTTCAGGCGTTCGTAGCGGGTGCTCGGAACAGGCGTTGACAGGGCGAATATGTCGCCGTTCGAGTCCTTGATCGCGAAGCCGAGGGCGCAAATTCCGTCAGAATGCTCGTTCTCGTCCTTGGCCAGGGCGCCGTTCTTGATCTGCTCGATCTCATCCAGAATCTCGTCCGGCGTCCTCGCGTTCGAATCCCGCTCACCGACTTCCGCGACGATCAGCCTTTCGGCGTGATCCCGTTGCAGGCAGGCAAGTGCCGCCTTTCCGTTTGCCGTTGTCGTCAACGGAAACGTCTCTCCGATTCGCGACACCGCTCGAAGCCGCTGGCTTCCCACGATCTGGTCGATGAACAGCATCTTGTTTCCGTCAAGGACGGCAAGGTCGACGGTTTCGCCGGTCTCGTCCGAAATCCGCTTCATGGCCGGGCGAAGGCGATCCTTCATGTCGGACGCCGTGGCCTGCGCAAGGCTCAGGATCTCCGGGCCCAGCCGGATTCCCCCGTATCCCTTTTCGGTCGAGATGAATCCCTCGACTGCGAGCGCTGCGACAACGCGCTGCACCGTGGAACGGGGCAGCGCCACGCTCTTCGCTATCTGGCCAAGGCTGAGCCCGTCCGTCTCGCGGCCCAGAAGACGGAGAATGTCTGCGGCCCGGGAAATGACCTGAACGCCCTGAATCCTGTGCGATGCCTCTCGGTCCAATGCTCCGCCGCCCGCGTTGCCCGTTGCTGAATCCACTTCCGCGCAGCCTATCGGGGCAATGACGGCAAGGCAACACTTGACCGCAATGCGATACATATGCACCATAATGCGGGAAGAAGGTGAATCTTGGGGAGAACGATGAGCGTTACAATTCGCGGAATAGACTTCCAGGCAAACGACGACAACGACATGGGGCTGGAGTTCGTGAACCTCAGCCATCGCTACGGCTTTCAGTGTCCGAACTGGCCGTATTTCAAGGACGTGCAGATCGATCGCCAGCATTACATGGCCAAGTCCGGCGTGCTCAGCCAGACCATCACGACCACAATGCACGTGACGACCCACATCGACGCTCCCGCCCATGTGGTCCAGGGCACGCCGTTCATCGACGAGGTGCCGCTGCCGCATTTCTTCGGCTCCGGGCTGGTGGTGAGCGTGCCGAAGAAAATGTGGGAGTCGATCACCGGCGACGATCTCGAGAAAGCGTGCGGACACGCGATCCGCAGGAACGATGTCCTGATCATCAACACCGGTTGGCACAAGCAGTACGAGGACGGCGACTACTTCGCATATTGCCCGGGCCTGGTGCCCTCGGCGGCTGACTGGATGGTGGAGAAGGGAATAAAGGTCGTGGGCCATGACACGCAGGCCAACGACCACCCGCTGGCCACCGCCATCGGTCCGCAGCGGAACGGCCCGATCCTGCCGCACCTCGAGGCCGAATACCGCGAATGGTCCGGCGGTCGCGACTGGAGTGACGACTTTCCGGAATGGGAGCCGGTGCACAACAAGCTGTTCTCGAACGGCATCCTCGGGATCGAGAACGTCGGCGGCGACCTTGACCGGGTGACCGGCAAGCGCTGCACGTTCGCGTTCTTTCCGTGGAACTGGGACCGGGGAGACGGCTGCATCATTCGTCTCGTCGCGATGATGGACCCCGGGCAGACCTATCGCATCGAGGCCGGGGAGGAATTCTGATGCTCGTCAAGCGATTTGCCGATGCCGAACCTTACGATGCCCCGAACCACTGGGGCGTGACCGGGCTCAGGCTTCAGGGCTTCGAGGATGGCGGCCCGGAAAACCAGTGGGTCGGCCTGTCCCAGTTCCTGCCGGGCGGCGGTGCGGGCCCGGATTCAACGCCGTTCGAGAAGGTGTATGTCGTGCTCGAAGGCGAGATGACCGTGATCGTCGGCGGCCTGGAAACGGTGCTGAATCCGATGGACAGCTGCAGGATCGCTCCGGACGAGGTGCGCAAGATCGAGAACCGCAGCAACCATGTCTGCAAGATGATCGTCGTGATCCCGTATCCCGACGGGAAGAGACCGGAGTAGGCCGATGTCGCTGGACGATCCTCATTCCCTGTTCGACGTGTCCGGAAAGGTTGCGTTGATCACGGGTGCCTCCGGCGCATTCGGCGGGGTCGCCGCGCAGTGCCTGTCCGGCGCCGGCTGCAAGGTCGTCCTTGCCGGCGGAAACGCCGAGGCCTTGAAGCGGGTGGCGGCATCCTGCAGGGGCGAGATTCACGAGGTCAATTCCCGCCCCGACAGCGAAGAGGCTTGCAAGAACCTCGTGGCGGAAACGGCCGCGGCGTTCGGCCGCCTCGACATTCTCGTTGTCGCGTCAGGCATGAACAGGGTCGCCAAGATCGACGAGATGGACCCCTCGACCTTCGCTGCCGTGATGGATGCAAATGTCACGCAGAGCTGGCTGATGGCCCGCGCGGCCGCCGGGCGGATGCTGTCCCAGGGGGAAGGCGGCAAGATCGTGCTGATGTCTTCTGCAAGGGGCCTGCTGGGGCATCCCGCCGGATACACCGCCTACTGCGCCTCCAAGGCCGCGGTGGACGGAATCACCAAGGCCTTGGGATGCGAGCTCGGGCCAACGGGCGTCACCGTGAACGCGATCGCGCCGACGGTGTTCCGCTCGCCGTTGACCGCCTGGATGTTCGAGGACAACGAAGACGCACAGGCCGTGCGCAAGGGGTTTCTGGCCCGCGTCCCGAAGGGGCGGCTTGGAGAGCCCGAGGACCTGGCCGGGCCGCTCCTGTTCCTCGCCTCGAGCGCGTCCGACTTTTACACAGGACACGTTCTTTACGCCGACGGCGGCTACACGGCAGGGTAGGAGAATGACCGGGGATCGTCAGATTGCAGTAATCGGCGCCGGCCTGATGGGCCACGGGATCGCCCTGACATTCGCAAGGGCCGGACGGCGGGTCACGATCACGGATCCTTCGAGAGAGATGATGCAATCCGCCCCGGAGAGGATTGCCGAGAGCTTACGGCTTCTCGGCGCAAGCGAACCAGAAGTCTCCAAGGTGCTCGACAGGATCGAACGGTGCGATTCGCTTCGTGCGGCGGTGGACGGTGCCGCCTGCGTCTTCGAGGCGGCCCCGGAAAAGCTTGCGCTCAAGCAGGCGATCTTTGCGGAAGTCGAGGGATTTGCGCCTTCGGATGCGATGCTTGCATCGAACACGTCCGTCATTCGGATCACGACGATAATGGAGGAACTGACGTCGCGGCACCGCGCCATGGGCACGCACTGGTGGAACCCTCCGCACATGATTCCGCTGGTCGAGATCGTGAAGACCGAATGGACGGCCCCGGCCTGCGCCGAGTCCATGCACGAACTGCTCTCGGAGGTCGGCAAGGCTCCGGTCATGGTCGAACGAGACGTGCCGGGATTCATAGGCAACCGCTTGCAGCACGCGCTCTGGCGTGAAGCGATTTCGCTCGTGGAAAAGGGCGTCTGCACCGCCGAGACGGTGGACGACGTGGTCAAGGCCAGCTTCGGCCGACGCATGGCCGTCCTCGGGCCGCTTGAAAACGCGGACCTCGTGGGAATCGAGCTGACCCAGGACATCCACAGGCAGGTCCTGTTCGACCTCGATGCCGCGCCCGCTCCATCGGCGTATCTGCAAGAGCTTCTTGACCAGGGCCGCGCCGGCATGGCGGCAGGCGCGGGCTTTCGCGACTGGCGTGACGGAGACCTTGCCGCGACGAAGGCGAGGGTGGCCGATCATCTGACGAAACTCGGGGCAATTCTGCCCGACTGACCCAAATCCAGGGAGGAATGGAACAATGGCACTTGGAACAACGAGAAGACGGGTTCTTGGCGGTCTTGCCACGACGGTGGCGGCGCCCGCACTGCTGGCATCCACCCGCGCATATGCGGCAAATCCGACGATCCGCGTTGGTCATGTCAGCCCGCGCACAGGGCCGCTGGCGGGGTTCGCCGAGGCGGACGAGCATGTCCTGCAGGGCATCGAGGCCGCATTTGCCGACGGCATCTCCAACAACGGCAAGTCCTACGGCGTCGAGATCATCTCCAAGGACAGCCAGTCGAACCCGAACCGGGCGGCCGAGGTGGCTGCCGACCTGATCCTTGGCGAGGAAGTGGATCTCATCGTCGCCGCATCGACTCCCGACACGACCAATCCGGTCGCTGACCAGGCCGAGGTCAACGAGGTTCCGTGCATCACGACCGACTGCCCGTGGCAGCCCTACTTCTTCGGTCGCAACGGCAACCCGGCGGAAGGGTTCCAGTACACGTATCATTTCTTCTGGGGCCTCGAGGACGTGATCGCCAATTTCCTGGATCTCTGGGGCGGTTCCGGCGTGTCCAGGACCGTGGCGGGGCTCTTCCCCAATGATGCCGACGGCAATGCCTGGGGTCATCCGGAACTTGGATTTCCGAAACCGCTGGCGGAGGCCGGATTCACTCTGGTTGACCCCGGTCGCTATCAGCCGCTCAATGACGATTTTTCAAACTACATCGCCGCCTTCAAGGAGGCCGGTTGCGAGATCGTCACGGGCAACATGATCCCGCCGGACTTCGCGACCTTCTGGGCGCAGTCGGCGCAGCAGGGCTTCCGGCCGAAGGTCGTGACGATCGGGAAGGCGCTTCTGTTCCCGTCCGTCATCGAGTCGCTCGGCGACCGCGGCGACGGGCTGACCTCGGAGATCTGGTGGACGCCGACGCATCCGTTCAATTCGTCGCTGACAGGTGAAGGCGCGAAGGAACTGGCGGACGGGTACACGGCTGCCAGCGGGCGGCCATGGACCCAGCCCATCGGGTTCAAGCATGCCCTGTTCGAAGTCGTGCGGGACGTGATTTCCCGCTCCGCGGACCTGGACGACCCGATGGCCATGGTCGATTCGATCAAGTCGACGAATCTCTCGACCATCGTGGGTGACGTGAACTGGGCGGGCGGGCCGGTCCCGAACGTCACCAAGACCCCGCTTGTGGCGGGCCAGTGGCAGAAGAAGGGCGACGGCTTCGACCTGGTCGTGACCACCAATGCCCACGCGCCGCAGATTCCGGTCGGCGGCAAGCTGAAGCTGCTGGGCTGAGAGGGGAGGGCCGGGGTCTTGTCGGCCTTGCTGTCGGTCTCGGGTCTCAGCAAGTCGTTCGGCGCCGTTGTCGTTGCCGATCAGACGAGCTTTGTCGTGGAGCGGGGTGCCGCCATCGGCATACTGGGACCGAACGGGGCCGGCAAGACCTCGCTGTTCAACCTGATCACCGGTGCCTTGCGGCCGGACGCCGGGCGGATCGAGTTCGGCGGGGCCGACATCACCGGCGCGTCGGCAGCCGAGCGCTGCAGGCTGGGCATCTGCCGTTCCTTCCAGATCCCGCAGCCCTTTGGCGGCATGACGGTCTTCGAGAACGCCCTCGTCGGTGCGACCCAGGGGGCCGGGTTGAGCGGCGGTCCGGCGGAAGTTCATGCCATCGAGGTCCTGGAAGCGACGGGCCTGCTGCCCAAGGCCAACATCCGTGCCGGCGCGCTCACCCTCCTGGAGCGAAAGCGCCTGGAAATGGCGCGCGCGCTCTCCGCCAGGCCGAAGCTCCTGCTGCTGGACGAGATCGCGGGCGGCCTGACGGACGCCGAGTGCGGAGAGCTGATCGACACGATAAATCGCGTGCACGCAAGTGGCACGACGATCATCTGGATCGAGCACGTCGTACATGCACTTCTGGCCGTCGTCCAGAAGCTCATCGTGATCGATTTCGGCAGGAAGATCGCCGAAGGCGAGCCTGGGGAGATCATGGGCAGCGCCGCGGTCAGGGAGATCTATCTCGGAGTGGACCCGGATGCCTGATTCGCTGCTGTCCCTGCATGCGCTCGACGCTCACTATGGCGATTTCCAGGCGCTCTACGGCGTGGACATGTCCATTGACCGGGGCGAAGTCGTTTCGATCATCGGAGCGAACGGGGCCGGGAAGACAACGCTGATGCGGTCAATTTCCGGGTTGACGCGGAATGATCCGGCCCAGGTGGTCTTCGGTGGCCGGCCGATCGGCGACCTGAGGGCGGATCTGATTGCCGGCTTGGGGATTGCGCTGGTGCCCGAGGGACGGCAGCTGTTTCCGTCGCTTTCGGTCGAGGAGAACCTCGTGCTCGGTGCCAAGACACGCCGGCCGGGACCGTGGTCGCTTGGCAAGGTCTATGACCTGTTTCCGATTCTCGGCGAGCGGCGCGGCCAGGCCTCCACGTCGCTTTCCGGCGGGCAGCAGCAAATGGTTGCGATCGGCCGGGCGTTGATGGCCAATCCCGAACTGATCCTGTTCGACGAGATCAGTCTCGGACTGGCCCCGGTCGTGATCGGAACGATCTATGACGTGTTGCCTGGCATCATCGGCGAGGGAATGACGGCGCTCCTGGTCGAGCAGGACATATCCCGGGCGCTGGCGGTGTCCTCACGCGTGTACTGCCTCCAGGAAGGGCGTGTTTCGCTGGAGGGGCAGACGGACCAAGTCAGCCGCGAGGACATCACGGAGGCGTATTTTGGAGTGGCGGCGGCATGATCGAATGGACTAACGCGCTGGTTCAGGGCGTCTTGCTGGGCGGACTCTATGCGCTGTTCGCCGCTGGGCTGTCGCTGATCTTCGGCGTGATGCGCCTGGTCAACATTGCCCATGGCGACCTGATCGTGCTGGCCGCCTATATCGGCCTCAGCACGACCATGATCCTGGGCGTGCATCCGTTCGTCGCCCTCCTGATCGTCATGCCCGTGATGGCGGGGATCGGCTACGCGCTGCAGCGCGGACTGCTCAACCAGGCGCTCGGGGATGACATCCTGCCGCCGCTTCTCGTGACATTCGGATTGTCCGTCATCATCCAGAACGCCCTGCTGGAAGGCTATTCCGCCGATCCGCAGAAGCTCAATGGCGGCGTGATCGAGACGGCCAGCATCTCCCTCGGGGGGTTGGCGGTGGGAATCCTGCCGCTCCTGACCTTCGCCATCGCGGTTGCCGTCATCGCCGTCCTGCAATGGGTCTTCTACGGCACCGGCCTGGGACGCGGCTTCCGCGCCGTCTCGGACAACCAGGAAATTGCCCAGCTCATGGGGTTGAACAAGGCTCATGTCTTCGGGCTTGCGATGGCCTTGGCGCTTGGGGTGACGGCAATTGCGGGCATCCTGCTTGGAGTCAGGACGAGCTTTGATCCGGCAATCGGGGGTGGCCGACTGATTTTCGGCTTCGAGGCCGTCATAATTGGCGGGCTTGGCAATCTCTGGGGCACCTTGGCAGGCGGCGTGATTCTCGGCGTCGCACAGACCCTTGGGGCGAAGATTGATCCGGGGTGGCAGCTGCTGGCGGGACATGTCGCCTTTCTCGTCGTTCTGGCCGTTCGCCCCAACGGCCTGTTTCCGAGGGTGGAGCATTGAGCGCGCCTGCCGTCACGCGCGCGACGCAGGCTTCGCGCCTCGCGATGCTCGTCGCGGCGGTGGCGCTGGCCATGCTTGCGCTTGCGCCTTGGTGGGCCGGGCGGGCCGACATGCGGCTCATGGGCGAGATCTACCTGTACCTGTCCCTGGCCTGCCTGTGGAACTTGATGGCGGGCTATGCGGGATTGGTGTCGGTCGGGCAGCAGGCCTATGTCGGATTCGGGGGCTACATGCTGTTTGCCCTCACGGTGTTTGGCGGACTGCACCCGATCGCGGCAATAGTTGCGGCTGGGGGCCTTGCGGCAGTGGTTTCGGTCCCGGTCGCAACGCTCATCTTTCGACTCAAGGGAGCCTATTTCGCCATTGGCACATGGGTGGTGGCAGAGGTGTTCCGCCTGTCATTCGCGCAGGTGTCCGCCTTGGGCGGCGGCTCGGGGTCATCGTTGCCGGTCGGCATCGTCAGGTCGCTTTCATCCTCCAGGTCGGGCCGCGAGGCCCTGAGCTATTGGCTGGCGCTGGGCGCCGCCATCGTGGTCATCGGCACCATCTACCTGTTCCTGAGGTCACGCAGGGGGCTGGCCCTCACCGCGATCCGGGACAGCGAAGCTGCCGCATCCGGCCTGGGCATCGACATCTGGAGGACGAAGCTGGAAGTCTATGTCGTGACCTCCGCGTTGACCGCGGTAATTGGCGGGCTGATTTTCCTCCAGAAGCTGCGCATTTCGCCAGATGCCGCGTTTTCGGTCAACGACTGGACCGCGTTCGTCATCTTCATCGTCGTCATCGGCGGGATCGGAACGCTGGAAGGGCCAATCATCGGCACGCTTGTCTTCTTCGCGATTCGGGAAACCCTGGCGGACTTCGGCACCAGCTACCTGATGATCCTCGGTGCCGTGGCCATCGTGGTGATGTTGAAGGCTCCCAAGGGCATCTGGGGATTGATTCGTGACCGCTATGATCTCGAGCTCTTTCCGCTGGGTTATCGCGTTCACCACGATGGCGGCGACAGAAAGGAATCCTGAATTGAACGTTCTATGGATCATGGCGGATCAGCTGCGCTGGGACTACCTCAGTTGCTACGGCGCCAGGCATATCGAGACGCCCAACCTGGACTGGCTGGCGTCGCGTGGCGTTCGCTTCAACCGGGCGTATGTGCAGTCCCCGATCTGCGGCCCGAGCCGGATGAGCTATTACACCGGTCGTTACGTTCGCAGCCACGGCTCCACCTGGAACGGGTTCCCGCTGCGGGTCGGGGAGCCGACCCTGGGAGAGCACCTCCGCGAGATCGGGGTCAAGTGCACACTGGTTGGCAAGACACACATGACGCCGGATCTGGATGGCATGAAGCGGCTCGGGATCGAGCCGGAGGGAACCATTGGTGCGCGTGTCAGCGAATGCGGGTTCGAGGTGCTTGTACGCGACGACGGCACCAATCATTCCGACTACCCGTCACGGCACGCCGCGGACTATGACCGGTATCTGCGTGATCATGGCATGGACGGGGACAACCCCTGGGAGGAATGGGCCAACACGGCGATTGGCCCGGACGGAGAACTGCGTTCCGGATGGGTGCTGGAAAACGCGCCCTTTGCTGCAAGAGTGCCGAAGGAACATTCGGAAACGGCCTGGCTCACGACGCTTGGCATCGAGTTCATGGAGGGCCAGGACGATCAGCCCTGGCTGTGCCACCTGAGCTACATCAAGCCGCACTGGCCGTATCTGGCGCCGGCCCCGTACAACGACATGTATTCGGCTGCGGACGTGCCGCCGGTGAACCGCAGCGATGACGAACGTCGGTCCGATCATCCTCTCATGCAGGCGTGGATGGACATGCGCGTAAGCAAGAGCTTCTCCCGCGATGAAGTGCGCAATCTTGTTGCGCCGGTCTACATGGGGCTGATCCGGGAACTGGATGACAACCTGGGTCGCCTCTTCGCCTATCTCGGGGAATGCGGTCGACTGGATGACACGATGATCGTGTTCTGCTCGGATCATGGCGACAACATGGGTGATCACTGGATGGGCGAGAAGGACCTGTTCTACGACTGCTCGGCTCGCGTCCCCTTGATCGTGTACGATCCGCGACGGGAAGCGGATGCAACCCGGGGCACGACCGTGAACCAGCTTGTGGAAGGCATCGACCTGACACCGACCTTTGTCGAGTTCTTTGGCGGACAGCCCAAGTCAAGCGTCATTGAGGGACTGTCATTGCAGTCACTGCTTCACGGTCAAGAGTTGCCGCCGCGGGAGTTCTGCGTTTCCGAATACGACTACGCCACGCGCGATGCTCGCAGGGCGGTTGGAGTCGATCAGGGCGACGCCCGGATGACGATGATTTTCGACGGGCGCTGGAAATACGTGCATGTCGAAGAGATGCGCCCCTTGCTGTTCGACCTGGAATCCGATCCGAACGAACTGGTCGACCTGGGAGGTGACCCGGCCTTCGCCGAACAGGTCGAGAGATTGCGCGGGCTGCATTTCGGGTGGACCCGGCAGCACCACAACCGGATCACCAGAACGGCAGAAGAGGTTGAGGCAATGACAGATGCCCGAGAACCGCCCGGAATCCTGATTGGGTATCGAGACCGGGCAGAGCTGGAGTCAGACGGCCTCAAGCTGCCGCCTCATGCACGACGGTGAAGGTCGGCGGAAGCTCTCTGCTTGCCACCGACAGAGTAGCATCGGCGCAACGAGCCGCACTTCGACAGGTCCGAACGGACAATCTCGCATTTGCCGGCGATGGTCCCGGCGCCTGCCAAAAGGCGATGACCTTCTGACGTCAGGGTGACCTGCCGGGCCAACCGGTGTAACGACTGGCCCCCAAGTCATCCTCCAACTTGCCGATCGCCGCGGACAGCGGCGGTTGGGAGACATGCGCCCGGGCAGCCCCTTTCGAGAAGCTGCCGGTTTCGGCCACGGCGAGGAATTGTTTGAGCTGCCTGAGGTACATGGCATGCACGCTGTGTATGTCCGGGATCAAAACTATGAATTGGAGAGATGAGCTGTCCTCGGGTAGCCTAGAGAAATGGCCACCGAAGGAATCCACTCATGACCCAGACAGCCCTTGTCATCGGCGCCGGAGAAAATCTCGGCTCTGCCATTGCCCGGAGGTTTGCGCGTGAAGGGCTGCATGTGGTGGCCTCTCGTCGTCGTGGAGATTTGTCGCCTCTGATTGCCGAGATCGAAGCTGCTGGCGGGCAAGCCACCGGGGTGCACGCCGATGCGCGGGACGAAGACGCGGTCAAGCAACTGGTCTTGGCGGCCGAACAGATCGGTCCCGTTGCGGCCTGTGTGTTCAATGTCGGCGGCAATGTCCGCTTCCCGATTTCCGAGACCACGACCCGCGTATATCGCAAGGTCTGGGAGATGTGCGCGCTGGCGGGTTTCCTGGTAGGCCGCGAGGTTGCCGGGCGGATGAAGGAGCGTGGGCAAGGCACCATCCTTTTCACCGGTGCATCAGCCTCAATGCGAGGCAGCTCCGGGTTCGCGGCCTTTGCCGGAGGCAAGCACGCCCTGCGCGCTCTGGCGCAAAGCATGGCGCGAGAGCTTGGCCCCGAAGGGGTGCATGTCGCCCATGTCATCATTGATGGGCTGATCGACAACTCGAACGCCAGAGAGCTGTTCCCCGAAATGTTCGAGGCCCGCGGCGAAGACGGCCTCCTGAAACCTGATGATATCGCCGAGGCCTATTGGCAGCTACATGCACAACCCCGGAACGCCTGGACCTTCGAGATGGACCTACGGCCCTTCAAGGAACCCTGGTGACCCCCGCAACAAGGAGCATGACCATGACGGAATCAATTGATTTCTATTTCGACTTCGCATCGCCCTATGGCTTTCTGGCCTGCCGCAAGGTGGGTGACCTCGCTTCGACTGTCGGGCGCAAGGTCAACTGGCGGCCCTTCCTGATCGGCGCGGTCTACAAGGCCCATGGCGGGGCGCCGCTCGCCCATCCGCTGAAACGCGACTACGTTTTCAAGGACGTGTTCAGACGCGCCAAGATCGACGGTGTGGAGCGCATGCAGACCCCTGCGAATTTCCCGGCCAGTTCGGTGCCGCCCTCGCGCCTGGCATATTGGGTGGAACGTGAAGCCCCGGAAGAGATGGGGGCATTTGTCGAGGCGGCTTACAAGGCCTTCTGGATTGATGGACGCGATACCGCAGACCCGAATGCGGCACTTGAGGCTGCCGAAAGCCTCGGCTTCGACCGGGACAAGGCGATGGCGGGCGCAAAGTGTCAGGCCGTCAAGGACCGTCTGAGAGAGGTGACCGAAACTGCGCTGGAACGCGGTGTCTTCGGCTCGCCCTTCATCCTGATTGACGGGGACCCCTTCTGGGGCGGCGACCGTTTTGCGGACATCGAGGCACTTTATGGCTGATGCCATGTCAGCCAAGAGGCCGGTCCGGCCCCCGGGCCCCTTCATGCGGGATATCTGGCCGACATGACGGGCGATTTCACACTCGGCCATGCCACGGCGGGCGTCACCGCCCTCCTGACCATTTTCCTGATCCTGGCGTTGCGCCCACCACAGCCGCCCAATTGATCCGAAACGCCGAAGCTCAACACGAAAGAGACAAACTCATGCCCCTCAAAGCCATCGCCTTCGACGCCTATGGAACCTTGTTCGACGTTTATTCCGTCGGTGCCCTGGCCGAAGAACTGTTCCCCGGGAAAGGAGCTCAATTGGCCACCGTCTGGCGTGACAAACAGATCGAATACACGCGCCTGCGCAACATGTGCGACCAATACGCGGACTTCTGGCAAGTGACGAGCGACGCCCTGGAATTTGCATGTGAGGCCCTGGGCCAGGAGTTGACCGAACGCTCAAGTGGTCGGCTGATGGGGCAGTATGCCGAGCTGTCCGCCTTTCCGGAAAATGCCGAACAACTGCAACGCCTCAGAGATGCAGGCATTGCGCTGTCGATCCTGTCCAACGGAACGCCCTGGATGTTGGGCCAGGCCGTGAAAGCCTCGGGGCTCGATGGGTATTTCGACCATGTTCTCAGCGTCGACACGGTCAAACGCTTCAAGACCGCACCAGAGGCCTACCAGATGGGCCCGGATGCCTTCGGCTGTGACGCCGGAGAGATCCTGTTCGTCTCTTCCAACTGCTGGGATATCTGCGGCGCCACCTGGTTTGGTTACCGAACCATCTGGCTCAACCGGTACAGCCTCCCCTTGGAACGCCTCGGTGTCGAGCCGCACCGTGTCGGCACTTCCTTGCAGGATGTGGCGGACTACGCCCTTGACCTGAACGCCTGAAACAAAACTCGGACCAAGGAGAATTCCATGCCGGTCATCCGCGTCGAGGTGCCCGAAGGCACCAATCAAGATACCAGGATACGTGTCCGCGAAGGTGTGAAACAAGCCCTGCTTGACACACTTGCCCCCAAGGAGATCAATTTTGACTACGTTGCCGTGCGCGAGGCATGCGGCATCCTTGGGAACAGCCTGCCGCTGGTCACAGTCGACTTGCGCCCCGGCCGGGATGCCGGCCGCAAGATGGCCCTGACAGATGCCATCGCTGCCATCCTGAAGAAAGAGCAGAACTCCGACCCGGTCGATCTCTACGCCTGACCGCCTCTCGACCGGCGGAGGGGGAGACAGACGCCGTGCACGCCGCGACCGTGCTGGGCTGGTGCGGCCGGAGGCGGACAATTGAACCTGGTTCCGGACCACGAAGGCCGGGACCCGGACCAAGCATCCATGTTTCGAGGCAAGGCCGGATGCGGTCTCTTTCGACGGCATTCGGGCATCCGGAACCGGGTTTTCCACAGCTTGTCCAGATCCGGACGGCCGTCCGGGCGAACGAAGGCACGCCGGTCGCAAGGGCGCGACCGGCCGATTGATTCGTTCTGGGGCCGCCGCGAGACGCGGCCGGCCCGGGTGTCAGGCGGCGTCCGCCGTCCGGTCCTCGCACGTGCGCCGGTCGCGCAGCAGGGCATTCGCGGTCACGACGAGCTTCCGCATGACCGCGGTTACGGCGACCTTGTGAGGCTCGCCTCTTTCGACGAGCCGTTCGTACGTTTCCTTCATGTCGGGATTGGACGTGCGGGCCGCCATCGCTGCCATGTGTCGCCCGCCCTTCAGAGTCCCGCTGTCGCGGGCGACGCCGATCAGGACCGGCGACTGGACAGCGCCGACGACCTGCGCAAGTGCCCCGCCTTCGACGCGGTCACCGCCGTCCACGTCGCCGACATCACCGTCCTCTCGCGGGAGTGCCCGAACACCCCCGCGACAGAGGCGTTTCCGGAGGAGGACGCGGACCTGCTTCACACGATGCCGGAATCGCAGGGCCACCGGGACGTCGTCAGGATGCCCGCCGGGCAGGTGCCCGACATTCGCGTGGTGGTCGTCGATCTCGGGCGCGTCGTCGGCGCCCGTCCCTCCACGCGCCAGCCGCTCCCCGGGACGCGAAAGGTCAATTGGGAATGTTCCCATTTGACCTTCAAAGCAACTGGAGGCGAGTACCGGAATCGAACCGGTGTACACGGATTTGCAATCCGCTGCGTAACCACTCCGCCAACTCGCCAACGGGTCCGATTGACGTAGGCCGAATTTTTCGCGAACGCAAGTCGCGAAACCGACATGCGATTGCCAGAAACGTCTCGCGCTGCGAGACTGGTGAAGACGTGCTGGACGTGCCGTTGGACCCGTCCTCGACAGATTGAGTTTCGGACCTGTTTTGTTTCAAGGGCTTGTGGGGCGCGAAAGGATCGGTGTCACGACCCGGCGGCACGTCCGGGCGACTGCTGACAGGGATCCCGATGAGTTTCAGGCTGATGTCCCGGCATTCTCCTCCTCGATCCGGCGCGCGGCCTTCGGCAGCCTGACCCCGACGCGCCGGCCAAGCCTGCCAGCGACGCCGACGGCTGCGCTGCGTACGGCGAACCGCCTTCCGTCATGCGCGATCAGGTTGCGCAGGATGTCGGCCCGCTCGGCCGTCACGCCGGCGCGTTCCGTCCGCCGGAAGCGCGCGTCGCGCAGCACCAGGGCGAGGAACGAGCAGAACACGTGGCCGCAGATGGTGGCGTCGGTCCTGTGGAAGGCGGAGGCGCGCGTCGAGCAGGCTCTTCGCGCCGCTGCGGAGCCTCTCCTCGAGCGAGGCGAGCAGCTCCGCCCGCGTGGCCGCGTCCTTGGCGGCCTGCTCCTGATTGTGGCAGACGACTTTGCGGCGCGACCCCTTCCCGTGCCCGCCGAAACCTGACCTCCTTGACCCGCAGCTCCATCGCGTCGGGGCGTTGGCGCCCGGCCTCGACGGTCTCGAACGGACCGGGGACGCCGAGCACGGTCTCGGGCACCTCCATGGCTCCGCGTCGGCGCCCTCGGCAAGGACCATCAGGCGCTCGGCGAAGCGGGCGCCCGAGAGCAGGAGCTGGTCTACGCCGCCGCTGGCGGCGAGCCTGCAAGGCTCCGAGGGAGACCTTGCCGAGCCCCTGCATCTGTGCTTGAAGGTATGTTGTGCCACCGATCGAAAGACCTTGCTGCATGGCCGATTTTGCTCAGCGTCGCATCACCATGGTTGATACCCAGGTACGCCCTTCGGATGTCACGAGCTTTCAGTTGCTGGATGCAATGCTATCGGTTCCGCGCGAGTTGTTCGTGCCGGCTGAGCAGAAGGACGCGGCATATGCGGGTACGCACGTGGGCCTGGGGCGCGGGCGTGTGGTGCTCGCTCCACGCACGATGGCAAAGCTCCTTCAGGCTGCAGATGTCCAGCCCGACGAACTCGTGCTCGATGTGGGGGCGGGGCTTGGATATTCGTCGGCGCTGGCTGCCTGCATGGCCGAAGCCGTGATAGCCTTGGAGGAAGATACCGATCTGGCCCGCGAAGCGGAACGCGCCTTGAGCGAAGCTTCGGCTGACAACGTGGCCGTGATAAGCGGCGCATTGGTGGACGGTGCCCCGAAGCACGGACCATATGACGTGATGCTGATCGAGGGTGCCGTGCAGGACATCCCGGACGCCCTCTTCGACCAATTGAAGCTGGGCGGTCGCATCGTGGCGATTTTTCTGGAAGGCGCGCTTGGCACGGCGCGCGTGGGCTACAAGGACAGGCAAGGCGTCAGCTGGCGGTTTGCCTTCAATGCAGCAGCTCCGGTTCTGCCGGGATTTGAGAAACAGCGCGAGTTCGCGCTGTAGGAGTTGGAGACGCGAGATGTCAGTCTGGGGGAGAATGGCGGGATTGGCGGCAATTGGCGCAGCGCTGACGGTGCAGCCCTTGATGGCGCAAACCCTGTCGGACGCCTTGGCCATGGCTTATCGGACTAGCGGACTCATCGAGCAGAACAGGGCTGTTCTGCGGGCCGCTGACGAGGACGTGGCGCAGGCCGTCGCGGCACTCCGCCCTGTAGTGAATTACGCGCTCGGAGCGAACTATTCGGATCGGATGCAGAACGACCGCACGTCGCTTGCAGCCTCCTTGTCAGTTGGCCTGGGACTCTACGATGCCGATCGGCGCAAGCTCGGCGTCGATGCGGCCAGGGAGACCGTTCTGGCGACCCGGGCCGCATTGGTGGACGTGGAGAATTCGGTCCTGCTGCACGCGGTCACGGCATTTCTGGGCGTGCGTCGTTCGGAGGCCTTCGTCGAGCTTCGAAAGAACAACGTGCGACTGCTGACCGAGCACCTCCGCGCCACACGGGACCGTTTCGAAGTCGGGGAACTGAGCCGCACGGACGTATCGGTCGCCGAGGCGCGGTTGGCTGCTGCAAGAAGCGGCCTGGCCGCGGAGGAGGGCAGTCTCGCACGGGCCAGGGAACAATACAGGGCTACGATAGGAAGTTACCCGGGAACCCTGTTGCCTCCCCCTGATCCACCTGATGTGCCGGACTCCGAGGAAGAGGCGCGTGCGATGGCCCGCAAGCACAACCCCCAGCTGAAGCAGGTTCAGCACCAGGCAAAGGCCGTGGAAATAGGTGTCGAACGGGCTGCACGCCGAAGGCTTCCAGCAATCTCCGGCACGGCCGGAATGGAGTTCAACGACGACGGGGAGGGGACAGCCAGCGTCGGGGTCCAGCTGAGCGGTCCAATCTATCAGGGAGGCGCGATTTCTTCGGCGATGCGAAAGGCGCAGGCGCAGCGCGATCAAGTGCGGGCGCAACTCCATACGACCGGTTTCATCGTGGACCAGCAAGTGAGCAACGCATATTCCGGCCTTGCGGTGGCAGAGGCCGGCATCGAGGCGTCGGAGCAGCAGGTCAGCGCGGCGCAACTGGCGCTGCAAGGCGTTCGTGAAGAGTTCCGGTTGGGCGCACGCGCATCGCTGGAGGTGCTGGATCAGGAACAGGAACTCCTTGACGCTCAGACAAACCGTGTTTCGGTCGAAATAGATCGCCACATTGCCGCTTATCAGGTCCTGGACGCAATCGGCGTCCTCACAGCGGCGTCGTTGAAGCTGGACGTTCCGATCTATGACCCGGAAGCCTATTACGACGCCGTAAAGAGCGCGCCTTCCCGTTACGCAAGTCCACAAGGAGAGAAACTCGACCGTGTCCTGCGTGCTGTCGGTCGAGAGTAGCCGGCGCAGCCAGGCCGTCCGGCTTGGCGGTGCGCAGGGGAGCCGCCATTCCGGGCATGGGAGCAGGACCGGCTGTGGCACTTGCCCGGTTTCAAATTGGGTCGGGACGTCCGCGCAGGAAATTCACATGCCGGGCGAAGCCTGCCGTTCTTCGGGTGACGAAGCCTTCGCATGAGCGACTCCGCAGAACCTGAAAGGCGCGGTGTCGCGGATGCGCCGCGGACGCTGCCAGTACAGGCCACCGCATGCGACAAAAGTTCCTTTTTGCATCAGAATGTTGCATCGGAAACTTTGTCCTCTCGATTGGAATGGCGGACATCGCGGCGTTCGAATGTGTTTCGGCACCGGCTTGATGCCAGTCTTGAGGTGGCAACCGCGAGGGAAATCGGTCCTGTCATTCCAGCGAGGACCGAGACGGCAGGCACTGCCAATGCAGACGAGGACTCCTTCCGCCGCAAGGCGTTGCACCTGATGCGTGAAGAGCCCGAGGGCGATCTCGACGAACCGCTCCCGCGCCATGGTCGCAACCAGTCTCGGGATGAGGTCGGGCGTGCGCCAGGTTCAGAAGCCGGCAGATGGCGGCTGGCGGTGCCGACCTCGTGAACACTCCCGCGCACCTGATCCTCGGCGCGGCCGCGTTTTCCAGTCCAAACCGAAAGCGAAGCTTCTGGGCTGCCATTCTCGGAGCGTTGGCACCTGACGTCTCGCTCTATCTCATGGCGTCGGTTTCGATCTTTGTCCTGGGCGTTTCGCCCAATGTCGTTTTTCGAGACTACTATTACGCCGATGCCTGGCAGTCGGTGTTCGCCGTCGACAACAGTTTCGTGATCTGGGGCGTGTTTTGGGTCGTCGTCCTCTTGCTGAAAAGGCCGCTTGCATTGGTCTTTGCAAGCGCCGCCCTCCTGCATCTCGCGCTGGACTTCCCGTTTCACACCCACGATGCGCGCCAACATTTCTGGCCGATTTCGGACTGGGTTTTCGAAAGCTCCATCAGCTACTGGGATCGCCATGCGCATGCAGGGATTGTCGGCACGTTCGAAGTGGCCCTGTCGGTCGTGCTGTCGATATTCCTTTTCGCGCGGTTTCGAAGCCGGGTCATCCGGGGTGTGGTCATCATGATGCTCGGCGCAGAACTCTTCAGTTCAAGTGTCTGGCAGTTCCTCTGACGGGAGTTCATCCGGCGATCGGGATGTCACCGGGCGGGCTGCCGAGAGGGTCCGGGAACGCGCGCTCATGCCGACATGCGACTCGACTGTCGTTCAGGCCGTGCGCTTGGGTCGCCTCGCCAACGGCCACCATGCGGACGGGGACATGCAGTCTGGCCATCTCGAGCGGGGCCTTGTTCGGGCCGGTCGGAAGCAGGCGCGCAACGCTCGCTTCCCGGATGCCATGCGAAACCCGGACACGTGGCCGCTGCAGTGTCAGGCCTTCTCGATCCGTATCGCCACCGGCGCAGATGCAAGCACGCCGGTGCCGTCCATGTTCGCTATGGCCTTGTCCAGCGCCTCCTGCTGCGTCTCGTGGGTGACGATCAGGACCGGCGCAGTGGCTTCCGTGTGCCTGTACTGGCGCATGCGGTTGATCGAGATCCCGGCATCTCCGAGGACGGCGGCAATCTTGGCAAGCGCACCAGGCCTGTCGACGAGTTGCATGCGCAGGTAGTAGGCTGCAGGAGCAACTCCGTTGGTACGCTTTGCCACCGCCAGTTCGCCCGCCGACATTCCGAAGACCGGTCGTGTCGAACCGCGGGCCAGGTCACAGACGTCACCGATGATCGCGCTCGCCGTCGGGCCTTCGCCGGCCCCGGCGCCTTGCAGCACGACCTGCCCGACGCTGTCGCCCTCCAGCACGATCATGTTCGATGGACCCTCAAGCTGGCCGAGCGGTGAATCCGCAGGCACGAGGCAGGGCGACATCCTTGCTTCAATCCCGTTCCCTGTCCTTTGCGCAACGCCGAGGAGCTTGATTCGAAATCCCATGTCGGCCGCCTGCTCGATGTCCTCAATCGAGATTCTCTCAATGCCTTCAATGTGGACCGCGTCGAAGTTCACCCTAGTGCCAAAGGCCAGTGCAACGAGAATCGCGAGCTTGTGGCCCGCATCAATTCCGCCGACGTCGAGACTTGGGTCCGCTTCCAGGTAGCCAAGCCGCTCACATTCCGCAAAGACCGTCTGATAATCAAGGCCGGCCGACTGCATTCGGGTCAGGATGTAGTTGCAGGTGCCGTTCATGACACCCATGACACGCGTGATCTCGTTGCCTGCAAGACCCTCAGAAAGCGCCTTGATGCAAGGGATCCCGCCCGCCACGGCCGCCTCGTAGCGGATGGAGACCCCGGTCTTTTCCGCAGCCTCGCCGAGTGCCTGCCCGTGGACGGCCAGAAGAGCCTTGTTGGCGGTGACAACGTGCTTGCCTGTCGCGATGGCCGCCTCGATTGCCCGCCTTGCAACGCCGTCGGCTCCACCTATGAGCTCGACGAACACATCCACGTCGTCACGGCTTGCCAGGGAGATCGGATCGTCCGCCCAATCGTAGTCGGCGATCCGGATTCCCCGATCCAGCTCCCTGCTTCTGGCCGTGACCGCCGAGATCGCGATTTCCCTTCCCGTGCGAGCCTTCAGGAGCGCGGCCTGATTCTGGACGATGCGGACAGTTCCGACACCGACCGTGCCGAGGCCGGCAATTCCGAGACGTAGCGGGCTGGACATTGAAGTGACTCCACAGTGATCCCGTGCGCGTTAGCCGCTTGGCGGGGAAGACGCAATGCGGCTATCGCGCCAACGCGCGACGGAGCGCCTCGATGTCGTCCGGATCAGCGATCTCGCGCCGCATCGTTCTGGCTTGGCGCTTCAATCTGGCTGCACGGGCATCCAAGGCGTTGAATTGGTTGCCATCGCCCGGTTTCGCTGCGGATTGCGGTTCGATGACGTCGTCGATTGGCTTGAGTATCGGCCAGGGCGCGTCTTCGTCCAGGCTGGGTGCGCTGCCCGTGTCCGGCCAGTCGACGCAGCCAGCCAGCAAAACGGTTGACACGAGAGCGAAGCGCATGAACTGGACACTATTTGCGGACGAGTCAAAAAACCAGCAGGCAGAAAAGCCGATTGAATCGGGCGTCCGTTCACATACAAGCGAAGCGTCCATTGTGCATTGCCGTTCGAGTGCGCGTTGCGATCCCGAAGATGCGGGTGGCAGTCACATGACCTGGGCCAGGCCGGATTGCGGGAACGTGGTGAAACGGGAGGTTTCGCGATGAATGACGAGGAAGAGGTCGTGCTCGAAATCACTCCTTCGCCGATGCGTCGGTGGATGGCGATTCTGGCATTGGCTCTCCTCGGCATCCTGATGATCAGGCTGGCGTTCGGGGAGATGCCGGATCTCTGGCGGCTGTTCTTCGTGCTGGTTGGGGCAGGGATCCTCTGGGCCGCATACCGGCTTCGCTTGGCGACCATGGATGGCCTCGTCCTGACCCGTGCCGGTCTGCGGACCATCAGCGGCAGGGCCTTGGTAGGCGTGGAGAATGTCGCAAGGGTTGACCGGGGCGCCTTGGCTTTCCGTCCCTCGAACGGATTCATGGTGCGCTTGAAGCGACCGGCGGCCGCGGGATGGGCACCGGGCCTTTGGTGGCGGATTGGGCGGCGCCTGGGCGTGGGAGGAACCTTGTCGGGCGGCCAGGCAAAGGCGATGGCCGACTTGCTGGCGGACATGGTAGCGGAACGGGAAGAGCAGGGGCCGGACCGGGATTGACTGGCCGCTGTCGCGACGGACCCGTCGGCTTCAGATCGTCAGGATGACCGACCCCGCACGTCCTCCCGCAGCGATGACATCGTGCGCCTTCGCGCAATCCGCGAGTTCGAACCGGTCGGAAATGCGGAATTTGAGCGCACCCTGTCGAAGGAGGCCTGTCAGGTCCTTGATGGTCCGTTCGCGTCGCTCGGGCGACAGGAGATAGACCAGCAGGAGCTCGATCGTCACGGACTTGAACATCAGCGGATAAAAGGGCAGCGTCGGCGTCATGTCGAGCGCCGAGCCGAAGGCCGCAATCGTGCCGCGCTCCGCGATGATCCGGGCGTTGGTTTCCGCGTTCTTGCCGAACTCGACTTCAACGATGCGGTCGACGAGATCACCTTGGACGCACTCAAGAATCTCGTCTGCCAACGTGTCGCTTGCATAGTCGAAGACATGGGCCGCCCCTGCAGAACGCGCAGCCGCAAGGCCCGCCTTTCCGCGTGCCGTGGCAAGCACATGTGCATCGGACGCGGCCGCGACCTGGATGGCCAGGTGGCCGACCGTCCCCGCACCGCCGCTGACAAGAACCGTCTTGCCCTTGACCGGTCCGCCACCGAGAACCGCACAGCAAGCCGTGAGGCCGGGTATGCCAAGAACTGCGCCGGCCTCGAAGCTCACGTTGTCGGGCAGGGCGACTGCCTGGTTTCCGGGCAGCGCGATGTACTCTGCGGCGGTTCCGAAAGCGCGCTGCCATTGCCCGTTCCAGATCCAGACGCGTTCGCCGATCCTGGCTTGGGAAACATCATCGCCCACGGCCTCGATCACGCCCGCGCCGTCGCTGTGCGGGATTGTCTTGGGGAAGGGTGGCCGGGTCACGCCCGGGCGGCCGCCGGCGCGCATCTTGACGTCGGACGGGTTGGCTCCCGACGTGTTGAGCCGGACCAGCACTTCGCCGCCTGCCGGCGTGGGCGCCGGGATTTCCTCAAGTGTCAGAACGTCGCCTGCCGGGCCGAAGTTCTCGTATGTGATGGCGCGCATGCCTTCCTCCAGGGCCGTCCATGTTTCAGTCACGATCACTTCGGGACACCGCGGGTCAAATGCAAGAAGATTCGGGATGCAAGGGCACGATGCTGTTGCTAAGCTGCGGGCACGATCTGGCGGCGAACCATTGGAGAGACCAGATGGATGCTTCAAGAACAGAGACGACGTTTCGCGAAAGCGTGGACCTGATGTTCAACCGCGCCGTGGCGCTGATGGATCTCGCGCCGGGCCTTGAGGACAAGATACGCGTTTGCAATTCCACCTATACGGTGCGGTTCGGCGTGAAGATGAGGGGAAGCATTCACACCTTTACCGGTTACCGCTCCGTGCACTCCGAGCACCTGGAGCCATGCAAGGGAGGGATTCGCTATTCGCTGAGCGTCAACCAGGACGAGGCGGAGGCGCTGGCCGCGCTGATGACCTACAAGTGCGCCTTGGTCGAAACGCCGTTCGGCGGCTCGAAGGGAGGGCTCCGAATCGATCCCCGGGAGTACGACGTCGATGAAATGGAACGGATCACGCGCCGCTTCGCCTACGAACTTGCCAAGCGGGACCTGATACATCCCAGCCAGAACGTGCCGGCCCCGGACATGGGCACCGGCGAGCGCGAAATGGCCTGGATCGCGGACCAGTACGCGCGGATGAACACCACGGACATCAATGCGCGCGCCTGCGTGACCGGAAAGCCGCCCCATGCCGGCGGCATCCAGGGCCGGGTCGAGGCGACCGGGCGCGGCATCCAGTATGCGCTGCGGGAATTCTTCCGCCATCCGGAAGACGTGGCCGAGGCGCGCCTTTCCGGCACGCTTGATGGCAAGCGCGTCATCGTTCAGGGCCTCGGCAACGTGGGCTTCCATGCCGCGAAGTTCCTGAGCCAGGAAGACGGTGCCAGGATCACTGCCGTCATCGAGCACGACGGCGCCCTGGTCTGTGACGACGGACTGGACATCGAGGCCGTGGGCAGCTGGATCCAGCGCCACGGCGGTGTGACCGGATACGCCGATGCAATCCACGTCAAGAACGGCAGCAAGGTTCTCGAGAAGAATTGTGACATCCTCATTCCCGCAGCACTTGAGGGCGTGATCAATCTTTCCAATGCCGACCGGATCGATGCGGCCATGATCATCGAGGCCGCGAATGGACCGGTGACGGCCGGGGCGGACGAGATACTGCGTTCGAAGGGCATACCCATAATTCCCGACATGTACGCCAACGCCGGAGGCGTGACCGTTTCGTATTTCGAGTGGGTCAAGAACCTCAGCCATATCCGCTTTGGCCGCATGCAGCGTCGCCAGGAGGAGGCGCGCCACATGCTCATCGTCGATGAACTGGAACGGTTGAGCGACCATCTGGGCGATGCCTGGTCGCTCACGGGCAATTTCAAGGAAAAGTACCTGAGGGGCGCTGGCGAACTGGAACTGGTTCGTTCGGGGCTCGACGACACGATGCGAGGCGCATACCAGGCAATGCGCGACACCTGGCGATCTCGGAATGACGTGACCGACCTGCGTACCGCTGCATACATTGTCGCGATCGACCGCGTGGCTGCCAGTTACGAGGCCAAGGGACTCTGAACGCCTGAGCTTCAGGTCCGGGAATCGAGGCAAGGTTCACGTCAGCGTCCCGAGGTCCCGGAGGCAGCGCCCGGCAGCCGGGCTTCGGGTTGGTTGACGCGCCGCAGGTTCTGGACAAGGCCGCCCTTGACGCGGATATTTGCACCATGAGTCTCCCGTCCGGCTTCATCGATGAACTGAAGTCCCGCACCTCGCTCAGCCAGGTCGCGGGCAGGAAGGTCACCTGGGATGCCCGCCGGTCGAAGCAGGGCAAGGGCGACATGTGGGCGCCTTGCCCGTTCCACCAGGAAAAGACCGCGTCGTTCCATGTGGATGACCGGCAGGGTTTCTACTACTGCTTCGGCTGCCACGCGAAGGGCAATGTTTTCACGTTCGTCCAGGAAACCGAGAACGTCTCCTTCATGGAGGCGGTCGAGATCCTGGCCCGCGAGGCGGGCATGCAGGTGCCGAAGCGGGACCCGGAGGCGCAGCGGAAGGCGGACCGGCGAACCCTGCTCGCCGAGGTCATGGAACAGGCGGTTCAGCATTACCGCTTGAAGCTGAAAGCTGGCGCGGGCGCCGCCGCCCGGGACTACCTGTCAGGGCGAGGCTTGTCCGAAGAGGCATTGACCCGCTGGGAGATCGGCTTTGCGCCGAACCAGCGGGAGAGCCTCTTCACGCATCTCGCCAGCAAGGGCGTGGGGGCCGATCTCGTGATCGATGCAGGCTTGGCGGTGCGTCCCGATGACGGCGGCACGCCTTATGATCGCTTTCGCGACCGAATCATCTTTCCCATTCGCGATCCGAGGGGAGTGGCCGTTGCGCTTGCCGGGCGTGCCATGAATCCGAACGCCTATGCCAAGTACCTGAACTCGCCGGAGACCGAGCTATTCGACAAGGGCAGGTGCCTCTACAACCATGGAGCGGCGCGGAAGGCGGGCGGCAAGGCGCCGCTGATCGTTGCCGAAGGGTACATGGACGTGATCGCCCTGTCCGAAGCCGGGTTCGAAGCGACGGTCGCGCCGATGGGAACGGCCGTCACCGAGCAGCAGTTGAGGCTCATCTGGCAGATGCATGATGAACCGGTCATCGCCCTCGATGGGGATGAAGCCGGGTTTCGGGCCGCGGTTCGCGTCGCGGAATTGTCGCTGCCGCTCCTGGAAGCCGGCAAGTCGTTGAGGTTCTGCATGATGCCCGAAGGGATGGATCCCGATGACCTTATCCGCGCCGGCGGCGCGGCTGCCATGAAGCGCCAGGCCGAGGAGAGCCTTCCCTTGCTACAACTGCTGTGGCGGCGAGAGACCGAAGGCAGGAGCTTCGACAGCCCGGAGCGGAGGGCGACCCTGGACCGCACGATGCGGGCGGCGATCGGGCGAGTGCAGGATCAGGCGCTGAGGCGACACTACAACGACGAGATCTTTCACTTGATGAGATCGCTGTCCGATGCGCGACGTCCGGCACGGCGCAAGGGCCTTGGACAGGGCGCGAGTTGGACCGGCCCGGCGGCGGGACCGATGGCCGCGACCAAGACAAGTGCGCTTGTTTCCGCGGATGCCCGTGCTCACGAGCACCTGAAGGAGGCGGTGATTCTGGCCTGCCTCGTGACGCATCCTGGAATCGTGCCGCGCTTTGTGGCCGATCTCGAGCAGCTTGACACTTCACGGCCCGAACATGAGGCCGTGCGCAAGGCGCTTCTGGCGGTCGAAGGTTCGGGCCGTGAGGCTGTCGAGGAAATTTGCGGCGCCCAAGCCCTTGAAAAACTGCTCCGCTCCCGCCATGTGCGCATCGCGCCCGCCATGCAGCCAGGTGCGGACGAGGAATTTGCCGCCCTGGCCGTGGCAAAGGAGTTCGAGAACCTTGTCGCCAAGCGCGGTGCGCGCAAGGACATTCACGAGGCGATGCAGGACATCAAGGGTGACGCCGACGAATCGCTGACCTACCGGCTCAGCGAGGCCGCCCAGACATTGACCGGCTCGGACCGGGCGGCCGCCGAGGACGAGACGGAATACGATGTCGGCCCGAACGGCGCGCGCATGAATCGGAAGGAAAGAAGCGAACTCGACGCCCTGATCGAGGGACTGGACTACGAGAAGTCGCGTGGCAGGACATAGAGAGACGTTCACGATGTGGCAAAAGTCTCGATGTGCGGATAGAGAATCACTGATTCGCGCCAAGTGATTCGCTAGACGTCGAATCACCGCAGATTCCCGGGAGTGGCGAATGGCTGCCAAGGATACCAGCGAAGAGCAGAAGACGGACGATCAGGAAGGCGAAGTCGTTCTGGACATGAGTCAGGCGGCCGTCAAGAAGATGATCGTCGAGGCTCGTGAGAAGGGCTACATCACCTACGACCAGTTGAACCGGGTCTTGCCCCCCGACCAGGTTGCGTCCGAGCAGATCGAGGACGTGATGTCGATGCTCTCCGAAATGGGCATCAACATCATCGAGGACGAAGAGGACGCCGACACGGACGACGAAAGCAAGAAGCCGCAGGCCTCTACCGAGGTGGTCGAGACGTCGAGCTCCCGCGAACTGGCGGTTTCCCAGACGGAGACCGAGAAGCTTGACCGCACGGACGACCCCGTACGGATGTACCTGCGCGAGATGGGATCGGTCGAACTCCTCTCCCGGGAGGGCGAGATCGCGATCGCGAAGCGGATCGAGGCTGGCCGGAACACGATGATCGCCGGGCTTTGCGAAAGCCCGCTCACTTTCCAGGCGATCACGATCTGGCGACAGGAACTCCTGGACGAGGAGATTCTCCTTCGGGACGTCATCGACCTGGAAGCGACTTTCGGGAACTCCATGGAAGTGTCGGACGACGAGGACGAGGATGCCGCCGTCGATGACGCGAAGGCGAAGCAGTCGAAGAAAGGCGAAGAGCAGCCTGAGCTGGATGCCGACGGAAACCCGATCCAGAAAGACGATGACGAGGATGACGACGAGGCCGCGAACATGTCGCTTGCGGCCATGGAGGCGGCACTCAAGCCTCGTGTCCTCGAGACCCTGACACGGATCGCAAAGGATTACGCACGACTGTCAAAGCTCCAGGACAGCCGCATCGCGGCGACCTTGAAGGAAGACGGGAGTTTCTCCACGCGGCAGGAGAACAGGTATCAGAAACTGCGCCTGGAAATCGTTGGCATGGTGAACGGGCTGGATCTGCACAACAACCGAATCGAGGCGTTGATGGACCAGCTCTACGGCATCAACCGTCGGATCATGTCGATTGATTCCGCGATGGTGAAGCTTGCCGACCAGGCGCGCATCAATCGCCGCGAATTCATCGACGAATACCGCGGACATGAGCTGGACCCGAACTGGCTGGACCGCATGGGCGAGAAGCCCGGGCGGGCTTGGCGGACGTTCGTGGAGCGGTCGCCGGAGAAGATAGGGGACCTGCGCGGCGACATGGCCCAGGTGGGCCAGTACGTGGGTGTCGACATCTCCGAGTTTCGCCGCATCGTCTCGCAGGTCCAAAAGGGCGAGAAGGAGGCCCGGCAAGCCAAGAAGGAGATGGTCGAGGCGAACCTGCGCCTCGTGATCTCGATTGCCAAGAAATACACGAACAGGGGGCTGCAGTTCCTTGATCTCATTCAGGAAGGCAACATCGGCCTCATGAAGGCGGTGGACAAGTTCGAGTACCGGCGGGGATACAAGTTCTCCACCTACGCGACCTGGTGGATTCGGCAGGCGATCACGCGCAGCATTGCCGATCAGGCGCGCACGATCCGGATCCCGGTGCACATGATCGAGACGATCAACAAGCTCGTGCGCACCGGTCGCCAGATGCTGCACGAGATCGGCCGCGAGGCGACGCCCGAGGAGCTTGCCGAGAAACTGCAAATGCCGCTCGAGAAAGTCCGCAAGGTCATGAAGATCGCCAAGGAGCCGATCTCGCTGGAGACGCCGATCGGGGACGAGGAAGATTCCCAGCTTGGCGACTTCATCGAGGACAAGAACGCGATCTTGCCACTGGACAGCGCCATTCAGGAAAACCTCAAGGAGACGACGACGCGGGTCCTGGCATCGCTCACGCCCCGGGAGGAGCGCGTGCTGAGAATGCGGTTCGGCATCGGCATGAACACCGACCACACGCTGGAGGAGGTTGGCCAGCAATTCAGCGTGACCCGGGAGCGCATTCGGCAGATCGAGGCCAAGGCGTTGAGGAAGCTGAAGCATCCGAGCAGGTCCAGAAAGCTCAGGAGCTTCCTGGACCAGTAGGTGGCCATCCAAGGCTTCGGGGCGGCGGGCCAAGGCTTTCGCGTCTGTCCCTTGCGGGCCTTGCACCCGTTGCATGGCTCTCTTCGGAATTGACAGGTTTCAGAACGCACGTCGTCCTGCGCGTTTCGAGATCGATCATGAACCGCAGGGCGGGCAGGGAATGCGTACGCGGACTTGCCAAACTGGATGCGCTCGCCGAAGGTCGCGCGAAACTGAAAGGGTTGGTTGACATGCCGCACGCTGCGATTGCTACAGGATCCGTTGCCACGATTACCGGAGGCGCATCCGGTATCGGCCTCGCCTCGGCCGAGCTTTTCGCTGCGGCGGGCATGAGACTTGCCATCGCGGACAATCGCGATGCCCTGCTGGAGTCAGCCGCCGAGCGGCTGAAGGCTGCGGGCGCGCCGGAGGTGATGGCAGAAGCGGTTGACGTATCGGACTTGGGCGCAATGGAGGCGCTTGAGGCACGGATTGCCGACAGGTTCGATGGAACGGACATCTTGATGAACAATGCCGGCATTCAGCCGGGGTCCTCGATGTTCGCCGACGGGGGGGACTGGCGGAGAATCCTGGACGTGAATCTCTGGGGCGTCATCAATGGAAGTCGTGTCTTTGCGCCGAGAATGATCGAGCGCGCCCGGCCCGGCGCGATCATCAACACCGGATCCAAGCAGGGCATTACGACACCTCCGGGAGATCCGGCCTACAATGTTTCCAAGGCGGGCGTGAAAGCCTTTACCGAGGCGCTTGCCCATGAATTGCGAAACACGGAGGCATGCCGCGTGACAGCGCATCTTCTCATTCCGGGGTTCGTGTTCACCGACCTGACGCGCCATGGCCGGACCGAGAAGCCGGATGGCGCCTGGACCCCGGAACAGACCGCAAGATTCATGCTTGAGAGCCTGGACAGGGATGATTTCTACATTCTCTGTCCGGACAACGACGTGGACCGGGCCACGGACGAAAAGCGCATGGCCTGGGCGATCGGCGACATCATAGAGAACCGGCCGGCACTTTCGCGCTGGCACGAGGATCACGCTGCCGCTTTCGAGGCCTTTCTCGAGTCGGAATGAGCGAGTATCTCCTTACAGTTGTCGTCTCCGGGGATGGATTCATTGCGCGTTCGGTCGGCGAGCCTCCCCAGGCTTGGGCAAGCGTGGAAGAGCAGGAGCTTTTCTTTGTCGACGTGGAGGCCGCCGACTGGGCGATCATGGGACGGCACACGCACGAAGCGGCGGACAGGCCCGACCGACGGCGGATCGTGTTCTCGAGCAAGGTGAGCGGCTGGAAAAGGCCATCTCAACTTTGGGTGGACCCGGAATGCCTGACCCCGCAGATGCTTCCCGAGCAAGTTTGCGAGGTTCATGCCCTCGCCCGTGGCTTGATTCTGGGCGGCACGCGCGTCCATGACTGGTTTCTTGCCCATGGTGCCATCGATTGCGTGCACCTGACGGTCGAGCCGGTCCGGTTCGGGACCGGGCTGTCCGTGTTCTCGGACGCGCGGAGCGGGGATCCTGTCGAGGAGTTCACGAGGCGAGGTTTCGAAATCATCTCGGAAGAACGGCTCAATTCGGCCGGAACGAGGTTTCTGGTGCTCGAACCCATGTCCGCCGGGAAGGATGAATCATCGGCGCATATGGCGCGTTGAATTGGCCTCTACCCAAAATGATGGCGTTACCCTATAGTGCCTGTGTAGAAGAGGGGCAGGTTCCCCTAGACACAGTCAGGAGGGACGTATAATGCGCTGCCCGTTTTGCGGAAGCACCGACACGCAGGTCAAGGACTCGCGTCCGGCAGAAGATCATGTGGTGATCCGAAGACGACGGTTTTGCCCGGCATGTGGCGGTCGGTTCACGACTTACGAGCGCGTTCAACTGCGCGATCTCGTGGTAATCAAGTCGAGCGGCAAGAGGGAGAATTTCGACCGCGACAAGCTGGAGCGCTCCATTCGCATCGCGATGCAGAAGCGCCCGATCGAACCGGATCGAATCGACCAGATGATCAGCGGCATCGTCCGCAGGCTGGAAAGCATGGGCGAGACAGATGTTCCTTCGACGACCATCGGCGAGATCGTAATGGAGAGCCTGGATCGGATCGACACGGTGGCCTATGTGAGATTTGCAAGCGTTTACAAGAACTTCCAGGCTGCAGATGACTTCGACAAGTTCGTGAGCGAGCTTCGGCCCGCCCAAAGGAACGAGTGACTTCGGCCGACGTCCGCCACATGGCGCATGCGCTGGCGCTCGGACGTCGCGGGCTTGGGCGCGTGTGGCCAAACCCGGCAGTCGGGTGCGTAATCGTTCTGGGCGGCCGCATTGTCGGGCGTGGATGGACCGGCGATCGTGGCCTGCCGCATGCGGAAACACGTGCATTGGCGCAGGCGGGACACGCCGCCAGGGGAGCGACGGCGTATGTTTCACTGGAGCCCTGTGCCCACGAAGGAAGAACCCCGCCCTGTGCCGACGCGCTGATCGATGCCGGACTGACCCGCGTGGTCGTTCCGATCGAGGATCCGGACGGCAGGGTCGCGGGACGTGGCATTGAGCGCCTTCGCGGAGCCGGAATCGCCGTGGACGTCGGCCTACTGGCAGATGCTGCGCGTGAAGCACATGCAGGGTTCCTGACGCGGGTTGCGACGGCTCGCCCGTTTGTCACGTTGAAACTGGCGGTGACCCTTGACGGGCGGATCGCGACAGCTACGGGCGAAAGCCGCTGGATCACGGGCAAGGATGCCCGTCGCGCCTCCCATGCGCTGCGAATGTCCCATGACGCGGTGATGGTCGGTGCCGGAACCATCCGAATTGACGACCCGAAACTGACCGTGCGCGGCATGGGTGCCGTTCGCCAACCTGTTCGAATCGTCGTGAGCGGGAGCCAGGCCCTCCCTTTCCAGTGCCGACTCACGGAGAAGATTGAAGAAGCGGGACCGGTCTGGCTGGCTCACGGGCAGGGAGAGAGCGAGGGCGCGGCGGCGTGGAAACTGGCGGGCGCGGACTTCGTGCCGGTGCCGGTGTCCGAAGGACAGGTTGACATGGCAACCCTGATGCAGAATCTGGGGTCGCGCGGCTTGACGCGGGTCTTGTGTGAAGGTGGCGGAACGCTTGCGGCTTCGCTCTTGTCGGACGGGTTGGTTGATCAACTGGTGGTCCTTTCGGCGGGCAAGGTCCTGGGGGCGGAGGGCAAGCCGTCGATCGGTGCTCTCGGCATCGGTCAACTTGCGAACGCTCCAGAGTTCCGGTTGATGGATCAGCGCCGGGTCGGAGCGAACATCATGCATGTCTGGCGGCGAGACAATGCAGATTGAATTGGCCTTTGGCGAGGATTCCGAACGATCATGCGACTGCAGTCGGTCACGAAGCCAGTCGAGGCTTCGAAAATCTCCTGCACAAATGGTTCGAAAGGCTTATCCCCTTAGCACAGGTGGTCCCACATTTTGTGCCTGAAGGGGTTGACGTCACGCCGTGTTCGCTTTATGTTCCAGTCATGCCCGGCCGATTGAAAGACGACCGCCCGATGTCCCGCCAACAGTTCGAGGAGCTCTTCCCGATGACGGGGCCTGCGCCCGCCACTTGGCGGAGCTGCGCTGGGGCGACGGCTTCGCGTGCCCGGGGCCTGCGGCGGCACGAAGGGCTGGGAGCTGAAGGGCGAGCGCTTCGTCCGCGAGTGCGCGGACTGCGGGCGCCAGACCTCCGTGACGGCGGGAATGGTGATGCACCGCAGCCACCTGCCTCTGAAGACATGGTTTCTCGCCGCGCATCTCGTGGCCACGCATTCCAACGGGATTTCCGCGCTCCAGCTCCAGGCGCAGCTGGGGATCGGCAGCTACAAGACGGCCTGGCTTCTGCTGCACAAGCTGCGCCGTGCCATGGACGACCCGGACCGGAGCCTGCTGCAGGGGATCGCGGAGGTCGACGGGGCGTCCGTGCCCTGCCGCGACGGAAGCGGTGCGGCAGGGGCGAAGGGCGTGTCAGGCCGGGGCCGCAGCGCCGACGGCAGGATCCTCCTGGCCGGGGCGGTCGAGCTCTCGGAATGCGGGAAGCCGCGCCGCATCCGGCTGAAGGTCGTGGAAAACTACGCCTCCGCGGCGCTGCACGGGTTTGTGTCGGAAGCGGTGCGCGCCCGGCGCGCGGGTCGTCACCGACGGCTGGCTCGGGTACAGCGGCCTGCCCGACAACCCGTGGGAGGAAAGGGTGGTCGGCGACCGCAAGGCGCACGAGATCCTGACCTGGATCCACCGGGTCTTCTCGAACCTGAAGCGCTGGGCCTTGGGGGTGCATCATGGGCTGAGACGCAAGCACGTCCAGCGCTACTTGGACGAGTTCGTCTTCCGCTGGAACCGGCGCCGCCACCGGCGGACCTCGCTCGACAGCCTCCTCGGCATCGGCCTCGGGCTGCCGCCCGCAACGTATCAGGACATCGTCGAAGGACGCGCCTGACGCGGCCCCGGCGCCGGAACCACGCGCCAGGAGTCCGTCCACACCCCCGCATCCCGGAAATCCCCGCCGCCAGGACCGCCTTGCGACCGTGCCTGCGCGTTCTGCGCAACGGATCCGGGAACCCGACCGCGCGGGCGCCGACACAACATCTTGTGCCGCCTTGGCCAGGGGGATAAGCCTTTGGTTCGAAACGAAGAAGACTCGCAGATGCCGGACTCAGGGTCCTCTTCGATCGAGGCAGATGAACTGCAGAAGAAAGTTCTTGCGCGCCAAATTCTCCCTACCGCCAAATTCGAAGTGCAATGCGCGCGCAGCAACAGTGATCTCGTTGCCTCCCGTGCTCTGGAAGACGTCATGCTCACATTGGGGATCACATGGGGACCTGTGTATTTGCTTGACCAATCGTCAGGTCGCCGCAAGCTTGGGCCTCGGCGCACGCCCTCGCGATCTTCGCGGCAAGCTCGTCGACCGCCTCCTGGGACACTTCTGCCGCCTTGCCCGCTGCTGTAGGCGTGTCCTGCACCCCCCTGGTGGAATTCGCCGCAGTCCCCGTCAGGGGCCATTTGTTCGGTGAGCGCGCCGGCCAGTTGCAGTTCCCTGTCCTCGCGCTACCACTCCTATTCTTGCGCACTCGTGACCGTGATCCCTGACGAATCCGCCGGATCTTCGACATGAGACGGTTCGAACGGCGTCCGTTCGTCTCCTGCCGGTCGTTCTGGAGTCGACCGTCCGGAACGCGGGAACCGTCCGAGGATGCGAAGCGCGTTGTCCTGGACCTTGTCATGAACCATTCCGACATCACCTGGGTAAACGCCTGGCATCGCGGCCACCTTTGAGGCGACTTCAGGCCCTTTCCGGAAGATCCCGTCGACCATTTCCTCGACCCGCTCGCGCACGTGATGCGCGTTGAAGCCTGCGTCGCGGGCGATCGTCTCCCAGTGCCTGGGCGCAATGTCCCCGGGCTTGCGTTTCTTCCCGGCTATCTTCTGTGCAAAGTTCTGGTCTATGTGGTCCCATGGCAGGACGCAGGAAACGTCGTACAAGGGAGACAGCCTGGGCTGACGTGCGTCAAGGAGGAGGGCGTAGTTCTTCGCATGGGCGTCGGTGTTCGCGACGAGAACGTTGTAGATGACCTGGTCGAGAATCCGGTCCCGTTCCCGCGCGGGCAGTGACGCAGGTACGTTGCGGGCGACGGACCATGCCTTTCCTCCGACGCCCAGGATGTCGGACAGGGAAGGCCCCGGAAACCTGCTGCGCTCGTACTTCTGCTCCGGAAAGACGCCGAGGGCCTGGGCGAAGTCTTCCTGGTGTAGACGACGGACGGTCCCGTATTGTGCGAAGACACGATCGTAACGAACGACGGCCAGGGCCGTCCGGTCCTCGGCCCGCAGGGTGCCGGTTTCCGCCGCCTCGATCCCGATCGCGTCGGCCAGGGACAGGCAGTAGGCCTCGTTTTCGACGATCCCGCTCAGGAAGCTCGGGTTGTCCGGCTTGACGATGAGCGTTGACGGCGCACCGCCTGTCGGGACCGCGATCCGGTCCCCGTCCTCGCAGAGGCCGGGCCTCGGCCGCCCGTCCGGCCCGATCACGGCGAGGACGGACTTCTTCTGGCCTCCCGCCAGGGAGAGACGGACGCCATCCGCCCCGACCAGGAACGGACGGCGGCGCAGGTCGTCGAAGTGACGATGCAGCGCCTTTCCGGGATCCGGTTCGCCGTAGAACTCCGTCAGCGGGACGTATTCCCACTCCTGTCGCGGAACCGGCGATCCGAAGGAGAGGGCTCCGGCCACGTCGCCGCCGATCCGTTCGAGAATGCCGAGGCTGTCCCCACGCGAGACGCCCAGGCTGCGCGCGATCGCCTCCAGCTGCCGCTCTTCCGGAAGAAGGTTCGCGATCCAGGGATGCACGATGTCGGGTCCGAACAGGTCGCGCTCGAGCGGCATCGTCGTCGAGACCGGGAAGGAGTGCGGGGACTCCTGCCACCGTGAGTCGTACCTGAAAGAAGGGTGTCCGCGCTTCCCGATCTCGAGATCGCCGACGTGGAACGTCTCGAAGAACACGGGAATGTCCTTCATCGCGGAACGCTCAGGTCGTAAGGCTCCACGTCGCGAGAAGGCTGATTCTTCTCGGGTCTCTTCCCTGTCAGGGCGGTTTCCGGATCAAGCAGGAGCACATCCATGAGACGCTGGACCGACGAGAGACGGGTGTCCCTGGCCGCGTTCTCGATGTCGGATATGGTTGGCGCCGCGACGCCGCTGACGCGCGAGAGGTCCGTCTGGCGCAACCCTTGTGCGAGACGCTCCTTCCTGATCGCACGACCCAGCCTGCAGGCGAGGGAATCGTCTTCCGGCATGTCCTTCTCCCGGAGTGGATTTCAAAGATGTTTTACAATGGCACGAAATTCGGGAAAGGCCAGATGGATTTCAAAAATGTCTTAAGCCGGAGTTTGCTCGCGAGTGTCACGACCCAAGTCATGCCGTCATCGGTGGTGCGGCTCCCTTCGTGCTGCGAGACGGCCCGACTTCCGCACTCAACGCACTACCGTATTGCGGCGAAGCGTTTGCATTGGCAACTTCAGCTGACCCGTGACATCAATGCTTGCGGCGACCTGCCGATTGGTCAAGTTAGGCACACAAGTCCCCTCGCATTGGATGAGCGGTAAGGGGTGTTCGTCGAACTGCATGTCGCAGTCAGATAGGGCAGTGCACCATGGTGGCGGATCGAGAGCCAAGGCCGACAGTGCGGGCCTCTTGTGCAAGCGGCTCAAGGGACCTAACTGAACCGACGCAGCGAAAGGCGAAGGCATGTTCACTGGCATTGTGACCGATATCGGCGAAATCTTCAGCATCGAGCGCGCAGGCGTCCTCGATGTCAGGATTGGAACCTCCTACGCGGTCGGCAACCTCGATATCGGTGCATCGGTTGCCTGTGATGGGGTCTGTCTGACCGTGACTGATGTGGGGCGTGACCCACGCGCGTGGTTTGCCGTGCAGGCGAGCGAAGAAACGCTCTCCAGGACGAATCTGGGCCAATGGGAACCGGGCTGGCGAGTCAACCTGGAACGCGCACTCAAGGTTGGTGACGAGATCGGAGGGCATATCGTTTCGGGGCACGTCGACGGAATCGCCGTGGTCGGGGACATCCGGGATGAGGGCGATTGCACGAGGATGGCACTTGACGCTCCGGACGGACTTGCCCGGTTCATCGCTCCCAAGGGGTCGGTTGCATTGAACGGCACGTCACTAACGGTGAACGAGGTCGAGGGTGCGCGCTTCGACATAAATCTCATCCCTCACACCAAGGCTGTCACGACCTGGGGCGAGGCAAAGTCGGGCGACAAGGTGAATCTCGAAATTGACACGCTTGCCCGCTACGTGGCGCGTCTGAGCGAGGCAGCCTGAGGCGCTCGCGATTCAAGTCGGACCTGCACAATGCCTGGTTGCGGGCGGGGACGCTGGCCATTCGCCATGGCAGTCGCGCTCCACGAAGGCTGTTTGGCTGCCGCCGGCTCGTCGCGAGAGTCTTCCCGAATCCACCGATTGTCCGGTTCGTCATTGTCCGGGGGATTGCCTGCCGGAATTCTCTTGAAGACCTAACACAATGTGCGGCAACCTGCTATCACGATTGCTCAGGACTGTCCTGGCAAGTCTGGCCGGCACGGCTTCCCGTGCACGTGCGCCCTTCTCCCTGACGGGTTGTCCGAGAGCGCAACAGCCATAGATGGCCAGGGCCGCTGAGGACCGTCCAGGCATGTCATCACCCGCGAGCGCGGCTCTCACGACGCTCCCCTGTCATCAAAGGTCTCCTGAAGCCTTGCAGAATGCCTATAAAGGCATATATTTTTTATTGAAAGGCATTTTCAATACTATATAATTGCCTTATGAAAAGAAAGCACACGCCTGCCGTCATGCATGCGCTTCGCTGCATGGGCCGCAACATCCGGATCGCGCGCAAGAGGCGCCGCATCCCGGTCGCGGATTTCGCGGCCCGGCTCGGCGTGTCCAGCCCGACCGTGCTGCGCCTCGAAAGGGGCGAACCCGGCGTTTCGGTCGGCTGCCTGGCGCAAGCCCTCCGGGCCTTGGGCGAACTGCACCGTCTCGAGGAGTTTCTCGACATGGCGGACGATAACGCGGGGCTGATGCTGGAGGTGGCGGAGCTTCCGCAGCGCATCCGGCGCAGGCGCGCCCCGAACGATCATGTGGCCGAGGGCGAAGCCGTTGCCGCCCCCGACGGGGATCCGATGGCGGGAGCCGCCCTGTGACCCCGAGGCGCAGGCATGTCCGCGTCGCCATCGGGCGGCGCCTGCTGGACGTCGGCGACCTTCGCTTCGAGGACGACGGAACCCGCCAGGTCAGCGCCTTTCATTACGCCTCGTCCTGGCTCGAACGGGCCGGCGCCTTCGCGCTCGCGCCCGACCTGCCGCTCGTCGAGGGTCCGCATGTGCGGTCCGGGCGTCGTGGCGCGACGCGCTCGGCCCTGCCCGGGCCGATTTCGGACGCGACCCCGGACAGCTGGGGCAGGGGCCTCATCGAGAGGGATCTGGGCCGGCCGCCCAATGAACTGGAGTTCCTGCTTTCGGCCAGCGACGAGACCCGTCAGGGGGCCCTGCGGTTCATCGACGAGTCCGGAACCCCTCAGTACCGGGACTGGCCACCGGTCCCGCGCCGGAACGATCTTGCCAGGCTGCTGGCTCTGGCTCGTGCCTATGAAACCGGCCCCGCCATGGGCGCTGGCCAATTGCGAGAACTGGCGGGCCACGCGGGATCCCTGGGCGGCGCCAGGCCAAAATCCGATTTCGACGACAACGGAACGCTGGCGATCGCGAAGTTCACCTCGGACCGGGACACGCGGCCCGTGGAACGCGTGGAGGTGGCGACGCTCAATCTGGCGCGGGCCGCCGGCCTGCACGCCGCGGAAGCGCGCCTCGAGATTCCGGAAGCGCAACGGCCCGTTGCGATCATCAGGCGCTTCGACCGCGGGGAAGGGGGACGAGTACCGTACCTGTCAGCACAGTCCTTCCTCGGACGGGACGAAGCCGAGGGCGGGTTCTACACGGACATGCTCGACGCGCTTGCCGCACATGGCGCGGATCCGGTCCGTCAGACGGAGGAACTGCACAACCGGCTCATGTTCACCATGCTGGTGTCGAACAATGACGATCACCTGAAGAACCACGGGTTCCTGCACCGAACCGGGGGGCTGTGGGTGCTCGCGCCGGCCTTCGACATCAATCCGCAGCCGGAGCGACACCGGATGCTCGCGACAGGCATCAGCGAGGAGTTCGGGCGGGCGGCGTCGATCGAGGCCGCCATCGAGGCGGCCCCCTATTTCGACCTGACGGAAGACAGGGCATGCGCGAACCTGCGACGGATGCTCGACGTGATCGCGCAACAGTGGAGCGTTCGTTGCAGGGCCGCCGGGATGTCCTCCCGGGAGATCGCGGCCTATCGGCCGGCCTTCGATCACGAGGAAACGAGGAGGGCGGAGAGGCTGGTGGCCATGAAGATGGCCGTCACCACCCAGGCGTCAAGACCGCTTCTGGCGCCGAATGATCAGGTCGACGAGAAACGCACCGCTTCGAGTGGAACAAGCGAACCGTGAAGGATTGACCATGTTCCAGGGCGCAGACCCCGGTTTTCCAGCCTATCAGGCCTGGATCGGCGCGTGAAACGGCCTTTCTCGTCGAGCTGAGGACCGTTCGTTCGTGTCATCACCCGCGAACGCGGCCTCAGGGACGCCCTTTC
This sequence comes from Boseongicola sp. SB0665_bin_10, assembly GCA_009838075.1. Taxonomy (GTDB): domain Bacteria; phylum Pseudomonadota; class Alphaproteobacteria; order Rhodobacterales; family Rhodobacteraceae; genus JAJEFO01. The sequence goes on along the minus strand of VXSG01000041.1, from coordinate 27,132 downwards.
CCGGGATCCACGTGGCAAGCTGACTGATTGGGCCATTCGAGAGCGCGAACCGAAAGGCAGATCATCGAGCGCGCCGCGCAAGACTGGCGTGGTTTCGAGATCAGTGCTGGCTACGACGGAGAGTTCCGCACGTGTTTCAGGCAAGTCGTGCGCAGCCATGCATTGCCTGCCTCGACATTGCAATCGAGCTCCGCAGGGGTTTCCCGCTGCATCTGCATGTCCCCAAGTTCTGTGAGGCGAGATCCAGGCGCCGGCTTGCGAGCTCGCGGCAAGCGAGGAAACACAAGCGCCGACAGTTGCTCAAAATGCGGGCTGCATGGCACGCGGGCGCTGAATTGCGACAACGACCAACAGGATCAACAGCGCCGGAATGAAGAAGATCTCCTTCGGCATCCGGTCGTTTTCGACCGCAACCGCCTCGATCTGGGCCGGGGTGTCGCCGTAGAAATCGTAGTCGTTGGCCAGTTGCTCGAAGTAGCGCGTGCCCGGGAAGGGTTCTTCCAACGTGAGGGTACCGTCGCTCTCCAGCACGGTCAGTCCAACGGCTTCCAGCCTTTCCAGTCCGGTACCCTCGGCTTCGGCCGTGAAGGCCAAGGTGATCGTGCCCACCTCACCCGTGTCGAAGTCCGGGGCCGATACACGCAACCTTGCCGTAGAGCCGACCGGCAGTTCTTCGAGCGCGGCAAGCGCGGCGGGGCCTGTGGTCTCAGCATACCTTTCCTGCCATCGGTCAAGGAGGAAATCCGGTCGGAAAAGCATGAACACCACGAGCAGCAGGATCACGGTTTCCCACTTGCGCGACTTGGCGATGAAATAGCCTTGCGTGGCCGCGGCAAAGACCAGCATGGCGATGAGGGAGACAACGAACACAAGCACCGCCTTGCCCAGTCCCACGTCGATCAGCAGGATGTCCGTGTTAAAGATGAACATGAAGGGCAGGAGCGCGGTACGAATGTCATAGCTGAACCCCACGATGCCCGTCTTTATGGGATCGCCGCGTGATATGGCCGCTGCGGCGTAGGCGGCGAGGCCTACCGGGGGCGTGTCATCCGCCAGGATCCCGAAATAGAACACGAAGAGATGCACGGCGATGAGCGGCACGATGAGGCCCGACTGTGCGCCCACCGAAACGATGACGGGCGCCATGAGCGACGAGACCACGATGTAGTTGGCCGTGGTCGGCAGGCCCATGCCCAGGATCAGCGAGAGCACCGCCACCAGCACCAGCAGGATCATCAAGTTGCCGCCGGCAATGGTCTCGATCACCTGGCCGATGATCTGATGCGCGCCGGTGAGCGAAATGGTTCCCACGATGATGCCCGCGGCACCGGTCGCAACGCCGATCCCGATCATGTTGCGCGCGCCGCTTTCAAGCCCGGCGACAAAGTCGTGCCAGCTGGTTCGCGTCTGGGCGGCGACACTGTCGGCGCCGCCGCGGAACATCGCCTTCAAAGGCCGGTGCGTCAGGGCCACGATGATCATGGCGATTGTCGCCCAGAAGGCCGAGAGCGCCGGCGAAAGTCGATCGAGGTCCTCCGTGCGCACCATCAGGTTCCAGACCAGGACGAAGATCGGCAGGGCATAGTACGCGCCGCCCAGGAAGGTGGGCGTCAACCGGGGCGCCTCGACCACCTTGCTGCTGGGGTCATCGACAACGACATCGGGAAACCTCGAGGCCACGTACACGAGCGCCAGGTAGGCCAGCAGCAAGAGCACGAGCGCCGGATAGATCGAGGCGCCGGGCGCCACCGTTTCCAACAGGCCCCGGAAGCCAATCACAAGGAACGTGATCAACGCCATGCCCAGGAAGCCGGTCAGGAAGAGCATCAGGATCATGATCACGCCGATTTGCCGCCCTGGCTTCTTCAGTCCCTTGAGGCCCAGCTTCAGGCTTTCCAGATGCACGATGTAGAGCAAAGCGATGTAGGAGATTATCGCGGGCAGGAAGGCGTGCTTGATGACATCGATGTAGGGAATGTTGACGTATTCCACCATCAGGAAGGCCGCGGCCCCCATCACTGGGGGGGTGAGCTGGCCATTGGTTGACGAGGCCACTTCGACCGCGCCGGCCTTTTCCGGCGCAAAGCCGATGCGTTTCATCAACGGGATGGTGAAGGTTCCGGTGGTGACCGTGTTCGCAATCGACGAGCCGGAGATCATGCCGGTCATCATCGATGACAGCACCGCCGCCTTTGCGGGGCCGCCTCGCAGCGCGCCGAGCAGCGCAATGGCCACCTTGATGAACCAGTTGCCGCCGCCAGCCCTTTCCAGGAGTCCCCCGAACAGCACGAAGAGGAAGATCATTGTCGTGGACACGCCAAGCGCGACACCGAACACGCCCTCGGTTTGCATCCAGTAGTGACCCATGGCCTTGGCAAAGGACGCGCCGCCATAGTTGGTGATGCTGCCTACCCATTCCGAGTGGCCGCCGAAGAAGGTCAGCGCGAGGAAGGCCGAGGCGATGATCACCAGCGGCAGGCCGAGCGAGCGGAAGACGGCCACCATCAATACGCACATGCCGATGCCGGAGACGACGATGTCCGTCGTGGTCCACAAGCCCGGCCGGTCGGCAATTTCATAGCGGAAGATGACAAGGTAAAGGCAAGAGGCGACGCCCAGGACAAGCAAGATCCAGTCGTAGACCGGAATGCGGTTTCTGTGACCGAACATCGGAAATGCCAGCGTCGCGAGGCTCAGCGCGAAGGCCAGATGGACGTAGCGCGCCTGGGCCACGATGTTTGCAAAGTCGCCGATGCCCGTGATCTGGGCCAGGACGCCAGGCACCTTCGAGGCGATGTAGAGTTGAAAGAGCGACCAGATGATGCAGAGCGCAAAGATCAGTCTCCTGGCAAACGGTCCGGCATCGCGGCCACCGGTGTCGGCCTCTGCCACCATGTCCTCGGCGGTCTTGTTCGCGGCGTCAGTCATCCCACGTGCCAGTTGTCAATTCTTGTTCTGCAGGGAAAGAAGCGCCAGCGCATCGGGGATGCGCTGGCGCCGGTCTCAGGAAGTCTTGGTGATGCCCTTATTCCAGCAAGCCCAGTTCCTTGTAGGCTCTCTCGGCCCCTGGATGCAGCGGGGCGGAAAGGCCGTCGCTGACCATCTGGTTGGCGTCGAGATTGGCAAAGGCAGGGTGCAAGCCTCGGAAATCATCGAGATTGGCCAACACGGCCTTTGCGACCACATAGGCCACCTCTTCCGGCACATCCGCCGAAGTCACGAAGGTCGCGCCCACGCCAAAGGTGGTTGTGTCGGTGTCGGTGCCGGCATACATGCCGCCCGGAATCGTGGCGACGCGATAGAAGGGGTTGTCCGCCACCAGCTTGTCGATTGGCGCACCGGTCACGGAGACCAGTTTCACGTCACAGGTGGTGGTGGCCTCCTTGATGGCGGCGGCCGGGTGACCGATGGTGTAGATCATCGCGTCGATGTTGTTGTCGCAGATCTGCTTGGCCATCTCGGAGCCCTTGTATTCGGTGGCCAGGGCGAAGTCGTCCATGGTAATTCCGAAGGCGTCCATCACCACCTCCATCGTGGCACGCTGGCCGGAACCCGGATTGCCCACGTTCACGCGATGGCCCTTGAGTCCCTCAAAGGAGTCGATGCCGCTGTCGCTGCGTACCAAGAGAGTGAATGGTTCGGGGTGGACCGAGAACATCGCCCGAATATCGGGGAAAGGGTTGTCGGCGAACTTTGACGTGCCGTGGAAAGCGTGAAACTGCCAGTCTGACTGGGCCACGCCGAACTCCAGTTCGCCCGCCTTGATCGTGTTGATGTTGTAGACGGACCCGCCAGTCGACTCCACGGCGCAGCGAAGGCCATGCTCCTTGCGATCGCGGTTCACAAGCCTGCAAATCGCGCCGCCGGTCGGATAGTAGACGCCCGTCACGCCGCCCGTGCCGATCGAAATGAATTGCTGATCCTGCGCTGCGGCGGGACCGGCAAAGGCAAGTGTCGCTGCCGTCAGTAGGCCGGCAGTGAATTTCATGTGTTTCATTTGAATCTCCGTATTGTCCTGCGCGCTAGCGCGCTTGCTGTGACCTGAGGTCTGCCAGAGAAATCCGGGACGTTGCCCACGACCCGAAGACTTGGGAAGTCCCCCCTGATCTTGACAACACCTTAACGACGATTGCGGGGAATGTAAAAGCCCCTCGATTCTGCATCGACACACCGTTCCGGAGCGTGTCAGCCCATTTGGAGCGGTCCGGGATTCCCGATGGCACAATCGTCTGATTCCATGGGAGCGCTGCATTCGGAAAGCCGCCAAGAGTGCAAAGGGGCAGGCTTGACCGACCTTCCCGGGCGTGTCGTCGAGGTGATGGGCGAGGCGCGGTCGCGGGACACGGTGATTCCCGAAATCGATGCGCGTGTCCGCTGCGTGGCGGGTCTCGGCGTCGCCGCAAAGGGCGTTCAGGGGTCCGCGGATTCGCCGAGAGGGCGAAGGCTTGCGCGAACACGGGTCCGGTGTCGGGAAGAGGCGGCGTTGCCTCTGGCCTTAGTTCCTTCGCTGGGCTATTGGCGAGGCTCGATGGGAAAGTCCGGACTCTTCCGATGTCACTAGAAGCCCCCCGAGTGGATGAAGACCACTGGCGCGACGCCATTTCCTCGATCGAGGAAATCACCGAGGATGCACGGAACGGGCGCATGTTCATTCTCGTCGATCACGAGGATCGCGAGAACGAGGGTGACCTGGTCGTTCCGGCCCAGATGGCGACGCCCGAGGCAATCAACTTCATGGCGACCCACGGGCGGGGCCTGATCTGCCTTTCGCTGACCGGCGAGCGCTGCGACGCGCTCGGCCTGCCCCTGATGGCGTCCCACAACTCTTCGCGGCACGAGACGGCGTTCACGGTTTCCATCGAGGCACGGGAAGGAGTCACGACCGGGATATCCGCCCATGACCGCGCGCGTACGGTCGCGGCCGCGATCGATCAGACCACGACCGGTGCCGACATCGCGACGCCGGGGCACATTTTCCCCTTGCGCGCGCGCGACGGCGGGGTGCTCGTGCGAGCGGGCCACACGGAGGCCGCGGTCGACGTGTCGCGCCTGGCCGGCCTGAACCCGTCTGCCGTGATCTGCGAGATCATGAACGAAGACGGCACGATGAGCCGTCTGCCGGACCTCGTCGCCTTTGCGCAGCGGCACGGCCTGAAAATCGGCACGATCAGCGATCTCATTGCCTACCGCCGGCGCCATGACAACCTTGTCGCCGTCACAAGCCGCAAGACGGTCGCGTCCGAGTTTGGCGGCGAATGGGAGATGCGAATCTATTCGGATACCGCCCATGGCGACGAGCACATCGTCTTGGTCAAGGGCGACATTTCTTCGCCGGAGCCCTGCCTTGTCAGGATGCACGCATTGGATCCGATGCTTGATGTGCTTGGGCTTGGCCAAGCCGGACGAAGGAATGAGTTTGGCGATGCCATGCAGCTCATTGCGGACGAAGGGCGGGGGGTCCTCGTGCTGCTCAGGGACACGACGATGAAGCTGAAGGGCGGAGACAGCGTTTCGCCGCAGACGCTCAGGCAGTATGGCTTGGGTGCCCAGATCCTGTCTTCGCTCGGACTTTCCGAACTGGTCCTGTTGACCAATTCGCCACAGCCAAGGATCGTGGGGCTCGAGGCCTATGGCCTGGAAATCGTCGGCACCCGCAAGATCTCGGACCTTGGCTGATGGCCGGGTCGGCGCACCATACGCTCGAACTGCCGGTGTTCGAAATTCCGCCGAAGGTGCTGATTGTCGTCGCTCCCTACTACGTCGATATCGCGGCGGGTCTCGTGGACGGCGCCCGGGCCGTGCTTGCAAGGGTCTCGGCACGGGTCAGCCAGGTTGAGGTGCCGGGAGCGCTGGAGGTGCCGACAGCCATCGGCCTCGCATTCAGGCAGGCGGACTTCGACGGCTTCATCGCGCTGGGCTGCGTGATTCGAGGCGAGACGACGCACTACGAGACCGTCTGCGACAACTCGAACCGGGCCCTGCAGCTCCTGGGTGTGGAGGGTGCTTGCATCGGCAATGGAATTCTCACGGTGGAGAACCGCGAACAGGCAGCGGTGCGCGCGGATCCCGGCGGCGAAGACAAGGGCGGCGGCGCGGCGGCCGCGGCGCTCCATCTCGTTGCGCTCAAGCGACGATTCGGTTCATCAACGAGCGAGGTCGGGTCCGGTCAGGTCTCCGGGTCCGCATGACCCCCGAGCAGCAGATGCGAAGCGTCGCACGGCTCCATGCAGTGCAAGCGCTATTCCAGATGGAGGCGAGCGGGCAGTCCGCAACATCCGTGCAGAAAGAGTTCGAGGACTTCCGGTTCGTTGAAGAGCTCGATGGACGGGAACTGGCGGAGGGCGACAGGGACCTGTTTCGGAAGCTTGTCGATCATGCCGTGAACTGGCAGGCGCGGATCGACCAGATGACGGAACGGGCGCTGGTGGCCAAGTGGCCGATTGACCGGATAGATCCTGTTCTGCGAGCGCTGTTCCGCGCGGCCGGTGCCGAACTGGTCGGGGGCGAGGTGCCGCCACGGGTCATAATTTCCGAGTTTGTGGATGTGGCAAAGGCGTTCTTTCCCGAGGGGAGGGAACGGGGCTTCGTGAACGCGGTGCTGGACCACATGGCGCGCGAAGCCCAGCCGGAGGCGTTCCAGGAGCGGGCCCGGGGTTAGCAGTTCGGGACGTTGACGGCGAGACCGCCAAGTGCGGTCTCCTTGTACTTCCTGCTCATGTCCTCGCCGGTCTGGCGCATGGTCTCTATGGCCGCATCCAGTGGCACGAAGTGGCTTCCGTCGCCGCGAAGCGCCAGCGATGCCGCCGAAACCGCCTTGATCGCGCCGAGCCCGTTTCTTTCGATGCACGGTACCTGCACCAGACCTTTCACGGGGTCGCAAGTCATTCCGAGATGATGCTCAAGGGCGATTTCGGCGGCGTTCTCGACCTGTTCGGGCGTGCCACCCATGACGGCGGCCATTCCGCTGGCAGCCATGGCCGAGGCTGAGCCGACTTCCGCCTGGCACCCGCATTCGGCGCCCGAGATCGATGCGTTGCGCTTGATGAGTGCGCCAATGGCGGAGGCGGTCAGAAGGAATTCGCCGATGCGCGATGAATGTGCGCCCGGCACATGATCGATCCAGTATCTGATGGTTGCAGGGACAACTCCGGCAGCGCCGTTGGTCGGCGCGGTGACGACCTGGCCCCCTGCCGCGTTCTCCTCGTTGACGGCCATGGCGTAGGCGCTGATCCAGTCATTCACGACATGCGGGGCTGTCAGGTTGGTGCCGCGCTCGGCCTCCAGGCCCGCGCGTATCGCGGCGGCGCGGCGTCGCACGTTCATGCCACCCGGAAGCGTGCCTTCGGTGTGCAGGCCGCGTTCCATGCATTCCTTCATGACGTCCCAGATCCGCTTCAATCCGGAGTCAAGCTCTGCCGAACTCGTTCGGGTCAGCTCGTTCGCTCGCTTCATTGCCGCAATGGTCGTCCCGCCGGTTCGCGCCATCTCCAGCATTTCGGCGGCGGACCGGAACGGGTAGGGCACGGTTGGACCATCGTCCTCGCTCCCGCCGGTGGCAAGTTCCGCTTCCGTCAAGACGAATCCGCCGCCGATGGAATAGTAGGTTTCCTGTCGGATCACGTCGCCTTCGGCGTCGGTGGCATAGAGCCTGAGCCCGTTGGCGTGGCCCGGCAACGGCAGGTCGTAGTCAAACCGCAGATCCGTTGCCGGATCAAAGGAGAGAGGGCCGAATCCGTCCGGCGTGACACGCTTTCCCTGCCGAATCTTCGTGAGGGCCGCCTCGGCCTTGACCATGTCATAGGTGTCGGGCTCGAAGCCCGCGAGCCCGAGGGTCACGGCGCGATCGGTCGCGTGACCCACACCGGTAAACGCGAGCGAGCCATGCAGGGACGCGCGCAGGCCGTGCGGCTTGAAGGCGGAACTCCGGAGGCTGTCGAGAAACCGTCCGGCGGCCACCATCGGTCCCATGGTATGGGAGGACGATGGGCCGATGCCCACCTTGAACATGTCAAATACACTCAGGAACATGATCTGTTCTTGCCCGATACCTGGAGCATTCAGGTGTCTCGACGCGACGTTCCTCGCGGAAAAGGCGTCCTGTGGTCCCGATTCAGGCCGCAAACCGAACAGGTCGTTGCCCGGGCGTCAGCCGGTTGATCCGGGCAGGCGGTCTCACGCTCTTGCAAGCCAAACCAGGAACACGCCTACCGCAAGGGCGCCCAGACCGCATGCCCGACGGGTCTCCAGCGGCCAGGACGCGATCGCCCTTACCAATTCGTCCAGCCGGTTCGGCAGCAAGGCGAGAACGAGGCCCTCGATGACAAGCACGAGGCCGATCCCGAGAAGCGCAAGTTCCATGCCCCTTAATTTGCCGTCGCGCCGACGGGATCCATGCCGGCACCGTCCAGGAACTCGAAGAACTCGCTGTCAGGCGTGATCACGAACGTCGAGTTCCGTCCCTGGAGGGCCCGCTCGTAGGCGGCAAGCGACCGGTAGAACCGGAAGAAGCCTTCGTCTGCGCCATAGGCCTCGGCGAAGATCGAGTTGCGTTCCGCATCCGCCTCGCCGCGGACGATTTCGGCTTCGCGGCTGGCCTCGGAAACGATTTCGACCACCGTCCGGTCGGCCTGGGCCTGGACTCTTTGGGCGGCTTCCGCCCCTCGAGCCCGCTCGTCGGTCGCTTCCCGCTCGCGTTCCGCGCGCATGCGGTCAAACGTGGCCGCGAGGTTCTGCTCGGGGAGGTTCGTCTGCTTGAGCCGCACATCAACAACGTCAAGCCCCAGCGCCGATGCCTCCGCGTCGGCATTGGCCCGGATTCGGTTCATGAGCTCAGCCCTTTCGGGGGACAGGATCGTGTTTGAGGTGACGCCTTCCGCGCCCAGGACGGCCCGGATTTCGTCAATGAGGATCGATGACAGCCTGTCCTCGGCGAATCGCACGCCGCCCGGGCCCACGGCCTGGCGGAACTGGACGATGTCCTGGTCCCGTTGGCCGATGCGGTAGCGTGTGAAGGCGTCGACAACCAGCCGCCTGTCGTCGGAGGGCGTGATCTCGATTTCGGGTGTGTCGAGAGACAGGATTCGGCCATCATAGCGCACGACTTCCTGGATGATGGGAATCTTGAATCCCATGCCGGGCTCCGTCTTGACCTGCTTGATCTGGCCGAACTGGAGAACCAGCGCTTTCTCGCGCTCATCCACGATGAAGATGGACGAGAGGGCAATGGCGGCCACGATGGCCAGGACTGCCGTCAGAAGGACTCCACCTCGTAGCATGTCAGTTTCCTCCTTGTGGCGTGGTTGTTCCGCGACGGAGCTCGTTCAGCGGCAGGTAAGGCACGACGCCCTGGCCCCCCGGACGGTCATTGACGCCCTCGTCAAGAATGATCTTGTCAATGCCTCCGAGAACCTTCTCCAGCGTTTCGATGTACAGCCGTCGCCGGGTGACTTCCGGTGCCAGGTGATATTCGGCCAGGACAGCGGAAAAGCGGCTGGCCTCGCCCTTGGCCTCGTTCACGACCTGGGCGCGATAGGATTCGGCCACTTCAAGTATCTGCGCCGCTTCGCCGCGCGCGCCCGCAAGCACGCGATTGGCATACGCGTCGGCTTGGCGCTCGAGACGGTCACGTTCCTGCTCCGCTGCCTGAACGTCGCGGAAGGCGTCGATCACCTCGCGTGGCGGGTCTGCCTTGTTCAGGTTAACGCGGACGATGTTGATGCCCGCCTCGTAATTGTCGAGCGTCGACTGGATCAGTTCCTTGGCCCGCTGTGCCACGATCGCGCGGTCACGGTTGAGCAGGGGCGCAAGTTCGCTGCCCGCCACGATCTCGCGCATCGCCGATTCGGAAACCGCTCGCACGGTCTCAGGTCCGTCCCGCAGGTTGAACAGGAAGTCGTCGGGCCTGGAGATGTTCCATACGACCTGGAAGTCTATGTCGACGATGTTTTCGTCCGTGGTAAGCATCAGGCCGTTGTCGCCCTGACGACCGACGCCAATGTCTTCCGACTGTTCCCGCGTCACGGGGATGACCTCGAAGGTCATCACCGGCCAGGGCGCGAAGTTGAGGCCGGGCTGGCCGATCGAGGAGAATTCCCCAAGAAACAGTTCGACCGACTGCTCTTCCGGCCGGACCGAGTACAGCGAGGAATAGGCCCAGAGGCCCAGCATGACCAGCACGCCGATGATTATTGAACCGCGTGAGAGCCTCGGTCGCTCTCCGCCGCCGCCGCCGCCGCGACGGCCGGATCCTCCTCTGCCGCCCATGAGAGAGGAGAGCCGCTCCTGGCCCTTTCTCACGATGTCGTCGATATCGGGTATGTTGGGTCCCTGCTGCCCAGGCCGACCTGGCCTGCGGGCATCTCCGTTGCCGCCGCTTTGCGGGCCGCCGCCCCAGGGTCCGCCGCTCTTGTTGGCCATGCGTGGTCCTCTTGCTGAATCTGAATCGCTCAGGGTGCTAACTGTAGTGTTCGGCGCGGTTTTTCAAGTCGCTCTTGTCGGAGTCTGCATTGTCACCAGCTCCTCCGACACCGTCGGATGGACGGCGACCGTTCGGTCAAAGTCCTCTTTTGTCAGGCCGGCCTTCACGGCAATCCCCACCATCTGGATCAGTTCACCTGCGCCGTCCGACACGATATGGCATCCGAGCACCTTCCTGCTGGCCCGTGAAACGACGAGTTTCATGAGCACCTGATTCGGCCGGTCGCCAAAGGCGGTCCGCATGGGATTGAACGACGTCGAGTAGACCTCGATTTCCTCCTGCTCACGCGCCGCCTCCTCCGTCAGGCCCACGGTGCCAAGTTCCGGTTGCGTGAAAACGGTCGAGGCCACAAGGTCGTGGTCCGGTGCGGTTGGGTTGCCCTTGAACACCGTCTCGGTGAAGGCCTGTCCCTCGCGAATCGCGACCGGCGTGAGGTTGACGCGGTCCGTCACGTCGCCGATCGCGTGAATCGAAGGAACTGCGGTCTGGCTGTAGGCATCGACTTCAATCGCGCCGCGTTGATTTACGGCAACGCCGGCCATCTCGAGCCCGATGTCCTTGGAGTTGGGTGCGCGCCCGGTGGCGAACAGGAGACTTTCAAAGCGCCGCTCGACGCCGTTGGTGTCCGTGGCAACGACCGAGCCGGTCGCCGATGCCGACCCGCCGCTTTCATTCGGTCTCGATGCGCCTCCTTCGGCCGTGTCGGCACCTGCCGGCCGCAGGTCCACGACATTCGTGTTGACCTGCAGATCTATTCCCTGCCCTCTCATCCTGCTGGCGACGATGTCCCGAGCTTCGTCGTCAAAGCCGCGGAGTATCTGCGGTCCACGGTAGAACTGCGTCACCTCGACCCCCATCCCGTTCAGGATGCAGGCGAACTCGCACGCAATGTATCCGCCCCCGACGACCAGCATGGAACCGGGCAACGTCTCCATCTTGAAGACGTCGTCCGAAACCATTCCGAGCGCGGCTCCCGGAACGTCGGGGCGCACAGGGTGGCCGCCCGTGGCAACCAGGATGTGCCGCGCCGCGACACGGGTTCCGTCGCCAAGTTCCACCGTGTTCGGGCCGGACACCTGCGCGCGCGTGTCGTGCATGGTTACGCCGGACGACGTCAGCAGCTTTCGGTAGACGTCTTCGAGACGATCCAGCTCGGCGTCGAGCTTTGCGCGAAACGTCTGCCATTCGAAAGCGCCGGCCTCAGCGTTCCATCCGTAACCGCGCGCGAGTGCGGCCTGTTCCCGAAACTCGGACGCGAACACCATGAGCTTCTTCGGAACGCAGCCCCGAATCACGCAGGTTCCGCCCATTCGCCTGCTTTCCGCCAGCGCGACGCGAGCGCCGGTGGCGGCGGCGGTTCGGGCCGCGCGAACCCCGCCCGATCCGCCGCCGATGACGAACAGGTCGACGTCGCGGGGCATCATTCGGCACCGGCCGGGCGAACGTTGCCCGCCCGTTTGCCGCCGCTGGTTTCCGCCTTGTCCCCGGATGCCGTGATTGTCTCGACCGAGCCGTCAAGATTGCCGAGAATGATCGTGTCGCACATGCCGATGAACAGCCCGTTTTCGACAATCCCGGGGATCTGGTTGAGCGCCAGCGAAAGATCCCGAGCGTTGCCAATGCGGTTCAAGTGAAGATCAAGAATGTGATTGCCCTCGTCTGTCGTGAAGAGTTCACCGTTCTTGCGGCGAGGCACGATTCGGCGACCATCCACGTCCTGGGTCACGAGGACCTTCTCCAGCAATGCCATCGTGGCATCCATTCCGAAGCCCAACACTTCGACCGGCAGCGGAAACGCGCCAAGCGTCTCGACCTGCTTGGACGCGTCGACGATCACGATCATTCGGCTGGATGCGGTCGCCACAATCTTCTCCTGCAACAGCGCACCGCCCGCGCCCTTGATTAGGCTGAAATCCGGATCGAATTCGTCTGCGCCGTCAATGGTCAGATCGAGCCAGCCCGCTTCGTCCAGCGTCGCAAGCCGGATGCCTGCATCGCGGGCCAGGCCGGCCGTCGCGGACGATGTCGGCACACAGACAACATCCAGACACTCCGATCGGACTCTTTCGCCCAAGCGTTTGACCAGGAGAGTCGCCGTGGACCCGGTGCCCAGTCCGACCTTCATTCCGGAGGCGATGAGCGTGCTGGCCCGATCCGCGACGGCAAGCTTGGCAGAGTCGATGGGGGACAGGGCTGTGGTCATCCGGGTCTCCGTGTTCGTTGGCTGCCTTATATGAACATTGAATGGCAAGCGCGAGTGGCCGACGGGCAAAATCCCCTCGCAGGTTGCAACCGCCTTTGGTATCAGGCGGGGCGTGCGGGTGTGGCGGAATCGGTAGACGCACCAGATTTAGGATCTGGCGCCGCAAGGCGTGGGGGTTCAAGTCCCTCCACCCGCACCAGTGGCAGGGATTTCGGCGCTCTGAAGATCGGGGATCTCGGCGTCGCGGGCGGTTGTCGCCGGAAGCGCCTGGCCCGGTGCGGCCGAGCGCCCGCGCGCGGCCGTCAAGGGCAAGTGCATGGATGTTCCTCGCCGCCTTGCAGTCCAGCATCCACTTGATCCGTCGCCAGGTGCTCCGCCTTTGCGGCAGGAGGCGGGGGACGACCTGCCCGTGCGCGGCGACGCGGCGCGTTCCTCCGGCCTGGATGGCGCGAGGACGCCGGGCCGGAGGAGTGACCTGGCGAGCGGTTGTGTCAGGCACGAGCCCCTTCGCTTTCGCCTTGCGGACGATTTCGCGCTTCCATAGAAGGAGCGCGGATTTTTCTGGCCCGCGCGGCACGTGATCGGCGCGGGATTGAGAGAGGATGCCCATGCAGGTCACCGAAACGCTGAACGAGGGATTCAGGCGCGGCTACAGGATCACCGTGACCGCGAGCGAACTGGACGAAAAGGTCAACGGCAAGCTGGCCGAGGCGGCTCCCGAGATCCAGATGAAGGGCTTCCGCAAGGGGAAGGTCCCGACTGCGCTGCTCAAGAAGCAGTTCGGACAGCGCCTCCTGGGCGAAGCGATGCAGGAAAGCGTCGATGCAGCCGTCTCCGGGCACTTCAAGGACTCCGGCGAAAAGCCGGCCATGGAGCCAAAGGTCGAGATGCAGAACCAGGACTGGAAGGAAGGCGATGACGTCGAACTCGCCCTGACGTATGAGACCTTGCCCGAGATTCCGGAAATCGACTTCGCGGGCTTCGAGCTGGAAAGGCTCGCGGTAGATGCGGACGAGGCCGCGGTCAGCGAAATTCTCGAGGACTTCGCGTCACGCGCGCCTGACTACGTGAATCGTCCCAAGAGCTCGGAGGGCGTGGAGGGCGACCGGTTGATTGTCGACTTCACCTGCATGGTCGATGGCGAGATCCTGCAAGAAGCCGCCGGGTCGAGTGTTCCCCTGGTTCTTGGCCTGGACCAGTTTGTCCCTGGTTTCGAGGCGCCGCTTTTCGGAGCGGTGGAAGGCGAGACCCGGCAAGTCGAGGTCACGTTTCCCGAAGACCATGCAAGCAAGAAGCTGGCCGGCAAGCTCGCCACGTTCCAGGTGACGGTCACCGCGGTGCAGGAGCCCAAGCCTGCGGCAATCGACGACGAACTGGCCAAGAAATTCGGCGCGGAGGATCTCAAGGGGCTTCAGGATAGGGCGGCGGAAGCCATCAAGAACGAAGGCGAGTCCGTTGCGCGATCGATCTTGAAGCGCACGCTCTTCGACGAGCTCGACAAGGTCCTGGAATTTGACCTGCCTCCTTCGCTTGTCGAACGGGAAGCCGAGCAGATCGCGTATCAGCTCTGGCGCGATGAGCACCCGGATGATGAAGGGGCCGGCGACGAGGACATCAAGCCGGACGAAGAGCACAACCGCTTGGCCGAGCGTCGGGTGCGCCTCGGACTTCTCCTGTCCGACCTTGGCGAACGGTCAAATGTCACGGTCACGGAAGCCGAGATGAACCAGGCCGTCATCAGCCAGGCAAGGGCCATTCCCGGGCGGGAGCGGGACTACTTTGACCTCGTGCAGAAAACGCCGGCCTTGCGCAGCCAGATCCATGCCTCGATTTTCGAGGAAAAGCTCGTGGACCACGTCCTTGACATGGTCACGATCAAGGAAAGGAAGGTCTCCAGGGACGAGCTGCAAAAGGCGTTCGATGCACTTGACGACGAGTGACCCGGCAGCCTTTGCGAGGGCCATAGTCAAAGCCCCGCGGCGACGGCAAGGTACGAAGGGCTTGGGACTAATATACCTAAGTTGACGACCCGTCAGGCCGTCGCCAGCATTGATTTCACGGGTCAGAGGTTGCCAGCGCAAACGCCGCTCGCCGTGCAGATGCGCCAGTCCCTGACGCCTCGTTCATCGCGGCAAGGCGCTCCAGCGCCTTGTCGCGGATGTTCTTCGCCGCGTTGAGGTCAGCATGGGCTGCATGGCCGCAGGCCATGCAGACGAAATCGTCCCGAGTTCTGCGGCTCGCGGCTTCGACCGCACCGCACTCGTGGCACTTCCGTGACGTGTTCCTAGCGGGAACGATGATCACGTTCGCCGCCTTGTAGTCCAGCATCCGCCTGAGCGCCGTCCAGCCCGTGTTCAGGATCACGCGGTTGGTGCCGGACTTCTGCGCCACCATCGTGCCGGGCGCCTCTGCCGTGCCCTTCGCGGAGCGCGTCATCCCCTTCACGTCCAGCCCTTCGACGGCGACGGCTCCCGCCTTCGCCGCCAGCCTGCGGCTCACGTGGTGGTGCCAGTTCCTCCGCCTGTTCGCGATCCTGCGCCGCACTTTCGCCAGGTGCCGCCTCGCCCTCTCCCGGCGCCTGCTCCCCTTCCGGCGCCGCGAAACCCTGCGCTGCAGACGCCGCGCCTGCGCCTCCAGCCGCGCCAGGTCAGGCATGTCGTGAATTTCGCCGTCGCTGTCCGCGACCTGGCCCCCGTTCCGGTCCAGCCCGAGAACGTGCCCGTTGTCGGCGGGCGCCTCGATCTCGACGGCGTAGCAGACGACGGCGTGCCACTTCCCGAGCTCGCGCTTCAGGACCGCGGAGACGGGCTTGCCGCCGGGATGCGGGTTCCCGCCCCTGCGCCGGATGGACATGCTCCCGAGACCGGGAACGTGCAGCGTGCCGTCCCTGACCTTGACGCCGGAGACGACGGAGACGCTGTTGAAGAACGCCCTTCCCTTGAACCGGGGGAACCCCGGCGCCTCGCCGTTCCTCACCCTTCGGAAGAAGTGCCGGAAGGCCTCGTCGAGCCGCTTGAGCGTGCCGCGCTGGATCGCCACCGGGCATTCCGCCATCTCCGGAAGGTCCCGGCGGCACTCGGTCAGGGCCTTGCACTGGTCGTAGTATGACAGGCTCCTGCCGGTCTTCCTGTAGCAATCGATGCGTTCCTCCAGGGCGGCATTGTAGAGCTGGCGCTGCTGCTCCAGCGTCCGCTCGAGCAGGCGCCAGCCGCTGCGCGTCTGCGGCAGCAGGCGAAAGACAACCTGCCTGTGCGTGGCGACGAGAGCCATGCGGTCGTTCCTCCGGTCCGGGCTTGGGCGAGGGCGTCGAAAGCGCCTCGGAACGCATCCTGACCGCATCCGGACTGCCTGTCCAGCACGAAGTTCCCTTTTTATTCTTCAATGCAGAAGCCCTTGCCGCGCATGATCCCCCCTCGCGCCGGCATCGTTCGCGCGGACGTGCCGTTCAAAGGTGCCGGGCCGGAGGCGGTGGCCTGACGGGCATCTGTCAACTTAGGTACATAAGCCCCCATATTTTCACCGTCGATCATGGTGGGCGCCTTGCTGGGACTTGCCTTTGGACTGACGGCTACGGCGACCTTTCCGAACGTGTCCGGGTCCGAAACGCTGTACGCGCTGGCGGGGATGGGCGCGGTCGCCGCCGCGGTTCTGGGCGCGCCGATTTCGACAACGCTTATCGTGTTCGAGCAGACGCGGGACTGGCAGACCGGGCTCGCTGTCATGGTCGCGGTTTCGATGTCCACCGCAATTGCCTCGCGGCTAGTCGATCGGTCGTTCTTTCTCACCCAACTCGAGCGTCGGGACGTGCACCTTGCGAAGGGGCCGCAGGGGAACCTTTTGTCGCTTTGCGGCGTTTCATCCTTGATGCGCAAGACGGGAGACCCGGGAGAAGCGGTCTGGGCGGCCATATCGGAAGGTGTGTGGGTCGATGTCAACGGAACGCTTGAGCTGGCCATGCCGGTCTTCGAAATGACCGGGCTGCCGTTCCTGCCCGTGCTCAGTTTTGGCGGGGACGGGCAGCCTCCCAAGGTCCACGGGGCGCTGTTTCACGTCGACGCACTTCGCGCCTTCAATCGCGCGCTTGCAACCGCGGCAGAGGAGGAGCACAGCTAGGGACGCCATCGAGATTGCACGCTCTCGCAGAACGTCGAGAGGCGAGATGGGCCGCTGTCGGACGGCATGCAAGCGACACCCATCGAGTCAGAAGCGAACTCCCGGGACCTTGTCCGGCGGGTTTCGGCTTCATAATCGGGGGCACGCCAAGATCCTGCTGCACATGAAGTGCCGATATCGGCGCTTCATGAGAAATTGACGAGACCCCAGCCAACCAGCGCAAGGACGAAGCCTGCAACCACGGTGCGAACCATGTTCCAGTATTGCCAGGGCCTGGAATAGCCCTGCCAGGCATCCTGCGCAGCGTCCGGGTCGAGCGGCACTTCCAGCAAGGCCAGCCCTTCGTTCAGCGGCACATTGAACATGAACGTCGGCAGCATTGCACCCACGACATAAACGAGGCCTGCCAGGGCGAGGCTGACGACGACCTTCCTCTGACGGCGTCTCGATGCGGCCACCGTTGCAAATGCCAGGAGGACGGGCGTGCCGAAGAAGACGGGTGCGAAGAGCCAGTTGCGCACGCTTTCGTTCATGGCCTGCATGGCGGCGATCGCGACGTTCGGATCGGCCGCATCCAGTCCCCACATGGTCGAGCAGGTCCAGGCGAAAAAGAAGCCAAACATCGCCCCGGACCAAATCAGCGACAGAATGGCCATCGGCTTGTCTGGATGGGTCATCTGTCCGCTCCGCAGGAAATCCCGCTCTCCGTGGCGGGGAGGAATGCCCGGTCTCGTGTTCCACGCATCTTTGCCGTCTCCTTATTCCATGACGCGTCGAAACGGCATCCGTGCCGACCGCCGCGCTGGAAGATGCGGCAGTGCTGGCGGGCCGCACCCTGGACGCCGCCGCAGGAGGCCAGGACGTTGAACGGTCCGGAGGCCCGAACCGCGACGCGACCGGATTGGACGCCCTGTCTCCTGCCTGCGCGCAGGACACTGGTTCCCGATGCAGGCCCAACCTCGAAGTGGCCGTCCGTCACGTTTCTCCGGTTACGCCTCGGTCCAGCTGCACAAATCCGACTCTTCCAGGTCAACCAAGCGGCCTTGTGGCTGCGTCGAGCCAGTGGCTGGCCGATGCGGAAAGCAGGCCGGAGAGGTTCTCTTTCACGTCGGCATGGTATGCGTCAATCCATTTCCTCTCCCATGGCCCCAGCAGCCTGGTGTCAATCAGGCGACGGTCAAACGGTACATGGGTCAGTGTCTCGAAGCCAAGCCGGTCCCGCTTGTTCGGAGATTGCCCGCACTTGCGTACCACGACGAGATTCTCGATGCGGATGCCGAATTCACCGGGCCGGTAGTAGCCGGGCTCGTTCGAGAGGATCATCCCGGGCTCGAGTCTTGTCGTCCCGGCAGGCGAAATCCGCTGAGGTCCTTCATGCACGTTCAGGCAAGCTCCGACGCCATGCCCGGTGCCATGGTCGTAGTCGAGGTCCTTGCGCCAAAGCGCGGCGCGGGCGAGGGCGTCGATGTCCCGCCCTGCACGCCCGCTCGGAAACCGGGCAAGCGAGATTGCGATCAGTCCTTGGAGAACCCGGGTATAGCAGTCGCGGTGAACGTCCGATGGCTCCCCGACGGCAAGCGTGCGCGTGACGTCGGTGGTTCCGTCAATGTACTGACCGCCGGAATCGACCAGATAGAGCTCGCCTCGCATGATCTTGCGATCCGTCCGCTCGGATACGCGGTAGTGAATGATCGCCGCATTGGGTCCGGAGCCCGAGATCGTGTCGAATGAAATGTCCAGCAAGTCTCCGGCTTGCGCCCGGAATCCCTCAAGCGCCCTGGCTGCGGAAATCTCGGTCAGTCCGCCTTTGGGGGCTTCCTTGTCAAACCATGCGAGGAACTCGACCATTGCTGCGCCGTCCCGGAGATGCGCGTTCTGCATGCCCTTGACTTCGGCATCGTTCTTGCACGCCTTGGGCATGATGCACGGGTCGACGTCCCATGCGACGCGGTCCTCGAGAATCTCGGCAATCTTCCATGGCGCGGTCTGCCCATCGACCCGGACCGGCCCTTCCAGGCGCCCGACGGCGTCCCCGAAGGCCTCCGCGCCGTCGACGTCGATATCCGGGTCGGGGCCAAGATGCTCGAACTTCTCCGGAGAGGAGAACAGGCTCACGCGGCCCGTGTCGTGAAGTATGGCAAATGTCTGGACGACCGGACTGCGCGGAATGCCGTCGCCTCTTATGTTGAGAAGCCAGCAGATGCTTTCCGGCAGCGTGAGAATGGCGGCACGCTGTCCGGCATCCTTCAATGCCCGCGCCAGGCGCTTGCGCTTCGACGACGACTTTTCGCCGGATAGCTCGATCGGATGTGCCCGGACTGTCTGGACCGGCGGCGCGGGCCTGTCGGTCCAGATCCGGTCAACGAGGTTTGGCGTGGGATGCAGAACGTCATGGTCGCCGATCGCTTTCGCGAGCTTCGTGATGTCGTCCTTCGTGTGGAGCCATGGGTCGAAGCCGACTCTGGACGTCCGGTCGGCATTTTCGGCCAGCCAGGCGCCCGGCTCGGTCTCCGCGGGGTCCAGGGTCGTGATCTCATCGGTGACCTGGTCGCGCACTTGCAGCCGGTAGCGACCGTCGACGAATATGGCGGCGGCGTCCATGCAGATGACGGCGAGTCCTGCCGATCCCGTGAAGCCTGTCAGCCAGGCAAGGCGCTCGTCGGCAGGCGCAACGAATTCACCCTGAAACCGGTCGGTGCGAGGCACCAGAAACGCGTCGATGCCCGCTTCCGCCATAACTTCGCGCAACGCTGCGAGGCGCGGCGGCCCCTGTTCGGGGTTGGCGATGGCGTCGAAGGACTGGAACATTGCCGCCAAAGAGCAGGAACCGTTCTCGGGCGCAAGCCGGAACGGCTTCCGGGTCGTCACGTGACGACGTGACCGTACACGCCTCGCGTCCTGTCGGCGCTGCAGGACTCCGGCCTGCCGACGGCATCCGGTGCAGGTGTCCGGCATTCGCCATGGCAGCCTATCTTGGTGCGGCCCTTCGGTTGTCGCCGCGCCTGGCCATACGCATTCGCTGCACCGGATCGGCTTCGAAGAGCGCCGCCAGCTGTTCCGTGATGGCCCCCGCAAGCTGTTCAACGTCCGTGATCGTGACCGCGCGCTCATAGTACCGGGTCACGTCATGGCCGATGCCGATGGCGAGCAGCTCGACCTGGTTCCGCCGTTCGATCATCGTGATCACGTTCCGGAGGTGCCGTTCCAGGTAGTTTGCCGGGTTCACCGAGAGGGTGGAATCGTCGACCGGCGCGCCATCCGAGATGACCAAGAGGATGCGTCGCGCCTCCTGCCTGACGAGAAGCCGCCGATAGGCCCATTCCAGCGCTTCGCCGTCAATGTTCTCCTTGAGCAAACCTTCCTTCATCATCAAGCCGAGACTCTCCCGGGCATGGCGCCACGGCGCGTCCGCGGCCTTGTAGATGATGTGGCGTATGTCATTCAGCCGTCCCGGCAGCTGCGGACGCCCTTGTTGCAGCCAGTTTTCCCGTGCCTGTCCGCCTTTCCACGCGCGTGTCGTGAAGCCCAGGATCTCGACCTTGACAGCGCAGCGTTCCAAGGTCCTGGCCAGCACGTCCGCGCAGATCGCGGCAATGGAGATGGGGCGTCCGCGCATCGATCCCGAGTTGTCGAGCAGGAGCGAAACGACCGTGTCGCGGAACTCCATGTCCTTTTCCTGCTTGTAGGCCAGGGGCAGGGTCGGGTTGACAACCACGCGGGCCAGGCGTCCGGCATCGAGGATGCCCTCCTCGAGGTCGAAGGTCCACGTGCGCGTCTGTTTTGCCTGAAGGCGGCGCTGCAGCCGGTTTGCAAGCCGGGAAACCGCTCCTTTCAGGGGCTCGAGCTGGTTGTCCAGATGCGCGCGCAGGCGCTCCAGTTCTTCCGGCTCGGCGAGTTCGTCGGCGGCGACCTCTTCGTCGAATTCGGAGCTGTGGACAGTGTATGAAGGGTCTGCGTCGCTGATCGGCTGCGGCGCCGGCGGCTCGATTTCGGCGTCACCCTGCGGAAGTTCGGTATCCTCTCCCTGGTCCAGGTCCGCCATTTCATCCAAGGAGACTTGCGCCTCGGCCTGGTCGTCCATCTGTTCCTGGCTCTCGTCCGGCGCGGCATCCGAGCCTTCCTGCTCCTGCTGGCTTTGGTCCTCGCTGTTCGCCTCCTCGTCATCGGGCGCGTCTTCCGCGGCCTCGTTGTCCTCGTCCGGGTCCTCGCCGTCAGGGTCGTTGCCCAACTGGTCGCCATAGCCGAGATCCCGGATGACCTGACGGGCGAAACGTGCAAATGCCGCCTGGTCGGTCAGCGCGTCCTCGAGGTCTTCGAGAGTCGTGCCCGCCTTGGCCTCCAGCTGGTCACGCCACAGGTCCAGGACATTCGCGGCTGCCGGAGGCAGGGGGCGACCACTGGCAAGCTGGCGCACCATGTATCCGGCGGCAGCGGCAAGCGGCGCATCCGACATGTCGTTCAGTTCGTCGTACCCCTTGCGCGTCGCGTCATTGCCAATGCGCGCATCGATGTTGCCAGCCGTGCCCGGCATGTCACGCGCTCCGACCGCTTCGCAGCGCGCCCATTCCATGGCCTCGTAGATGTCTCGCGCCATCGGGCCCTGCGGCGAGTAGCGGTCGAAACATGACTCGTCGTGGTACTTCCGACGCATGGCGAAGCTGTCAGCGGTCCCGCGCGCGAGCAGGACTTCATCCCGTGTCATCCGGCGCGTGACCTGCGGCAGGCGCACGCCGTCGGCCGACATGCCCGGAGGGTCGACCGAATAGCTGACGTCCATGTCCGGATCGTCGGCCAAGGTCTTGGTCGCTTCCGCAAGGGCTCTCTTGAACGGGTCGGCCGGACTGTCATGCGAGCGAGTCATGGAAGCGTCATTCGCCCGATTGCGCGTCGGGACGCCCCTTTGGTCCTGAGGCGCGGAATCTCGGGTGGGGCAGGTCCACCGGCATCCCGGTACGTCGAGAGGCTGGCGTCGCCGCCTGCGCCCGCGACGGCGCGTGATCGTCGGGCAGGTCGCGCGCAGGCCGGGTCACGGGACCGCCACGCTTGCCGCGCTTTCCGGCAGTTCCTCGTCAAAGCAGCGCTGGTAGAATTCCGCGACGGTCTGGCGCTCGAGCTCGTCGCACTTGTTGAGGAACGTCAGGCGGAATCCATAGCCGACACTGCGGAAGATCTCGGCGTTGAGCGCCCAGTTGATCACGGTTCGCGGGCTCATGACCGTCGACAGGTCGCCGTTCATGAACGCCGTTCTCGTCAGGTCGGCGACGGTGACCATCTGGGCAATGGTCTTGCGGCCCTTCGCGTTGTTGTAATGCGGCGCCTTCGAGAGCACGATCGCGGTCTCGGCGTCATGGCTCAGGTAGTTCAACGTCACGACCAGCGACCACCGGTCCATCTGGGCCTGGTTGATCTGCTGGACACCGTGATAGAGCCCGGTCGTGTCACCGAGTCCGACCGTGTTCGCGGTCGCGAACAGCCTGAAGGACGGATGAGGCGTGATGACTTCGTTCTGGTCGAGAAGCGTGAGCTTCCCGTCTGATTCCAGAACCCGCTGGATCACGAACATGACGTCTGCGCGGCCCGCATCGTATTCGTCGAAGACGATCGCGGTCGGGTTGCGCAGCGCCCAAGGCAGGATTCCCTCCTGGAACTTGGTGACCTGCACGCCGTCCCTGATCTTGATCGCGTCCTTTCCGATGAGGTCGATCCGGCTGATATGGCTGTCGAGATTGACGCGAACGCAGGACCAGTTGAGCCGGGTCGCCACCTGCTCGATATGCGTGGACTTTCCGGTGCCGTGGTAGCCTTGAATGATGACGCGTCGATTGTACTGGAAGCCGGCCAGGATCGCGAGCGTCGTGTCAGGGTCGAACTTGTACGTCGGGTCAAGAACGGGAACGCGGTCGCTTGGCTCGACAAATCCCCTTACCTTCATGTCCGAGTCGATGCCGAAGACTTCGCGCACGTCGATGTCTTCGGTCGGCTTGGCATCCGCGTCCAGCAGACGATGGTCCATGACACTTCTCTTTCGCTTGCGGGGTGAGACTTGACCGACACCTGACGTGCCTCATTCCAGTGACAGGCGCAAGGGGAACCCGGACGCCGCGAAACGCGTTTGGGACGAGATGTGGCGAACAGCCTGTTCCCGCTTCGCGTTCGGGCGGGCCGGTCCTGGCCCGTCGCCCCGGGTGCGCCTAGTTTCCCTGGAAGTTCCTGCTGTCCTTGATCTGGTCCCAGGCCCAGACAACTTCCGAGAGCTGCTCTTCGTGACCCCGGTCGCCGCCGTTCATGTCTGGATGAAGAATCTTTATCAAGGCTTTGTAGGATTTGCGGATTTCGGCCTTTGTCCAATGGTCCTTCGCGTCGAGGATGTCCAGTGCGCGCCGTTCGGTCGGAAGCAGTCTTCTTGATCCCGTGATCGACTTCCCGGGGTTCTGCGTGGCGTTTTCGCCGAGGATCTGATGCGGGTCGTCAACGCCGAGCCGCGACCATGCGCGGGCCTCTTCGCCATCCTTGCCGAACGGCTTGGTCTCGCGCTCCCAGACCCTGTCCCTGTCAATCTGCTTGGCCATTTCTTCCTCGGTGTGCCCGTGAAAGAAATTCCACTTCAGGTTGTACTCCCGCACGTGCTCCTTGCAGAACCAGTAGAACTCGTCGAGATCGTCCGGAGACTTCGGCGCCCGGTACTGCCCGGTATTCGTGCATCCGGTATGCTGGCATTGCCGGGTCGACGTTTCGAACGCACCTGACATGCCGCGCCGCGTCCGCGACCGCTTCTTCTTGTCCGTAGACACGCTGAGATCAAAACCAAACGGATCCTTGGCCATGCGCCGTCTGCCTTTCCGACTCGGATCGGAGAGTCTAACTTCTTGATCGGCAGTTTGAAGAGGCAAATGTCAAAAATGCGTGTTGAGGACGAAATTCACCGAAGGCTTGCCGCTGCCTTTGCGCCGCGCAAGCTCGAGATCACGGACGAGAGCGAAAGCCATCGTGGCCATGCCGGCTACCGAGAAGGCGGCCAAAGCCATTTCAGGGTTCGGATCGCGTCAGAAGCGTTCCGGGGGCAAAGCCGGATTGCGCGGCACCGCGCTGTTCACGATGCCTTGGGACCCGACCTGATCGGCCGCATTCACGCGCTCGCGCTCAAAATCGAGGACTAGGCACGGTCCTGCGGGGTCTGGCTGGCGCGATTCGACTCCCGCCGGCGTGCTACAATCCGAGCTTCATCGTGACCAGTTCGCTCACCGCCCTTGGATTCGCCTTGCCGCCTGTCGCCTTCATGACCTGGCCTACGAACCAGCCTGCAAGCTTGGGGTTGTCCCTGGCCTTCATTGCCTGGTCGGGATTTTCGTCAATGACCTTGTTCACCGCCTTTTCGATTGCCGCGGTATCGGTCACCTGCTTCATGCCGCGGGATTCCACGAGTTCGGCGGGATCCCCCCCGTCCGACCAAACGATGTCAAAGAGCTCCTTGGCGATCTTGCCGGAGATGTCGCCCTTTCCGATCAGGTCGAGAATGGCTCCGAGCTGCGCTGCCGAGACCGGGCTTTCGGAAATTTCGAGATCGTGCTTCCTGAGACGGCCGAAGAGCTCGTTGACGACCCAGTTTGCCGCCGACTTGCCGTCGCGGCCCATGGCCACGTCCTCGAAGTAGTCGGCGGAATCCACGTCTGCCGTCAGGACGCCGGCATCGTATTCGGTCACGCCGTACTCGGCGACGAATCGCGCCTTCTTGGCGTCGGGCAGCTCGGGCAGCGATTCCTTGATGGCGTCGACCCACGACCTTTCGATCTCAAGAGGCAGAAGATCGGGGCAGGGGAAGTAGCGGTAGTCATGGGCCTCTTCCTTCGAGCGCATGGACCTGGTCTCGCCCCTTTCGGGATCGTAGAGCCGCGTTTCCTGCTCGACGCTGCCGCCATCCTCCAGGATCAGTATCTGGCGGCGCGCCTCGAACTCGATTGCCTGCTGCATGAAGCGCATCGAGTTCATGTTCTTCACTTCGCATCGCGTGCCAAGGACGTCGTGATCCCCTGATGCCAGGAAGGCTTCATGGTCGCCAGGCCGGCACACGCTGACGTTGACGTCGGCGCGCAGGTTGCCGTTCTGCATGTTGCCGTCGCAGGTGCCGAGGTAACGCAGAATCTGGCGCAGCTTTCCGACATATGCGGCGGCCTCCTCGGGACCGCGGACGTCCGGTCTGGACACGATTTCCATCAAGGCAACGCCCGTCCGGTTGAGATCAACGAAGGAGGACTCCGGATCCATGTCGTGAATGGACTTGCCCGCGTCCTGCTCGAGATGAATGCGCTCGATCCGCACCTTTCGCGCTATCCCGGGCGCAAGATCGACAAGGACCTCTCCCTCCCCGACGATCGGATGGTAGAGCTGGCTGATCTGGTAGCCCTGGGGCAGGTCGGGATAAAAGTAGTTCTTGCGGTCGAAAGCGCTCACAAGATTGATCTTGGCGTTGAGACCGAGGCCGGTACGCACGGCCTGGGCCACGCAGAACTCGTTGATGACCGGCAGCATGCCCGGCATCGCGGCGTCGACGTAGGAAACGTTCGAATTCGGTTCGGCGCCGAATTCCGTCGAAGCGTCGGAAAAGAGCTTCGAGACCGATGCAACCTGAGCGTGGACCTCAAGGCCGATCACGATTTCCCAAGGTCCGGTGTCGCCGGTCATGACCTTGGGGTCCGGCGAGTCGTAGGTCAGGTCGGGCATCGGGCGTGCGTCCTCGGATTGGGTTCGAATGCGTTCTAGAAAACGTCGCTCGAGCCTTCAAGCCGGAATGGGAGGCTACACCGGCCTGGCGGGTTCCGCGAATGCCGCCGTTCGGGCAATGCTGCCAGCCAAGCGGATGGTTCGCATGAAGGGCATCGCCGTCTCCTGGCCCGGCGCGACGCAGGTGACACGGCGACCTGTTCGCCTTCCTGTTTCCTTTCGGATCAATTTCCGCGCATGCGAGCGGCTTGACGCGGCGCTTGCTCGGGACAGGCCTATCGCGCCCAGCTTGGAACCCGCGTGCTTTGCACCAGCGAGACGGTTGGCGCGTGTCGCCCGCCAAGCGCGAGCGTCGCCTTCTTCATGACCGCGATTGCCTCTTCCGACTTTTCAGGAAGGGCGGCGGGCGAGATCGGTTCGCCGATTCTCAGGCGATAGGGCTGACGGTCCTTGTTGAGGGTCTCGTAAAACAAGGTGATGTCGCGAAGCGTCGGGTGAATGAAGTCGAAGAGGTAGAAGAGCGCGGAATTCCGTGCCCGGATGTGCAGCGGTATCACGGGCAGGTCGAACCTGCGCGCGATCATGGCCGCTGAAGCCATCCAGTCACGCTCGTGGAGCTTCAATCCGCGCCGCTTCGCGAGCCGCCCCGACGGGAAGATCACGCCGATACGACCGGCACCGATCGCGGTGCGCGTGTATTCCAGGGTTTCCCGGGTCTTGGCGCGCGTTCGCTTGTCGAGGCGCCACTCGACCGGGGCAATGATGCTCTGAAACTGCGGAAGAAGGCGCAGGATGTCCGAATTCGTATAGATGAAGAGGTCGGGCCGTATCGGGGAAATCGAGTGGTACAGCATGATCCCGTCCGCGATTCCGGTCGGATGGTTGGCAACGATCAACGCCGGGCCGTGTCGTGGCAGGTTGTCGAGTCCCGCAACTTCCACGTCCCGGGCAAGAAGGCCCGCCAGATGATGCATGATCCGCTCCGCCGGCCAAGGGTCATAGAGTTCGCCAAGCGTCACGGTCCTGTGGTAGCTCAGGAGCGACATGAGAGCGCGGCGGGACAGCCCGGCAAAATGCGTATCCCGGAAAAGCCAGGGAGCACGCTCCTCTATGAGGGGATCAAGGCGTTCTTTCATCACCGGAACTCAACCTGAATTCAACAACTGATTCATCAAGTCATCCCGCATTCCGTGCATCGTTGTCGTCTCCTCTTTCCGTGACGTCTCGAGGACGTATCCGTAGCCGTCGGCGCGCTGGACGACGCGGCAGTGCCGGTGCGAGATCCCCCGCACCGTCCCCTGCCGGTACTCCGCGCCCGCGATCTCCGGGTTCTCCAGCGCCCGGGTGTCGAACCGGACGACCTCGCACGCGATGGAGGTCACGGGCGCGCGCCCGCGCAGCCGCTCCGTCCACGCGGCCACGTTGTCGACCCGCGACCGCAGCGAGGGCGGGAGCTTCCTGCCGGAGCGCCTGTTGTCAAAGCGCTTCTTGCGATGGCGCAGGTTGGCCGAGCGCCGGCGCCGCCGATAGTTGCTCCGTTGCTGCATGGCCTTTCTGATCCTTGCTCCCCTGTGCTCGATCTCGGCCAGGAACAGGACCTCGCCGTCCGCCCGCACCAGCG
>VXSG01000047.1 GCA_009838075.1 Boseongicola sp. SB0665_bin_10 | reverse complement strand
ATATTATGATCTGTTCTTACAATACGAAAAGTGCCGGTTTGGAAGCGCCGTGACAGAATTTCCGGTTGTCAAGACGCGATGACTGCGCAATCGTTGACCGGACTGAAAGGAATTTCCGCCAAAGGAGGAGTCAGACATGAAGACCTGTTCGCCAAAGTTCCGCCCCAATCGTCGCAGCCTCTTGGGCGGTGCGGCGACATTGGCCGGGATGAGCTTTCTGCCGCGGGGCACGATGGCCGCCGAAGAAAGGAAACTGAACTTCTACAACTGGGACACGTATATCGGCGAGACCACGCTGGACGACTTCAACGCGGCCACCGGCATCGAGGTCAAGATGGATCTCTTCGCAGACAATGACGAATTGTTCGCCAAGCTGCGGGAAGGCAATCCGGGCTACGACCTGATCGTCCCGACCAATGACTTTGTCGAGCGCATGCTGGTCGCTGGCATGCTGCTGCCGCTGGATCATGACAAGATCCCGAACATGTCGAATCTCGGCGCCAATTTCCGCGATGCCAGCTACGATCCGGGCCTCAAGCACTCGATCCCGTACATGTGGGGAACGATCGGGGTCGGCTACAACGCGAAGCGGACCGGGAACATCACCAAGTCCTGGAAACATCTCTACGATTCCGACCAGTTCGCCGGAAAGATCTCGCTCCTCGGCGACGGGCCGAACGTGCTCGGCCACGCCATGAAATATCTGGGCAATTCGCTGAATTCGACCAACGTGGCGGACATCAAGGCCGCAGAGGAACTGCTGATCGCGCAGAAGAAGAACATCAAGGTCTTTGCCGACGACAACGGTCAGGACCTGCTGGTCTCGGGCGAAGTCGTGATTGCCCAGGAATGGAACGGCGACATCCTGCAGGTCATGGCAGAGGACGACGACCTTTCGTTCTACGTTCCCGACGAGGGCGGCCTGATATGGCAGGATTGCCTGTGCATGCCGAAGGGGGCTCCGCACCCGGAGAACGCGCACGCATTCATCAACTTCATCCTTGACGCCGACGCCGGCGCCGCAATTGCGGACTACATCCAGTACGCAACGCCGAACGAGGCTGCCAGGGCCAAGCTCGGATCGGAGTACAACGAGAACCCGGCGATCTTTCCGCCGGACGAAACCGTCGCCAAGTGCGAGTTCCAACTCTATCTGGGCGAAGAGCATGTGAAGAACGTCAACGACGCCTGGACCCGGGTTCAAGCCGCCTGACCTTGGACGGGGCGGGTCCGGCCGGCCCGCCCCGACCTGTTGCCTGCATGGAGAGTTTCCGCAAGAATCAAGGGGTCTTCTGGATCCTCGCGGGCCCCGGCTCCCTCTGGCTCCTGTTCTTTTTCCTGGTGCCGCTCGGCATCGTGTGGGTCCTGTCGTTCGGCGAAAAGGCGGTCATCGACGGCAAGGTCTCGATCACCGAGACCGAAATCACCTGGACCCTTGCCAATTACGTCCGGGCCCTGGCCGATCCGGTCTATCTGGTGATCATGTGGAAGTCGATCTGGGTCTCCGCACTGGCAACGGCGCTGTGCCTGATCATTGCCTACCCGGTCGCTTTCGTGATTGCCTTTGCCTCCCCGCGCTGGCGGCCGTGGCTGCTGCTGGCGGTGATTCTGCCGTTCTGGATCAATCTTCTCATTCGCACCTATGCCCTGATCGCGGTGTTCCGGATCCGGGGCTACGTCAATTTCACGCTGGAATGGATTTACGACACGCTTTGGCTCGACAGGCTGCTGGGACCGTTTGAGCCGCTGGAGCTGCTGTACAACGACTTCGCGGTCGTCGCGGGCCTTGTCTACGTGTTCATGCCGTTCATGGTACTGCCACTTTTTGCCTCGATCGAACGGCTGGATCGATCGATGCTTGAAGCGTCCCTTGACCTGGGTGCCTCGCAGATGGGCACCTTCCTGCGCGTGACTGTGCCCTTGACCATGCCCGGCATCATCTCCGGCCTGATCCTGGTGTTCATTCCATGCCTTGGCTCGTTCCTGACCGCCGACCTGCTGGGGGGGACAAATGCCACGATGATCGGCAATGTCATAGAACGGCAGTTCAAGGCGGCCAATGACTGGCCGTTTGGTGCCGCTCTCAGTTTCCTGCTCATGTATGTCACGTTTGGCGCGCTGGCGCTGCGTGCACTGCTCAGCCGTGATGCGGGGGCACGGATATGAGGCTTCTGCGCCGCCGGGTCGATCCGCTGGACTATGCCGGGCGGATCTGGATGAGAACGTTCTTTGCCATGGTGTTCATCCTGCTCTACGCGCCGGTGGTGCTGATGATGGCGTTCAGTTTCAACGACTCGAAGCGCAACATCGTCTGGAGGGGATTCACCACGAAATACTACGAGAAGGCGTGGAACAATGACGGGTTGATCGAAGCCTTCATCAATTCATTGACCATTGCGGCCATCAACACGATTGTCGCCACCGTTCTCGGCGCAATGGTGGCGCTGCTGTTGTGGCGGTTCCGTTTTCCGTTCAAGAGCGCCTACGAGGGATTCATGGCCCTGCCCATAGTGATTCCCGAGATCTGCATGGGGGTGGCGATGCTGGCCTTCTTTTCGCGCATCGGCTGGCCGACGGGCATGCCGTGGCCACTCAACCTTTCGGCAATCACCATCGCGCATATCGCCTTCAGTTTCCCCTTTGTGGCAATCGTCGTTCGCGCCCGCATGGCGGGATTCAATCGTGAGCTAGAGGAGGCGTCACGCGATCTGGGCGCCTCGGAATGGCAGACATTCTGGCATGTGATTTTCCCCTACATGCGACCCGGCCTCGTGGCTGGCGCCCTGTTGGCCTTCACGCTGTCGCTTGATGACTTCGTAATCACCTTTTTCACGTCCGGCCCGGAAACCGTGACCTTTCCGGTCAAGGTCTATTCCATGGTCCGGTTCAGTGTCACACCCGAAGTGAACGCTGCCTCGACCGTGCTCGTGGCGATCACGCTGGTCGTTGCCGCATTGATGTTGCGGGTACAGCGTCAAGGCCAGGCAGGCAGTCCATGAGCATAATTTCCATTCGAAACGTCACCAAGAAATTCGTCGGGATCACTGCCGTCGACAATGCGAATATCGAGATTGCGGCGAACGAGTTCTTCGCGGTGCTCGGGCCGTCCGGCTGCGGCAAGACAACGCTCCTGCGAATGCTGGCAGGCTTCGAGACGCCGACCATGGGGGAGATTCTGATCGACGGCGTAGATGTCAGCACAATGGCGCCCAACAAGCGACCGGTGAACATGGTCTTCCAGTCCTACGCCGTGTTCCCGCACATGACCGTGCTGGCGAATGTGGGATACGGGCTGAAAGTGACCGGCGTTTCGGCAGCCGAGACCCGGCAGAGGGCGGAGGAAGCCCTGGAGATGGTCCAGCTGGCCCACCTGGGCGAGCGCAAGCCGGACCAGCTCTCCGGCGGCCAGCGCCAGCGTGTCGCCCTTGCGCGGGCGCTGGTGAAGCGCCCGAAGGTGCTGCTTCTTGACGAGCCGATGTCAGCGCTCGACGCGAAGCTGCGAGAACAGATGCAACTTGAACTGACGCGCTTGCAGGAAGAGGTCGGAATCACGTTTGTCATCGTCACACACGACCAGGACGAGGCCCTGTCCATGGCCGATCGCATCGCCGTGATGCAGTCAGGGCGCGTGGAGCAGATCGCGACCCCTGAACTTCTCTATGAATCGCCTGACTCGCGCTTCGTCGCTGACTTCATCGGCAAGGTGAACCTCCTCGACGGACAGGTAACGGGAGCCTCCGATCAGGGCGTCACGGTCGAAGTCGCGCACCTTGGCAGGGTGACGGTCCCGCATTCGGGCCGTGTGCAAGGCGTGGTTTCGCTGGCGGTCAGGCCGGAGAAGATCCGAATGGCGGTCAGCAGGCCCGATTCCGGCCTCGCCGTTCAGGGCCGGATCGTTGACTGGGCCTATTACGGCGATACCTCGCACATCCATGTTCAGCCGGCCAGCGGCCCGCCCATGTCGGTCACCGTCCAGAACGATACACGGTCGACCATCGAGAACGGAGAAGTGGGCGATCAGGTCTGGCTCAGCTGGCAGGCGGAGGACACGTTGGTCCTTGATCGCTGACTGACTGCAGGATCGTGCAACGTCAGACCGGTGTCCAACCTTCCCTGACAAGGTCGTCGTGCACACGCTCTATCGCCCGTCCCAGGCGATCGACGGCGAAGTCAATCTCCGACTTGGTGACGACGAGAGGGGGCGACATGACATTCAGCCGTCCGATCGGACGCACCAGCACGCCAAGGGATTCCGCTGCGTCGGAAATGCGCTTGCCGATATCGACGTCTTCGGGCAGCGCTTCCTTGGTTGTTCGGTCAAGGACGTTTTCCAGGCAGCGCATCAAGCCGATTCCGCGCACGTTTCCGACCAGTTTCATCCCTTCCAGGTCGCGGAGTCGTTCGCCGAAATATTCTCCGACCTCCCGGGCGTGCTCGAGAATGTTCTCGCGCTCCATGATTTCAATGTTCTTCAGTGCCGCCACGCAGCAGACCGGGTGGCCGGCATAGGTGAAACCGCTGGTATAGACACGCGAAGGATCGCCAGATGAGATGGCCTCGTGAATGCGATCCGAATAGATCGTCGCGCCGATCGGCAAATAGCCCGACGAGAGCCCCTTTGCCGAACAAATTATGTCTGGAACGATGCCGAACACGTCCTCGGACGCAAACCAATGCCCCAGGCGGCCGAATGCGGTGACCACCTCGTCGGACACATAGAGGATGTCGTGGCGCTTGCAGACCTCGTGCATCCGCTTGAGATAGTCGCCGGGCGGCACCAATACGCCTCCGGCCCCCATGACTGGCTCGGCAAAGAAGGCCCCCACCCTGTCCGCGCCGATCTCCGCGATCTTGTCCTCGAACTCCTTGACGAGATGATTGCAGAACTCCGCTTCTCCCATACCGCCCGGGGCCCGGTACAAGTCCGGTTCCGAGACGTGATGGATGGTGTCCTCAATGTATCGGAACCCGTGCCGCCGGTCGGCCTCCTTGTAGCCGATCGATATCGTTGCGTAGGTTGACCCATGATAGGCCTGTCGGCGCGCGATGACATGGACCTTGTCCGGCTTGCCCGTGCATTGCTGGTAAAAGTGCACAAGTCGCAACGCACTGTCGACCGCCGTCGAGCCGCCGGTGGAGAAATGGACGCGATTGAGGTCGCCGGGCGCAAGCTCGGCCAGTTTGGCCGCCAACCGTGCCGCCGGCTCATTGGACATGTCGGTGAACGTCGAACTGTAGGACAGCTTCGCGACCTGTTCGGCAATCGCATCGGCCATTTCCTCTCGACCAAGGCCAATGTTGTTGCACCAGAGCCCGCCAATCATGTCGAGATATGTCTGACCGTTGGAGTCGGTCATCTCGGAACCCGATCCTCCGGAAATGATCAGCGATCCCGAATCTTCATAACTTTCGAAATGGGTAAACGGATGCAGAAAATGCCTGCGATCCAGTTCCCACAATTGATGCGCCGCATCGTTTCTCAGTTCTGGCGAATTCATGTCGTCCTCATGCAAACCAAGTTGCTCCGGTTGCCCTTGGTTAATGGTTCGCTCCTGCACATGCAAACGCGCTTGCCGTCGCGAAGGACGGACTGGCCAGAGGCCTTGCAGCCGACGGCATCACGCCGGTCTCGCAAGAGACCGCTTCGTCGGCATCCGCCCTAATTGGCAGTAACTCGCGTGCCCCCGGGGGTCTCCAGCATCCGGTGAACACTCCGTCGCCCGAAAACGACGGCTTCTCGGCCAAGCTACGCGGCAACCCGCACGCTTCGCGGCCGAAGGCCGGTTCCCGGCCCCTGGACAAGCTGCTGCACGTTGCGGGCGGCGTTGACGTCACGGTCGAGGACGGGACCGCAGCCGTCGCAGCCGTGCACCCTTTCGCCGAGCGTCTTCGGCCTGTCCGCAGTTCCGGTCGAGGCCGGGCACGTGTCCGTTGCCGGCAGGCTCCTCGATCTCGACCGCAAGGCAGACGACGGCGGTCCGCTTGCCGCCGGCACGCTTGAGCACGGCGGAGACGGGCCTGCCGTCGGGATGCGGGCCCGCCCTTGCGCCGGATCGTCATCGGACCGAAGCCGGGGATGTGGAGCGTGCCGTCGCGCAGCTTGACGCCGGAGACGATGGTGATGCTGTCGAGGAAGCGGCGTCCCCTGAACTTCGGGAAGCCCGCCTTCGCCCCCTTCTTCAGGCGGTTGAAGAAGCCCTTGAACGATTCATCGAGCCGCTTGAGCGTCCCGCGCTGGATGCCCACGGCGCATTCGGCCATTTCAGGCAGTTCGCGCCGGCACGCGGTGAGGGCCTTGCACTGGTCGAAGTATGTGCGCGACTTTCCGGTCTTCCGGTGGAAGTCGATCCGTTCCTCAAGTGCCGCGTTGTAGGGTTGTCGCTGGGCTTCGAGCGTGGTCTCCAGCCAGTGCCAGTTCGCCCGCGTCTGCGGAAGCAGCCGGCAGGCAACCTGCCTGTGCGTCCGTGTCAGGGCCACGTGTTCGCTCCTGTGCGGGCGTCTGGGGATCGGGCGTTTCCAGCGCCCGCCCACGCAACATGACCGGCCAGAACGAAACAGCAACATCTTTCTGGCCGATGGTCACTTGGGTATATGATCCCTCTTCAATTCAGCCAGGCTTTGGCGTGCATGGGAGGCTCCGCGCATTGAGGCGGCTGCACGCCAATGCGGCGCCCTCTTCGCTCAGGCCAAGGAAATTCGCCTCCCACCCCTTGGGGCCGCGAACGACGGACCTCTTTGCGGCATCCAAGGTCGCGATCTCGACGAGAGCCGTTTGCAGGAGCACGCGCTCCGCCTCTCCTCGAGTCGTGAACAGGCCCACATTGATTCCCCAACGGCGTTCGCCTTCGTCGGGGTCCCGCATGACGACCTGCCCGTCCTCCAGGTCAAATTCCAGCTCCTCCTGCGCTGAGCCCTGAGCGACCATGTGCCTGAGAACAGGTCTTTGGTCGATTCCCGTGCGCCCATTGCCCGGATCCGTCGTCGCCGCAAATTCGGCAAGTGCCGGAATCGTCGTATCACTGAGCGCAACTTCGGCCAGGACGTCGGATATGTCTTCGGCGATAGCGATGAGGGTTCCATCCGCCGGGGCGGCAATCGGCCTCAAGGGAGGCCGGGAAGACCGCATCACTCGCCCGGACTGGGCAACGATGTTCGCGGGCAGGCTGAGCACCGGACGGCGGGGCTTCTTGACCGCCGCGCGGTCCGGGGAACGGGAGAAGCCCATGTCGAGAAGTTCGGCAACGCGCTGGTTGCGCGTGGCCACGGACCGTCCCCCGAACACCGTCGCGATCACGCGCTTTCCGCCTCTTTCCGCGGAGGCGACGAGGTTGAATCCGGCCGCCCGCGTGTAGCCGGTCTTGATGCCGTCCGCTCCCCTGTACGCATTCAGGAGACGGCGGTTCGTGTTCCTCACCGTCTTCTGTCCGGCGCTGGTCGAGCGACGCGAAAAGAGATTGTAGTAGTCGGGAAAGTCGTAGAACATGTGGCGCCCGAGAACCGTCATGTCGCGCGCGGTCGAGAGATGCCCCTGCTCCGTCAGTCCATGTGCGTTCTTGAAAGTCGTCTTGTTCAGACCCATGGCCTTCGCCATGTCGTTCATGCGCCGTGCAAACCTCGACTCGCTGCCTGACACGGCCTCGCCGAGCGCCGTTGCCGCGTCGTTGGCGGACCTCACGGCTGCCGCGCGGATGAGGTAGCGCAGCTTCACTTTCTGCCCTGCCCTGAGGCCGAGCTTCGAAGGCGGTTCCTTCGCCGCCTTGCGGGAGATCTTCACCTTTTGGTCAAGACCGATCTCCCCGCGCTCCACTGCGTCAAAGACGACGTAGAGCGTCATCATCTTGGTAAGGGAGGCCGGATGAAGCCTGGTGTCCGCATTCCTGGAATGCAGGACCTCCCCCGTTCGCGCATCCATCACCATCGCTGCATACGGCGCGGCGCTGCCGCCAACCGGATGCAGGAAAAAACAGGCGATGAGCGCAATTTGAAATGCGGCTCGACTGACGTTCACGAAAACTGCCCCTTCAACTTGCCTCAGTCCAATCATGTCTCGGACCTTCATTGTTTTGGAAAGCCTAACACACCTGAATATATCAAAAAAAGATGAATCTTGGGCAAATCGGGAAAGCGGTCTTGTGCCACAACATCAAGTGGCGAATTCCTGGAGCCTCACTACATGTTGCCGCAAATGTCCTTGATGACACCGGGAAGATCGGACAGCGCGGTGATTTCCCGGAAGCGATTGTGTTGCATCGGTGCATCAGTTGCCTCGAGGTCCCAGGACGGACTGCACGGCACGTGAACGCCCCAGCCCCCGGCCGCAATCACCGGAATCACGTCCGACTTGAGCGAGTTTCCGGCCATCAATGCATGTCGCGGATCGATCCCGCGCCCGCCGAAAATGTCCACATAGACCTCGCTTGTCTTTTCCGAAACGATTTCGACCCCGTCAAAAAATTTGCCAAGCCCGGACTGGGCCAGCTTCCGTTCCTGGTCCAGGAGGTCACCCTTGGTGATCAGCAGCAGCGTGAAGTCCGCCGCGAGGGTTCGCACCGTCTCCTCCGCGCCGTTCAGAAGCTCGATGGGGTCGCGCAGCATTTCTTGGCCGCAGGCGATGAGTTCCGCGATGACGCTGCCCGGCACCCGGTTCTCCGTCACCTGGAGCGCGGTCTCGATCATCGAAAGCGTGAAGCCCTTGATGCCGTACCCGTAGCGCTCGATGTTCCGCCGCTCTGCATCACGAAGTCGATCAATGAGGTGATCGCTCGCGACGTAGCCAGACAGCAGCTTGGCGAATCTCTCTTGCGTGAACTGAAACAGCCGCTCGTTGTGCCAGAGCGTGTCGTCCGCATCCAGGCAGATCGTCGTCAACATGGCTTCGCTCCCTTTGCACATGTGCAGGATCGCCTGTATTGTGCGGCCAATCCAATCCTGTTGCCAGATTCGCCATGACTTCATCTGCCTTGCAATCGATGGCCGACCAAGACGAGACGCCGGAAGGCGGCGTTGACGTCCTTGTCAAGACCAAGCCGAAGGCGGTCCGCCCGCCGCTCTACAAGGTCCTGCTGCTGAATGACGACTACACGCCCATGGAGTTCGTCGTTCACGTGCTCGAACGCTTTTTCGGCATGAGCCACGCACAGGCCTTTGAACTGATGCTGGCAGTCCACAAGAAGGGACTCGCCGTTGTCGGCGTGTTTTCGCTCGAAGTGGCGGAAACCAAGGTCGCGCAGGTCATGGACTTCGCCAGGCGCCACCAGCACCCGCTC
Organism: Boseongicola sp. SB0665_bin_10; assembly: GCA_009838075.1. GTDB lineage: Bacteria > Pseudomonadota > Alphaproteobacteria > Rhodobacterales > Rhodobacteraceae > JAJEFO01. The sequence continues at coordinate 61,515 of VXSG01000047.1, read as the reverse complement.
CAATGCACGCTGGAAAAAGAGTAGGGTCTCGGGCACCCCGCTCGCGATGCATGCTCGCCCAACGACTTTCCCTGGCACTCGAAAGGAGAGTCGTGAGCCTGCCGGAGAGCGGGAAGATCGCCGTGGTCTCGCCGGACGCCGGCACCGACCTTTCTCCGCTGCCGCGCGAACGAACCGAGGTGGTGTCTCGGAGCCATCGCGTCCATCGGGCATTCATTGAATCCGGCTTCCGCGTCGTGGCGGCGCCGGAGGGGCCTTACGCGATGGCGATCCTCTCCCTGCCCCGCGCCAAGGCCGCGGCGCAGGCGGCCCTTGCGGAAATCGTCCCGATCACGCGCGGTCCCACCGTGATCGACGGACAGAAGACGGACGGCGTGGAGAGTCTCCAGAGGGAGCTTGGGCAGCGCGCAGTCTTGGGTGAGGTCCTGGTCAAGGCGCATGGCAGGTTGTTTTCTGCAACCAATGTCGACTGCACGGGATGGATCGCCGTGCCCGAGCAGGTGACGCGTCCCAAGGGCGGCACCTACAGGATTCCGCCTGGCGCGTTTTCGTGCGACGGCATCGACCCCGGATCCCGCGCCCTTGCGGATGCCCTGCCCGACAGGATGGATGGCCATGTCGTCGACCTGGGCGCGGGCTGGGGCTTTCTGGCAGACGCAGTCCTCGAGCGCCCCGGCGTGGCCTCGGTGGACCTGGTCGAGGACGATCTCGCCGCGCTGGAAGCCTCCCGTGCGAACCTGGATGATGTCCGCGCCCGGTTTCACTGGGCCGATGCATTGACGTTCCGCCCCGATCCGTTCGCCGACCACGTGGTGACGAACCCGCCTTTCCACGCAGGCCGAAGCCCGGATGCCTCCATCGGACAGGGATTCATTCGGGCCGGCGCAAGGATGCTGGCCCGCAAGGGCACTCTTTGGCTTGTCGCCAACAGGCATTTGCCCTACGAAAGGACCCTTGTAGAATTCTTTCGTGACGTTCGCTCCCTGGGGCAGCACGCGGAGTACAAGCTGTTCACGGCCTCGCAGCCCCGATCAGTCCGCAAGAGATAGCCGCATGTCGTTTTCGATCACCGATAGAACAGCCGTTGTCACTGGTGCCGCAAACGGGGTTGGCCTCTCCATCGCGCGCCATTTCCTTAAGGAAGGCGCCAATGTGATGTTCGCCGACATGGACGAGGCACGGCTCGCCGAAGAGGTGCAGGATGACGGCGAAAGCATTGGAAACGCAGCCTGCTTTGCGGGCGACCTGCGCGAAAAGCTCACGGTGGCCAACCTGCTCTCCGCAACGATCGACCGCTTCGACCGGGTGGATGTCCTGGTCAACGCATCCCGGCAGGTGGTGACCGGCGACCCTCTCAACGCCGATGACGACGGCGTGCAGATGCTCATCGAGCAGAACCTGATGACCTCGCTGCGGGTTTCGCAGATCTTTGCGAAACGCATGATCAGGCAGGCGGAAGACGGCGATGGCGAATCGTCCGCTGGGTCGATCATCAACCTGTCCTCGATCGCGGCGCGTCGTTCCCAACCCAAGCTTCTGGCCTATTCGGTGAGCTCCGCAGCACTTGACCAGATGACGCGTGCCCTTGCCGTCGCGCTTGCGCCGCACCGCATTCGCGTGAACGCCATCGCCTTCGGCTCGGTCATGAGCGCCTCGCTGAAAGATGCCCTGGACGGCGACAAGAGCATGCGCGACGAGATCGTCTCCTCGACGCCGCTTGGCCGCATTGCGAGTCCGGGCGAACTTGCGGAAATCGCCCAGTTCCTGGCCTCCGAAGGATCGGAGTTCGTGACCGGACAGATTCTCACGGCGGATGGCGGAAGGACCCTCGTGGATGCCGCCGACGCCCCGGCACATTGACGCCACGCGCTCGGGCTCGAGGCGGCGCCGAGCGCCACGGTCAGCGATCTCGCCGGAGGAGCGGCTTGCCGGAGCGACCGTTGATCGGGATGCCGAACTGCAAGCGCAGCGGGACATGCCTTGACGTTCCCTGATCGCTCTGCCCAATTGTGCCCGCGGTCCCGAAGGGGAACGACCATCGGCCGAACTGTGGATGCCGGGAACCCGTCATGCTGCTTCTGATAGACAATTACGACAGTTTCACGTTCAACCTTGTCCATTTTCTGGGCGAGTTGGGGGCCGAGTGTCGCGTCTTCAGGAACGATTCCCTGCGGGTGGAGGAGGCGATGGCACTGAAGCCGTCGGGGATCATTCTCTCTCCCGGACCATGCGACCCGGACAAGGCGGGCATCTGCCTCGCTCTCGTGCAATCCGCGGCCAGGGCGGGAGTGCCCTTGCTTGGCGTCTGCCTCGGGCATCAGGCGATCGGGCAGGCGTTCGGTGGCAAGATCGTGCGGGCACGTGACATCGTGCATGGCAAGCCCGGCACGATTCACCATGAAGGCCTCGGCGTCTTCCGGCGCCTGCCGTCACCGTTTCAGGCAACGCGCTATCACTCGCTGGTCGTCGACCGGGTCAGCTTCCCCGCCTGTCTGGAATTGACTGCCCAACTGGAAGATGGCACCGTCATGGGCCTGCGCCACCGAGACCACCCGATCGAGGGCGTACAGTTCCATCCCGAATCAATCCGTTCCGAGCATGGGCATGCCATGCTGCAAAACTTCCTCAAATCTGTTCCGGAGCCCGCATGAGCGATTCGATGAAACCCCTGATCTACGCGGCTTCGGAAGGGCCGCTGAGCCGCACGCAGGCGGAAGAGGCGTTCAACATCCTGTTCGATGGAACGGCGACGCCCGCGCAGGTGGGTGGATTCCTGATGGCGCTCCGAGCGCGTGGCGAATCCGTCGCCGAATACACTGCCGCCGCAGCCGTGATGCGCGCCCGATGCGCCGCCGTAAACGCCCCTCCCGATGCCATGGACATTGTGGGGACCGGCGGCGACGGAATGGGAACGCTCAACATCTCGACCGCCACGGCCTTCGTCGTGGCCGGGACCGGCGTTCCCGTCGCAAAGCACGGAAACCGCAATCTTTCGTCCAAGTCCGGTGCCGCGGATCTACACGCGGCCCTGGGGATCGACGTCATGGTCGGCCCCGAAATCGTGGAACGAGCGCTGGCCGAAGTTGGCATCGGCTTCATGATGGCTCCGATGCATCATCCGGCGATGAAGCACGTCGGCCCGGTCAGGATGGAACTGGGATCCAAGACGATTTTCAACATTCTCGGCCCGCTGACGAACCCCGCAGGCGTCAAGCGCCAATTGACCGGCGCCTTTGCAATCGACCTGATCTTCCCGATGGCGGAGGTCCTGAAGGAGCTCGGCAGCGAGGTCGTTTGGCTGGTTCATGGGGCCGACGGGACCGACGAGATTTCGATCTGCGGCCCGACCTCCGTTGCTGTCCTGAATGACGGCAAGATCACTTCCGCCGAGTTGCATCCCGAGGACGCGGGACTTCCCGTGCATCCCCTGAGGGACATACTCGGTGGCTCACCGGACGAGAACGCCGCCGCCTTCCGTGCCCTTCTCGACGGCGCTCCCGGCGCCTATCGCGATGCGGTGCTCCTCAACTCCGCCGCAGCGCTCGTGATCTCGGGAAATGCGGACCATCTCGCGAGCGGTGTCGAGATCGCCGCCGAGAGCATTGCCTCCGGTGCGGCCCGCGCCAAGGTCGACGGGCTGGCCCGTGTCACGTCAGGATCCTGACCCGCGCCCCGCCGTCGCGTCGCTTCGGGCAGACAATTGACCGGCAACCTCGGCGCGTGGGCGAAACTGCCCTTCTTCGCGGAAGACTGGCCCGGGATCGCCGAGGCTCTTTCGGCTGACAAACGCCGGATCCTGCCACCCGCATCCATGCGATTCGCCGCCCTTGAGCGGTGCCAGCCGGCAGCCACCCGTGCGGTCATACTTGGCCAGGATCCGTATCCGACGCCTGGCCACGCCAACGGGCTGGCGTTTTCGGTAACCGCGGGCACGGCCCTGCCAAAGTCACTCGGAAACATCTTTCGGGAGCTTGACGACGATATCGGACGTTCCCCCGCAACCGGCGATCTTGCCGGTTGGGCGGACGCGGGCGTACTGCTACTCAACACCGCGCTCACGGTTCCGGAGGGAGTTGCAGGGGGACACCTGCATCTGGGTTGGGACGCGCTTGTCGCCCAGGTGCTTCGACGCCTGTCCGATTCTCCGCGGGCGTTCATCCTTTGGGGAAAGCATGCAGAAGGTTACGCGGGGCACGTCCTGGGCGATCACCATCTGATCCTCACATCCGCCCATCCCTCTCCCCTGTCCGCGCATCGTGGGTTCTTCGGATCGCGCCCGTTCAGCCGCGTCAATTCCTGGCTGCAAGGGCATGGTCATGCACCAATTCCATGGGCCTGAGACCGGCGCCGCCAATCGATGCAGCGGGCGCGCCCGTCCCAGGACCGCTTCCTGGACGAAGAGATCAGCGTTCGCCGCCGCGGGACCCCGGAACTCCTGTGAAGGCGAGTGGCGGTGCAACTGCTTTCCAAGGAGACGCCAAAAGGATATCCGAATGCCATGACCAACGTGCTCGACAGGATCAAGGCCTACAAGCTGGAGGAAGTGGCTGTCGCCAAGGCGCGTCTGCCCCTGCACGCCCTCGAGGCGGCGGCACGCGAAGCCCCGGCGACGCGCGGCTTTGCGTCCGCACTCATGGAGAAGTCAAGGACCGGCTACGGCCTTATCGCCGAAATCAAGAAGGCAAGCCCGTCACGAGGGCTCATCCGGGCCGACTTCGATCCGGAGAGAATTGCGCGCGCATTCCAGGCGGGCGGCGCAACCTGCCTTTCGGTGCTGACAGATGCGCCGTCCTTCCAGGGTGCGCCGGAGTTTCTGGGACAGGCGCGCGCGGCGAGCGGACTGCCCTGCCTGCGCAAGGATTTCCTCTACGACGCCTACCAAGTGGCCGAGGCCCGGGCGTGGAGCGCCGATTGCATCCTGATCATCATGGCCAGCGTTTCCGATGCGCAGGCACAGGAACTTGAAGACTGCGCGCGCGGCACGTGGAACATGGATGTTCTGCTCGAGGTTCACGACGAGCACGAGCTGGAGCGTGCCATCGCCCTCAAGTCCCCCCTCCTCGGCATCAACAACCGTGACCTGAAGACCTTCGAGACGGATCTTGCGACCACGGAACGGCTCGCAAGGCTCGTCCCGGCCGACCGGCACGTCGTTGCCGAGAGCGGTATTTTCACCCCAGACGACCTGGCTCGCCTCGCGCGATCAGGCGCCCGCAGCTTCCTGGTCGGCGAAAGCCTCATGCGCGAGGACGACGTGGCTGCCGCGACCCATTCCCTTCTCGCCGGGCCGACTTTGGTCGAAGGAGCCGCCTGATGCCCGACCTGACACACTTCGACAGCAAGGGTGAAGCTCGCATGGTCGATGTCTCGGAGAAATCCGTGACCGACAGGATTGCGGTGGCGGAGGGGTATGTCCGCATGACCGAAGAGACCTTGGCGGTGATCGCCGAAGGCCGTGCGGGCAAGGGAGATGTGCTTTCCGTTGCGCGAATTGCAGGCATAATCGGCGCAAAGAAGACCTCGGACCTGATTCCCCTGTGCCACCCATTGCGGGTCACCAAGGTCGAGATGGACCTTGCCGCCAAGCCCGACCTCCCCGGCATCCGCATTGAGGCAACGGTCAGGTCATCCGGCCTGACTGGCGTCGAAATGGAGGCGCTGACGGCAGTCGCGACGGCCTGCCTCACGGTCTACGACATGGTGAAGGCCGTGGAAAAGTCCATGGTGATCGAGAACATCCGCCTCGTTCTCAAGGACGGCGGCAAGTCGGGCCGCTACGAGGCACCCCGGTGATTTCGGTCGACGAGGCGCTCAGCCACATCTTCGAACTTGCAACGCCCTTGGAAACGGAAACGGTTCCGCTGCGCGCCGCATCCGGACGGGTCCTTGCAGAGCCTCTTCTCGCGACTCGCAGCCAACCGCCGTTTCGCGCCTCCGTCATGGACGGCTATGCAGTCGCGGGAGAAGCGGAAAACTACTCCGTTGTCGGTGAGTCCGCAGCGGGTCGAGGCTTTGAAGGCGCGATCGGACCCGAGGAGGCCGTGCGCATTTTTACAGGCGCGCCCGTTCCCGAAAACGCCACGCGCGTAATCATCCAGGAAGACGTGACTCGCGAAGGCGACCGGATCCGTGTTGCAGCCGGGGCAGACCCGGAACCATTCATTCGCGAGGTCGGCACGGACTTTGTGGCGGGGTTCCGAATCGACGCTCCGCGCCGGATGTCGCCTGCAGACATCACGCTTGCAGCATCGATGAACGCGCCCGGGATCGTGGTCGCCCGCCAGCCGCGCGTTGCGTTGATCGCGACGGGCGACGAACTGGTCATGCCCGGCGAATCCCCACGTCCGGACCAGATCATCGCTTCGAACGCATTTGGGCTTTCGGCCATGGTCGAGTCGGAGGGGGGCGCCGCCCGCATGCTGCCGATCTGCGCCGACACCGCACCCTCCCTCGAGGCCGCTCTTGGCATGGCTGAAGATGCAGACCTGATCGTCACGATCGGAGGTGCGTCCGTCGGAATGCATGATCTCGTTGCCAGCACAGCGCTAAGGATGGGCTTCGAACGCGCCTTCCACAAGGTTGCGATTCGGCCAGGAAAGCCGATGTTGGCTGGTCGTCTCAACGGTACGGCGATGGTGGGCCTGCCAGGCAACCCGGTCTCCTCGATGGTTTGCGGTCATGTCTTCCTCAGGCCCATGCTGCGGGCCATGCAGGGGCTTGAGGCACGACCTCTCGCGCGGCGCACGGCAAGGCTGTCGGCCTCGGTCGACGCCAACGGTCCACGCGAACACTACATGCGGGCACAGGTCACCAACGACCTCGTCGCACCGGAAGAACGCCAGGACAGCTCACTTCTGACGATCCTTTCGGGCGCGAACGCCTTGATCGTTCGTCCGCCGGATTCGCCAGCGCTGGATGCTGGCGATGCGGTTGCGTTCGTCGAATTCTGACTGCCGGACTCTTCGGGCTTCGGCGCGGAGCGCGCCTTGCTTTCAAGGGCCCGAGCTCCCGAGATTGCGTGCAGAGCCGACCTTTCGGGTCGGATTCCGGAAAATCAAGGAGCTACGGGCCTCGTGACCCGCGAGTTGCGGAAGTCGGTCCATGGGCCTCCTCTGCCCAAGGGCCGGAACCAACGGGAACCCCGAGACGTCGCGAATCACGACCCTTCGACGTGCTTCCAGATCTCAGGAGGATCCCGGAGCAACGGCGGTGTGCAGGACCTTGGGCACCGCGCAGTTCGCATCGCTCCACCCGATGGTGACGGCGCGCTGCGCAGATGCTACTGCTCGCGGCGGATGACCAATTTCGCGGCAATTGACTTTGAAACGGCAGACCGCCGCTCCGACAGCGCTTGCTCGATCGGTGTCGTGCACGTCAAGGACAATCGCATCGTGGAGCGTTTCCATCGGCTTATCCGGCCACCGAGAAAGAAGTTCGCCTTCACGCATATTCATGGCCTGACCTGGAACCATGTCCGTGACAGCCCATCCTTTGGCGAACTTTGGCCCGAACTGCGGCGCCTGCTGGACAAGGCGGATTTCCTGGTCGCGCATAATGCATCGTTTGACTCGCAAGTTTTGCACGCGTGCTGCAGGCGTGCAGGCATATCTCCACCCCGTTACCGGTTTCGCTGCACGGTCAGTATGGCACGCAAAATGTCGAAACTGCGGTCGGCAAGGCTCCCGGTCGTCTGTCAGCACCTTGGGATCGCGCTGGAGCATCATGATGCGCTCAGTGACGCAGAGGCATGCGCCAAAATTGCAATGAGGGCGCTTGGATAGACCTCGCGACGCAACTCAAGGCGAGTTGCGCATAGAGAGTGCAGCCAATCTTCTTGACGCAAGCATGACCCGGATAAGGGGAAGCATGCCTTCACACTCGAATTCTTGGCGCGTGCCCGCGTGAGGGGAGCAGTATCGTGCACGAAGAGGCCTGCTCCCTTTCCACGCGCTGTGATCATTGCGAACAGCAATTGGCTCCTGCCACGAGAAGGTGAGGATCGAATCCGAGGACTGCATGATCGCAATCTGGCAGACCAGGCGCGAAACGGCGGCGGCGGACGATTCAGAGCGACGGCACGCAAGGCTGCGAAGATCCCCGGGAGACTCGCGAGCCGGAAACCAAGACCGCGATCGCTCCGTTGGACGCGACCAAGGTGATTGGCTGCCGAGAAAGACCCCTTGACATGCACAGGATGCTGTACATATTGAACAAACAGGCAAACCGGTCGCGCGAAGAACTGCATCATTATGGAAATTCTGACATACACCGACGCACGCAAGCACCTGAAAACGGTTATGGATCGAGCAATCCATGACAAGACAGAAATTGCAATTACCCGCTCGGGTCGGGAAGCTGTGGTCATCGTTGGGAAGGATGAGTGGGATTCAATCCAGTCGACGCTTCACCTCCTTTCCTCTCGTGCGAACGCCGCCCGGCTGCGAGAGTCTATCGCCCAATTGGACTCAGGGCACGGCATTGAGAGAGAGCTAATTGAAGATGAGGTTGATATTCTCTGACGGGGCCTGGGAAGATTACCTTTACTGGCAGCAGACTGACGAGAAGATCTTCCGACGGGTCAACGACTTGATCAACGACACGAAGCGAACGCAATTTCAGGGCATTGGCAAGCCCGAACCGCTCAGGGGAGACTTGTCTGGCTGGTGGTCGCGACGGATTACGCGCGAGCACAGAATGGTGTATCGTGCCTCAGGGAAGGGCGAAGAAAGGGCGCTGGAAATCTCGGCTCTCCGATTTCACTATTGATCAAGCCAAACGACTCGGGGGAATGCGGACCCTGGCATTTTGCTCGACATGGCACATGGCACGGCCACAACGTTCATTTGGCCGAGAGGGGTCTGGCCAGATCAAGCTTCCGTGTGGCGCGACCGGCATCATGCCCGTCGGAGATTCCGATCCACGCCTCTTGGACAGCATCGCCGAATCGTCCACTAACCACTCGGAGATAAGGGAAATCTGCACTCGTCCCGCAAAGTGTGGTTCAGCCTCGGAAATTCTTTCTCCCCCAGTTCGCATCGGCACAATTCATGAACAAAATTGTCCTGCAGTCCAAGCCAGCGAAGTCGCCAGGCTTGACACAAAAGGCGAACACGGATAGAACATCGGCGAACGCAGCCGAAGTGCTGCCCAATCGAGTAGAGGAGACGAAGCGAATGCTTACCCGCAAGCAACTTGAACTGCTCAGGTTCATACGTGATCGAATTAAGCTCGAGGGAGTTCCGCCTTCCTTCGAGGAGATGAAGGACGAGCTCAGTCTGAAATCGAAATCGGGAGTCCACAGGTTGATCACGGCCCTGGAAGAACGCGGCTTCATCCACCGCATGCCGCACCGGGCGCGTGCGCTCGAGATCGTCAGACTTCCCGAGGCCCTGGAAAGAGAAACAGGATTCGAGCCGCATGTGATCCGTGGCGACAAGGATGGCGCGGCCCCTTCTCCCGCCGACGCTGCCGGCGTGGAAAGGCCTGCAATGGAGGTGCCGGTCATGGGCCGGATCGCGGCGGGCGTGCCGATCGAGGCGATCAGCGAGGTCAGCCACAACGTGGCCGTGCCAGACCAATTGATGGGCCGGGGCCGTCACTACGCGCTTGAAGTGATGGGCGATTCCATGATCGATGTCGGCATCAATGAGGGCGACGTCGTTGTCATTCGGGAAACCAGCACGGCGGACAACGGCGACATCGTGGTCGCCTTGGTCGATGACCATGAGGCCACGCTCAAGCGGTTCCGCAGGTCCGGCGACACGATTGCGCTGGAGGCTGCAAACCCGTCTTACGAGACCCGACTTCTCCGAGACGACCAGGTCAAGGTCCAGGGGCGCCTCGTTGGTCTGATGCGCAGCTACTGAACCTGTCCGGGCCGTCACGCAGCCTGGGCATGGCCGGATGCGTGACGGCCCGGTGCGTGGTTCGAAAGTCACGACTTCCTTGAGTTCCTGCGTTCCCGTCGGAAGCGGTCGACATGTCCGGCGCGTCTTGCCTTGTCATGACCCGCCGCGGGCTTGCCTTGCTTGCAGAAACATCCGGACATCGCGCGTTCGCGTTCCTGCCGGCATGGCGCGTGTCACTCCCGTCCCTGGCCGCGAAACGGGCCTCATCCATTGATCGGACCAACCTGCCCTTGTCACTCTGGAACGCCTTGACTACACCCCATGCGGATCCGCCGCCGCCATGGAACTTGCCAGGTTTGCCAGCCGATGACCGATTCTCCTGTTGTCACTCGCTTCGCGCCTTCGCCCACCGGAAACCTGCATATCGGGGGCGCACGCACCGCTCTGTTCAACTGGCTCTACGCACGCCATGCGGGCGGATCCTTCCGTCTTCGCATCGAGGACACTGATCGCGCACGATCGACGCCCGAAGCGACGGAAGCAATTTTCGCCGGACTCAACTGGCTCGGCATCGACTGGGACGGAGACGCAGTCAGCCAGTTCGAACGTGCTGGCCGTCACGCGGAAGTGGCGCGCGAAATGCTTTCCAGGGGTTCGGCCTACAAGTGCTTCCTGAGCCAGGAAGAGGTCGCCGCACACCGTGACAAGGCGCGAAAGGAAGGCGACTCGTCCGCATTCCGGTCTCCCTGGCGGGACGCGCAGGAGAGCAGTCACCCGGATGAACCTTACGTCATACGCGTAAAGGCCCCCAACCATGGTGCAACGAAAGTGCAAGACAGGGTTCAGGATGATGTCACCATCCGGAATGACCAGCTCGACGACATGATCGTGCTCCGGTCCGACGGAACGCCGGTCTACAACCTGGCAGTCGTCGTTGATGATCACGACATGGGCGTCACCCACGTCATCCGGGGCGATGATCACCTGAACAACGCCGCCCGGCAGATGCTGGTCTACAGTGCCATGGGATGGGAACCGCCCGTCTGGGCCCATGTTCCGCTGATCCATGGAGAAGACGGCAAGAAGCTGTCCAAGCGACACGGTGCGCTCGGGATCCAGGATTGGGCGGCCATGGGCTATCCCGCCGCAAGCATGCGGAACTATCTCCTGCGCCTCGGGTGGAGCCACGGAGACGATGAAATCTTCACCATGGAAGAGGCAATGGCCTGGTTTGACCTTACCGGGATCAAGAAATCGCCCGCACGTCTCGACGCAAAGAAACTCGGATACATTTCGGGCAGGCACTTTGCCACAATGTCCGCCGATGCGGAAATTCTGGAAGGAATCCAGGACTACCTCGCGTTCTCTGGCAGGGATCCACTGACCGCCACGCAGAAATCGGACCTGGAACGCGCAATGCACTGCTTGAAGGACAGGGCAAAGACGTTTCCCGACCTTCTTGAAATGGCGCGCTTCGTACTGACATCCCGGCCGGTCGTCCCTGATCCAGGGAACGTCGGCGAGCAGGATGCGACATGCAATCGCATGCTGTCGGAATTGACGCCGCACCTGCAAAATGCTAATTGGGAGCGCGGCACGTTGGAAAGCATCGTGCGGCAGTTCGCCGAGGCAAATCACATCAAGCTCGGAAAGCTCGCCAGCATCATCCGGATCGCATTGGCCGGACGCAATGTCTCTCCCAGCATTTTCGACATGATGCTGGTGCTAGGACGTGGCGAAACCATTCTCAGGCTGGCAGATGCCTCATGCTGACCGCTGACGTCTGACAGGCGCGAGGTGCCTGATCGGCAAGGATACAAGGGGTGGAGAAGTTCATGAAAAAGTCTCCGAAATCGGCCAGGCTGCATATCGACGGCAAGGAATTCAATCTTCCAATGTTCTCGCCAACCTGCGGCCCGGACGTGGTTGACATTCGCAGGCTGTATGGTGACGCCGAAGTCTTTACCTACGATCCCGGGTTCACTTCGACCGCATCATGCAACTCCACGATAACGTTCATCGACGGCGAAGAAGGCATTTTGCTGCACCGCGGCTATCCAATCGACCAGCTTGCGCAAAAGTCGCATTTCCTGGAAGTCTGCTACCTGCTCCTGTACGGCGAACTTCCATCGGCGGAACAGCTCGAAGATTTCGAAGGCCGCGTGACGACCCACACCATGCTGCATGAGCAGATGGTCAACTTCTTTCGCGGATTTCGTCGCGACGCCCACCCGATGGCGATCATGGTCGGCGTGGTTGGCGCAATGTCGGCCTTCTATCACGACTCGACGGATGTCAGCGATCCCTGGCAGCGCGAAGTTGCCTCCATTCGGCTTGTGGCGAAAATGCCGACGATCGCGGCCTGGGCCTTCAAGTACCACATCGGACAACCCTTCGTTTATCCCCGGAACGATCTCGACTACGCCGCGAACTTCCTTCGCATGTGCTTCAGCGTTCCTGCCGAAGAATACCAGGTGAACCCGATCTTCAGCAGGGCAATGGACCGTATCCTGACGCTCCATGCCGATCACGAGCAGAACGCCTCGACTTCAACCGTGCGGCTGGCATCCTCGTCCGGCGCCAACCCGTTCGCCTGCATTGCCGCCGGCATTGCCTGCCTGTGGGGCCCGGCCCACGGGGGTGCCAACCAGGCGTGCCTCGAGATGCTGCGCGCAATCGGGTCGGTTGACCGCATCCCGGAATTCATTGATCGCGCCAAGGACAAGGACGATCCGTTCCGGCTGATGGGCTTCGGTCACCGGGTCTACAAGAACTTCGACCCGCGCGCGCGGGTCATGAAGCAGTCCGCCGACGAGGTCCTCGGTCTCCTTGGCATCGCGAACAACCCGACACTTCAGGTGGCCATGGAACTCGAGAAACTCGCACTTGAAGACCCGTATTTCAAGGAAAGGCGACTCTATCCGAATGTCGACTTCTATTCCGGCATCATCCTGGATGCGCTGGGTTTTCCGACCTCGATGTTCACGCCGATCTTCGCATTGGCACGCACGGTGGGCTGGATCAGCCAGTGGAAAGAAATGATCGCCGATCCGCAGATGAAGATCGGTCGGCCGAGACAGCTCTATGTCGGTCCTGGCATGCGCGACTATGTCGACGTGGAGAACCGCTGAACGCCGAGGGCAATTCGTGAATCAGCGCCCCTCGTATTCCGCCGGCCGGCCTTCGAGGAATGCCATCACGCCTTCGCGGAAGTCCCGGGTCTTGCCGCAGCGCCCCTGCAACCTGGCTTCAAGGATCAGTTGCTCTTCGAGCGAGTTATCGTACGTGTTCCGGATTGCTTCCTTGGCCCGGCGGTAGGCCTCGGTCGGCCCCGTCGCCAGCTGCGTCGCCCGTTTCCGCCAAACCACCTCAAATTCGTCGTCCGGGACCGCTTCCCAGATCATTCCCCAATCGGCAGCCTGGCGTGCAGGCACTGGCTCGGCGAAGAGCGCCGTCCCCATGGCGCGAGCAAATCCGACCTGGCGCGGCAACCAGTAGGTTCCGCCCGCATCGGGAATGAGACCGATCCGGGCAAACGCTTGCAGGAACACCGCCCGCTCGGACGCAATCACGATGTCGGATGCCAATGCGAGGTTCGCTCCCGCGCCGGCGGCGGCGCCGTTCACCGCCGACATCGTCGGCACCTTGCAGTCGAAGATCGCGCGCAACAGGGGCATGTATTCGTCCCTGAGCGTCCGCTCGAGATTGGCGTTTGACAACGAACGCTGCGCGTCCGTCAAATCCTGCCCCGAGCAAAAGGCGTCTCCCGCCCCGGTCAGCACGATCACGCGCGCCGCGTCGGACGCCTCCTTGATGGCGTCCAGCAATTCCGCGCGCATTTGGCCATTGAGCGCGTTCTTCAAGTCGGGCCTGTCAAGCGTGATTTCCGCGCAATCGCCAGTGTATGACAAGCGAATGGTCTGATACTCCATGGGAAAGACGCCTCCTTGGTGGATGCAATCGACATAGGTGAACAGGCACTCCGGCGAAAGCGTCAATTGACGATGCCGACCTTGGCATCCGGGCTGCCTACTCGTCCATCAACTCGGCAAGACGTGCCCTTTCCGCCGCCGTGAGCGCATCGGGACTCGCGGAACGCCGACGACGGACCAAAAAAATCCTGGCGGCGGCAAGCCCCGTCAGCAACAGGACCGGGGCGGCGGCCCAAAGCACGAGATTGATGCCCTTCCGCTGCGGGTTCAAGAGCACATACTCGCCGTAGCGTTCGACGACGAAGGCAACAACCTCTTTGTCGCTGTCCCCTTCGACTATTCGCTCCCGGACAAGGAGGCGCAGGTCACGGGCAAGGTCGGCATCGGATTCATCAATTGATTCGTTCCGGCAGATCAGGCAGCGGAGCCCCTTCGAAATGTCTCGTGCGCGCGATTCCCGGGCCGGATCATCAAGCATCTCGTCGGGCTCGACGGCCCAGGCGGCCCCGGCGATCAGTGTCAGGAGGAGCGCTCGCAAGATCATTCCGCAACCACGTGCATCGCTCGCCGCCGTGCGTCGGCCGCCACCCGGAACCGTCGGTCGCTTAGCGACAGCGCACCGCCAAGCCCCATGATGACCGCCCCTGACCATATCCAGTTCGCGAACGGCTTTATGTAGGTCCGTACGGCCCAGCCGCCACCGTCCTGCAGTTCCCCGATCACCAGGTACACGTCCCGGAAGACTCCGTTGTCGATGGCGGCTTCCGTGGTCGGCATCCCGGCAACGGGGTAAATTCGCCTTTCCGGACGGAGTACCGCCACCGCGTTCCCGTTCCGAGCCACGCGGAACGCCGCAGTCGTTGAGTGATAATTTGGTCCCCGAACCTCTTCGACACTCGCTAGCGTGAGTTCGTAGCCACCAACCGAAAAGGTCTCTCCCTCCTTGGCTATGCGTATGTCCTCAACCTCCCAGGCGAGCAGGAGCGAGATTCCAACAATCGTGATTCCAAGACCCGCATGCGCCACGACTCGGCCCCAATCGGAACGCGGCAACCTGATGGCGCGATGCAGCCTTCCCGAATGCTCCCGTCCAGTTCGTGCCCAAAGATCCGAAACTGCACCGAGAATGACCCAGCTGCCAAGGAACGCCCCGACCGGACCCAATATGGTTTGCCCCGTTCCGATCATCCAAATGAATGCCGCGATGCCGAAGGCTCCCACGGCCGCAAGCCATACGGCCCGGACGATCCGCCCAGGTCTCGCCCGCTTCCACGGCATTACGGCTCCAATGGGAAGGATCACGGCGAGCGCCATGAAGAACGGCGTAAATGATGCATCGAAGAAGGGCGGCCCAACCGAAACCTTTCGCGAAAACGCCAGTTCGGCCACGAGAGGCCAGACGGTGCCAATGAACACCACGAGCGCCGCAACCGCCAGCAGTACATTGTTCAGCACAAGCGCACCTTCCCGGCTGACCGTCCCGAAGACGCCGACGCTGCGAATTGCGCTGGCGCGTGCTGCAAAGAGCAGCAACGCACCGCCCATGAAGACGCCGGTAATGGCCAGCAGATAGACTCCGCGCTCGGGATCATTCGCGAATGCGTGCACGCTTGTCAGAACGCCTGAGCGCACAATGAACGCGCCTATCAACGAAAACCCGAAGGCGAGAATCGCGAGGAGCACCGTCCAGCTCTTCAGCGCCTCGCGTTTCTCGACGACAATCGCGGAATGCAGGAGCGCCACGGAGATCAGCCAAGGCATGAATGAAGCGTTCTCGACCGGATCCCAGAACCAGAAGCCGCCCCAGCCGAGCTCGTAATAGGCCCACCAGGAACCAAGGGCGATGCCGACGGTCAGCATGAGCCATGCCAGCAGCGTCCAAGGCCTGACCCACCTGCCCCATGCCGCGTCCACGCGACCCTCTATCAGGGCCGCAACAGCAAAGGAGAACGACATGGATAGGCCGACATAGCCCAGGTAAAGAAAGGGCGGGTGGAAGGCGAGGCCCGGATCCTGCAGCAACGGATTCAGGTCGCGCCCGTTCATGGGAGGAGCGTCGAGGCGGACGAACGGGTTCGACGTGAAGATCAGGAAACTCAGGAAGGCGACACCTATGGATCCCTGGACCCCCAACACGCGCGCCCTGAGCCCGTCGGGCAGATTGCGCCCGAACATGGCAACAAGGGCTCCGAAGAATGCGAGGATGAGGCACCAGAGCAACATGGAGCCTTCGTGGTTCCCCCAAACGCCGGAGACCTTGTAAATCATCGGTTTCAGCGTATGCGAATTCGCCGTCACCAAGCGGACCGAGAAGTCCGACGTCACGAATGCATGGGTCAAGGCGGCGAACGCCACTGCAAGGAGAGCTGCCTGCATCAGCGCCGCCGGCTCAGCCACAGCCATCCACGCACTCCAGCGCCTGTGCGCGCCGACAAGGGGCAACCCCGTCTGCAGGCAGGCAACGGCTAGGGCCAGAATCAGGGCGATGTGTCCGATCTCGACGATCATGTGCCAGAACCTAGTGCGTCCCGAGCAGGTCGCCAAGTGCACGGCGCGGAACGCGGCTTCGGTCCCGCTTGATTCCAGATGACTGAAATCACGTCATTATTCGAAGGACATCGCCACCCCGCAGATCGCTGCCCTCGCTGATGCCGGCTGCGCTCCTGCTCGGCCATCCGCTCTCGGGCCAAGAATTCCGGGATCGATCGTCTTGCTCACAAGAGCTCTGCGAGTTTCAGCCTTTGGATCTTGCCGGACGGCCCCTTCGGAAGCTCGTCCAGGAAATGAATCGCGTCCGGCGTCTTGAATTTCCCGAGCCGTTCCCTGCAGAAATTGACGAGATCGCTGGCCTCCAGCGGAGACCCGGTCCGAATTCGCACGGCGGCTTCGACGGTTTCACCGTATCGGCTGCAGATTCGGGCAAACGCGGCCGCCTCGACAACGTCGGGATGTGCATAGAGCGCCTCATCCACCTCGCGCGGCGCGATGTTTTCACCACCCTTGATGATTAGCTCGTTCAGGCGTCCGGTCACGAAGACGTACCCGTCCTCATCCATGCGCGCGAGATCGCCGGTCCGAAGCCAACCGTCGCGAAACGTCGCTTCGGTGGCCCCGGGGTCCTTGAGATATTCGCGCATGACATTTGGGCCGCGTACAACGATTTCACCTTCATTGCAGCGCGCCACCTCTGCGCCATCAATTCCCTGGACGGCCACTTCGCATCCATAGGCAATCCCGGGCGAGCCAATCTTTCGAAGCCCGGGCGGCAGGGGGTTCGAAAGGATCTGCGCCGCGGTTTCGGTCAGCCCCATGGTCTCGACGATGGGCACGTTGAAACGCGCCTCAAATGCTGTCTGCGTTTCCACTGCCAAGGCCGAGGAGGCCGAGCGTCCGAAACGGATGCGCGCCCGGCAGGCAGGGTCAGGCTCTCCCGCGCCATGCAGGAGATGCGAGATGATCGTCGGGACGACCGAGAACCAGGTGACCTTGCCTTCCGCGGCCTGAACCCAAAAGCGCGAGGCCGAGAACTTTGCCACCATCGCCAACGAGCCGCCGGAAACGAGACTCCCCATTACGGTGACGCACAGCCCGTTGATGTGATAGATGGGCAGCGCGCAGAAGCCACGATCTCGCGCCGTCAAGTCATGGGCGATTGAAGTCGTCCAGCCGCCCGCAAGCAGACTCGCGTGGGTGTGTACCACCCCCTTGGGCCGACCCGTCGTGCCCGACGTATA
This sequence comes from Boseongicola sp. SB0665_bin_10, assembly GCA_009838075.1. Classification (GTDB taxonomy): domain Bacteria; phylum Pseudomonadota; class Alphaproteobacteria; order Rhodobacterales; family Rhodobacteraceae; genus JAJEFO01. The sequence continues at coordinate 44,001 of VXSG01000047.1, read as the reverse complement.
CATCAGCAGTGCGTCGTCACCTGGCCTGACATCGAGCAGCGGTGCATCGCCGTCCGCATCCAACGGCACGGCGCGGATCGCGGTGCCATTTGCGTCGTCGAACATTGCGCGCGCGTCGGCATGCACATAGGCAAGCCGCGCCTCCGAGTGTTCCAGCGCATATGCAATCGCGTCACGACCCGCGGCAAGGTTGATCATTGTCGCGCGAAAACCGCCGACGAGCGTGCCGTAAAGCGCCGTCACTGCCTCCGGCCCGTTCGGAGCGACGATGACGACGCTGTCGCTCTTGTTCGCGCCCCGGGCGGTCAGGGCGGCGGCGAAGCGGCGGGCAGCGGCGCGCAGTTCGGTCCATAGGAGCGTGCGCCCGGTTTCGGGGAACACGACTGCCGCGCCGCCACGTCTCGCCCGCGAGTCCAGCCAGTCGCCAACCGTGCCCTTGGGCGGATGGTCGTCAGACGGAGTCATCTGCCAACATCTCGCCAGTACCCGCCGAAGATGTCGTCGAGCGAAGGTTCACGCGACGGAATTTTTCGGACGATCTTGGTCGATTGCAGAAAGTGGCGCCAGTGCAGGTTGTCGTCGATCGCGTTGCCGCCCCAGGATCCGCAACCCATTGACAGCGAAAACGGCAAGCCGTTGTTGTACGCCCCGCCGGTGGCGAAACAATGTGCCTGGTTGACGATGACGCGGCATGTCGGAATGGCGGTGGCGAGTGTCATGGCCCGTCCGCCATCGGTCGAGTGCAATCCCACCGAGTGCCCGGCTCCCTGGTGCAACTGGATTTCGCGCGTGATCCTGACCGCGTCATCAAAATCCCTGGCACGATAGAGTGCCAGAACCCGACTGAGTTTCTCACCCGACAGCGGATGGTCAGGGCCAACGCCGCTGGTCTGCACGGCGATGTATTCAGCGCCTTCGGGAACTTCGAGTCCCAAGGCGGCTATCATTTTGTCAGCGTCCTGGGCGACAACCGACCGATTCAGGCGCCCGTCCGGCCAAAGCTTGGCGACGAGGCCCGCCTCGTCGTCGATCAGCGCGCCGCCGGCCAGAGCCATTTTGGCCACGAAGGCCTTGTAGACCCCATCAACAACCACGACCGAATTCTCCGACGAGCAGGACGTGGCATTGTCAAATGTCTTTGACGCACGGATCTTCTCGGCCGCGGCTTCAAGATCCGCGGTCTCGTCGACGATCACGGTCGCGTTGCCCGTGCCGACGGCCGCGGCAGGCGTGCCTGCGGTCTGGGCGCGGTGGACGTTGTCCTGGCTGCCCGTGCAGATGATCTTGTCGCAGACCTTCATCAAGCGTTGGGTCTTCTCCTTCGAACCGGGCGCAGGGACCATGAGGACCAGGTCGGGGTCCTCGCCGGTCTTTGCGAACTCGGCGTGCACGAACTCCAGCAATCGCTCACACGAGGCGGCGCCCTTTGGCGAAGGCGCCACCACGATCGAGTTGCCGCATTTCAGCGCGTTAATGATGTTGTTCGCAGGCGTCGCGACCGGATTGGTCGAGGGCACGACAGCCCCGATGACTCCCATCGGACGGGCAATTTCGGTGATGCCGGTTTCTGCGTCGTCTCGGATCACGCCATGTGTCCGCACGCCCGCGATGTCGCGCATCAACCCCAGTGTCTTGCGATGGTTCTTGACAATCTTGTCGGTCGCGTTGCCGAGCCCGGTCGTGGCCACGGCCAACTCGGCCAGTTCGCGGTTGCGCGCGGGCTCCATGATCGCCCAGGCGACGGCCTGTGCGGCGCGGTCGTAACGGTTCTGGCTGCCCCCGCGCTCGTAGGCGGCCTGCGCAGAGCGGGACCGTGCAACGATGGCGTCCAGTTCTGCGATGGGATCGGGGGCGTTCATGGAACTGTCCGTCGGCAATTGCGGCAGGGTGGGCATAGAGCCCACCCTACGCTTGGTCTCGTGGCATCAGAGTCCGGCGAGCAACTCTTTCAGGGCAACTTCGCGGGCCTTCCACATCTCGATCACCTCGTCACGGGTCATGATATGCATGGGCGAGCCACCGGCCTTCATCTTGGAAGCCACGCGGCCATTGGCGAACATGGTCGGCACCACTGCAGCCAGCTTGTCGATGATCGGCTGCGGCGTGCCCTTGGGTACCATCACACCGCGAAAGTTCACCGACGAGTTGTCGATGTCGAAGCCTTGCTCCTTCAGCGTCGGCACGTCGGGAAGGAAATCATTCCGTTCCAGATCGAAGACGCCGAGGATCTTGACATTGCCAGCCTCGCGTGCCCGGAACGCATCCGACAGGTTGTTGACGCCGCCAAGAACTTCGCCGGCGATGACGGCCTTCATTGCGCCGGCACCACCCTTGTCGTTCGGAATGTAGGCCAGTTTCACCCCGGCGGCCTTTTCCAGCTGCAACGCGGCGATGTGGTGACCGACGAAGAGACCCGCGCCCGAGAACGTCAGCTTGCCCGGGTTGGCCGCCGCATAGTCGACCACGTCGTTCATCGAGTTGAATTCGCTGTCCGCGGCGACAACGAACACTGCCGGGTCTGCACCCCAGTTGGCGATGGGTTCAAAACTGTCGGCGGCATAGGACACGCCGCCTTCGATCGACTGAGCAATGAAATGCGGGACGTTGTAGGCGCCGAGCGTATAGCCGTCGGATTCCGCTTGCCCGGCGAACCAGTTCCAGCCGACGCGGCCGCCGGCGCCCGGCTTGTTGATGATCGCGATCGGCATGCCGAGTGCATCCTCGTTGCCCGCAGTCATGGTCACGATTCGCGCCTGGAAGTCAGTTGCGCCTCCGGCACCGTAGCTTACCATCAACATGATGGGGCGCTCGGGGTAGTTTTCGTCGGCCAACGCGCCGCCGGCCAGGGCCGTCAGCGCGATGGCGGCGGATGCTATCAGGTTCTTCATGTTGGTCCTCCTTTTGGACTGGTTGATCTGCCGCTCATGCGGTTCAGAAGAAGATCTCTCGCGGCGTGAAGACGCTCAGCAGTCTCGCGAAGAGACCGTACATGACCACCAGAAATCCGGCGGTGATGAGAATGCGCTTGATCCAGCTCTTGAGCTCCCCGTGCGGGGCAGGATCGTAAAGCGACAGCAAAACGAAAAATGCGATGGTCGAGGCCGTATAGAAACCCAAGGCATGCGCTGCCCAGAAGACGAAGATCAGCGACACGGCCAATCCCGGCGCGATATTGATCATCGCCTCCCGGTCCAGACCCGTGCCGACCCTTGTTTTGCCAAGGAGCGCCTTGCCGAATGTCAAGAGTGCCAGCACGACAAAAACCGTCGAGATGATCCGGGGGAACAGAAACGCGGCCGCCGGTTCCCGAGTAAAGCTGACATACGCCACGGAAACGCCAACTGCGGCCACAAGCCCGCTGGCGACAATGTGTTGGGTGCGCGGCAGATCGGTCATGTGATCGCGTCTTTCTTGGCCATCACCTTCTCCTGCGCCGAGAGTCGGCGGTGGCGCAGTTCCTGCCAGACCGAATAGCCGACCGACGCAACCACGATGGCGATCAGCACCAGGTTCAGCGGCCCCGTAAAGAAGTAGCTGCCGATGCTCGACGTTGCGTTGGCGATCATGGATCCTTGCACGAAATTTGCCTCGGCGATCGGTCCCAGGATCAAGCCCAGAACCAGCGGCGCTGCCGAAAAGCCGAAGCGTTCAAGGAAATACATCCCGGTTCCGAGGGTGGCCATGACATAAACGTCGCCCATCGAATGCTGCACGGAATAGCTGCCGAAAACCGCCAAGCCCAGCACCACCGCGGCCATGACCGCGTTCGGCACCTGAGCGACGCGCGCGGCCAGCCCGGCAATGTAAAGCCCGAAAATGCACATCAGGATCTGTCCAATCAGCATCGAGTTGATGAACGTCCAGGCCACGTCGGGATGGTTGTCGAACAGGTCCGAGCCAGGGAAAATGCCGTGGATCAGGAGGCCCCCCAGCAGCACCGCCGCCGTGGGGGAACCGGGAATCGACAAGGTCAGAAGCGGGACGAGGCTAGGTCCAACCATTGCGTTGTTGGCGCTCTCCGCCGCGATCACGCCCTCGGAATGGCCGGTTCCGAACTTGTCGCGTTCAGGGCTCATCTTCTTGGACTGGTCATACGCGACCAGCCCGGCGATCTGTCCGCCGACACCCGGGATCAAACCGATGACCGAGCCCGTGATTGTGCCGATGGACAGCGCGCGCAACCGCGAAAACACCTCGCCGAAGGCCATGGAGATCGGATGACGTTCGACGGTCAGGATCTCGGCATCGAGCGACCGCCGCCCTTTGGCGAACATGCCGATCACCTGCGGGATCGCAAAGAGACCGATCAACGCCGGGATCACGTTGATCCCGCCAGACACGGCATCGTGAAATATGAACCGTTGCGCACCCATTATGTCGTCAAACCCCACGGTGGCGAGCCAAAGCCCGATACATCCGGACAGCAGGCCCTTCACCACCGAGCTGGAATCGAGCGTACCGATCACGGTGACACCAAGAATCGCCAGCCAAAAGAGGTGCGACGGGCCAAAGGCCAGAGCCCATTGCGCCAGGACCGGAGTGAGAAATATCAGCAGGAGTACGCCGAAGACGCCACCGACGGCAGAAGCCAGGAACGACAGCTGCAGCGCCCGCGCGCCCTGACCCTTCTTGGCCATCGTGTGGCCGTCAAGCGTCGTGGCAATATTGGCCGGCGCGCCCGGGATCTTCAGCAGGATCGCGCTGACCGCCCCGCCTGCGACGGTGGACGTGTAGGCCGCGCCCAGAAGGATCAGCCCCTGCGCAGGTTCCAGCTTGAACGTGAACGGTATCAGGAGCGCCACCGCCATCGTCGGCGAAAGCCCGGGCGTTGCACCCAGAAGCAGCCCTCCAATCGTGCCGATCAGCAACAAGCCGAAATTGATCGGCGTGAACACGTCCCCGAAGTAAGCCAGAAAGTCCAATTCGGGCGCCCTTTTTCTCCCATCCCGGTTGACAGATCAGGATACGTGATGAAAATAGTTTTGCAAATGTTTTCATTATTGGATGCAATATGCTATCCAACACGATGATATGAAAGAAAAAAAGGTCGATATCATTGCTGTTGCCAAGGCTGCACGCGTGTCTCCTTCGACTGTGTCGCGCAGCTTCAATCATCCCGAACTGGTCAAAGCGGCGACTCGCAAGAGGATCGACGCGGCAGTGCGGCGGCTAGGCTACATCCGCAATCGCGCCGCCCAGACAATCCACGGCATTCGCGGCGGCACGATCGGCATGATTGTTCCGACAGTCGATCATGCCATTTTTGCCGAATTGATCCAGAGCTTCTCCGAAAGGGTCGAGGAAAGGGGATTCACGATCCTGCTGGCCTCGCACGGCTACCGGCTGGAACGCGAATATGCGATTGCCCGGAAGATGCTTGAGCATCGGGTGGACGGCATGGCCTTGATCGGCCTGGAACACTCCGACGATACATATGGCCTTTTGCAGCAGCAAAGCACGCCAACGGTCCTGCTCTGGAATTACTCGGACAACGCTCCGATGCCCTGCGTCGGCTCAGAAAACTACCAGGCCGGCCGCTTGATTGGCGACCACGTGGTGCGTCTTGGCCATCGCTCGATCGCTGCAGTCTTTCCACCGATTTCGGGAAATGACCGGGCGTTTCAGCGGCTGTCCGGTGTCGAGGATGCGCTCGCCTCCCAAGGGCTGAAAATCGCAAAGGACTGGCGACTGGAGACGCCATACAGCGTCGCCGCCGCCAAGAACAAGGTTGCCAAGCTGATCTCGGGTTCGCGACGTCCGACGGCGATCATATGCGGCAATGATGTTCTTGCCTGGGGCGCGCTTCATGCACTCAAGAGGGCGGGCGTCTCGGTGCCGGAGGACGTGACGATCACGGGGATCGGCGACTTCCACGGGTCCAAGGATTTCGAGCCAAGCCTGACGACTGTCCGAATTCCGGCGCGCACCATCGGATCGAGGGCCGCCAAGCTGATTGTCGCGCTCATCATCAAGGAAGGCGCCCCCGAAAGCGGGGAACTTGTACCGCCCGAGCTGTTGATTCGGTCGACAAGCGGCCCGGTCCGCTAGCCCTGCCGGCTGCTCAGGTCCGGCCAGCAGCATGTCTTGTCGGCTGTTCCATGCGTCGGAATTGTCGGCTTCCGGATTCCCCTGCTCTTCGTCAATGACGCCTTCGTCGCCCTCGCGAAGCCGCCTGAGCGATGCGTGCGCGATGATTCAGGCTCGCGATTTCGACGTCATGCCTGCAGTGCCCTTGGAAACGCAATTTCCACCGAACCTAGGGCCTTCTCCCTCGCCTGTCCAAGTCGGCGAGCTGGCTTTCTATGGCGGCAAGGCGGCGAAGAACCTCGTCGCGGTAGATGTCTGTCGCTCCGGACTGCTCTTCGTAGTGCGACTGCTGCATCGCGTTCACGATGAGCCCGACCACGAGGTTCATGACCGCGAATGTCGTGACAATGATGAAGGGCACGAAAAAGGCCCAGGCATAGGGATAGTCTGCCATGACAACTCGAACGATGCCCATGGACCAGCTTTCGAGGGTCATGACCTGAAAGAGGGAATATGCCGATCGGCCGATCGTGCCGAACCACTCGGGGAAGTCGCCGCCGAAGAGCTTCGTTGTGATGACCGAGCCGACGTAGAAGATAAGACCTGTCAACCCGAGAACAGACGCCATCCCGGGCAGGGCGCCGATCAGTCCCTCCATGACCCGGCGGAGGCTCGGCACCGTGGACACGAGACGCAACGCCCGCAGAATCCGGAGGGCGCGCAAGACCGACAGCGTGCTTGCCCCCGGCATGAGCGAAACGGCGACAATGATGAAATCCGCAATGTTCCACCCGTCTCCAAAGAACCGGCCGCGGTAGGCGTAGAGCTTCGCCAGGATCTCGGTCGCAAAGATGCCGAGGCAGATCCGGTCCAGTAGCATCACGAGCGGGCCCGCACGTGTCATGATCAGATCGGACGTCTCCATGCCGAGCAGGATTGCATTGAAGATGATCACGCCGATTATCATGCGCTGCACGGCCGGCCGCTCAATCCATGCTGCCAGCGATTCACGAACGCCCGTCATTTGCACCTTCTCCCCTTCCTGTTCCGCCTGTTGCGTATCTCGTGGCGGCGCGATCCGGGATCAAGCCCAACACTTGGGAAATCGCCGCACGGGCACGCATGCCGGATGGCTCGCGATGACTTGCGACGCCGCATGATGCGCCGCGCCGGCGTGCCGGCATGGTGTGCCACGCTCCGCATCGTCTGCAAGAGGTCGAAGGATCTTCGGGACGCCTGGCGCTCTTTCCCGTGGCGCGGACCGTCGCAACGACCGCAAGGATGTCGGCGGGAAGGTGGCGGGGTCCACGACACGCCGTGCCAGCTGACCTTGCCAGGTTCCCCATGATCCGGTCACCCCGAGGCGCTCGGGACTGCGGCACCCATCCGCACGGTGGCCACGCCCCTGCCGTGCCAGGGCGGCGCATTTCCGTGCGCGGAATCCACCAATCGCGGGAATTTGGCGGAATCCCGAGCCGGCGGAACGGAAAACCGCGGCAACGCACTTGAAATCCCGCAAGAATTGACAGAGTCTGAATTGGGTGAGTTGATCGCCTGTGATCGTTCACTCAGGGTCTTGCAAGTAGCTCAAGGGATGGATCCCGACGGGATCGAATGACTTGGGCGTTTTGGCCCATTGCCCGGATTCGGCCGGGACAAAAAGGGAGAAAGAGATGTCCAGACAGATCGACGATTACGTGAGACGCACCACCGTCGGGCTGATGAGCCGACGGGAGTTCTTTGGCAGGACTACGGCATTGGGCCTGAGCACTGCAATGGCGGGAACTCTGCTGGCCACGTCCGTGAAGGCGATGGGGCCGAACAAGGGTGGCGTCATCAAGGCAGGCATTCAGGGTGGAGAAAGCACGAACAGCCTTGATCCAGCGCTTTCAGCCAGCAGTGTCCCTTCACACAATCTGACGGCCTTTGGCGATCTTCTCGTTGAAGTCAGCCCCGAGGGAGAAATCGTGAACCGGTTGGCCGAGAGCGTTGAGTCCAGCGCCGACGCCAGGACCTGGCATTTCCGCATCCGCAAGGGAGTCGAGTTCCACAACGGCAAGACGTTGACGCCCGATGATGTGCTCAAGACCATGGAGCGCCATTCGGCCGATGATTCGCAGTCCGGCGCACTTGGCGTCATGCGTGGCATCGAGTCGATGAGTGCTGATGGCGACATTTTCAGCGTGACGCTTTCAACCCCGAATGCCGACCTGGTCTACCTGATGGCGGATTATCACCTCGTGATTCAGCCAGGAGGCGGTTTTGACGATCCGGCCTCCGGCATTGGATGCGGTCCTTACGTGCTAGAGTTCGACGAGCCGGGTGTTCGTCATGGCTTTACCAAGTTCGCGAACTACTGGGACGACGGCCGCGGTCATGCAGATCAGATCGAGGTTGTCGTGCTCAATGACAACACGGCGCGGGCGGCTGCATTGCAAAGTGGACAAGTCCATTACATCAACCGGGTCGATCCCAAGGTTGCCGAGTTGCTGGGCCGCGCCCCCAACATCAACATCGAGAGCATCTCGGGCCGGGGCCACTACGTGTTCATCATGCACAACGACACTGCGCCCTTTGACAACAACGACCTGCGTCTGGCATTGAAATACGCAATCGACCGCGAGGAAATGGTGGACAAGATCCTGCGCGGCTATGGCAGCGTCGGAAACGATACGCCTATCAATGCGGCCTATCCCTTGTATTCCGATGATCTGGGGCAGCGCGCCTACGATCCCGAAAAGGCCAAGTTCCACTACGAGAAATCCGGCCATGATGGCAGCCCGATCGTCCTGAAAGTGTCTGAAGCAGCCTTTCCGGGCGCCGTCGACGCATCCCAGCTGTTCCAGCAGAGCGCGGAAAGGGCCGGCATCCCGCTGCAAGTGGAACGGGTGCCAAGCGATGGCTACTGGTCAGAGGTCTGGAACAAGGAGCCGTTCTGTGCCTCCTACTGGAGCGGACGCCCGGTGCAGGATCAGATGTTCTCGACCGCGTACAAGTCGGATGCAGACTGGAATGACACCCGGTTCTTCCGGGATGATTTCGACGCATTGCTGGCACAGGCCAAGGCAGAGCTTGACCTGGCCAAGCGCAAGGAGCTTTATCGCCAGATGTCCGTCATTTTGCGTGACGAAGGTGGCGTCATCGTTCCCATGTTCAACGACTTCATTGATGCGGTCAGCACGAGCCTTGGCGGCTGGGTCGGCGATCCCGGCGGCGGCTCAATGTTCGATGGCGCGCTGGTAAAGGCCTGGCTGCTCTGACCTGACGTGCCGAACAACCCGATGATCCGGCTGGCGGCCCAACGCATTGCCTTGGGCTGCCTGCTGCTTGTTGCGGCGTCGGTCCTGATATTTGCGGGAACCCAAATCCTGCCCGGCGACGTGGCACAATCAATTCTTGGCCGAAGCGCGACGCCGGAATCCCTGGCCAGCCTGCGCGAAGAACTGGGACTGAACAAGCCTGCGGTCCAGCGGTACCTTGACTGGCTCCTTGCCTTCCTGGGCGGCGATCTGGGAACGGCACTCTCCAACGGCAAGGACATCGGGGAATCGGTTGCCGGGCGGCTTGGCAACACGCTGTTCCTTGCCGGCTGGGCGGCGGCACTTTCGGTTCCCCTGGCAATCTTTCTGGGCCTGCTGTCGGTGCGTTACCAGGACCGGACGCCGGACCGCATGATTTCCGGGCTGTCGCTGGCCTCGATTTCCCTTCCGGAATTTTTCATCGGCTATCTGTTGATCTATTTCCTGGCAGTAAAGCTGCAATGGTTTCCGTCGGTCGCCACGCTGAACGCAGACATGCCCCTGGGCGAGAAGCTGCGGACGATTGCCCTGCCGGTGATGGTCCTGACCATGGTGGTGCTGGCGCACATGATGCGCATGACCCGGGCCGCCATTCTGAACGTGATGCAATCTGCCTATATCGAAACAGCGGAACTCAAGGGACTGACGCCCTTTAACGTCATTCGCAAGCACGCCTTTCCGAACGCGATCGCGCCCATTGTCAATGTGGTCATGATCAACCTGGCCTATCTGGTGGTGGGGGTTGTCGTCGTCGAGGTGATATTCGTCTATCCCGGAATGGGACAGTACATGGTCGATCATGTCTCGAAACGTGACGTGCCGGTCGTGCAGGCCTGCGGCACCATATTCGCTGCCGTCTATATCGGCCTGAATCTGGTCGCAGACCTTGTCTCAATCATCTCCAACCCGCGCCTGCGGCACCCGAAGTAGGGGGGCGCCATGACGCTTCGCCGAATTCCAATAAGTGCGCTGATCGGGCTGATCCTGACCGGAGTGGCGATTTTCGTCGCTGCATTTGCGCCATTTCTGGCCCCTTACAGCCCCGCCGAGACGGTCGGCGATGTCTGGGAACCCGCCTCGGACCAGTTCTGGCTTGGCACCGACAATCTGGGACGGGACCTGCTGTCACGGATGATCTACGGCGCCCGCATCACCATCTTCATCGCCGCTGCCGCCACGGCCCTGTCATTTTGTGTCGGGGCGGTCGCCGGCTTTGCTGCCGCGGTGGCCGGCGGCCTGACCGATCAGGCAATGTCACGCAGCGTTGACCTGTTGATGTCAATCCCGAGCCTGATCTTCGCGCTGGTAGTCTTGTCGGTCCTGCCGAGCACGGTACTGATCCTGATCCTGGTGATGGCAGTCCTTGACTTCACACGGGTCTACCGGCTGGCCCGGGCCGTTGCCGTCGATGTCAATGTCATGGACTATGTCGAGGCCGCACGCCTGCGCGGCGAGCGCCTGACATGGATCGTGTTCCGGGAAATCCTGCCCAACGCCCTTTCAACACTTGTGGCGGAACTGGGGCTGCGCTTTATCTTCATGGTGCTTTTCCTGTCGTCACTGTCCTTCCTTGGCCTTGGCGTTCAGCCGCCCGAGTCCGATTGGGGCGGGATGGTCAAGGAAAACAAGGACGGCATCATATTCGGCATCCCCGCGGCCTTGATCCCTGCGGCAGCCATTTCGGTGCTGGCGATCTCTGTCAATCTGGTGGCCGACTGGATTTTGCGGCGCACGAGTGACCTCAAAGGGGGCCGGAGCTGATGACGGACACCCTCCTTGAGGTCCGCAATCTCAGAATTGACGGAACGGTCCGACCGCCCGGCGAAAGGCCGAAAGACATCAACATTGTCGAAGGCGTTTCGCTGACGCTGGCGCCCGGACGCGTCATGGGGCTGATCGGGGAAAGTGGCGCAGGCAAGTCCACTGTGGGGCTGTCAACGCTGCGCTATGGGCGGGGCGGCCTGCGACTGAGCGGAGAAATCTGGCTTAACGGCCGCAACATCCAGACGATCAGTCCCGGTCAGTTGCGGGATCTGCGCGGGCGCGAAGTGACCTATGTCTCACAATCCGCCGCCGCCTCTTTCAACCCGTCCATCAGGCTGATGGATCAGGTGATCGAGGCGACAGTCCTGCACAGGATCATGTCCAGATCAGAGGCACAGAAACGCGCTGTGGAACTGTTCGGTGCGCTCAGCCTGCCGGAACCTGAAAGCATCGGCAGCCGCTATCCGCATCAGGTCTCCGGCGGGCAGTTGCAGCGGGTCATGACAGCCATGGCACTCTGCCCCAAGCCCGATCTGATTGTCTTTGACGAACCGACAACGGCGCTGGACGTGACCACGCAGATTGATGTGCTGGCAGCAATCAAGACCGCGATACGGCACACAGGAGTGGCGGCGCTCTACATTACTCATGATCTTGCCGTCGTGGCGCAGGTGTCCGATGAAATTCTGGTCTTGCGTCATGGCAAGATGGTGGAACATGGCGCCGTTCAGCAGATTATCGAAGCGCCGAGAGAGGAATACACCCGGGCGCTGGTGTCTGCGCATTCCATCCCGCATGAGGAACAGGCCGCCACGGACAATCCGATCCTTCGCCTCGAGGACATCACGGCATCCTATGAAGGCAAGATACAGGTTCTGACCGATGTCACGGCCGAAATTCACCCTGGTCAGACCTTGGCCGTGGTCGGTGAATCCGGGTCCGGAAAGTCTACGCTGGCGCGAGTGGTGACGGGGCTTTTGCCGCCCGAAAGGGGGCGTGTCCTGTTCGATGATCAGCCGCTTCCGCCGGCGCTCGCGGACCGGAGCCTGGAACAGTTGCGCGAATTGCAGATGATCTATCAGATGGCGGATGTGGCGATGAATCCGCGCCAGACAGTCGCCACGATCATCGGCCGACCGCTGGAGATGTATTTCGGCATCCGCGGCGCAGAAAAGCGCAGGCGCGTGATCGAACTGCTGGACCAGATCGAAATGGGCGAGAGCTTCATCGACCGGTATCCGGCCGAATTGTCGGGTGGCCAGAAACAGAGGGTCTGCATTGCCAGATCGCTTGCCGCCAAGCCCAGGATGATCATCTGCGATGAGGTGACCAGCGCACTGGACCCGCTTGTGGCCAACGGGATTCTCAAACTGTTGCTGAACCTGCAGGCGGATGAAGGCGTTGCCTACATGTTCATCACGCACGATCTGGCGACAGTCGAGGCGATTTCGGACTCCATCGCGGTGATGTATCAGGGGCGACTGGTGCGATATGGTCCCAAGTCCGAAGTGCTGACGCCGCCATTCGACGATTATACCGATCTGCTCTTGTCTTCGGTCCCCGAACTCAGGCTGGGTTGGCTTGAAGGCGTCGTGCAGAACAGGAAGATGGAAAGCGCCGGATACTAGTTGCTTGGATCCGTGCCTGTCCATTTCGGAGCAATTCTGGCGGAAAGTTCATGAAGCTGGTCACGTACAATATCCGGTATGCCCTCGGACTCGACGGGAAGCACGACTACGACCGGATAACGCAGGCCGTGCACGGCGCCGATGTCATCGCGCTGCAGGAGGTCGAACGACATTGGCGGCGCAGCGGCATGGCCGACCAGGTTGCGCTCATCGAGGAGAGGTTGCCGCGATATCATTCATGCTACGGCCCGGCATTTGACGTGGATGCCAGTGAGACCGCCCCGGATGGGCATGTCACCAGGCGGCGACGCCAATTCGGCACAATGATCCTGTCACGGTGGCCCATTCGGGAGGCCCGCTCGCACATTTTGCCCAAACTTGCGACCCGGCAGAATTTCAACATGGACATGGGCGCCCTGGAATGCGTCATCGCCTCAGACCGCGGGCCAATTCGCGTGTTCTCCATTCACCTGTCCGCGATTTCGATACGTGAGCGCCTGCTGCAAATTGACCATCTCCTCGATCTCCGCCGAAATGCGCGGGCCAGGGGCGGGTCGTGGACCGGAGAAGGGCCGGTCCGGAACGAAAGCGAATGGCAGGAATTCCTTCGCCGCGACTGGAACAACGGGGAGCCGGTTCCGGAAATGACGGACAAGACCGTCTGGATGGGGGATTTCAACTCCGTGCCCGAGGGGCCGGAATACTGTCAAATCGTAGGTGAATTCGACCCGACCATCGGAGGACGCCTGCTGCATGCGGATGGGTTCGCGGACAGCTGGCATCTGGCGCCGCCCGACGGCAATGACGATCCCGGCCACACGTGGTGGCCGGACCCTCCGGACCGCGCACCCGGAAGGCCGCTGCGGCTGGACTATTGTTTCTTGTCCCCGGAACTGGCGCCGCACGTAATTCGCAAGTGGGTTGACGCGGAGGCGCAGGGGTCTGACCACCGCCCGTATTGGGTGCAGCTATCTGACGACATTTGACCATTGCCGAACCAATCGGACATTCATCGGGGCTTGAAGGCCGATTCCAATTTCATTCTGATGAATTTCGGGATTCTTCTTCCGACGCGGCTGTTGCAAGTCGGACTGGCGGACACTTGGAATCGTTCCGGTTCGGCCTCATTCCGAGCGGATGGAAGGTCCGCTTCCGGACTGGATCAGGCGCTGTGACAAAGGGCGGCTGCCCTTCGCCATGGCCGGGAAGGCTCATCTGCTTCAGCACCATGCCCAAGTGGTCGTCGATCGGAGCGCCGTCTGCAACCTTTCTGAACGGCCGAATTTCAGATCGTTCTGATTTCCCGCTCCTCTTGAAGTCCGCCGACATGAATGCACGAAGCAACCCGACACAACGCGACTGTGGCATGCAGAGTTCCACGACGGGCTGCAACTGGATGGTCCCCAAGTGGTCAGGCAAAGGGGACCGCGCAACCTGCACATCACTGGACCGGGCCGTCACCCGGTTCGGAAACGCGTCGGAATGATGTCAGAAGAAATGAATGAATCGCAACTTCACTGATCGCGACGGGCCCGCAAAGACCCCCGATCCGGCTGATGTTTCGCGGCCGCCAAACTCCGAGCCATTGGCGCCGAACGGGCTGGAAACGTCGAAAGCCAGATCGGTGTTGTCGCCGAGCGCGTAGTTGACGCCGACCGCGGCAAGCTTGCTGCCGTCGTTCAGGCTGATGATTGCCCTGGGGCTGATCGTAAGATCGGCGGTCACCTGAAGCTGGCCCCCGGGCGCCAGGAAATCCCGACCGCCGAAGAAGACCTGTCCGGTCGACATCCGCTTTGCCAGGTTTGCCGGCAGGGCGTCCAACGGCACCGAGGCATCCACGCCGAAGCCGTTGCGAAAGTACTCCGCAAAATAGGAAACGTTCCAATCCCCCAAAGTGCCGAAGTTGGTTATGTTGAAGAGCCAGGACGGGCGGGTGGTGTCGTCTGCCAGCCGCCAATGGACGTATTCGGCATTCCAGGACGCCCCGCCCAATGGACCGCTCAGGTTCAGTCCCGTCACTTCGTCACCCCGGTCGCGGGCATGGAACAGGGCGCCGTCAAGGCTGCCCAAGGTCGTGCTGCCGCGTATTGCCAAGGTGCTGAGGTCCATGGCCACTGCCCCGCCGTGCCTTTCCGCACGCGGGACGGCAATGGTCTGGACATCGGCACCATTGCCGAAAAGGTACTGAGCGTAGAGCATGTCGACGCCGCGCTTGAAACTGGTGTCGACCGCATCGGGCGAAAACGGGGCCACGATGTCGGATGGATGAAAGAACAGCCCGCTGCCCCATGTGATGGCCTGACGCCCCGTCTTCAGGACCAGGCTTTCACTGGTGTATGCGACCGAAGCACGGTCGATGACGCCGGCAACCGCCTGATCCGGATCGTGCGACCAGTCGCCACTCAGATCCAGCAAGGTACGTGGCGGGCCTTCGGCATGCATCAGTTCGGACGCCAAGGCAACATGGCCGCCATGTGCAGCATTGAGCTGAGCGTGAACCTCAAAGCGGAACGGTCCCGCGAACTTGTCCCACATGAGCCGTGCGGTCGCGGCCAGCGCCCGCGCGTCCCGATATCCCAGGTCAGCCTCCTGGCTTGCTGCATCCGCGCTGCTTGACGTCAGCCCGATTTCGGTCCGCACGCGAAAGTCGTCGGCGCCGACCGGCATTGCCATGATTGCGGCGAGGAGAACCGCGCTAAGCGCTGCTGCGCGCATCGTTGTCGATCCGTCCGTCCACCATTTCGATGTGGCGCGTCGAGTGCTCCATCACCCTGACGTCGTGGGTTCCGATCAGAAAGGTCGTGCCATGCTCGCCATTGAGGTTGCGCATCAGGTCGACGAGCCCAAGCGCATTCCTTGTATCGAGGTTGGCCGTGGGCTCATCGGCCAGGACGATTGTCGGGCGAGACACCAGGGCACGGGCGACGGCCACCCGTTGTTGTTGCCCGCCCGACATCTTGCCGGGACGGCGGTCTTCCATGCCTTCAAGCCCGACCTCCTTGATTGCCTCCATCGCACGATCGTGGCGCTCGGAAGCAGAAACACCCTGCAATTGCAGCACGAACTCGATGTTCTCACGCGCTGACAGGACCGGGATCAAGTTGTAGGACTGAAAGACGAAGCCGATCTTCGACAGCCTCAAATCCGAGAGCTGGGACCGGGAAAGCCCGCTCAGCGGTTGCCCGCCGACGGACACCTCGCCCGAGGTCGGCTCGTCAAGGGCGCCAATCATGTTGAGAAGCGTGGTCTTGCCCGACCCCGATGGCCCTGCAATCGTTGCAATGTCGCCGGGCATGATGTCCAGATCGACATCCCTGAGCGCTTGCACGGCCAGTTCGCCCATTCCGAATGTCTTGGACAGGCCGCGGCAGGTGACGATCGGATCCATGCCTTGTTCCTTCCTAGGTCTCTCGCCGCATGGCTTCCACCGGACGGCATTTCGCGGCCCGTCGCGCGGGCCAGAGCGCAACCAGGATGCCAAGAAGCCAGATCAGTCCAGGGAACAGGATGAATGCTTCCGGTTCGTAATCCAGATATATGACCTCTCCGGTCTGAACCATTTCCATGGCCCGGGCGAATGCCGAGAAATCGATGCCGTCGCTGACCGACCAGATGGTCACGGCTGCCAGAACCATGCCCGCCAGCACCCCGACGCCGATCAGCAATGCGTTTTCGATGGTGACCATCAAGAGGACCCGGCGCGGCTTCATCCCAAGTGCGCGCAGCAGCCCGAATTCCTGCGTTCGTTCGAACACCGCCATGAGCTGGGTGTTGACAATGCCGATCGCCATCAGCGCAAAGACGATGCCGAGCCAGACATGGATGAAGACACTCATGAAACTGTCCATCGAGGCCAGGAACAGGTTGAGGTCCTTCCAGCTCCGAACGTCAAGGTCGGGCGCCGCATCGGCCAGCGCCGCCACGGTGTCCTCCAGTGCCATCTCCTCCCGCAGAACGAAGACGACCTGAGCGATCTCGTCCTCGAGGCCAAGAAACTCCTGCGACGCCGCGCGTCCGGTGAAGACGTAAAGATCTTCGGTTGCCTTGTCGGCATCGTAGATGCCGACCACGTCGAAGCTCTGTTCGGACATCGCGCCATCGGTGTTCTGCGACATCAGGATCACGCGGCGGCCGAGTCCGGTTTTCAGCCGCTCGACCATATGCAGCCCCAAAACGGCCGAGTCGTCGTCGCTGCCGTTCAGATATCGACCCTCGACGATCTTGCCGGGGAGCGACGAGATCCGTGCCTCGGCAGCGGGGCCGACGCCAACGATTGTGGCCGGCAAGGTCTTGTACTCGCTTTGAATCACCCCCGGGACGACGACACGGGTTGTCCAGTCGGCGACCGCAGGTGCATCCAGCGCCAGGGTGAGGACTTGGTCGGGCGGGTCCATCAACGTCTCGATTGAAGGATCGTCCATGTAGCCTTCGGCATGGATCTGTCCTGACCCGAGAAGAAGCTGAAGTGTCGTTTCCTTCGAGCTTTTGGCCCAGGCAATCATGAACGCATTGAAGAACAGGATCGACCAAACCCCGATAGCCACCACGATCAGCGTGATGCCGGTGCGACGGGGGTTCCGCCACAGGTTGCGCCAGGCGAGCGGCAGCATGGCGGTGAGGCCGTCGATCATGATGCCATCGCCTTCACCGGTTCCAGCCCGAGGACGCGGCGATAGGGCACGATGCCCAGAACGGCGATGGAAAGGACAATCGCAAGGGGCCCGAACAGAACGCGAAACGGTGTCATCGCCGGATAGAACCGGGCCGGCATACCCCATGATTCATAGATCTCGGACATTCCTTCGATAGCGATGCCGACCTGCTGCACCCAAAAGGTCAGGGCCATGCCAAGCAGGATGCCCAGCCCGTTGCCGAACAGCGAGAGAAAGATCATCTCCATCCAGACCATGCGGCCGATCCTGCGGCGCTTCATTCCAATCGCCAGGAGCACGCCGAACTCGCGCGTCCGCTCCAGCACCGACATGTAGAGCGTGTTGAGGGTGATGAAGACGACGACCACCACCAGCGTGACATAGATCAACACTGCGGTGATCATGTCAGCCGCGATGGCCTCTTCAACATCGGGGCGCAGTTCGGCCCAATTGAGATACACCGCCCCATGCCGTGCGGCCACTGCCCGCAGATCGGGCTCGGCCCGCACAACGTCGGGAAGACCCTCTCCGGCAACCGCAATGGCATGGACGCCGCCCGCCATCAGAAAGGTATCGGAAAACCGCGCAAGCGGCATCTGCGCGAAGGCGCGGTCAATCTCGGGCACCTTGGACTTGAATGTCCCGACCACCTCCAGGACGTCGACGGCCACCGAGCCATCGCGTCCCGAACCCAGCAGCGCGACGCGGTCGCCGAGACCCAGCCGCAGGTTGCGCGCAAGCCCGTCGCCCAGCACAATCGCGTCTCGGTCATCGGGCGTGAGGCTGCGGCCCTGGTCGACCAGACCGGACAATGTCGAAACATCCGGCTCATGCGCCGGGTCGATCCCGAAGATGGCAACGGCAAAGCTGCGCTCCCCGTTGGCCAACAGGCCGTTTCCGGTTCCGCGGGCCGCTGCCGCCGTGACGTCGGGAACGCGCTCCAGGTCGGCCAGGAGCGCCGCCGGGTCGGCAATGACCTTGTCCATCTCGGGGTCGTCCTTGTAGCCCTCGACCTGAAACTGGCCGAAACCGTCGGCGATGCGCAGCATGCTGGATTTCATCGTGTCGTAAGCCGCGAGTTGAAAGGACAGCATGAACACCAAGAGCATCGACGTGAATGCCATGCCGAGAACCGACAGCGAGGTTCGGATCGGTTGGCGCCAGATATTTCGCCAGGCAAGCGCGGCCATCAAGGGTCAGTTCCGTGGATTCCGAAGGTTTGACCTGGTGAACAGGTAGGAGGGGATGGGAATGTCAAACTCGGCCGATTCAGTGGTGAGGCGCGTGAACTGCCCGGGCTTGGCATCCGTCCGCATGGTCATCACGACAGGATAGGGGCGTCCGCCGATCCTGCCGACGCGGTCGGTCGTCATGACCCTGACACGCTTGCCGACCTGATCGTGATATTCGACCTCCATCAGCACGCCGTCGGTGCGGATTGTCAAGACTTGCTTGCCCCAGACCACGGGAACACCCCGTTTCGGAACCGACTCGATCACATGCGCCCGGCCGCCTGCAACGTTCACCATGCCCTTCAGCGTATGCGAGTAATCGTCGATCACCTTGTCCGACCGGGCCAGATCGTCATAGGAAAAGTCCGACCCCATCCAGCTTCGCGACATGGCGCTGGCGGGCAGCTTGATGACCTGATTGAGCTTCGGATTGAAGACATAGGTCGAATTGCCAACCTGCAGGGTCGCATTGCCGGCGTCACGGGCTGGCGCGGTGAACCGGACAAGCGCCTTCTCTTCGCCCTGCGTCCAGCTCTTCAACGTCAGGTTGCGCGTGCCCGAAGCGCGCTCGATCGTCATCGACGTCGTCACGTGGCTGCTGTCTGCGCGCCAATTGTCGAACGTCGCCCGCAGGATCGACTTTGCGTCCTGGGCTGCGGCCATGTTCGGAACAAGAGCGCCCGCTGACAGCGCGACGGTCGTACCAATCAGGATTGCAAGGACCGATCGGCGGATGGGAGCCTTTGACATCGCGAGCCCGTTCGTCGTCTTGCACGATTGCCCAATCGGCACGCGCACAACAAGGCGAGGTTCGGGCCGCGTCGTTCGGTTGTCAAGATGCATCCGGGCCGTGCGCCCTGGATCTGCAAGCCATCCATCGAATCCCGTCGGCAACATGCCGCATGCCCGCCGCAGGCAAGGCATCCTCCGTGCGGTCCATGGCGAGAATCTCCGCAGGACGCGATGTTCTGCCCTCCCGGCACAAGAATTGCCCCAAAGCAAGTGTATCGCACCTAACTGTCCGGCTTCCGGTATACGCCCTGTTCCTTCAAGGCGTCGATCACTTCCGCGGGCATGTAGGTCTCGTCGTGCTTTGCGAGGAGTGCATCGGCCTGAAACACGCCATCCACGTAGTGGCCCTTTGCAATGGTGCCCTGCCCCTCTCCGAACAGATCCGGCGCCGGATCCCCTCCGACATAGGACACGGGAACTTCCGCTGCACCGTCGGTGATCACAAAGGAGAACCGCACGCCGTCAACGCCTGTCATCGAGCCGACCTTCACCAGCCCGCCCAACTGGAAATACTCGTCTTCGGCGGGCGGCGAGGCCCGAACTTCGCTCGGGGATCGGAAGAACTGAAACGCATCCTTTGGCATGTGCCAAAGCACGACCAGCATGCCGACCAGGCACGCGCCCGCCAGCGCAAGAACCTGTATGCGCCGTTGCTTCTTCAGGCCTTTCATCCGTTCATTCCGTGCAGGAGACGCAATTGGCGGATTCTGCCGTGATGTCCGGGAATTTGACCCGGCGACTTCCCGCAGGACCACCGGCACGTGGACGAACCCTTGATCTCCGCCCCAGGATGCCGCGGCAAAATGCCGAACTGCGACCGCAGAAGGGCCGCAGCCAGAACCCAAGGGGGCCGAAGCATCACGGATAGACGGGCGCGGCCATGAGCCCGGCTGCTTCGTCTTCGCCAAGCATCAGATTCGCGTTCTGGATCGCCTGCCCGCCCGATCCCTTGGTCAGGTTGTCAAGGACGACAATCACGGTCGCGATCCGCTCGCGCCGGTCCCCGACCACGCCAATATGGCAGAAGTTCGAGGCCCGCACGTGTTTCATCTGCGGCACCTGTCCAAACGGCAGGACATGGATGAAGACCTCGCCGCCATAGACCTTGTTCAGCGCCGCATGAATCCGCTCAGGCACGCCCTTCACGTGGCAGGTCATGACAATGCCCCGCGTGGCGGGCAGAAGGTGCGGCGTCAGCGTGATTTTGGGCTTGCCGTCCGCCAGCTTTGCCAGTTCCTGGTCGAATTCCCCGAGATGCCGATGCGTGCCGCCCACCGAATACGGCATCACGTTGTCTTCCATCTCGGCCATCAGCAGATGTTCCCTAAGCGACCGCCCCGCACCGGAAACCGATGCCTTCAGGTCCAGAACGATGTCGTCGAAATCTATGCACTTGTCCATGAAAAGGGGCCGCAGACCATAGAGGCCGGCCGCCGCGTTGCAACCGGTACCCGCGACAAGCCGCGCCGACCGGATGTCCTCCCGATAGAACTCGGTCAGGCCGTAGACCGCCTCTTCCTGCAGTTCCGTTGCCGCATGGGGCTTGCCGTACCACGTCTCGTAGGCGCTGGGATCATGCAGCCGAAAGTCAGCCGAAAGATCGACGACCTTCACCTCTCGGGGAACGGATGGAATGACGGCCTGGCTTGTTGCGTGCGGGAGCGCGCAGAATGCCAGGTCGATTCCTGACCAGTTCACTTGATCGATGGCGACGAGGTCGGGCAGCTTCATGTGCCCAAGATGCGGAAACACCGACGACATCGGCTGGCCCGCTTTCCGGTCTCCGGTCAACGTGGCGATCCGGATCGACGGGTGCGTCGAGACCAACCGGACGAGTTCGGCGCCCGTGTATCCGCTGGCGCCAAGGATGGCGACGTCATGGGGCATCTGAGCCCTCCCTCGGGAAATCATGAATGTCTAGCGCGACAAGAGTCGCGCGGCAATCACGCAGCGTGAAACTCCGTCTTCCGTCGGAGGAACCGGGTCGCCTGATCGGTAACGCGTTGTGGGTCGCCGGTGGTCAGGAACATGGGAACCTCGCCAGTGCCACGCATTTCGGGGTGCCGCTCCAGATAATCGGCCAGGCTGTCGGCCACAAGGGCCGGCTGGCTGTACACCTTGACGCCAGGCCCCAACGCGGTCCTGAACTCATCCTCCACGATCGGATAGTGCGTGCACCCAAGAACCGCCGCTTCCGGCAATGGCATCTTCCGCCGCAGCGCCTCAACATGGCTCCGAACAAGCGCGCCGGCCAGGATCATGTCGCCCTCCTCGATGGCATCAACTATGCCTGCGCAGGCTTGCGCCTCGACGTCCACGCCGATCGCACGGAATGCCAACTCGCGCTGGAAGGCGCGGTTACGGACGGTGGCTGGCGTCGCGAAGAGCGCCACGTTCTTCAGCTCAACTTCGCGGGGCGGCGAATTGTCGCCCCATTGCCGTTCGGTCAAGGCCTCGATCAACGGCACGAACACGCCAAGCACGCGCTTGTCGGGCGGGACCCACTCTTCCTGGATCCGCCGGAGCGCGGCCGACGACGCGGTGTTGCATGCGAGAACGACCAGGTCGCAGCCGGCCTGAAACAGCCGCGAAACGCCTTGGGTGGTCAACTCGTAAATGTCGTCAAGTTCGCGAACGCCGTATGGCGTGTGCGCATTGTCGCCAAAGTAGACGAGAGGGACGTCGGGAAGGCGGCGTGCCACGGCCTTGTAGACGGTCAGGCCGCCCAGCCCGCTGTCAAACATTCCTACCGCCATTTGAGTCCGCCCATCCGCACTCCGTCCGTCATGCGCCCCGGCCCGAGACCCGAACCGCCTTGGCGGCACGGCATATTTGCAGCGTCAGGGAAAGTCCATTGCCGGCAATCGGGCCGGCACAGGTTCCAGGCGGCGCACGCTACTCCGCGGCGGTGCTTGCGGCCGCGGTCACTCCGTCCCGGAAGGATTGAAGCAGCGTCTCCCGGCGCTCGGCAGCCTTCCGCGCGTTGGCTTCCTTCACCGGACCAAAGCCCCGCACATCCAGGGGCAGCTCGGCAAGTGCGATGGCGGCCCCAATGTTACGGTTCGAATCCGCCAGAACTTCTGCCATGTCGCGTTCATATTGCTGGATCAATTGCCGTTCCATCCGACGTTCGGCGCCGTAGCCAAACGGATTGAACGGCGTGCTGCGCAGCCACTTGAAACGGGCAAGCAACGGCCACATCCGTTCCGCATACGCGCCAAAGGCGCGCTTTCCGGGCCGCCCGGACGCGTCGCGTCCCGGCAGGAAAGGCGGTGACAGATGAAACGTCAGCTTCAGGTTCCCGTCAAACACCTCTTCGGCCTTGGCACGAGTTCCGGAAAGAAGCCGCGCAACCTCGAATTCATCCTTGTATGCCAACACCTTGTGATAGCCAATCGCGATCGCCTCCCGCAGTGCGGGATCGTCAGCCAGGTCAACCAGCTCGCGGTACCGCTGGGCCAGCCTTTCAGACTGGTATACGGCGAGATGCCTGGTGCGAAACTCGATCTTTTCTTCAAGGGTTCTTGGCAAGCGCGTCACGTCCCTGCTTGCCAGACGAACCGCCTTGTCCGGATTCACCGCCGCCCACCGGCCGATCTCGAAGGCCCGCATGTTTTCCTTTGTCCGCGCGCCGTTCAGCTCGATGGCGCGCATGATTGCTGTCCGGCTGAGCGGCAGTTGGCCGGACTGCCAGGACGCCCCCAACAGAACCATGTTCGAATAAATCGAGTCACCCAGCGCGGTTTCGGCAAGCGCGAACGCGTCCAGGAAAGTCAACCCATCCCGCAGCGCGGCCTCCAGCGACAGCCTGAGCCGCTCTCCGGGAATGTGGAAGTCGGGATTCCTCGTGAAGTCCCCTGTCACCGTCTCATGCACGTTGACAACGCCACAGGTGCGACCAGCCTTGACAAGCTCGAGGGTCTTGTGACCTGCGGAAACGACAAGATCCCCGCCGATCAACGTATCCGCCTCGCAAACCGCGACGCGAATGGCGGTTATGTCCTCGGGCGCATTGGCGATTCGGCAGTGAATGTGGACCGCACCGCCCTTTTGCGCGAGCCCCGCCATCTCCATCATCCCCGCTGCCTTTCCATCGAGATGCGCGGCCATCGCAAGCAGCGCGCCGACGGTAACGACGCCAGTTCCGCCAACACCGGTGACAACGACGTTGTGGGTGCCCTCGATGGATGGCAGCTCAGGGGCTGCCAACCCTCCGGTCTCAAGCTCAACCATCGCACGTTTCCGCGGCTGCCCGCCCGTGACGGTCACGAAGGAAGGGCAGAATCCGTTCAGGCAGGAAAAGTCCTTGTTGCAGGACGACTGGTCGATCGCCCGCTTGCGCCCGAACCCGGTCTCGACAGGGACGACGGAAACGCAATTCGATTGAATGCCGCAGTCGCCACAGCCCTCGCAGATATCGGTGTTGATGAACACGCGCCGGTCGGGATCCAGAAACGCGTCGCGCTTTCGGCGCCGCCTTTTTTCCGCCGCACATGTCTGGATGTAGATGATCGCACTGACACCATCGGATTCGGCCATGCGGGCCTGAACTTCCGGCAGTCTCGCCCGTTCATGCCACCCGACCTCACCGGGAAAGGCCGCCCGGTCCGGGGCTTCCTTGGCGTCGAAGACGACAGCCACGTTCCTGACGCCCATGGCCAGCAGTTCGCGCGCGATCCGCTCAGGCCGCAGGTCGCCATCATTCTTCTGGCCACCCGTCATCGCGACCGCGTCGTTGTAGAGAATCTTGAACGTGATGTTCACGTCCGCCGCGAGAGCCGCCCGGATTGCCAGGATTCCGGAGTGGTTATAGGTTCCGTCGCCCAGGTTCTGGAAAACATGCCTCCGGCTGGAAAACGGCGCCTCGCCGATCCAGTTCGCGCCTTCGGCCCCCATGTGCGTGAAGCCGCTTGTCTCCCGGTCCATCCAGAGGGTCATGAAGTGGCAACCTATGCCGGCATAGGCCCGTGATCCGTCCGGCAGTTTCGTCGAGGTGTTGTGCGGGCATCCCGAACAGAAATAGGGCAGGCGCGCCGCGATGTCCGGAGCGTTGGCGCGGGCACGTGCAGCCGTCACCATTTCGAGACCAGCCCTGATCCGGTCCGTGCCTCGTCCCTCTTCAACGAGAATGCCGCCGATCTTCTCCGCGATCATCGCAGGATCGAGCGCGAACCTGGTCGGGAAGAGTTCCTCCCGGTGCATTCCCCCTGCGCCGCCCTTGTACCAGCCGTAGACCCTGCGACCGCGGCGATCATCGAAGATGGCCTCCTTGACCTGGACCTCGATCAGCTTGCGCTTTTCCTCGACCACGACGATCAGGTCGAGACCCTCGGCCCATTCGTGAAATCCCTTCATGTCAAGCGGGAATGTCTGGCCAACCTTGTAGGTCGTCAGCCCGAGACGTCCGGCCTCGTCCTCGTCGATGCCGAGAAGGTTGAGGGCATGGTTCAGGTCCAGCCAGTTCTTGCCTGCCGAAACGAAGCCGATCCTGGCTCCAGGGCTGCCCCAGACACGACGGTCGATCCGGTTCGCATGAGAAAACGCCTCCGCCGCAAACCGCTTGTGGTCGATGATCCGGGCCTCCTGGTCAATCCAGTTGTCGCTGAGGCGGATGTTGAGACCACCTTCAGGCATCGCGAATTCGGGCGCGACAAATGACGTTCGGTCAATGCGGCCGTCAACCACGGAGGTCACCTCGACCGTGTCCTTCATCAACTTCAATCCGCACCAGGTTCCCGAGAAGCGTGACAGCGCGTACCCGTAGAGCCCGAGATCCAGGATTTCCTGAACGCCGGCCGGCGACAGCACCGGCATGTACGCGTCGACCAGCGCCCAATCCGACTGGTGGCACACCGTCGAGCTCTCGCCCGTGTGATCATCCCCCAGAGCCATGAGAACGCCGCCGTGCGGGGAGGTGCCAGCCATGTTGGCGTGTCGCATGACGTCGCCAGAGCGGTCCACGCCCGGGCCCTTGCCGTACCATAGGGCAAAGACGCCGTCCTGCCTCCCCTCGCCCCGCAGTTCCGCTTGCTGCGTTCCCCAGATCGCGGTGGCGGCAAGGTCCTCGTTCAGGCCAGGCTGGAACTTTATGCCGGCCGCGGTCAGCATGGCCTCTGCGGCAGCCATCTGCTGGTCGACCGCTCCGAGAGGCGAACCACGATATCCCGAAACGTATCCAGCGGTGTTCAGTCCGGACATCCTGTCGCGCGCCGCCTGCATCAGGACCAGGCGCACGAGGGCCTGAGTTCCGTTCATCAGGACCGCGCCGCAGTCAAGGTCGAACTTGTCGCGTAGCGTGACCTCGCGGATCGACATATTCCTTACCCGGCAGTTTGGTCGCATTATAGGTCAAATTCACTGACCTACAATCTCAATCTTTGTCACGAGCACGTTTGCAATCCCGGTCGCGACGGGGTTACCTCATGGGAAAATGCGGGTGCCTTCGGGGAGGCGGGAATTCGTTATGGACTGGGACAAGCTTCGAATCTTTCACGCGGTTGCCGATGCCGGCAGCTTGACCCATGCCGGTGAATCGCTCCACCTCAGCCAGTCGGCCGTTTCACGGCAGATTCGCGCACTCGAGGTGAGCCTCAACACGACGTTGTTCCATCGTCACGCACGCGGCCTGATCCTCACCGAACAGGGCGAACTCCTGTTCGACGCCACGTCGGCCATGTCGCGCCGCCTTGAGACCGCCGAAGCCCGAATTCGCGACAGCAAGGAAGAGGTCTTTGGCGAGTTGCGCGTGACGACCACGACCGGTTTCGGTTCGCTCTGGCTCGCGCCTCGTCTTCCGAAGCTCTACGAGAAGTTTCCTGACCTGAAGATTGACCTGATGCTGGAAGAGCGCGTGCTGGACCTGCCGATGCGTGAAGCGGATGTTGCGATTCGCATGAAGGAGCCCAGCCAGGCAGACCTGATTCGCCGCAAGATCATGGCAGTCAGGATGCGCCTCTATGCAAGCCCGGACTATCTTTCGGCGCATGGCGTTCCCGAGGACCTGACCCAGTTGAAGAAGCACCGGTTGATCAGCCAGAGCGCCAACGCCACGCAGGTGAGCGCGGGAGCCCAGCTTGTTCAGGAACTGCTGGCCCATGACGTCCCGTTCCTCCTGACGGTGAACAACTACTTCGGAGTCTTGCAGGCCGTTCTGGCGCATCTCGGAATCGGGGTCTTGCCCGACTATGTGACACAGGACTTCCCCGAACTGCAGCGCGTCCTTCCGGATATCGAGTCAAATGACGTCCCGGTGTTTCTCGCCTTTCCGGAAGAGCTCCGCCAATCCCGCCGAATCGCGGCATTTCGCGACTTCGTCACCGAGGAAATCATTGCGTACCGGAAGAAACTGAAGGCGGGCGTCGCGGCATAGCTATGCATCTGGCACAACCCTGCCTTGATGAATCGCCTTGCTTCAAAGGTTGATTGATTGCCGCATGCCGCATACTATCGTATTGAATGCAACGACACGAACGGAGCATTCACACCTCCCTGTTGGACTGGCCGGGCTCCGCCCGGCCACTTTCTGGACCGCTCGCATGCGGTCATGGGCCGGATTTGGTTTGCACGGGCGCGTGGCCCGTGGCATTCCGCAGGGACCAACGGAAGGGCTCGCCAATGAGCGACCGTGTCAGTTCCCATCTCGAAACCCATGACTGGTTGCTTGCCGACGGCGCCACCGGCACAAATCTCTTCAACATGGGGCTGTCCGCAGGCGAAGCGCCGGAATTCTGGAACGTCGAAAGGCCGAATGACATCCGGAAGCTCTACCAGGACTCCGTGGACGCGGGCAGTGACCTCTTCTTGACGAACTCCTTTGGAGGCAACGCATCTCGGCTGAAGCTCCACGACGGCCAAGGACGCGTTCACGAACTGAACCGGGCCGCGGCTGAAATCGGCCGCGGCGTGGCGGATGGTGCGGGTCGCCCGATCATCGTCGCCGGTTCGATCGGGCCAACGGGCGAAATCATGGAACCGCTCGGCACGTTGTCCTACGCCGATGCCGTAGAGATGTTCCACGAGCAGGCCGAGGGCCTGAAGGATGGCGGCGCGGACCTGCTTTGGGTCGAGACGATCAGCGCGCCGGACGAGTATCGCGCAGCGGCTGAAGCCGCTGCGCGAACCGGCATGCCCTGGTGCGGAACGATGAGCTTTGATACGGCGGGCCGAACCATGATGGGCCTGACCAGCGCAGACATGGCCAAGATGGTTCAAGGGCTCGACGAGCCCCCGGTCGCCTTTGGCGCAAATTGCGGTGTCGGGGCGTCAGACCTCCTTCGGACGGTTCTGGGCTTTGCCGCGGCAGGGCATGCCCTGCCACTGATAGCGAAGGGCAACGCCGGCATTCCCAAATACGTCGACGGACAGATCCACTATGACGGCACGCCGAATCTCATGGCGGACTACGCCGCCCTGGCCAGGGACGCCGGTGCAACGATCATCGGCGGCTGTTGCGGAACGACACCAGCGCATCTGCGGCTCATGCGTGCTGCACTGGAAACTCGGCCCAAAGGCGGGCGCCCCACGCTAGAGGAAATTGCCGAGCGGCTCGGCGGTTTCTCGTCGGTCGACGACGGCACCGCCGAAAATGCATCCGCTCCCCGCACACGACGCAGGCGGCGCCGGGGCTGACGCCCCGCTCACGCGGCCAGCAAGGCCCTTGCCGCGGCCTTCGCCTCATCCGTCACGGTATCGCCGGAGAGCATTCTGGCAATCTCGTCAACGCGCTCATCGGCCGACAAGGGTGTCACCCGGCTTAGGGTAACGTCGTCCTCGACCGACTTTTCGACCTGGCAATGATGCCCCGCCCGTGCCGCAACCTGCGGGCTGTGGGTCACCACCAGCACCTGCGATCCGCGCGCCAGGGCCTCAAGCCGTCGACCAACCGCATCTGCCGTGGCACCTCCGACGCCGCGATCTATCTCGTCGAATATCATTGTCAGGTCGTCCGCGCCGGCCGTGAGGCATACCTTGAGTGCAAGGAGAAACCGGCTGAGCTCCCCGCCCGACGCAATCCTGTTCAAGGGGCCGGCAGGCATTCCCGGATTCGTTGCAATCGTGAACTCGACACGCTCCCCGCCCTCGGGCCCAGGTTCCGCACGGGTGACTTGCGTCGAGAATCTCGCCCGCTCCATCTTCAGCGGAGGCAATTCCCTCGACATCGCCGCATCCAGCTTCTTCGCCGCCGTCGCCCGTGCCTTTCCAAGTTCGGACGCAGCAGCGTCGCAGGCTTTCCGTGCTTCGTCCACGGCCTGCTTTCGCTCCGCCAAGCCGCTTGCTCCGTCACCGAGCGCGGCAAGCTTGGCCCGAAACTCGTCCGCAAGGCCCGGAAGATCGTCTGGCGGCACAGCGTGCTTCCGCGACATTGCACGAATGTCAAACAGCCGCTCCTCAACGCGCTCCAGTTCGGCCGCATCAAACTCCAGTGCCTCGAGAATCCTGGACACGCCCTGCTCGGCATTGCCGACTTCGTCCAGCGCTCTCGACAGGGCCGCCATGGGATCGTCCAGAACGCCTTCGACGCTCTCCGCTGCACCCTCCAGCCATCGCGATGCGTCACCTATCATGCCTTCCGCGCCATCCGGACCAAGCGCCGTGCGGGCACGCACGACATCCTCGCGTATCTGTCCGGAAGCCCGCATAAGCCGGCGCCTTGCATCCAGCGCGACGTCTTCCCCGGCCTCGGGAGCCAGCCGGTCCATCTCATCGACCGCGTGACGCAGGAAGCCCTCTTCATCGCGCAGGGCTGCAAGCCGGGCCTCCGTCTCGGCCAGCACGGACTCCGCGACCTTCAGGCAGCTCCAGGTCGTCCGGCACCGCGCCACCTTGATCTCAAGCCCGCCAAACGCATCCAGCAACCGACGATGAACGCCTGGATTCAGGAGACCGCGGTCATCATTCTGCCCATGCACCTCCACCAATGCGTCCGAGAGCTGCCTGAGCACCTCCCCTGACACCCGACGGTCGTTGACCCAGGATGTCTTCCGACCATCTCGCGCATTCACGCGCCTCAGGATCAATTCGTCCTCTGCAGGGAGCCCCGCCTCCTTCAGCACCTCGCGTGCGGCATGATCGCGAGAAAGCTCGAATTCGGCAATCACCTCACCTTGTTCCGCGCCTTTCCGAACCAGTTCGGCGCGACCGCGCCAGCCCAGCACGAAGCCAAGTGCATCCAGCAAGATCGTCTTGCCAGCCCCGGTCTCGCCGGTCAGTACGTTCAGGCCGGGGCAAAGCGTCAGCTCCAGCCTGTCAATGATCAGAATGTCCCGGATGTCGAGACTTCTCAGCATGGCGCTTTCGTCAAAGCCACTCGCCGCGAAGCGTCTGCCTGAACACCCCCCTTAGCCAGCTGTCGCCGTTTGCCGCGGGCTCAAGCCCGTTGCCAGTCAGCAACGCGTAGCTGGATTCGTACCATTCCGTGCTCCTGAAGTTGTGGCCAAGAACGGCTCCGGCGGTTTGGGCTTCACTCTCCAGGCCAAGCGCGAGATAGCCTTCGACCAGCCGGTGCAGCGCCTCCGGAGTCTGGCTCGTTGTCTGGAAGTCCTCGACGACGACCCGAAAGCGATTGACGGCCGCAAGGTAGTGGCCCCGCTTCAGGTAGTACCGGCCGACCTCCATCTCCTTGGCGGCGAGATGGTCAAAGGCCAGATCGAACTTGAGAGACGCCGATCGCGCATGTTCGCTGCGAGGGTACGCCTCGATGACAGTTCGAAGCGCCTGGAGCGCCTGAAACGTCAAGCCCTGATCCCGTCCCACGTCGTCGATCTGGTCGTAGTATGACAACGCCACGATGTACTGTGCCCAGGAGGCGTCCTCGTCGGCCGGATAGTTGCTCAGGAATCGCTCAGCCGCCCCCCGTGCCGCCTCGTAGTCCCGGTCCAGGTGGTAGGAATAGGCCTGCATGACGAGTGCGCGCCGCGCCAGTTCGGAATAGGGGTAGAGCCGTTCAACCTCGCCAAAGAGATTGGCAGCCTCCGCTCCGTCGCCGGATTCAAGCGTAAGCTCCGCCCTTTGGTATATCGCTTCGGCAGTGAGGTTCTCGGGTGAATCGGCATCATCCGACTGCTGGAAGGCCGCACAACCCGCCATCATCATCAGGCATGTCCCGGCCAGGGCAAATCGCCGTACGCCCCTAGTCCACTTTCTCATTTCCGTCATGCCACGCGACCTCGAGTACCGGACTGCTTGGTAGCACGGGAAGATTGCCGTGCAAATTGGTTTTGGGTTGGATTCGCGGGCCGCGTTCAGGCCGCAATGCCGAGCGCATCTTCGCGCACGAGACCAGCGCCTGGAAGGCGGCTGGCCGTCCGGGAATCGCATTCCACGATCTCGAATGCCTCCGGGTCGGCAAAGAGCCGGCGCAACAACAGGTTGGTCGTGGCGTGGCCTGCACGCCGACCGACATAGCGACCGAGAATCGGGGCGCCTGCGAGCGCGAGATCCCCGAACGCGTCGAGCATCTTGTGGCGCACGGGCTCGTCCGCGTGACGCATTCCGCCCGGCGTCACGACATGGTCGCCATCCACGACGACGGCAGAGGTAACCGATCCGCCAAGGATCAGGCCGCGCGCGCGCATTTCGTCGATATCGGCTTTCCGGCAAAACGTGCGACTGTTGCAAAGTTCGTACACGAACGCACCGTTCGCCATGTTCAGGCTCTTTTCCTGGCGGCCGATGACCGCGTCGGCGAAGTCGATCTCGAACTCGATCTTGAGGTCATCCGAAGGCATGAGGGCGGCCGCGGCATCGCCTTGCGTCACCTCGACCGGCCGAAGCACGCGGATGGCGGAGACTGGTGCATCGAGCATTTCCAAGCCGCAAGAAAGGATTTCAGCGACGAACGGGGCGGACGAACCGTCCAGCAACGGCACCTCGGGACCATCAATCTCAACCAACGCGTTGTGCAGGCCGCAACCTGCAAAAGCTGCCATGATGTGCTCGACTGTCGAAACGCTGACGCCGTCACGATTGGTGACGCGCGTGTTGAGTTCCGTATTGGTGACGCAGTTCCAGCGGGCGGGAACCAGCGGGTCCACCCCATTGACATCCATGCGACGAAACCGGATGCCGTAGTCGGCAGATGCCGGTCGCACGATCACGCAAACCGCTCGTCCCGTGTGCAGCCCGGTACCGACGAAGACCACCGAAGATCTGACTGCTGTCTGCAAGAAAATATCCTGAATTGCAGCGCCGGACCCCCCAGTCCGACGCGCGCATGGTACACGCGCAGGATGCCACTCTCAAAACAATCATTGCAACATCCTGAAACAAGGCAGCGGCAGGTCGGCGGTTTGTCGCCCAAAGGGCGGACGCCTGATCAAGGGTCGCTTCAGGGCCAATTCGCGCATGCATGCAGGCTTGACTGGCGCGTGCACCAGCATTCGGCGACACTGGCATGGATCCGGTTCCCGGATGCATTCGGCGGGTTCCCCGTGGCCGGGCAGTGCGCTGCACGTTCGGACCAGGGACGGCACGGGGGCCGGGCTCGATCCCGCTCCTTGCCAGATCCTGCAGCGCGTGGCGCTGCGGCAAACCGCTCCCGACGGCAAGACCATTTCCGTCCTCGACCCGCCGGCCGATCTTGCGGCATGATTCCGGGCGTCCTGGGTGAGCGCAGACGAGGGGACAGGCGCCTGATTCCGTCGTCTCGGAACATGGGTTTCGGCGTCGGCCCATGTCCCTCGCACAAGCAATCGCATGCTTGCACAATTCCCATGCAGATTGCACTATTTGCGGCAGCCGGCCGGGGCGGCACTTTTTCCGATCGTGCATTCGCGGAACGGCGTTCCACAATCGCCGCGTGTCCAGTAGACTCGTGTCGACAATCGATCTCAGGAGAGACCAATGTTCAGACCCATCACCGCAACTTTCGCTGCCACGCTCGCCTTTGCCGGCACGGCGTTGGCTGAAACCAATGTGCCCTTCGCACTCGACTGGAAGTTCGAAGGGCCGTCCGCGCCCTACTTCGCGGCGATTGACAACGGTCATTTCGAGGCTGCGGGCCTGAGCGTGGAAATCTCCGCCGGACAGGGTTCGCTTGACGCGATCCCGAAGGTTGCCACCGGCGCCTTCCCTGTTGGATTTGCCGACATCAACTCGCTCATCAAGTTCCTTGATCAGAATCCGGGCGCGCCGGTCACGGCGGTGATGATGATCTACGACAAGCCGCCCTTTGCCGTGGTCGGGCGCAAGTCGCTCGGCGTGAGTGCGCCAAAGGATCTCGAGGGCCGCATCCTCGGAGCGCCGCCGCCCGATGGCGCCTGGGCGCAGTTCCCGGCCTTCGCCAGCGCCAACGGCCTCGATGTCGACAAGATCACCGTCGAGCCTGTCGGGTTCCCGACGCGCGAGCCGATGCTGGCCGAAGGAAACGTTGCAGCCGTCACGGGCTTCAGCTTTTCCTCGTTCCTCAATCTCGTTCGGCTCGGCGTGCCAGAGGAAGACATCTCGACCATCCTGATGGCGGATCACGGGCTTGCTCTCTATGGCAACGCGATCATCGTGAACACCGACTTCGCCGCGGCGAATCCGGACGTGATAAACGGCTTTCTCACCGCCATCGTCGCTGGCTGGAGAGACGCCATTGCCGACCCGGCAAAGGCCATCGAGAGCCTGATCGCGCGCAACCCGGCCGCCGATGCCGCTCTCGAAGAACGGCGACTGCAGCTCGCCATCGATGCCAACGTGGTCACCGACTACACTTCGGCCAACGGCATGGGTGGCATTGACGACGCACGGATGGCCAAGGCGCTTGAGCAATTGGCGGAAACCTATGAATTTCAATCCGCTCCCGACGCCAGCCTCTACTTCACCGATGCCTATCTTCCCGGCGAATCGGAACGCATGCTGAAGTAGGCCCACGGGCGTGGCCAAGCCTCTCATAGAGATCAAGGGCGTCCGCCACGCCTACCAGACCCAGTCAGGGCAGCTCCCGGTGCTCGACGGTCTCATGCTTGCGGTGCCCGAAGACGGCTTTTGCGCCGTCGTCGGGCCGTCGGGCTGCGGCAAGTCCACGCTGACACGGCTCATCGCCGGCCTGCTGAAACCCGACGAGGGAGAGGTCTGGCTGCACGGAGAGCTCGTACGGGGTCCGAAGTCCATCGTCGGGATGGCTTTCCAGAACCCGGTCATGCTCGAATGGCGCTCGGTCCTGCAAAACGTCATGCTCCCGCTCGAGATCGTGACGACCAGGATGTCGAGACGCGAACAGGAGGACCGCGCGCGCCATCTTCTTGCCCTCGTCGGACTTGATGGCTTCGAGGACAAGCGCCCAAGCGAGCTCTCCGGGGGCATGCGCCAGCGCGCCTCGCTCTGCCGTGCCATCGTGCACCAGCCCGAGGTGCTGATCCTTGATGAGCCTTTCGCCGCGCTCGATGCCTTCACGCGCGAAGACCTCTGGCAAACCATGCACGCAGTGAAGGAGAAGGAACCGTTCACCGGCGTCCTCATCACACATGACCTGAGAGAGGCGATCTTCCTCGCCGACGAGGTTGTCGTCCTCTCGGGCCGCCCTGCACGCACGCAGTACGTGATGGATGTTCATCTCAAGGGTCCGCGCGACATCGAGCATCTCTACACGCCCCAGACCGCCGATGCGCTCGGCATTCTGCGCCACCAGATCCAGATTGCCCAGGGCCGCGCTCCGGCAGAGGAGGCCGGCCCATGAACTTGAGACAGGTCGCCGTTCCCGTCGCCGCACTGGTCATTTTCGGCCTGTGCTGGGAATTCCTCGTCTGGGCAAACGGCTGGCCCAACTACAAGATGGCCTCACCCAGCGACCTTTGGCCCTCCTTCTGGAAATTCCGCTGGCTCTTCCTCGAATACGGGTGGGACACCCTCTGGAGAACGGTCGCCGGACTGGTCCTGGCGGTGCTTTGCGGCGTGTTCCTCGGCATGGTCATGGGGCTTTCGCGCACCATGCGCGATGCGCTCTATCCATTGCTCGTGGGGTTCAACGCGATCCCGAAAGCCACCGTTGTGCCCATCATCGCACTTCTCTTCGTGGGCCAGCACGACATGAACACCATCCTGATCGCCTTCCTCATCAGCTTTTTCCCGATTGCCGTCTCCGTCTCCATCGGCCTTTCGACGCTCGAGCCCGAATACCGTGACATCCTCGCTTCACTCGGCGCGTCACGCTTCACGATATTCTGGAAGATCGCGCTGCCCAAGACGTTGCCGGAGTTCTTCGGCGCACTCAAGGTGGCCGTCACGCTCGCCTTCATCGGCACCAACCTGATGGAGATCGTCGAGCCGCACGGTCGCGGGCTCGGCCATCTGTTCGACAGTGGCAAGATCAGCGCCGACTATCCCCTGATGTTCGCCGTTCTCATCGCCTTGGCGCTCATGGGCATCCTGCTCTACTACGTCGTCGTGGCGCTGGAGAGGGTCTTTGCCGGATGGGCCGAACGCGCGCCAACCTAGCCGGGCTTCCGTCCACCGCGATTCAGCGGTTGTCCGCCGGCGGAACCGGTTTCTCTCGCGGGCTTCACCTTTCACGTCCCCTTTCGTGCAAGAAAGCGCATCCGCCGGCGCAACGGGAAGGGGACGTGACACAAAGTGAGGAGCGTGGCGAGCGGGCCAATTTCAGCCCCGTCAGATGTCAACGCCCTGAAGACGGGCGTCCTGCACCTGGATGCAGGCGTTTCGGTTCGCCAGTCGACCCTCGAAGGTTGCGCCGGCAACTGCCCAATCGCCAGGCAGCCTTCCCGGCGCCATGATGAACCGCTGGCCGACACGCCGTCGCCGACCCGGTCCCGCCGGCAGGCTTGGGTCAGGAAATTTCTTGCAGATCCAAGACGCGAAGCAACGGGGATCGGACCATCAGGGATCGCTTGCGCCCGGTCGCGCCTTGCGCAAGTTCAGGCAGTCACTTGGGAACCCTTGCGGTCATTGCGGGCTGGCCGTCCGGTCGGCATGCCGCGTCCCGAACCGAACGGTGCACTGGAAGAAGCAACTCGTCACGATGACGGCCCGAGCGCCTTGAGCGAGGACCAATCGCGAGTGCAGGCTCGTTCAGACACGATCAAGCCAGGGCCACTGCGCCTTCAGTTCGCCTGCCGGCGGAGGAAGGCCGGTATTTCCATGCCCTCGTCGCCCATCCGCCCTTCACGGCCGGCATCGTCGGGCCCCGGCTCCGCCGGCGGCAGGTCCGCGTTTCCGTTCCGGCGACCAGACATCCGGTTGATGAGCTTGTTGATTGCGAATTTCGGCCGTTCGACGTTGCCGGGGCCTTCGGACAAGTCACCGCGATAGTTCGCATCCCCGGGGATCCGGCCCGCCATCGATCCTGGCTCGCGGCCGGCGACTCTCTCAAGCCGCGCGATCACCTCGGGCGACGGAGCGCCGGGCACCGGTCGCAATTCCGCCGCAGGCCTGGGCTCCGCCACCAAGGGCGGCTCTTCGGCCTCCACATGTCTTGCCTCGGCCACGGCTTCCGGTGACGCCTCTCCAAACAGGCTCCGTTCATCCTCATGGACGGCGTGAGCCGCCGCTGCCAGCTCGGGCTCGAAATCCTGTTCGGGCGCAACTTCCGGTTCCGGTTCGGGCTCGACCGGAACCAGCTCCTCGGTTGGCGTGTTTGCATCGTTCTGGGCATGGGGCACGCTGTCTATTCCCGTGGCCACGACGCTCACGCGCATCCTGCCCTGCATGGAAGTGTCCAGCGTGGAACCAACAATGATGTTGGCTTCGCTTTCGACCTCGTTGCGGATTCGGTTTGCGGCCTCGTCAATTTCGAACAGGGTCACGTCATCCGAACCGGTAATGTTTATCAGGACGCCGTTGGCACCCTGAAGGCTGATCTCGTCCAGAAGCGGATTGGCGATTGCCATCTCGGCGGCCTTCACTGCCCGGTCCTCGCCTTCTGCCTCGCCCGTCCCCATCATCGCCTTGCCCATCTCGTCCATGACGGCGCGGACATCCGCGAAATCGAGGTTGATCAGGCCCGGGCGAACCATCAAGTCGGTGACCCCCTTCACGCCCTGGTAAAGGACGTCATCCGCCATCGAGAACGCCTCGGTGAAGGTGGTCTGTTCGTTGGCGACCCGGAACAGGTTCTGATTCGGGATGATGATCAGCGTGTCGACCACCCTTTGCAGTTCCTCGACGCCCTCTTCGGCCTGCGCCATCCGCTTGGCGCCTTCAAACTGGAAGGGTTTCGTTACCACGCCGATCGTCAGCACTCCGAGCTCTCGTGCTGCATGCGCGATGACCGGCGCTGCGCCGGTTCCTGTACCTCCGCCCATTCCGGCCGTGATGAAACACATGTGAGCGCCAGTAAGGCATTCGACAATCTCTTCCAGGGCCTCTTCGGCTGCAGCCGCCCCGACCGACGGGCGGGCGCCAGCACCCAATCCTTCCGTGGCCCGCAGCCCCATCTGGACCTTGGTAGGCGCATTCGATTGCTGCAGCGCCTGCGCGTCCGTGTTTGCAACGATGAACTCGACGCCCTCAAGATTCATTTCGATCATGTTGTTGACCGCGTTGCCTCCTGCGCCTCCCACTCCGAACACGGTAATGCGGGGTCTCAGATCCTCATGCGCGGGGATTGTCAGATTCAACGTCATTGGTTTGCCCTCCTGCTCCATTTCTCTTGCCTGATGAGGTGCCGCTCTTGCGGTCGTCCCTGTCATCCGCCTCGTTCCTCAACCTTAGGCCCCGGATGGCCCACCAATCACTCGACTTGTGGCCGAAACCACGAAATATGGCAAGCATTTTTGCAGATTGCCCATCATGTCGTGCGCGACCCGCCATATAGCGGACTGGCGGTGCCCAACCGCGAACTCTGCGCCTTGCCGTCCCTGGCTTCGCCAAGGCCGCCATGGTTGAGCGACATGTTTGCGGGTTGCCTGCTCTGCCCGTCTTCGTTGCCGTTTCCCGACCTTGCGGACAGCTTACCAGATTCGCTCTGCGAGGTCGCCCCTTAATTTGGCAGGCATTGCGAGTTCAGGCCCGGCACCGCCCGCCCCACCCGAATGCACGCAACCTGCTGTAAAGTAGCAAAATTACGACGGAAACCCGTTTGGATCCCCTGATCCCGGACCGCCTGCCGCGCTTGCGGCAACAAGGCCGCGGGCACCGTGCCGAGAATCACGCGCAGCCTCATGCCCGACCTACCAGTTGGCCCTGAACCACTTGACCGCGCGCTTCAGCGGGCGCGCCGCCCTGACATCAAGGGGCAATTCAAAGTCCCAGCATTCATCCTGGGGATGGGCCGCCAGAAGACTGAGCCCCACGGCGCTGGAGAACGCTGTACCGGTCACGGCCTGTGGCAGGCCACGCACTCTCAAGGGGTGTCCGATGCGCACCTGCTGGCCGAGGATCCGCGCCGCCAGCGAATCAATCCCGGGCACCTGGCTGGCCCCTCCCGTCAGCACGATCTGCCTGCTCGGCAGGTGCTCGAATCCGGCGGCATCGAGACGCTCGCGCGCCGCTTCAAGGATTTCCTCGACCCTGGGACGCATTATCCCGATCAATTCCGCACGGCTCACCGCCCGCCTTTCGCCATCCCACCTGTCGGACTCCGCGTCGATCTCGATCATGTCGCGGTCGTCCACGCCGGTCGCGACGACACCGCCATGGAACGTCTTGATCCGCTCAGCCACATTCATCGGAATCTTGAAACCCATCGCAATGTCGTGCGTGACGTGCTCGCCACCGAGCCGAACCGCGTCGGCGTAGATCATGTGTCGCTTCAGGAAGATCGAGATGCCGGTCGTGCCTCCTCCCATGTCGATGCATGCCGCACCGAGCTCCTGTTCATCCTCGACCAGTGCCGAAATCCCCGACACGTAGGAGGACATTGCCAATCCGGCCAGTTCCAGGTCGCAGCGACGAACGCAGTGAGCCAGGTTGCCGATCGGAGCGCGGTCCGCCGTCAGCATGTGCATGTCGCAGGCCAGGCGCTGCCCGATCTGGTTTCTCGGATCCGTCAAGCCCGACCTGTGGTCCAGCACGAAGTTCACGGGCTGCGCGTGCAGGATTTCACGATCCGCCCCGTAGTCGGGGATGTCGCAGGACGCGAGAACGTGAGCGACATCGGATTCGGTCACGATCTCCCGCTCGACCTGCACCTGGCCGGCCAGGCCATAGGAACGGGGTCTGCCACCCGACGCGCAAGCCATCACGTGGTCAACACGACATTGCGCCATTTTCTGTGCAGCCTGCACCGCGGTTCGAATCGCGCGTTCGGTCTCGCGCAGAACCGTCGCCTCACCGAATTCAACACCTCGCGACCGCGTGGTCGCCGCGCCGATGACCCGGAACTTCTCCTGCCCGGCCAAATTGCCGATGCCCTCGTCGTTCTCGGGATCCAGGCTCTCGTCAAGAACCAGGATCAGGCAGGCGATCTTGGATGTTCCAACGTCCAGAACCGCGATGACACCCCTCTGCATTGCAGTCTGCCGCATCGCCCGCATTGCACGTTGGTTGCGATAAAGGTCTCCCATCATCGGTCAGGCTCGCTGCTCACCCATCGTGAATTGTTCCGAACGCCGTCTGGCCAAGACGAAGGACCGGTCGCTGCGGGTTGCGGAAGTCCACCACCGATATGTCCCGTTCAAGCAGGTCTTGCGCCACATCCAGCTCGATGACCTTCTTGAATGCAGTCACGGCCTGCGTTTCCGGCAGCTTGATCGCCTGCCCGCGATCCAGGACCACGTCCCAACGGCGCTCCCCCACCCGAATGAACCCGCGCAGGCGGTCCCGAATCGGACGGGCGACGTCAAAGAGCTGGACCGCCTCCGGAATTGCCGCATCCGCACCAGGTCCCGCGACCAGGGGCAGATCAGGTCGGGAAGCGCGTGACGGCACGGACGCAACGCGATATCCCGTCTTGTCAAGAAGCGCCACGCCGTCGTCCCGTCGCCAGACCGCAACCGGTACCCGCTCATCGACTTCGACAACCAGGACACCGCGCGACCGGACCTGAAGCGATGCATGAGCCACGGCATCGAGCGCCAGGACCTTCTCACTCAGTTCGGCAAGCCTGAGGTTGAAGGGAGAGACGGGGAATTCGACGGAAAGGGATTCGCGGATGCTCGCAGCCAGTTCCGGCGATGCACCCTCGACAATCATCATCCGCACGACGAGTTCCGGTCGCTCGCCGATTTCATTTCGAAGCTCGGCAACGAGTGCTGCCGTGCTCTCCCGCCGACCCTCGTCGACCGCCCAGAGGCCGGCCAGCGTCGCCAATGCGATCACGGGCATGCCGTACCGCCGGAACGGACGCATCGACCGACGCAGCATCAGCCGTTTCATCCTGTATTCCAGGCGGGAGGGAGCGGGATCCTTCATCGCTCGCATGACGCGTCCTTCACGATCCAGTCACAGAGTTCGGGGAAGCTGGTTCCAAGATGTGCGGCCTGCTCCGGCACAAGCGACGTCGGCGTCATTCCGGGCTGGGTGTTCGTCTCCAGCGCGAAAAGACCCTGCAGACCCATTGAGTCGTCCCACCGAAAATCGATTCGGCTGACTCCCCGGCAACCGAGCGCCTCATGAGCCGTTTCGGCATGTGCGAGGCAGGCCTCCGCAATCACGTCCGGGAGGTTCGCCGGCAAGTCGTGCCGCGAGGCGCCCGGCACGTATTTTGCGTCATAGTCATACCAGCCATCGGTCACGATTTCGGTCACGCAGAGCGCCTTGCCGCCCTTCACCGTCACCGTCAGTTCCCGACCCGCCACATATGCCTCGACCATCAGGAGCGCAGGCAGCTTGTCGTCAATCGCCGGCGGCCGGTTCGCACGATCCTGCACGATGCAGACGCCGACGGAAGAGCCTTCGTTGTTTGGCTTGACGACATAGGGTGGTGCCATGACGTGCCCTGCCATGATCTCCTTCCTGGAATACAACCCGCCATCCGCCACGGGAATGCCCGCCTTGGCGAAGGCCGCCTTCGAGCGCGCCTTGTCCATGGCGAGAGCCGACGCCAGCACGCCGGAATGCGAATAGGGAATCCGCAACCATTCGAGAATGCCCTGAACGCAGCCATCCTCTCCCCAACGTCCGTGCAACGCATTGAAGACGACGTCAGGAGACGAATCCGTCAGCCGCTGCGCGACGTCCTGCCCGGCGTCAATGGCAGTGACATCGTAGCCAATCTCACGAAGTGCCGTGGCACATTCGTGGCCCGAGGACAGCGACACCTCGCGCTCGACCGAGCGTCCGCCCATGATTACCGCGACTTTGGGAAGTGCCCTGCTCGACATTCCTTCCCCACCTGCTTTCGGGGCGTCATCTGCCCCTGCCTGTCTGCCTCATGCCTTCGGGGCCGGTTCCCCGACCCTCGCAATCTCCCATTCTAATGCAATTCCCGAGTGTTGGAAGACCTTTGTGCGAACCTCTTCGCCGAGCGCCTCCAGATCGGCTGCGGTGGCGCCTCCCAGATTGACAAGAAAATTCGGATGCATTGCCGACATCTGCGCCTGTCCGCGACACGTGCCGCGCAATCCGGCGTCCTCGATGACCTTCCACGCCTTCAGTTCATGCGTGTCATCCGCCTTGCCCGTCGAACTGTAACCAGCCGGATTCCGGAACGTCGATCCAGCCGTCAGCGCCCTGGTCGGTTGCGTTTCCTCTCTCTTGGCGATTTGCGTCTTAATCTTGGCTTTCAAGACCTCGGGGTCACCCAGTTCTGCGCGGAATCTTGCCGAAACGACCACGGCACCCTCCGGAAGTTCGCTCTTCCTGTATCCGAAGTTCATGCTGTCCGGGCCGAGATTCGCCCTGCTACCGTCGCGCAGGACCACTTCGGCCGACATGAAATGGTCCGAAATGTACGAACCGTAGCATCCTGCATTCATCCGGACGGCACCACCGACCGCACCCGGGATCGTGCAAAGGAACACGAGGTCAAGCCCCGCCTCCGCTGCCTTCCCGGCAACCTGGGCGTCCCTGGCACCTGCACCCGCAGTGACGATGTCGCCGTCAACCGAGATGTCGGCAAACTCCCGGCCCAGCCGGATCACGACTGCGCGAAGCCCGCCGTCGCGCACGATGAGGTTCGACCCGACGCCCATCGGGAAGACGGCAATGTCATCGGGCAACGCCGCAAGGAAGGCGCTGAGGTCATCAATGTCATTGGGCAGGAACAGCCAGTCAGCCGGTCCGCCCACGCGCAGCCACGTCAACCCGGAAAGGTCGTAGCCCGGGACGAGCCGCCCGCGCACTTCGATTTCGTCCACGCCTCCCATCGCGCCTGAGCTAGCACTGCACCCGAATCAAGACCAGCACTATCCGGATGCCCGCCGCCGTCCATCGCGACGCGCACCTGCTGCCGATGCAATCAGCGCAGTCCGCATCGCGATGCCTCAGAACAGGGCAAGCTGGTCTCCCGCACGCACCGGCCGCCTGAAGAGGTCGGTGCGCAGGGGAGGCAGCTTCGCGGCAAGACCCAGCCGCCGGGCCGCAATCGAGAAACGGCGTGCGACCATCTCCGCAAAGACCCCCTGCCCGGTCAGTCGCCTGCCCCACGCAGGGTCGTAGTCCCGGCCACCATGCAATTCTCGCACACGACCCATGACCCTCTTCGCCCTGTCAGGATAGTGCTCGGCGAGCCACTC
This sequence comes from Boseongicola sp. SB0665_bin_10, assembly GCA_009838075.1. Taxonomy (GTDB): domain Bacteria; phylum Pseudomonadota; class Alphaproteobacteria; order Rhodobacterales; family Rhodobacteraceae; genus JAJEFO01. The sequence goes on along the minus strand of VXSG01000047.1, from coordinate 2,054 downwards.
CCGGAACAGGGGCGAGACCTCGAGAGGCAGGCGAAGCATGATCCAGCTTGCTGCGGTCGCGCCGGCAGCGGCAGCCCGGGCCAGGATGTCCTCAAGCTCATGGTCCGTCAGTGCCGGCACCACTGGCGCCACCATGACCCGAACGGGGCATCCAGCCTCCGCAAGGCGCCGGATCGTCTCGAGCCTTCGTTTCGGTGCCGGTGCCCTCGGCTCCATCTTGCGACCCAATTTCGCATCCAGGGTGGTTACGCTGATTCCGACTCGCGCCAGGCCGAGGCGGCCCATCTCTCCCAGGATGTCCGCGTCCCGCTCGATCAGTGTTCCCTTGGTCACGATGGCCACGGGATGCCTGCATTCGCGCAGCGTTTCCAAGATCCGGCGCACGATCCGATGCTCGCGCTCGATCGGCTGGTACGGGTCGGTGTTCGTTCCCATTGCAATGACCGCCGGGCGGTAGGACCTGGCCCGAAGCTCCCGCTCCAGAATCTCGGGTGCCTCCGGTCGCGCGACAAGTCGCGATTCGAAATCAAGCCCAGGCGACATTCCGAGAAAGGCATGCGTCGGACGCGCAAAGCAGTAGATGCAACCATGTTCGCATCCCCGGTAGGGATTGATCGACCGACTGAAACCAATGTCCGGCGAGTTGTTGCGCGTGATCACGCGCCGCGGCCTTTCGATTGACACTTCCGTGCGCAGCGGCGGAAGGTCGTCCTCGCCCGGCCAGCCGTCGTGAAAAGGCTCGCGCACATGCGATTCGAACCGGTTTCCGGGGTTCGTCCCGGCGGCACGACCGACTGCCCGGAATCCTGCCAATTGATCAGTTTGCGGCATGCCGGAAGAATGGAACATATCATGAACAATTGCAATGCAATTTTTTGTTCGGGGCGCTCTATCGCCATCGGCTGGGACAAGGACTGTCCTGCGCCCCGTGATCGCGAGAAACAAGACGGACAGGCACGTGCCAGGAGTCGCGGGGCGATTGCCAGCCTGACGGGTTCACGTTTGGCATTTGCAAGCGCGCTCCCGACCCGCAGGTGCAGAACCGGCCAGCCGTAGTCCCCGATCGGGGCGGCACGCAGGCCAGCCGCAGCGAACCCGTTCACTCTCACGCAACGGCGGCAGGTCGCAGGCGCGGAACTATGAGTCGCAATTTGGCGTTCAATTGCCCTCGATTCCCCAATAGACGGGGGGGAACCCGAGAAGACTGTGCGGAGCATGGGGTCATGGCAGACGAAGACGACGACATCGTCCTGGGCGAACTCGACGACGAAGAGCTCGTCCTCCAGATGCATGACGACCTCTACGACGGCCTGAGGGAGGAGATCGAGGAAGGGACGCGGATCCTGCTCGATCGCGGATGGGAACCCTACCGCGTCCTTACCGAGGCCCTCGTCGGCGGCATGAAGATCGTGGGCGACGACTTCCGGGACGGGATCCTGTTCGTGCCCGAAGTGCTGCTGGCCGCCAACGCGATGAAGGCCGGCATGTCCATCCTGAAGCCCCTCCTGGCCGAGACCGGCGCGCCGCGCATGGGCAAGATGGTGATCGGAACCGTCAAGGGCGACATCCACGACATCGGCAAGAACCTGGTGTCGATGATGATGGAGGGCGCGGGGTTCGAGATCGTGGACCTGGGCATCAACAACCCCGTCGAGAACTACATCGACACCCTTCGGGAGGAGGAGGCGGACATCCTGGGCATGTCCGCGCTTCTCACGACCACGATGCCCTACATGAAGGTGGTGATCGACACGATGGTGCAGATGGGGATCCGGGACGACTACATCGTGCTCGTCGGCGGCGCGCCGCTGAACGAGGAGTTCGGGAGGGCCATCGGAGCGGACGCGTATTGCCGCGATGCCGCCGTGGCCGTCGAGACGGCCAAGGAGTTCATCGCCCGAAAGCACAACCTGATGGCGGCGAGCTAGGCGGAACGGCCGCACGTCCCTGATCCCGCGCGCACGGATTGAACACTGCCAAACTTCTGCATGCCTGGGCGTCAGTAGTCCAGCTGGACGCGCGTGAGCGCCTTCCCGATCCGCGAGGCGAGCATG
>VXSG01000120.1 GCA_009838075.1 Boseongicola sp. SB0665_bin_10 | reverse complement strand
TCCCCGTCCGTCTGCTGGCCGTCCGCGAGATCAGCGATAGCGTGGGAAAGTCCTGGGAAATTCGGTCATTGCGGTCGATTCAATGTCGGCCAGCGATCAAACGTGATTTCCAGTTGGCTATGCAACGGCGGACGGCCACGCTGTCAGGCTGGCGGCCGCTTTGTCAACGTGCTCGGCGCCACCAGGATCGCCAAAACCCATAGACCCAAAGGCAAAATGTTGAGCCGCAAGGCTCTTCTTCGACCCCAGCGCGTACCAACCGGCGACATGCACGGCCGGTATTGTCCGTGCCGCACCTCCAGATGCTCCGTCTTTTGCGGCGCAGCACTCACGCATCCGTACACGAAACCGATCTCGTCATCGCCAGTAACATGTTGAATTGCGCTGCAACCCTACGATTTCTGCGGGTTGAGAGCGAATCACGTGGACCGCAGCGAGGTTTCACCAGCGCACGGTGCACGCCGTTGCGTTTGACATGACCGTCAATTTGCAAAGGAACGAAGCTGTTGAGCGTGCGCGTCGGAATGACACCATTGTCAATTGCGTAGCCGATGAGTCCCGGCCGGGAAGAGCCGCATTGAGCAGGACGGTCTTTCTCCTCTGCATTCGCCTGCGCTGGCTGGTTCATCGAGAAATGCTCAAGGCACCTGCTGCCACGGGCACTGATGTTCTGGTACACACGAATGAAGGCAAACGCCCGGCCGGTTTGGCAGAGGCAAACCCACGGTTGGCAAAGGACGACTTCCTGTTCCGGCGTTGAGGAGCCACCGAAGTCACTGATTTGAAACGTCTGTGTCGCACAGGATCGAATCCTTGAACGGTCGCCGTGGATCAGGCAGTCCGGATCGCCCGGATCCAGATGCAAGCAAGTCCCAGCGACAGGATTGCGTTCCAGCTGGCCATGGACAGGCCTGCGAAAGCCCAGGCGACCTCGTCACACATGACAATGCCGCTTGGAACATCAACGGAGAGGAGCTCATTGCCGGAAAGGCCGGCGAGATTGTCGCCGCTCCCGGAGCAGGACGCCGGCCCGGCCCACAATCCGCGTTCGATTCCGGTGTGATAGACTCCGATTCCGGCGGTCGTGAAGGCGGAGAGGACGCCGACCAGTCCGAGAAGCAGGGCGGGACCGACGAGCAGAATCAGTGCGCCTGCAGCAACTGCCGCGCCGTGCGGCCAGCGCTGCCAGATGCAAATCTCGCAGGGCGCATAGCCAAGCATCTGGAACGCGAATGCGCCTGCCAAGAGCGCGAGCGACCCTGCAGCAGCAATGAGCATGGTGGCGCGCCGAGTCACAGGTACCCCACGATCGCAAAGCCTCCGATCAGCAGCACGACCAAGACGGTGAACAGAAGACCGAGATACTCTTCGATGAATCTACGCATGGGCGCTCCGAATTTCCAGAGAAGCGCGGCCACGATGAAGAATCGGAGACCGCGCGCGGCAATCGAGGATGCCACGAATACGGGCAGAGACAAGCCCGTCCATCCTGACATGATCGTGATGACCTTGTACGGAAACGGCGTCACTCCGGCAACGAGAACGGCCCACGCGCCATGTTGGTTGAAGCGGGCGCTGAAGCTCTCGGCCGCGGCCGCCTGTCCGTAGAAGTCGAGGACGGCGAGCCCCACGGTGTCGTACAGTGCAGCGCCTACGAAGTAGCCGAACAGGCCGCCAAGGACAGATGCCACCGTGCACGTGCCCGCAATCAGGAAAGCGCGCGATGGCGTTGCGAGAATCATCGGAATCATCAGAACATCGGGCGGAACCGGGAAGACCGAGCTCTCGACAAAGGCCACGATGGCGAGCACGCCAAGCGCGCGAGGATGCCCTGCGAGGCTCAGCGTCCAGTCATATGCGCGGCGGATCATGATCACGGTAGGCTCCGAGAGAGATGCATTGCCGTCAAGGGCGCTCCGTTCAGGCAGCCGGAATGGCGCTGGGATTTCCGTCAGTGCGCATTTGCCCTGACGAGACGGTGCCGGCCAACACGGCTAAGGAGCAGAAGCGCGATCCCGACATTGAGTGCGTTCCACGCGATGCCGTTCCAGATTGCAAGCGCGTAGTTTCCGCTTTGGTCGTAGAGCCAGCCGGACATCCAGGCGCCCAGGGCCATGCCGGTGATCGTTGCGCCAATGACGATCCCGATGCGCCTTCCGGCCTCGAGGGGAGGCATGAATTCCCGCACCGTGATCGCGTAGCTCGGCACGATGCCGCCCTGGGACAGGCCGAAGACAAGAGCGATCAGGTACAGCGATGCAAGACCGCCCTGGACCAGGAACAGGCACAGGGCGATCATCTGCAACGTGCCGCCGACAAAGAGAGTCATCAACCCGCCGAAACGATCGGAGAATGCGCCAAATCCAAGTCGGGAAACGACCCCGCCAGCAAGCATCAAGCTCAGCATTTCCGCGCCGGCCTGAGGGCCGAAGCCGCGGTCAATGCAGAGTGCGACGATATGGATCTGTGGCATGGACATGGCCACGCAGCATCCGATGCCGGCGAGCGCGAGAAGCGCTTGAAGGGCTCTTGGCGAGAGGGCGATCGATTCCGCCCGCGCCGCCGCGTTCGCCGTGGCGTACGCAGTCGTGGACGCGTCAATGCGCCTGCGCAGTAGCAGCGAGCCAGGCAACAGGACCATTATGGCCAGGCCGGCAAGCGCCAGATAGGCGCCACGCCATCCGTGATCGATCATTATCGCCGCGATGAACGGTGGCCACACGGTGCCGGCCAGATAGTTGCCGCTTGCGACGACGGCGACCGCGATGCCGCGTCGACGGAGAAACCATTGCGACGCGTCCGCGATCAGCGGTGCAAAGCTCGCCGCCGCACCGACTCCGAGCAACAGGTGCAGAAACACGATCGGCAGGATCGAGGATGCCAAGGCGCAAAGCGCAAATCCGGAAAAGAGAAAGAGCGCGGAAACGGCGAGCACCGGAGTGATGCTCCAGCGGTCCACGGCGCGTCCCATGAGGAAATTTCCCGCTGCAAAACCAAACATGGTCACGACATACGGCAACGAAGCCGTCGCCCGGCTGGCGCCGAATTCAGCCTGCATGTCCGGCAACACCACGACGGTTGCCCACATGCCGATGCTGCCAACGATGGAAAGGCCCAGGCTCATCGCGAGCCTGAGCCAGGAATACGCGCTGTCGTGCTGCGACGTGCTCATGCCGCGACGCTATGGCCAGAAGGCGCCGGCGTCTATTGGAAATGCCTTTGGCCGGGCAGGGGCCTGCCACGGCGCAATGGGTTCGCGGAATGGCGTTCGGGGGTCCCGCGCCATGACAGGATTCGTGCCTGCCGTGCCGGCCTCAGACCGCCAGCCGGGTGGCCTGCGCCCCGCGCTCGCGATACGGCGTGATGTTGTATTGTGCCCGGTAGCACTTCGAAAAATGCGACGGTGACGCGAACCCGCAGGCAAGGGCGACGTTTATGACGCTCATGTCCGTCTGCATCAACAGGTTGCGGGCCTTCTGGAGGCGCAGTTCCATGTAGTAGCGCTTTGGGCTTCGGTTCAGATAGCGACGGAAGAGCCTCTCCAGCTGCCGGGTTGACATGCCGACCTCCTTGGCGAGAAGCGAGGGGCTTTTCGGTTCCTCGATGTTGGCTTCCATCATCTGGATGACCAGGGAGAGCTTCGGATGCCGTACGCCGATACGGGTCGGCACGGAAAGCCGCTGGGTGTCCTGGTCCGTGCGGACCGTCGTGTAAATCAGTTGGTCGGCAACGGCACTGGCGAGTTCCTCGCCGTGGTCGTCGGCGATGAACTTGAGCATGAGGTCGATCGAGGCCGTGCCGCCGGCCGTCGTGAAATACCTGCCGTCCAGGACGAAGACCGACTTTGTGAGCGTCACGTCGTCGAATTCCTCCTGAAAGCTGTCCTGGTTTTCCCAATGAATGGTCGCCCGCTTGCCGGAAAGCAGGCCAGCCTTTGCCAGGGAATAGCTCGCTGTGCAAAGACCTCCCATGGACACGCCGCGACGGGACTCGCGCCGGACCCAGTTGAGAAGCGCCCTGGTCGTTGCTGACGCCACGTTGATTCCGCCGCAGAGCACGACAGTTTCGTCGCGCGCAACCTCGTCAAGATCTCCGTCGAGCGCGAAGGCTGTGCCGGCGGAGCAAGTGACGGATATGCCCCCTTCACCTATCATTCTCCACTCGTACAGAGTCCGCCCGGCCATGCGATTGGCAATGCGAAGGCTCTCTACCGCACATGCATAACAGAGAAGCGTGAACTGGTTGAGCAGCACGAAGACAAAGCGTCGCGGCGAGCGCGAAGCCTCTACGTCGACAGTCTGAACCGGAGTATCGCCCATTTCTGTCCCTTTCGGGCGGGAACGCGTTGCTCAGACGGACCACGAATCAGCCGGTTTGGCAATAATCAAGCTGCCAGAAATTTGTGTCGTGGCGGTTTCCTTCCAGGTGTCCCGGCGGTATAGGTGTCGTCCGCGACTTACGGAACCGTGAGGAACCAGAAATGAACGACTGGCAAAAGACCGGGTGGAGAACGAAGCCCAGAGTGCAGATGCCGGACTATCCGGATGACGTCCGACTGAAGGCCGCCGAAGAGCAGCTTGCAAAGTATCCGCCGCTTGTCTTTGCCGGAGAGGCCCGGACCTTGAAGCGGCAACTCGCCGCCGTGTCGCGCGGCGAGGGTTTCCTGCTGCAGGGCGGGGACTGCGCGGAGAGCTTTTCGGAGTTTTCGGCTGACAACATCCGGGACACGTTCAAGGTGCTGCTCCAGATGGCGATCGTGCTCACCTACGGTGCAAAGGTGCCGGTTGTGAAGGTCGGCCGGATGGCCGGCCAGTTCGCAAAGCCGCGTTCGGCGCCGACGGAGTCCGTGGACGGCGTTGAACTGCCATCCTATCGCGGAGACATCATCAACGAGCTCGAATTCACCAAGGCTGCGCGCGCGCCCGCGCCCGAGAAGATGCTGCAGGCTTACACCCAGGCGGCAGCCACGCTGAACCTGCTGCGCGCGTTTTCGACAGGCGGCTTTGCGGACGTTCATCACGTGCACTCGTGGACGCTCGGCTTCACCGATCAGGACGAGGCGCAGAGGTACCGCAACATCGCGAACCGGATCCAGGACACGCTGGACTTCATGGCGGCGGCTGGCCTGACCTCCGAGAGTGCCCACGAACTGGATACGGTGGATTTCTTCACCAGCCACGAGGCGCTGCTGCTCGAATACGAGGAGGCGCTTTGCCGAACGGATTCAACGACCGGGTTGCCGCTGGCGGGGTCCGGCCACATGATCTGGATCGGCGACCGCACGCGGCAACCCGATGGTGCCCATGTCGAATTTGCGCGAGGTGTCCAGAACCCGATCGGCCTCAAGTGCGGCCCGTCGATGACCGAGGATGATCTCAAGAGGCTGATGGCACGATTGAACCCCGAGAACGAGCCGGGACGCCTGACGCTCATTGCGCGCTTCGGTGCGGGCAATGTCGGCACGCATCTGCCGCGGCTCATCAAGGCGGTACGGCAGGAGGGTGCCGAGGTTGTCTGGTCCAGTGACCCGATGCACGGCAACACCATCAAGTCCTCGACCGGATACAAGACGCGTCCGTTTGACGCGGTCCTGCGCGAGGTGAGGGAATTCTTCCAGATCCATGCAACCGAGGGAACGATTCCGGGCGGTGTCCACGTTGAAATGACCGGGAAGGACGTAACCGAATGCACCGGCGGCGTGCGGGCTGTGTCGGAAAGCGACCTGTCCGATCGATATCACACGGTCTGTGACCCGCGCCTGAATGCAAGCCAAGCGCTCGAACTGGCCTTTCTTGTGGCTGAGGAGCTTTCTGCACGCCGATCAAGCGCTGGCAGCGCAGCCGCCGTATGAGGTTGTCGACAGCGTGCGTGCGGGGCGCTGTCGATGCCGGATCGGCGGCATTTGCCCTCGGGACCGCCAATGGCGGAGATGGAGCCGCGCCGGCGGCTGCGGACTCCTGCTGGCGCACAACAGGGGACGGTTTCACCTGCGATGCAGCGTCAGGTCGGGGTCGGCATGCAGATGCCGATCGACGGTCGGGAAAGTGCTTCCACACCGAGGATTCAAGGGATCCGGTCAATCGTGGTGATTTTGCCGTCACCGAAGTCCTGAAAGCGAGGAACTTGAGCGGCAGCCTCAATTTGTCGGAGCGCGCGCATGGCTGTCCCGGCCACGACCCCGCGCCGGGTCGGCATGCCAACCCTGCAGAGACAATGTTGAACATGGGCCGGACGGCCCCGGCATCGCAGGATCCCTGGTTGGAAGAAGGGCTAGGCGCGAAATCGTGCGAGGCCTGACATGAGCCAGGCGATGCATGCAAGTCCCAAACGCCTTGGACTGCTCATCATTCTTTCGTCGCCGTCCGGGGCGGGCAAGTCGACCCTGGCCCGGCGCTTGCTTGAGTGGGATGCAGAAATCCAGTTTTCGGTTTCTGCCACGACGCGGAAACCGCGTGCCGGCGAAACCGACGGCGTGGACTATTCCTTCCTGAGCGAAGACGCGTTCCAACGCTTGGTCGAGGATGATCAGATGCTGGAGCACGCGCAAGTCTTCAACAACCGCTACGGTTCTCCACGCGGCCCCGTGGAAGTGGCGATGAGGTCGGGAATCGACGTCCTGTTCGACATTGACTGGCAAGGCGCGCAACAGATCACGAGCTCTCAGCTTGCACGATTCGTCCTGTCTATCTTTCTCCTGCCTCCGTCCATCGACGAACTCCGCAGCAGGCTGGAGAACCGCGGACAGGACAGCGCAGACGTCATCGCGCAGCGGATGACGAACAGCTGGGACGAAATCAGCCACTGGTCCGACTATGACTATGTCCTGGTCAACAACGACCTCGACGCGACGGAGAGGCAGCTCAAGAACATAGTCACGGCGGAGCGCCTGCGACGCGCGCAACAGCCGGGACTTGTCGATCACGTGCGTCGGCTTGAGACCGAATTCGAGGCACGAAAGTGACCGTGCATGCCCTCGGTGACCGACATCCGTCCCTGCCGGGCGATGGCGACTTCTGGATCGCGCCGGATGCAAATGTCGTCGGAGACGTGCGGATTGGCCGGCAGTGCTCGATCTGGTTCTTGGCAACGCTTCGGGGTGACAGCGAACCGATCGTGATAGGTGCCGGTTCAAACGTGCAGGACAACACCGTGATCCACACCGATCCGGGCTATCCTTGCTCGATCGGCGAAAACGTCACGATCGGGCACAAGGCCATGCTGCACGGCTGCACGATCAGGGACAATGCCCTGGTGGGCATGGGCGCGACGATACTCAACGGCGCGGTGATTGGCACGAACTGCCTCATCGGAGCCGGGACGCTTGTCCCAGAAGGCAAGGAGATACCCGACGGGTCGCTTGTCTTTGGCATGCCGGGCAGGGTCGTGCGTCAGGTCGAGGAGCGCCATGTCGAGATGATCCGTGCGGCTGCCGAGCACTACCAGCAGCGCCAGCAGGAATACCGAGCCGGCCTGACCACGCTGGACGGCTGAAGATCCAGGGCCGGGAACCCGTAATGTCGGGCGTCAGTCCCCGGTCGGGCCACGCTGCGCGAAACCGATGCAGCCGGATGCCGACCTGGAACCGGGGCAGGGAACCTGCCAGCGGGCACCCGGCGGCGCGAGACCCGACCGGAAGCGGCGGGCGAAGCCGTGCGCCGTCCCAGGGCAAGTGCATGCCGGGTTGCCGCTTCAAGGCTGACGCCGCATGCGGTATCATGGCGAGACAGGCACAAACGGGTCATGGACATGCGGGACAGCGTCGTCGAAGCGATTCCCATCCCCGGAATTCTGGTGGACCGGAGTGGCCGCATCCGCGAATCCAATGCGGCCGCAAGGCGGCTCTTCTCGGACCAGATCAACGGACGCCACTATGTTGCCGCATTGCGACAACCATCAATTCTGGACGCGCTGGAACAGGCATTGGAGGCTGGCGAAGCGACCTCGGCGCAGTTTCTTGCCGCCGATGAACGCGGGGACGTCACGTTCGAAGCGACATGCACGCCGGTTGGCGACACCGGACATGTACTGGCCTGTTTCGAGGATCGCACCGCGATGGAGGAAGCGGGACAGATGCGGCGTGACTTCGTGGCAAATGTCAGCCACGAGCTTCGGATGCCCTTGACGGCGCTCCTCGGCTTCATCGAAACCCTGCGCGGGACGGCGCGCGACGATTCCACGGTGCGCGAAAGGTTCCTTGGAATCATGGAGCGGGAGGCCAACCGGATGAACCGACTGGTTGGCGACCTCCTGTCGTTGAGCCGGTTGGAAGCAGAAGAACGGTTGCGACCTACGGATCCCGTCCAACTTCCCGCTGTCGTTCAGTCCGCCGTCCATGCCCTCGGGCCGTTGGCAGCCGAACATGAAGTTCAAGTGACGACCGCCGGTCTTGATGACGACTTCACGGTGCTTGGCGATGCCGATCAACTGGCGCAGGTGGCGACGAACCTGGTCGAGAATGCAATCAAGCATTCGGGGCCGGGCGCCACGGTGGACGTGTCCGTGCAACCCACGGACGCCCACCCGATGATACAGGGCGAGGCAGCGCTTCTGGTCGTGTCCGACACCGGCGCCGGCATCGACATGTTTCACGTTCCCCGGTTGACAGAACGGTTCTACCGGGTCGATTCGCACCGGTCACGCGAGATGGGGGGCACCGGGCTCGGGCTTGCGATCGTGAAGCACATCGTCAATCGGCACCGCGGACGGCTCCGCATCGAGAGCGAGACGGGCAAGGGAAGTCGATTTTCGGTCGTCTTGCCACGCGGTGAGGCTCGGGCGCGTCACGAAGATCCGGGCGAATTGTCACAAAACGTTTACGGAGATGCAGCAGAAGTGCAGACAGCGACTCATGGATCGCGGTCGCAGGGCTGAGCGGTGCGGTCCGGGTCAACCAGGAGAAGACTCTGAATTGAACGTGAATGTGACCGCCACTTCAGCGGCGAGATTCGCGCTGTCACGGGGCGCCGCCCATGCCCGAGACCAGGTTCATGTCGCGGGTTCATCAATGCTGCCGCCGTTTGCCTCGACTGATGTCGAGTCCCGTCCTGACGAAGGACGGACCGTGCTGGGCGCTCGATTCACATTCGACCGCCCGGGTCGCAGAACCCGCCGACGAGTTGAAGCGGATTCCTTCGATCGCCATCTTCACGCACTTGATTCGGCTGGCAGCCGGGGCAAGGCGGGAGATGGCCTTTGCCATCTCGGCGGACTCGTGGGGATCTGCGGGATCGAAAAGATGCTTGCCAGCGCCGAATGCCTCCGGACGGACAGCGACATCATCGGCCGAATTGGACAGGAACTTTGAAATGAAAGAGCAACACATTGCCTCCGCGTTCGACCGCGACCTTGAAGCGCTCCAAGGAATGTTGATGAAAATGGGTGGCTTGGTTGAAAGCGCGATCCTTGACAGCGCAAAATTGCTTGAAGTGCGTGACATCGAACTGTCCAGAAAGGTCAGGGAAGGGGACGCCGCGATTGACGATCTTGAGGAGCAGATCAACGACGAAGCGACCCGAATCATTGCACTTCGGGCACCTACGGCAAGCGATCTGAGAACCGTTTTGACGGTGATCAGAATCAGCGCCAACCTCGAGCGTTGCGGCGATTATGCGAAGAACCTTGCCAAGCGGACACAGGTGCTGGCGGAATCTCCGCGTGTCGCGGATGTGGACGTGTCGATCAAGCGAATTGCACGCGAGGTGCAGTTCATGCTCAAGGACGCTTTGGACGCTTTCATTCAGCGCGATTCCGGTCTGGCTGAACGGATCATCCTGCGCGACGAGGACGTGGACCAGCTCTACAATTCGATCTTCCGGGAACTCCTGACCTACATGATGGAGGACCCACGCAACATCACGCCGTGCATGCATCTCCATTTCGTCGCCAAGAACATGGAAAGAATGGGAGATCACGTGACCAACATCGCGGAGCAAGTGGTCTACATGGCCACCGGCAAGTTTCCCGATGATTCAAGACCGAAGAAGGATCGGACTCCCTACATCAATGAAGGGCTCTAGAATATGCCTGCCGGTCAGCCCAGCGTTCTGGTCGTTGAGGATGAAGCCGCCCAGCGCGAGGTCCTGGAATACAATCTCCAGGCGGAGGGGTACGAAGTCGCCATGGCGGAAAGCGGCGACGACGCGTTGCTGCTGGTGGAGGAAGGTCCGCCGGACGTGATCATTCTTGACTGGATGCTCCCGGGAGTGTCCGGGATCGAGGTCTGCCGCCGCCTGAAGTCGCGCGCCGAGACGCGGAACATTCCCGTCATCATGCTGACGGCGCGATCGGAAGAGGGGGACCGCGTGCGCGGCCTGGAAACTGGTGCAGACGATTACGTGGTCAAGCCGTATTCCGTTGCAGAACTCATGGCGCGTGTCAGGACACAGTTGCGCCGCACGCGTCCGACGACCGTCGGCATGCGGCTGGAATACGAGGACATCGTGCTTGATTCCGAGACTCACATGGTCACGCGAAACAGCACGCCGATCAAGCTCGGCCCGACCGAATTCCGTTTGCTGGCGACGTTCATGGAAAAGCCGGGCCGGGTCTGGTCCCGGGAGCAACTGCTTGACCGCGTGTGGGGTCGGGACATCTACGTGGACACGCGTACGGTCGATGTCCACATTGGCCGGCTCCGCAAGGCGCTGTGCAAACACGGAGGGAGCAATCCGGTCCGCACCGTGCGCAGCGCGGGCTATGCCTTGGGCTGAACAGCCGTCAGGCGCGTATTCCGTCCTGGCAGAGGAGCATCACCCGCCGTTCCGCGATCGCCTTCTACCGCGATGTTTGCGGCAGGGGGCAGGTTGAACCGATCACCGTCGCGGCGCGGGCCCGGAAACGTCAACAAGCGGTTCCTGGCCCCGCAGGAAGCGCAAGGCACGTTTGGGGAATTCTTATGAGCCGTCCATTGTCAAGCCCTCTTCCGTTGCCGCTTCG
>VXSG01000062.1:25731-72134 GCA_009838075.1 Boseongicola sp. SB0665_bin_10 | reverse complement strand
GGCTCTCGGAACTTTCGTTCCTCAAGCCCCTCCCTTCAGGGAGGGGTCGCTGACGACACGTTTTGCCACAGGCAGCGCATTGCTCTCAATCGAAGTGCCTCGGGACTGGCGATCTGCTGTCCAAATACACGATTCTTGCCGGGCACTCCACAATCACGAACCTGCCCGGCACATGATTGCGAAGGGTCGGCGGGGGATTCACCCGTCCAGAATCCTCGACACGATCTCCCCGAGATCCCGGCTCGGGTCCTTGAGGAGGCGCTTCAGGGCATGGACCATCATGCGCTGGCGCTTCTCGTCGAAGAGTTGCCTGGTTTCGAAAGCAGTAGCTGTGCGTGCAGCAACCTGGGGGTTCACCCGGTCAAGCCTGGCGAGCCAGTCGGCCATCAATTCATAGCCTGCGCCCGAAGGGTGGTGGAACGCCGACATTGTCGCGGCAAGGGCGCCGAAGACCGCCCGAAAGCGATTCGGCGTCTTCCAGATGAACAGGGGATGCGCGGAGAGCTCCTTGGCGGCAGCGAGCGCCGCGTCCGGCGCGGCTTCGAGAATCTGGATGGAGAACCACTTGTCCAGGACATTTGGGTCGTCCTTCCAGCGCTCGAAGAAGGCGGCAAGTTCCCTGTCCGCCTCGTCGGCACGGATCAGCGTTCTGAGGGCTCCGAGCGCTTCCGTCATGTTGTTTGCCTCGGCGAATACCTTGCGTGCGGAGCCGGGCCCCTCCACCCGGACCAGTGCCGAGAGCGATGCGAGGCGCAATGCCCGCCGTCCTGCATCCTTCGCGTCCGGGCGATAGGGCCCGGGCACCTCCATCTCACGAAACAGCCGGGAGAACGTGGCGTGCAGGCGTTCGGCAATCGCCGTTCGCATCGTCTGGCGGCAGTCATGTATGCGCATCGGGTCCGGGACCTGGCCTTCGTCGCGGATGGCGCGGAGCATGTCCTCCTCCGACGGCAGGTCGAGCGCGGCGGCGCGGAAGGCCGGGTCGAGGGTGTCGTTTGACAGCAGTTGTCCGAGTGCGCCGATGTAGGCCCGGCCCGGCCCCGAACCGCTTTTGACCATCCTGGCGAGCTCGTCCTTTGCCAGCAATCGTCCGGCTTCCCAGCGGCCGAACAGGTCCGGGTCGTGCGCAAGTACCGTCAGGCGCTCGGCTTCGGACATCTTTCTGTCCAGGATCACCGGTGCCGAAAAGTCGCGGTTTATCGAAAGGACAGGCGTGTCGTCCGCATCGGCCACCGGGCCGCCCAGATGGGCGTCGGTTTCCGTCCAGCCGCGTCCGGACGCGAAGATCCAGCTCCCTGTCTCCGACTTGAGCTCCAATATCTTGGTATCCTCGATCTGGGTGCCATCCGGGTCCAGCACGCCGACCGCGAGAGGGATCCGGAACGGACGCTTCTTCGGCTGGCCGGGGGTGGGCGGCGTGCGCTGGCGGAGTGTCAGCGTGAGCTGCTCGCCATCCCAATGCCGGGCGACGGCAATTCGGGGCGTGCCGGACTGGTCCCACCACCGCTCGAAGCCCTCGAGTGCATTGCCGGCGACTTCCACGAAGCAGGCAAAAAACTCTTCGACTGTCGCGGCCTGGCCGTCATGCCGCTCGAAATATGCCAGGAGCGCCTCCTCATAGGCCGCGTCGCCCACCAGCGTCTTCAGCATGCGAATGACCTCGGCACCCTTTTCGTAGACGGTCGCGGTGTAGAAGTTGTTGATCTCGACATAGCTTCCCGGCCGAACGGGATGCGCGAGCGGGCCGTTGTCCTCCCTGAACTGCCGCGAGCGCAATGCCATGACATCGTCGATGCGCTTGACGGCCCGTCCCCTCATGTCACCGGTGAACTGCTGGTCCCGAAACACGGTCAGCCCTTCCTTGAGGCAAAGCTGGAACCAGTCGCGGCACGTGATCCGGTTGCCCGTCCAATTGTGGAAATATTCGTGCGCAACGATGCTCTCGATCGCCTCGTAGTCGCGGTCGGTTGCGGTCTCGGGCGAAGCAAGCACGTATTTCGAATTGAATATGTTGAGGCCCTTGTTCTCCATCGCACCTGCATTGAAGTTGTCGACCGCAACCAGGTTGAAGACGTCGAGGTCGTAGACGCGGCCATAGGTGCGCTCGTCCCATTTCATCGCGCGTTTGAGGCTGTCCAATGCATATGCGCAGCGGTGTTCGTCGCCCGGCCGGACCCAGATGTTGAGGTTGATGTTGCGGCCATCCGGTGTCCGATGCAGGCCGCGATGCGCGACAAGCTTTCCTGCGACCAACGCAAAGAGATATGACGGCTTGGGCCAGGGGTCACGCCACTCCGCCCATCCGCTTCCTTCCGCCACGAGGTTGCCGTTCGACAGCAGTACGGGAAGGTCACTCTCGACGCGAACGTCGAAGGGCGCCAAGACGTCGGGGCGATCCGGGTAGTAGGTGATCTTCCGGAATCCCTCTGCCTCGCACTGTGTGCAGAAGAGCCCGTCGGAGTGGTACAGGCCTTCAAGTTCGGTATTGGCGGCAGGGTTTGTCTCGACCTCGCATTCCCACGCAAAGGGTCGTTCCGGCACGGCCGCGGTCAGGCCGCGTTCATCAAGGCGCGGGTGGACCGGCTGGCCGTCGATCGCTGCGCGGATGAAGCGCAGGCCCTCGCCGTCAAGGCGAAATGTTTGGTCGCCTGCCTCGGAGTTTGGCACGAATGCGATGCGGGATTTGATCCGGGTGGCCTCCGGATCAAGCACGAATGTCAGATGAACGGATTCCACCAACCAGGATGGCGGCCGGTAATCGGCGAGGCGCACTGGCTGCAAGCTGTTCTCGTTCATTGGCGCGGTCCCGGCCATGTTCGGCGAGGGTTCATGTAATGCGTGGCGAAGTGGCGATCAACGCCCGGCCTGTCGCTCCCATGGCACGCGCGCCCGAATGGGTCCGCAATCGCTTCAGTCCGCCCTCGCGCCTTCGTCGGCAGGAATCCGGATGGACCTTCGCGGGGCCGAAGGTCCGTGCCCGGGCGGCGCGCGTTGAACGAAGGAATCCTCAGGACGTGTTGGCAGGGAGTCGCTCCCTTGGGGTTGCGGAAATCCCGGGGATTTCTGCCCCATTTGCGGTCAATTCCTTCATTGGCCCGGCCGGAGAAATCGTGCAGCCTCAGGTCATGCATGAACGAGTCAGGACGGGAGGATGCCAAGATTCGGCAAGGAATGGTCTCCTTTGTTCTTAACTGACCGCTAGCGGGCTGCCTCGCGCCCGAAGTCGAGGATCTCGATGCAATGCTGACGGAACATGGCGAAGTCCTGAAGGCCGCACGGAACGAGCTCGTCGCACACAGCGATTTGGAGGTCCGCGTCAATTCAATCAGTCCTGGCCGCCAACGCGAGGAAAGGCGAGCAGTGCGATTGCCGGATGATCTGGAGGAACATTTCGACGCTGCAGGCGCCGGCCGTCGGCGTCGGTCTGCCGGCCTTGCGACACACTTCGATATCCGGCCCCGTCATTCGACGCGCATTGCGCGGCGGCCAGAATTCGGGATACTGGTCCTCGGCTTGCGGCAACCCGATTGAAGATCTCCCGCACCGGGTGTCCGTGCGGGTCCTTCGGGAATTGGCGCAGGCCTCGGAACGTGCTGGCGCTCTTTCTCAACAGGTCCCGATGTCCACTCGAAGCTTCACGATCTGGCTGCTCCTCACGTTCGCGGGAGCGATTTTGGCATTCTGGATCTCGCATGCGTATTTCAGGACGGGCGAGCTCGACCGGGCGGATGCACGCCTGTCCCTTTACAGGAGCACACTGGAGGCGGAACTCATGCGGTTCTCGCACCTCACGTTCATCCTGGCTCGCGATCCCTTCGTCATCGAGACGGCAAAGGGGGCGAGCACCGGTCCGCTGGATGAAAGGCTGGCGAAATTCGCCGAGCGCGCCGGGATCGATGCAATCTACCTCATGGACGCGGACGGCCTGACCCGCTCCGCCTCGAACGCAGGCACGGCCGGCAGCTTCGTCGGTCACAACTACTCGTTTCGCCCCTATTTCAAGTCAGCGCTTCTGGGTTTGCAGGGGCGGTTCTACGGGATCGGCGCCACGACCGGCATTCCGGGCTACTTCTATGCCGATGCCGTCGTCGACGAGGCGGCGGGCGTGCTTGGGGTCGTTGCGCTGAAGATCGATCTTTCGGATCTCCAGGAAAGCTGGCGCAAGGCCGACGAGCGCGTGCTCCTTGCAAATGCCGACGGCGTGGTGCTGCTGGCCTCGGTGCCGGAATGGCGGTACCGGACGCTCGCGCCGCTGACGCCGGAGCAAAGGGCGCGAATCGCGGATGCGCGGCAGTTCGGAACAAAGCCGCTGGATCCGCTGGACTGGAGCCTGACCGACCGCCAGGTCGCGACGATCGGAGGCGAGGCGTTTCTGCATCTGCAATCGACCAACCTGCCCAACGACTGGTCGATTCACTATTTCGCGTCGGGCGAGCAGGCGGAGACACATGGCTGGCTGGCGGCGGGCGGCTTTCTCCTCCTTGCCGCGCTGACTGGCCTCTTGGTCCAGCTTCAAAGGACCCGCAAGATCGATGCCGCGCTCCGGCGATCGGAAGAGGAGGAAGCGCAGCTGCGCCTGGCCAACAGGAAGCTGGCAACGGAAATCAAGGAGCGGCGTGCAGCTGAACGTCAGCTGCAACGAACCCAGGCCGAACTCGAGCGCGCCGGAAGGCTGGCGGTCCTTGGCCGGCTCGCGGTCTCGGTCACGCACGAGCTCGGACAGCCGATCACCGCCATGCGCAACCATCTGGCCGCCGCCGAGATGCAAGGTGACTCCGGCGCGCTCACGTCCCGCCTGAAAGGGCTTGTGGACCGGATGGAGGGCATTGCGCGCCAGCTCAAGTTCTTCGCCCGCAACGGGAAGGAGGAGTTCGAGGTGGTGGATCTCCGCGACGCGATGCAGGCGGCGCTGGACCTCGTGGCTTCCGATCTCAAGTCGAATCGCGTCACGCCGGTGAAAGACTGGCCGGACGGACCCGTCGAGCTGCTCTGCAACCGCCTGAGGATCGAACAGGTGATGACCAATCTCATGCGAAATGCGCTCGACGCGATGACAGACGCGGACCGTCGCGAACTGACGCTGGGCATCGACCGGTCCGACAGCGAGATCCGGTTCAGCGTTGCCGACACCGGCCACGGGTTCGGAGAAATGGGCTTCTGCGAGCTGAGCGAGCCGTTTGCCACCACCCGCGAGAGCGGTCGGGGCACAGGGCTGGGGCTGGCGATATCGTCGGCAATCGTGGAGGACCATGACGGATGGATGGCCGCCGAGGCGCGCCCCGCGGGCGGCACCGTGATCCGGGTGGGATTCCGGCGGGAGCGGACGCAATGAGCGCCTGGCACGTGATGGTCGTCGACGATGACCGCGAGATGCGCGACTCGCTGGTGGACCTGATTGAAGCGGCGGGGTGGCGTGCCACCGCGCTTGCACGGGCGGTGGACGCGGGACGGCGGATCGCCCAGGACTCGCCCGACGTGATCCTGACGGACGTGCGGATGCCGGGGATGTCGGGGCTGGACCTGCTCGAGAGCCTTGACCGGAAGACATCGCCGCCGGTGGTGCTGATCTCGGCCCACGGCGACATTCCCATGGCGGTCGAGGCCATCCAGAACGGCGCCTACGGATTCGTCGAGAAGCCGTACTCGCCGAGCCGACTCCTTTCGGTCCTCTCTCATGCCTCCGAGCAGCACACGATGCGCGTGATCAACCGGAGGCTTCGGTCCCGGCTTGCGGAACTTTCGGGGCTGGACCGGATCCTTGTCGGGCAGACGGCTGGCATGGAGAGGATTCGCGCGGAGATCCTCGATCTGGCAGGCAGTCCCGCTGCCGTGCTTGTCCAGGGCGAGACCGGGACGGGCAAGGAACTGGTGGCTCGCGCGCTCCACGATCTCGGTCCCCGTTCCAGCGGGCCGTTCCATGCCCTGAACTGCGCCACGATGACCCCTGAGGGGCTCCGCGAAGGCACATTGGCGGCAGGGTCCGGCGGCACGCTGTTCCTGGACGAGATCGCGCTCTGTCCGCCCGAGGTGCAGGCGATGCTGCTCAGGGAGATCGAGGAAAGCACGTCGCCGGCCGAAGGGCGTCGGCCGCATCTGGACCTCCGCGTTCTCTCGGCCACGAACGAGAACCCGGAAACCTCCGTGCGGCAAGGGCGGCTTCGCCCGGATCTTCTCTTCCGGCTCAACACCCTCACGCTTGTCCTTCCGTCGTTGCGCATCCGTCCGGACGACATCGCGCTGACGTTTTCGCATTTCCTCGCCGAGGCGGCGCTGGCCTACGAGATTGCGCCGCCGGAGCTGACGGAAGACGATCTCGCCGCTCTCATGGCCCATGACTGGCCGGGCAACGTTCGCGAACTGCGCAGCGTGGCTGAGCGGCGCGTGCTTCAGGCGCGACGCGGGACAGGGTCGGTTGCGGCTGCGCTCGCGCTGGATGAAGTGCACGGGGACGTGCCTCCGACCCTTCGCGAAGCTGTTGCCGCCTTCGAGCGCGAACTCATCGGCAAGGCCATCCGCGCCCACGAGGGGCGCATGGATGCGGTTGCGGAAGCACTCGGCATCGCGCGGCGCACGTTGAACGAGAAGATCGTCAAGCTCGGGCTGGACAAGGACGCGCTGCTATGAGGTTGCGGAAATCCGCAGGGCTTCCGCGCGTTCGCATGCAATTTCCTTCATTGGGCGGGCCTCGGGAATCAGGCAGCCTGCAGGCACGTGAAACCGTTCAGGACAGGAGGAGGTCCAATGATGAACAAGCTGATTGGTCGCGTGAGCGTCGCCGCGCTGGCAATTGCATTTGCGGGCGAGGCTTTGGCCGTTGAATGGAACGTTTCGCTTTGGGGCAAGCGCCGCGCCTTCACGGAGCATGTCGAAAGGCTGGCCGAGCTGGTCGCGGAAAGGACAAACGGCGAATTCACGCTGAACCTTTCCTATGGAGGGCTGTCGAAGAACCGTGAGAACCTTGACGGAATCTCGATCGGCGCGTTCGAGATGGCGCAGTTCTGCGCCGGCTACCATGCCGACAAGAACCCTACCATCACCGTGCTCGAGCTGCCGTTTCTCGGCGTCTCCTCGCTGGAACAGGAGGTCGAGCTCTCGATGGCTGTCTACCAGCACCCCGCGGCCGTCGAGGATCTGGGACGCTGGAACGCCGTGTTGCTGATGCCCTCGCCGCTTCCGCAATACAACATCGCCGGGGCCGGCGACGCACCAGCCTCGCTCGCGGATTTCAAGGGCCTGGCAGTGCGCGCCACGGGCGGCATCGGCAAGGCGCTGGAGACGATCGGCGCGGTGCCGACATCGATGTCGGCGACCGAAGTGCGCCAAGCCATGGATTCCGGCGTCGTCAAGGCAGTGAGCTTTGCGCCGCATGCCCACATGTCCTTCGGCACCATCGAGAACGCCACCTGGTGGACCACCAACCTCAACCCCGGCACGGTGAACTGTCCCGTCGTGGTCAATGCGGATGCACTCGACGCGCTCTCGGAAAGTCACCGCGAGGCGCTCCTGGGCTCCGTCGAGGAAGCGCTGGCGCATTACATTGCCAACTACAACAACAACACGATGGCCGCGTGGGGTCCCGCGCTGGAGGAGCGCGGAATCACGAAGGTCACGTTCTCCGATGACGAGATCGCTGCATTCAAGGACGCCGCCGCCGCTCCGGCCGCCGCCTCCTGGATCGAGGAAAATGCGGCGCGCGGCCTTCCGGCACAGGAGCTGTACGACCTGGTCACGGGCATGATCGCCCAGTCGAACTGAGACCCTTGACCGTCAGATCCCCGCGCCGTCCCGGCGCGGGGCGGCGTTCGCGGCGTTGAAGGGAAGATCCATGACAATCGGTTCGCAGGTCGCGTCCGACGGCAGCATCCTCAGCCGGATTGACCAGCGGTTCCTGAAGCTGGAAATCGCGCTCTCGCTTGTCAGCGGCATCGCGGTCTTCGCCCTCATGCTGCTCGCCGTGGTTTCGGTCGGCGGACGGAACGGCTTCAACCAGCCGCTGCCGGGCTATGTCGACTGGATCGAGCAGGCGATGCCGCTCATTGCCTTCATGGGCATCTCCTATGTCCAGCGCGAGGGCGCCCACGTACGGATGGATGTCCTGGTGGGAATGCTCCGCGGACGGGCGCTTTACGCCGTCGAGTTCGTGTTCGTCCTGGCGCTTCTCGCGTTCATGGCGCTCATGGTCTGGGGAAGCTGGGCGCATTTTGCACGAAGTTTCGACTTTGCCGCGCCGATGTGGAGCCGCGACAGTTCCATGGATATCGGCCTGCCCATCTGGCCCGCCAAGCTGCTGGCTCCGGTCGCGTTTGGCGTGCTGTGCGCGCGCCTGTGCCTGCAACTGTGGGCCTACCTGCGTGCGGCCGTCACGGGCACGGCCATTGCCGTGCCGCTCATTGCCGACGCCGCACGGCAGGCGGCACTGGAAGCCGGCCAGCTCGGGGAAGACCGCTGATGGAACCGATCGAGATCGGGATCTGGGTGACCGGGGGCATGCTGATTCTCGTGTTCCTGGGGATGCGCGTGGCGTTCGCCGCGGGGCTGGCCGGGATGGTGGGGCTGATCTGGATCTTCTGGGCGAAGAAGGACTACGGGGCGGGTGATTTCGGCTGGGCCCTGTCGGTCGCCGTGAAGACCGCGGGCCAGGTGCCGCACTCGAAAGTGTCCTCCCAGGCGCTGTCCCTGATCCCGACGTTCATACTGATCGGCTACCTGGCCTACTATGCGGGCCTGACGCGCGCGCTGTTCGAGGCGGCCAAGCGCTGGGTTGCGTGGGTTCCCGGCGGCCTGGCCGTCGCAACGATTTTCGCGACGGCAGGCTTTGCGGCGGTCTCGGGCGCCTCGGTCGCAACCGCGGCCGTCTTTGCCCGCATCGCGATTCCCGAGATGCTGAAGATCGGATACAGGAAGCAGTTCGCCGCCGGCGTGGTTGCCGCCGGCGGCACCCTGGCGTCGCTGATTCCGCCCTCGGCCATCCTCGTGATCTATGCCATCATCGTGGAGCAGGACGTCGGCAGGCTCCTGCTCGCCGGGTTCGTGCCCGGCGCGTTTTCCGCCCTGATCTACGGGATGCTCATCGTCGGAATGGCGCTGGTGATCCCCGACTTCGGGCCGCGCGTCACCGGCTTCACCTGGCGCGAGCGCCTCGTCTCGCTTCCGCCGGCACTGCCGATCGTCTTCGTCGTCGTGACCATCATCTTCTTCGTCTACAATCCGTTTGGCGGGGACGCATGGGGCACGCCCACGGAAGGAGGGGCGATCGGGGCCTTCGTGGTGTTTCTCCTGGCGGTCTACCGGGGGATGCGCTGGCCGGAATTTCGTGACGCCCTTCGGGAGACGGCGAAGCTCTCGGTGATGATCTTCACGATCATCTGGGGCGTTCTGGTCTACGTGCGCTTCCTCGGCTTTGCCGACCTTCCCGGCGCGTTCTCGGACTGGATCACGTCGCTCACCTATTCGCCCTGGCTGATCCTCGTCTGCATCCTGCTGGCCTACGCCGTCCTGGGAATGTTCATGGATGCCATCGGCATGCTTCTGTTGACGCTCCCCGTGGTCTATCCCGCGGTGATGGCACTGAACGGCGGAGAAAGCGTCACCGCCGCCGAAAGTTCCTTCGGCATGTCGGGGCCGATGTGCGCGATCTGGTTTGGCATCCTGGTCGTGAAAATGGCGGAATTCTGCCTGATCACGCCTCCGATCGGCCTGAACTGCTTTGTCGTGGCAGGTGTCAGGGACGACCTCACGGTGCAGGACGTGTTCAGGGGCGTCATTCCCTTCTTCGCCACGGACGCCGTCACGATCGCGCTGCTTGTTGCATTTCCCTGGATCGTCCTTTGGCTTCCAAGCCTCGCATAGGTGTCCGTCACCGATTTCGGCGCAGACCGCCTCGCCTGGCAGGATCCAGGTCCGGATGCATATTGTCGGCACGGTTGCGAACCGCCGGATTCGTGGATCTCCGCGCCTGGCTCGGGCGTTGCACGACGCGCGTGACGTCGATCCTCGGCGGCTCGACGCCGCCCTGCGAACCGGAGCGGGCGGAAAGGTCGCCGGGACATGTCCGGGTTCCCTGCCGTTCGGCAGCATTTCCAACGGTGCGCCGAATGCGTCGCGAACGCGGTCGGAGGCTGGCGGATGCGGTCCTTGCAACAGTGCCATGCCGCCGGGCGGATCCATCTTGGGCCAGGTTGCCGCGCCCGGGAATTCGCCCCGGAAGTGTGGTTCGGCCGCCGTGCATCCCCTCGCTTCGGCAGGAGGGCACAGTTTCCGTCGCGACGGCCTTGGGACGGCCCCGGGACTCCGGTCGCGATGCGGGGCCTTGTGCTGGGTCGACATGCCGTATTACATGCACGGGTCGCGGACTGCGCGCCTGCATCCAGGGAGGAAGCGATGAGTTTGCCCGTCGTCGGGATCATCGGCAACGCATATCTCATTGATCGCGAGTATCCCGTTCATTCGGGCGGCCGCATGAACTCCGTTGCGGTTCGGGATGTGTCTGGTGCCATGCCGCTGATCGTGCCGGCGGATCCTGACCTGGTCTCGGTGGCGGAGTTGATGTCTGTCTGCGACGGGTTCGTGTTTCCAGGCGGGCGCGCAAACGTGCATCCGGAAGAATACGGCGAGGAACCGACCAGGGCTCATGGTTTCTTCGATCGCGCTCGCGACAAGATCACGTTGCCGTTGATTCGCGAATGCGTGGCTGCCGGTCTGCCGGTGCTTGCGATCTGCCGCGGATTCCAGGAGTTGAACACGGCGATGGGCGGGTCGCTCCATCCCGAAATCCGGGAATTGCCGGGCCGCATGAATCACAGGATGCCGCCCGACGGAACCCTGGACCAGAAGTTCGAGCTTCGCCACGAGGTGACGCTTTCCGAAGGCGGCGTGTTCCATGGTCTGTTTGGTGCCACAACTGTTCTGACCAACACGCTGCACGGTCAGGGCATCAAGGAAGTTGGCGAGGGGATCGTCATCGACGGGCGCGCGGAAGACGGCACGGAAGAGGCAATTTACGTTGAAGGCGCACCGGGCTTTGCCCTCGGCGTGCAGTGGCATCCCGAGTACAAGGCGGCGGAAGATCCGGTCTCTCGGGCGCTGTTCGAGGCGTTCGGCGAGGCGGTCCGGAACTGGGCCGCGGGGATGCGGCCGGCAAGGCTCAGAAGCGCATGACGGCCTGCCGGTCCCGTTCGGCATCCTTGACATGACTTTCCGAAATTGCGTGATGCCGCGGCGCGTCTGGACGTTGAGCGTTCAAGCCGTCACGAATTGCGCGACATTCTCGCCTCGGGGGGCAAGATGAAACGTTCTCACATCAACGACATCATGGCAGCCGCAGGCGAGATGATGCGCTCGTTCGGCTTCACGTTGCCGCCATTCGCCTACTGGAATCCGGAGGAATTCCGCTCCCGCGTCAATGACGGGTCGGCAAGGCGCATCGCTGACGCACGTCTCGGATGGGACATCACGGATTACGGGCAGGGGGAATTCGACAGGCTCGGCCTCTTCCTGTTCACGTTGCGAAACGGCTTTCTTTCCGATCTTGAGCGCGGGAGAGGCATGGTCTACGCGGAAAAGCTCCTGATCAGCCGGCAGGACCAGGTCAGCCCGATGCATACCCATGTCATCAAGTCCGAGGACATCATCAACCGGGGCGGCGCGGTTCTTGCGGTGGAGCTGTTTGGATCTGACGCGGACGGGAACTTTGACGGTGAGAAGGGCGTAACTGTCCTGACTGACGGCCTGGAACGCCGATTGCGGCCAGGCGAAGTTCTGAAATTGGCTCCGGGCGAGAGCGTCACGCTGAACCCGGGTGACTGGCACGCGTTCTGGGGCGAGAACGGAGACGTTCTGATTGGCGAAGTCTCGACCGTGAACGATGACGTGACGGACAACGTCTTCCGTGAGCCGATCGGGCGGTTTGCCGACATCGAGGAGGACATTGCGCCGACGCATCTGCTGGTCAGCGACTACGACGCTTGGTTCGCTTGAAACCTGCGACTTGGACACTGCTGCGTGCGGCGCAATGCGAAGTCCAGGCAGGGACATGCGAGAAGCGCTTGCGTTGGCAACTTCCACTGACCCGTGAAATCAATGCTTGCGACGGCCAGGCCGTCAGTTTTGTCAAGCAAACCTCCCGCCGAACGACCAGGCACTGATGCGACACATGATACTGTTGTGCAATTCGGGTGCGCCATCTAGACACGCCGAATGATGATTCAGTCGTTGTGGACGGGGGGCAGGCAATGAGAGTCGGAGTGCCGAAGGAAGTTGCCTCGGGCGAGGCACGGGTGGCGATGACGCCAGCGAGCGCAAGAGACCTTCAGAAGCTTGGATACGCGTGCTTGGTTCAGGAAGGTGCAGGCGCGGCGGCGGGTTTCGGCGACGCGGAGTACAGGGATGCCGGTGCCAGGGTCGTGGCAGGGGGCGCCGTCTGGAGCGATGCGGATGTCGTGGCCAAGGTGCAGCCTCCGACAGAAGCCGAAGCGGCAGCGCTGTCGCGAGGCCAGACGTTGATTTCACTTGTCTATCCGGCAGCGAACGAGAAGCTCCTGGAAATCGCCCGGGACAACGGCGCGAATGTCATCGCGATGGACATGGTGCCGAGGATCAGCAGGGCGCAGAAAATGGATGCGCTCAGCTCGATGGCGAACATCGCAGGATATCGCGCGGTCATCGAGGCAGGGAACAATTTCGGACGGTTCTTCACGGGCCAGATCACGGCCGCAGGCAAGGTGCCGCCGGCGAAAGTCCTCGTCGTGGGGGCGGGCGTAGCCGGCCTTGCTGCGATCGGCACGGCCACGAGCCTCGGGGCGATCACCTACGCCTTTGACGTCAGGCCGGAAGTGGCCGAGCAGATCGAGTCGATGGGGGCGGAATTCGTGGCGCTGGAGTTCGAGGAGCAGCAACAGGATGGCGCCGCCGCGGGCGGATATGCAGCACCGTCAAGTCCGGAGTTCAGGGAGAAGCAGCTCGAGAAGTTTCGCGAGCTTGCGCCCGAGATGGACATTGTCATCACGACAGCCTTGATTCCGAACAGGGACGCGCCGATCCTCTGGACCCGCGACATGGTCGAGGCGATGAAGCCCGGGAGCGTCATCGTCGACCTTGCGGCCGAGCGGGGCGGCAACTGCGAACTGACCGAAATGGGCGGGAAGATCGTGACTGACAATGGTGTCACCATTGTCGGCTACACCGACTTTCCGTCCCGCATGGCCGCGCAGTCGTCGCTGCTCTATGCGACCAATGTCCGGCACATGGTCGCGGACCTGACGCCGGAACGGAACGGTGAGGTCGTCCATGACATGGAGGATGACGTCATCCGTGGGGCCACGGTGACCTTCGGCGGCGAAATCACCTACCCGCCACCGCCGCCAAGGGTTCAGGCGATCGCGGCGCAGCCCGCGAAGGCAAGCCCGCGTGAACAGACACCCGAGGAAAGAAAGGCCGGAGAGCTTGCCGCCTTCAAGGAAGCGACCAGGCGCCAGGTCGCGCTGCTCGTGGTCGGGGGCCTTCTCATGCTTCTTGTGGGAACGTATGCGCCCGCCAGCTTCATGCAGCATTTCATCGTCTTCGCCCTCGCCGTATTCGTCGGATTCCAGGTCATCTGGAACGTCCAGCACGCACTTCACACGCCGCTGATGTCGGTGACCAACGCGATTTCGGGAATCATCATCGTCGGCGCGCTGCTTCAGATCGGGGCGGTGCACTGGGTCGTGGTATTTCTGAGTTTTGTCGGTGTGTTGATCGCGTCAATTAATGTAGTGGGAGGCTTCCTGGTGACTCGCCGGATGCTTGCCATGTTCCAGAAGTCGTAAGGGGCCCGGACGATGTTGTCGAACGGACTAGTCTCGGCTGCCTACATCGCGGCGTCGGTTCTCTTCATTTTGTCGCTGGGCGGCCTGTCAAACCAGGAAAGCGCCAAACGTGCGATCTGGTATGGAATCGTCGGCATGGCGATCGCGATCCTGGCGACGGTGCTGTCACCGGGAATCCAGAACCTTGCGCTGATCGTCGTCGCCGTAGCGGCGGGCGCCTTCGTGGGCCAGTACGTGGCGGCGCGGGTCAAGATGACGGAAATGCCGCAGCTGGTGGCGGCGCTTCACTCCTTTGTCGGACTGGCGGCGGTGTTCATCGGGCTGAACGCCGACATCATGCTGAACGCGGTCACCGAGTTGCGTGAGGCGGGCATGGCGCTTGAGGAAGCCGGTCTCACCGCCTTCGGCGAAAGGCTCTGGAAGAAAGACACGACCGAGATCGCGATCCTCAAGGTCGAGGTCTTCCTTGGCATCGTGATCGGGGCAATCACGTTTACCGGATCCGTCGTCGCGTTCGGGAAGCTCGCCGGCAAGGTCAGCGGCAAGCCGAAGAAGCTCATGCTTCCATCCGAGAAAATGGCCTTGCCGGTCATTTCCGGACACTGGCTGAACGCGATCGCCACCGTCGCATGCTTCGTCCTCGGGTTTCTCTATCTTGACGGGGCAGGGATCTGGACGATGGTCGTGGTATCGCTTGTGGCGGGATTCATAGGGTGGCACCTGATCATGGGGATCGGCGGTGCCGACATGCCGGTCGTCGTCTCGATGCTGAACAGCTATTCAGGCTGGGCGGCGGCGGCGATCGGATTCACCTTGGGCAACGACCTGCTGATCGTCACGGGCGCCCTCGTGGGTTCTTCCGGCGCGATCCTTTCCTACATCATGTGCCGAGCCATGAACCGGCATTTCGTGAGCGTGATTCTTGGCGGCTTCGGCGGGGATGGCGGCCCGGCGACGAAAATCGCGGGCGAGCAGATAGCCATTGATGCCGACGGGGTCGCGACGGCCTTGGGCGAGGCCGAATCGATCATCATCGTTCCGGGCTACGGAATGGCGGTGGCGCAGGCGCAGGCATCGGTCAGCGAACTGACGCGGAAGCTCAGGGCGCAAGGAAAGGACGTGCGCTTTGCCATACACCCGGTCGCCGGGCGGCTGCCGGGCCACATGAACGTGCTGCTGGCCGAAGCCAAGGTGCCCTATGACATCGTGCTCGAAATGGACGAAATCAACGAGGACTTCCCGGACACCGATGTGTCCATCGTCATCGGCTCGAACGACATCGTCAACCCGGCGGCGCAGGACGATCCGAACTCGCCGATAGCCGGCATGCCGGTGCTTGAGGTCTGGAAGTCAAGGCAGGTCTTCGTTTCCAAGCGAGGGCAGGGCACCGGATACGCTGGCATTGAGAACCCGCTGTTCTACAAGGAAAACACGCGCATGTTCTATGGCGATGCCAAGGACAGCGTGAACAGCCTGCTGCCGAAGATAGAGTAGGGGCCGTCCGGTCCGTGCGCGCGGCGGGCGACGTGCGTCTCGCGTGATGAATCAGCCGCGACCGGCCGTGACCTCGTGGCCCGGCTCCTCCGGTTCGTGATCGACGATTTCCGAGGGGAAGCCCGGTGCACGGACGTCGAGGCCGGTCGGCTCCTCGTAGCGCCTGATGATGTTGGGTGAACGTTCACGCGGGCCGTAGGATGCGACCGCATCCCGGAACATGTCGACGAGCAGCGGAGAAAGCGCGAGCGGAACGCCCTTGTCGGCGGCGATCTGGTCGAAGAGCCCGATGTCCTTCAGCACGAGATCCATCGTGAAGTTGATGTCTCGCGATCCATTGAGAATGACCTGGCTTTCGGTTTCGTGAACGAAGGAATTGCCGGACGAGATCCGAATTGCCTTGTAGGTGGTGGCAAGATCCATGCCGGCCGCCTTCATTGTCGTAAGCGCCTCGGCAAGGCTGACGAGATTGGCGGTTGCAAGATAATTGGTCATGACCTTGAGGATCGACGCCGACCCGACCCCGCCGGTGTGCAGCACCCGCCGTCCGAGTGTCGTGAGTACAGGAAGGGCCCTCTCGAAGGTCGGCCGGTCGCATCCTGCAAAGATTGAAATGTTGCCGGTCGCCGCGCGATGGCAGCCGCCGGACACCGGACAATCGATCGCGTGCGCACCTTTCTCTTCGACGAGGCGCGCCATGCGCCGGACTTCTTCTGCATCCGTGGTCGACATTTCCGCCCAAATCGATCCAGGGCGAATTGCGGCGAGAATGCCGTCCTCACCCTCCATGACGGTCGAGCAGGTGGACGGTGAGGGCAGGCAGGTGATCACGTAGTCGCAGGCGGCAGCCATTTCTGCGGGGCTCCCGGCCCACCTTGCGCCGTCCGCAAGAAACGGCTCGGCCAATTCGTGATCAATGTCGCGGACGGTCAGGTCGAGGCCGTTCCGCAGCAGGCTGCAGGCAAGCTTGCCGCCGACATTGCCAAGCCCGATGAATCCAATTTTCATGAGAGTTCTCCTTGCGAAATTCATGCCCCGCGCCTTCAGGAAGGGATCGTTCATTTGCGGCATCAAGAGGGCGCTTTTGCAGGGCTTGCCAGAAAATGTGCGGCATGCTGAATTCGGTGCGATGAAACGACCGCAGGAAACGCCGCTTGCCGACAGTCTTCCGGCGACGGTGCCGTTTGTCGGCCCCGAGGCCATCGAGCGTCGCCTTGGCCACCGCTTCCGCGCACGGATCGGTGCGAACGAAAACGTGTTCGGACCGTCCCCGAAGGCCGTCAAGGCAATTCAGGACCAGGCGAGCGATGCCTGGATGTACGGAGATCCCGAGAGCTTCGAGTTGCGCGAGGCTCTCGCCGATCATCTGGGGATCGCCCGAGACGAAGTCGTCGTGGGCGAGGGGGTCGACGGGCTTCTTGGCTATGCCGTGAGGCTTTTCGTCGAGGAAGGCGACCGGGTCGTGACCTCCGAGGGAGCCTATCCGACATTCAATTACCATGTCGTGGGATTTGGCGGCGACCTCGTGAAGGTGCCGTACCGGGACGACAGGGAAGACGTCGCTGCCCTCCTTGAAGCCGCGCGGGAATCCGGGGCGAAAATGATATACTTGGCGAATCCCGACAATCCTATGGGAACCTGGCAGGATCCGGCCCGGATCGAAGCCATGGTCGCGAACCTTCCCGAGAATTGCGTCCTGATCCTTGACGAGGCGTATTTGGAGTTTGCGCCGGAAAGCATCGTGCCGAAGGTGCCGATTGCCGACCCCCGCGTGATTCGCATGCGGACATTTTCCAAGGCTTATGGCATGGCGGGAATGCGGGTGGGCTATGCCTTTGGCGAACGGAGCGTGATCCAGAGCTTCGAAAAGATACGCAATCACTTCGGCATGAACCGAATCAGCCAGTTCGCTGCGCAGATTGCCCTTTCGGACAAGGGCTGGCTTGGTCAGGTCAGGAGCGAAGTCGCCATGGCGCGTGAGCGAATCGCGGCGACCGCCAGGGATTGCGGGCTGAGCCCGATCCAGTCGGCCGCGAATTTCGTTGCCGTTGATTGCGGCGGGGATGGCGCTTTCGCGCGTCGAGTCCTGGAAGAGCTCGAAGCGCGGGACGTCTTCGTTCGGATGCCGGGCGTCGCGCCCGGCAATCGATGCATTCGGATTACTGCAGGGCGTCCGGCCGACCTGGATCTACTTGCACAGGCCCTGCCTGAGGCCCTCGCAACTGCCAGGCGCTGATCCTGTCCGGTCGCGCTGTCGCTGGGCCTCGGCGCACATGAACGCGAATCAAGATCTTGGCCGGGCTCAGCTGCGAGGTTCCAGCTTCGCGGTTCTCAATTGCGCGTGGCATTTTGGTTCAAGATCGCGGACGGGATCAGCAGTTGTTCGACATCATGGCGTGGCACCGAAAGAATGAATGAAGTCGGCGTAATGGCGCAGGGCCTGGCGCAGCGGAATCGGCTCCCAACCGGTCTCACCTCGCAGCCGCGAAATGTCGTAGGCTCCCCACCGCCCGCCTTTGAAGCGCGGGTCAACGATGATATCACACTCGGAGGGCGGCGCGATTTCCCATTTAAGGCCCGGTTCGATCTCTCGGCACAACTCCAGCAACTGGCCGAGCGTCACCGCCTCGCCCTGGGCGACGTTGTAGACCGGGTGAGCGAAGCCGCCATCTTTCTCCAGTAGCGCCATCATCGCCCGGGCCACGTCCTGTGCGTGGATATGGTCGCCAACGCCTTCGGTGTCATTGATGCGGATCACTTCGCCCGCCAGCGCCCGATGCAGCGCGACCTTGGGCGGGCAGTCATAGGCGCGCGAGGGCCGCCAGCGATCCATTGGCCCATAGACGCCGGAGAGCCGACAGGAACAGACATCGAAGCCGAAACTCTTGCCATAGTGACAGGCGATCATCTCGCTGGAGTATTTCGAGATACCGTAGAATTCCGGTGGATCGACCCAACCGTCCTCAGGCATCGGGCTAGGCGGTTCGGGCCCGTAATCGTTGTAGACCCCACCGGAGCTGAGATTGACGAAGGCCTTAAGGTCCCGCAAGGTGCGCGCCAGTTCCAGCACCCGCACAGTGCCCATGATGTTGACCTCCAGCACCTTGTCGGGGACGTCGGTCTCGGGGTTGGTAATTGCCGCACCCTCCGGCGTTTCCGGGGCGAACAGGGTAACCGTAGCGGCATGCAGGATGCGGTCAGGCGCGTGCTCGGCACCGATGCGGGCGAGCAGTTCCGCATCGAGGATGTTGCCGCGGATATAGGTCAGCCGGTCCGCCACCGGTGTCCAGAACCGGTCGAGCGCAGCATCCTTCGGCCCGGCATCGAGCACAACGACATGCTCCTCGCTGTGGCGTTTCAGCCACATCAGCGCCAAGTTTGACATCACGAAACCGCCGCCGCCGGTGATCAGGAGGGTCATCTCGTTCCCTTCAGCTAGCCGACCAGCCGCCGTCGCACATCAGGTTGACGCCGGAGATGAAGCGACATTCGTCCGAAGCCAGGAACAGCGTGGCATAGGCCACGTCCATGGCCTCGCCCAAGCGTGGATAGGGCGTGCGCGCGCGGGCGGCCTCCAGCCCCTTGGGGTCCATGCTGACCCCCGGCTTGCCAGTGACGATCCGGCCCGGCGCCACCGCGTTGCAGATGATGTGATGGCGGCCGTAATCGGTTGCGATCTGGCGGGTCAAATAGACCGAGGCCGCCTTGCCGGTCCCGTAGGCGATATCATTCGGGGCGCCGATCATGCCGTGCTGCGAGGTGATGTTGACAATGCGCCCCCGCGCCTCGGCCACGACGTTCTGGGTTAGCATCTGCTCGACCGCGCGCTTGGAGCACATGAAATAGCCGTCGGCATTGACCGCCATCACCTCGCGCCATTGCTCGGGCGTGGTTTCGGTCAAGGGCGTGGTGGTCCAGTGCGCGGCGTTGTTGACGAGGATGTCCAGCCGACCCCATTCCTCCACCACGCGCCCGAACATCCCGTCGATATCGGCCCAGTTTGAGATGTCGCATTGCACGCGCACGGCAGTGCCGCCGCGGGCGGTGATCTCCTCCTCGGTCGGGGTGCCACCCTCCTTGGGATCGGTGAGGATATCGGCGACGCAGACCTTCGCGCCCTCCTCAGCGAAGAGAATCGCGATTGCGCGACCGATGCCCGATGCCGCGCCGGTGACGATCGCGGTCTTGCCGCTCAGACGCTGTGCCATTCGGCCTCCTTCCTTCCTGCCTGCTCACCCTAGACGACGCTGGCGCGCCTGACCGCCCCGATCCGCGTGGCAACCGCCCGAATGCGACATGGCCCGCGCTGCCCGGCGCGCTTCGGACGGCGGTGCGTCGTAGAGCTCGCGAAAGCGACGGGCGAAATGCGAGGTGTTGCGGAACCCGCACCGCAGCGCCACCTCGACCACCGGGATGTCGGATTGCGACAACAGGCCCTTGGCCTCCTTCAGGCGCGGGCGCATGTAGTATTTTGACGGCGAGACGTTGAAATTGCGCGCGAACAGGCGTTCCAGATGGCGCATGGAGGTGCCGAGCCGGGCTGAGATCTCGGACAGTTTCACCGGTTCTTCGAGATTGCGCTCCATCAATTCGATCGCCTGCAACAGGACGCCGTTCGAGGCTCCTGTCCGATGGCGCAAGTCAATCCGGGCCGGTGCGCCGCCGTGGCGGATCGACTGGTAGATCAGCGCATCGGCCACCTGACGGGCGACGGCGCGGCCGCGGAAGGTCTCGATCAGGTGCACCATCATGTCCAGTGTCGAGATGCCGCCAGCGCAGGTGATGATGCGGCCGTCTATGACGAAGATGTTGTCAGAAACGGTGACATCGGCAAAGGCCTCGGCCAGGGAGCGGCTGCTCTCCCAATGCACCGAGGCGTGGCGTCCATGCAGGAGCCCGGCACGCGCCAGCACGAAGGCTCCGCCTGAGATCGCACCGACCTGCCCGCCGCGGCGATGGCAGTTGCGTACCCAGTTCAGCACTGCGGAGTCGCTGATTTGGTCGGAATTCAGCCCGGTGCAGACCAGCACGATGTCGGCTGGCGGGCAGGTCCGGACCGAATGTTCGACATTGGCCGGTTGTTCCGAGGAAGAGGCACGCGGCTGTCCGTCGGCCGACACGATCCAGTGATGGAACACGCGCTGGTCCTCAACCCAGTTCACCAAGCGCAAGGTCTCCAGGACCATCGACATCGGCGCCAGCGGGAATTCATGCTCCACGAACAAAGCAACGGAGATGAGTGCATCCGGCGTGTCGCTGGAGGCGTTGCCATCACGGCGGGTGGCTGTGTCCGGCTTCGCCATGTCAGTAACCTCGCGCCGGATCGACCCGGTTCAGCGCCGCGGACAGCACGCTTTCGGCCGGCCCGGGATCGCCGGCATCGATCAGCACGCGCAGCCCCGCGCCCCCGGCCGACAGACCGGCGCGCAATCGTTCGATGTCAGCGTCCTGTTCCGGCACCTCCGGTTGTCCCCGAATGCTCCAACGGTTAGGTCACTCCGGCACGAGGAGGGCAGATCTGTCAAGCGGCTTTGGAGTGTTAACCGCCGGGCGGGAAGCGCGCGATCCAGTGCCGCGCGATATCGGCGCGGCGCGGGATCCAGACCCGGTCATGGGCCAGCACATGGTCGAGGAACCGCTCCAACCCCGCCGACCGTCCCGGCCGACCGGCGATCCTGGGATGCAGCGACACCGTCATCATCCGGGGAGCGACCGCGCCCTCGCGCCAGAGTACGTCGAAGGTGTCGATCAGGTAGCGTTCCCAGGCCTCGCCATTGGGGAAGCCGTTGGTGTGGACGAGTTTCGAATCGTTGGTGTCAAACTGGTGCGGGATCACCAGATGCGCATGCCCATACGAGCGATCCCAATACGGCAGGTCGTCGGCATAGCTGTCACTATCGTAGAGGAAACCGCCCTCCTCGATGACCAAGCGGCGGGTGTTGGCACTCGGCCTTCCGGTATACCAGCCAAGCGGACGCCGGCCGCAGAGCCTGGTGATGATCTCCACCGCACGGTCGATATGGGCGCGCTCCTCGACCTCGGGCACCTGCGAGTAGTCGATCCAGCGATGGCCATGGGACAGCACTTCGAACCCGGCCGTCATCGCCGCCTCGGCGACCGCAGGGTTGCGTTCCAGCGCCATCGTCACCGCATACACCGTCGCGGCAAGGCCGCGATCCACCAAAATGCGGTGCAACCGCCAATAGCCGACGCGGCTGCCGTATTCATAGATGCTCTCGGAATTTGGATCGCGCCCTCCAATCACGGGCTCTATCCCGGCCACCTCGGCCAGCGCCGCTTCGGAGCGGTCGTCACCATGCAGGATGCAGGTTTCCGATCCCTCCTCGTAGGCGATTGCGATGGACAGGCAGACCCGCGCCTCGCCGGGCCAGGCCGCCTGTGGAGGGGTGGGGCCGTAACCGATCAGGTCGCGCGGATAGGAGGTGTCGGACATGGGGACGCTCCGGAGTTGTGATTTGTTCGGACGGTGCAGCCACGCAAGGAGCAAGTCCGCTCCGAATGCGACATCGGGGTCGATTGCGGACGGATCTGGGTTGGTGGCGACCGTGTTTGTGCTTGCGTCCTCCCGCTTCGGTGTCCGACATTGTCCGGGCCCGGGGGCGAGGACGCATGACCACTGATCCCGTACTGGAGGTCACCGACCTCTCGATCAGCTTCAGCACTCACGCGGTGGACATCCCCGCCGTGGCCGGCTTCGACTGCCGGGTGATGGCGGGCGAGACGGTGGGCCTGGTGGGCGAATCCGGCAGCGGCAAATCCACCGTCGCCTTCGCCATCATGCGCTATCTCGGCGGCAACGGCCATATCACCGGCGGCTCGATCCGCTTCATGGGTCAGGACCTGGCGACGCTGCCCCGCGGCGAGCTACGACGGATCTGGGGCCGCGACATCGCCATGGTCTACCAAGAGCCATCCTCGTCGCTGAACCCGTCGATGCGGATCGGGCGGCAACTGGCCGAGCCGCTGGTCGTGGTCGACGGCAATGACCGGGCTGCGGCCGAGGCGCGGGCGCGCCAGATGCTGGAGGCGGTGCGCCTGCCCGATCCCGACCGCATCATGATGAGCTATCCGCACCAGATCTCGGGAGGGCAGCAGCAGCGCGTTGTGATCGCCATGGCACTGTTGCGGCGGCCGAAGCTGCTGCTGATGGACGAGCCGACCACCGCGCTCGACGTGACCGTCGAGGCCGGCATCGTCGAGCTTGTCCGTGCGCTGTCGGCCGAATTCGGCGTCTCGGTCCTGTTCATCAGCCACAATCTGGGCTTGATAAGGGCGGCCTGTGACCGAGTGGTGGTGATGTATTCCGGCGAGGCGGTGGAAAGCGGCCCGGTCGACCGCGTGTTCGAGTCGCCGCGGCACCCCTATACTCAGGGCCTTCTGGATGCGTTGCCGGTGCCCGACGCCGACAAGTCGGAACGTGCACTGCGAACCATCCCCGGGCAGCTGCCCTTGCCCTTCGACCGGCCGCGGGGCTGCAATTTCGGCCCGCGCTGCGCTCTGTTCCAGGACGGGCTGTGCAATGCCGGGCCGGTCGCCATGCAGGCGGTCGGGGGCGCAGATGCGCATCTGTCGCGCTGCCTCAAGATCGAGGCGCTCGATGCCAGACGCGAGGACGACCGTGCCGCCGACCCGCAAGACGCCGCCATCGGGTCGATGATCATGCGCATCGAAGGGTTACAGAAGCATTATTCCCGCTCCGGCGGAATCTTCGCCGCCCGGCGCGACGTGGTGAAGGCGAACGAGGATGTCAGTTTCGAGGCCCATGAAGGCCGGACCGTGGCGCTGGTCGGCGAATCCGGCTGCGGGAAATCGACGCTGGCCAAGGTCTTGACTGGGCTGGAAACCGCCACGAACGGAAGCGTCCGATTCGCCGGAACCGACATTGCCGGCACCGAGGTGCGGCGGCGCGATCCTGATATCGTCCGTTCGATCCAGATGGTGTTCCAGAACCCGTTCGACACGCTGAACCCGAAGTGGCGTGTGGGCAGGCAGGTGGAGCGCGTGCTGAAGCGCTTCGGCATCGCCGGCAATGCGCGGGAACGTCGCGCCGCGGTCGCGGAACTGTTCGATCGCGTGCGCCTGCCACGGGATTTCGCCGCGCGCCGGCCGCGGCAGCTCTCCGGCGGGCAGAAACAGCGGGTGGCCATCGCGCGGGCCTTTGCCGGCAATCCGGAATTCGTGGTGGCTGACGAACCGCTCTCGGCGCTCGATGCCTCGGTTCAGGCGGCGGTGGCCGAGTTGCTGACCGAGATCCAGGCCGAAAGCGGCACCGCGATGCTGTTCATCAGCCATGACCTGAGCATCGTCCATCATCTCGCTGACTGGGTGGTGGTGATGTATCTGGGCCATGTGGTGGAACAGGGGCGCACGGTCGATGTCTTTGCGCCGCCCTATCATCCCTATACCGAAGCGCTTCTGTCCGCCGTGCCGATCGCCGACAGCCGGTTCGGGAAGCGCCGCATCGTGCTGTCGGGCGATATCCCCTCGGCCGAGCGACCGCCGTCGGGCTGCCCGTTCCAGACCCGCTGCCCGCGCAAGGCCGAGGCGCAGGCGTCCGCTGGCCACCCGATCTGCGAATCCGAGATGCCGCCGGCCCGCAGCAAGGGCGGCGGGCACCGGTTGAAGTGCCACCTGCCCGACGCAGTGCTCGACGTGATGCCACCGGTGATCGCGCTGCGGGAGGCACAGGCGACAGAAGGCGAGTGAAGCGCTCAGCCGAGGCTGCGTGCGCCGCCGATGACCAGGTCGGCCAGTGACGAAGGCGGAGTGGTAGGCCAGATCGGCGACAGTTCCGCCGACGCCCGCGATCTCCGCCCGGTCCAGCCCGACGACCGCGGCTCCCTCCGCCGCGATGCGTTGGGCGATGGCTCGGCCGACATCACGCGCGGCAACGGTGACGATCGCCCGCGAGGCCAGCAGCACGCCCTTTTCAGGATGCGCTGCGGGCCAGGTAGCAACCATGGTCGGCCTGTCCCAGATAGGCCTCGCCATCGACGATCCGGCGCCCGCGGCTGAACACCATGTCGATCCGGCCTTGGCAGTCCCATCCATCCCAGACCGAGTAATCGGTGTTGGAATGCAGTTTTTCGGTGGCGTAGGTCACCTGCGCCGCAGGATCGAAGATCACGATGTCTGCATCACATCCCGGCAAGAGCCGCCCCTTCTGCGGCAGATCGAACAGGTCGGCAGGCGCGGTGCAGCATACCTCCACCCAACGCTCCAGGCCAAGCCGACCCTTCGCCACGCCCTCGGAGTGGATCAGCGGGAAACGGGTCTCCACATTGCCCGGCGGCAGCACTGGCATCAACCGACGGCCCTGATCGTCGCGCGGCGTGTCTGGCCCCTCGGGGTCGGCCCTGACATCTACGCCGAAGCCGGCGGCTATCTCGCGCGCGGCGTCTTCCGGCACCATGCGCACGGCGGCATGATCGGTCGAGACGATGTCCAGATCGCCAAGACGCAACCCGCGCCAGAGCGCGGCCTGGTGCTCCGGCCCCCGCACCGGCGGGGTCAGGAGGAAGGGCAGCGCGGCGACCTGGTTGGCCTCGTAGATCGAGGAGTCATGTGTCAGCCAAGCCAACCCTGCCTCGCCGAAGGCCGACACGTCGCGCTCCTTCGCCCGTCGGATCGCGGAGACTCCCTCTGCACATGTCTGGTGGAACAGGAGGATGCGGCTGCCGGCGGCCTCGGCCATGCCGAGGGCAAGCTCGCAGGCGGCGCCCTCGGTGGCCGCCGGATAGGCGGAGGGAAAGCGGCGCATGTCGCGGTCCCCGGCCTCGACCTTGCGCTGCCTCAGCGCCTTTATCGTGCCCATGTTCTCGGCATGGACGATGTTCAGCCCGCCAAAGGCGGCGACCTCGATCATGCCGCGCTGGAGCGTCTCGTCGGGCACCGCCCATCCCGGGATCGCCATGAACCACTTGAAGCTCGGGATGCCGCGGCCGACGATTTCGGGAATCTCGGCCAGCCGCGCCGGGTCGGAGGAGCGTATGTTCATGTGAAAGGCGAAATCGACCGCGCACTGACCCTCGGCCAAGGCCATGCGGGTGTCGAATTCCTCGACCAGGGTCCTGTCGGGCTCGGCCTGGATCTGGTCGATGATCGTGGTGGTGCCGCCGAAGGCCGCAGCGATGGAACCGGTGGCGAAGGTGTCGTCGTAGCAGAAACTGTCGCGCTCGGTACGCATGTGGACATGGCCATCCACGGCGCCGGGCAGGACCAGCCGGCCGGCGGCCCCGACCCGCTCCCGCCCCTCCAGTCCATGGCCGAGCGCGACGATGCGCCCGTCCTGAACCGCGACATCGCCATCGAAGCTGCCGGCTCCGGTCACGACGCGGCCGCCGGAAATCACCAGGTCATGGGCCATCGCCGCCTCCCTCGAACGTGGAAACGCTACACCCGCGGCTGCACCGTTGCCTTCCGTTTGCGACAGATTCATGCGGCGATCGGTCGGGTTTGGCGCAAGCGGGCGCGGCATTCTTTCCTAGGTTTTCCGGTAGGGGATCGGGAAGGGAGATCGGCCATGAGCGTTGTCCCGGTGATTGACCTGTCGACGTTTCTGGACGACAGTGGCGCGGCCCGCCGCGAGGTCGCCGAATTGACCGACCGCACCTGCCGCGAAATCGGCTTTCTCTTCGTCACCGGCCACCGGGTGCCGCAGGATTTGAGCCAGCGCCTCCATGCCCTTTCAAAGGATTTCTTTCGACGCGAGGCGGCGGAAAAGATGCACGTGGCACAGCCCGCTTCCGACATCATCCGCGGCTATATCGGCCAAGGCAAGGCGGCGCTTGCCGCCACGCTCGGCGAGACCTCGCCGCCCGACCTGAAAGAGACCTTCTCGATCGGGCCCGAGGTGCCACCCGACGCCGGGCCCTACTACGCCGCCCCCGGAAGCCGCAACCATTTCGCACCCAACCTCTGGCCCGAGGCACCCGAGGGCTGGCGCGACGCCTTCCTGGAGTATTGGGACGAGATGGGGCGGCTTTCGGCCGAGTTGATGCGTCTCTTTGCCTGCGCGCACGGACTCGACGAGGAGCATTTCACCGACAGCATCGACCGGCATGTCTCGGTCCTAAGCGCGATGTACTACCCCGACCAGGACGTGCCGCCGGAGACGGGCCAGTTGCGCGCCGGCGCCCATACCGATTTCGGCACCATGACGGTTCTGAAACCCGACGACGCGCCGGGCGGTTTGCAGGTGCGAACGTCCCAGGGCGGCTGGGCCCCGGTCAAGGCACCGCCCGGCGCCTTCATCCTAAATGTCGGGGACATGATGGCGCGCTGGACGAATGACCGATGGGTGTCTACGCTGCACCGGGTGGTCAACCCGCCGCCGGACCTGGCGGTCGGTTCGGAACGATTGTCGATCGGCTTCTTCCACCAGCCGAACTACGATGCGGTGGTCGAATGCCTGTCTTCGTGCCGCCGGGACGACGCGGCGCCGAAATACCCGCCTGTGCTGGCCGGCGACTATCTGCACGCGCAGTTCTCGTCGCAGGTGGTGAAGGAGTAGGGCCAGAGGAAAGGAGACCGGCGGCGACATGCTGAACTTCCTCATCCGCCGCCTTGGAATGTTGGTCGGCACCATGCTGGCGGTGTCGCTCCTGACCTTCCTGCTTCTGGAGGTCAACGGCGATGCGGTCGTCGTGAAGGTGATCGGGCCCTACTCGACCCAGGAACAGCGCGAGATCTGGCTGGAGGCGAACGGCTACAACGAACCGGCCGCAATGCGATATGTCACCTGGCTCTGGGACGTGATGCGCGGCGACTTCGGCGAATCCATCCGCTACCGCGCCCAGGTGGCCGATGTATTGTGGCCGCGGCTGGCCAATACCGCGATCCTGGCCGCCGTGGTCTTCGCCATCATGATCCCACTGTCGATCACTGCCGGCGTCATCGCCGGCATGAACGAGGGCGGCGTGACCGACCGGATCATTTCCACCGTCTCGATCCTGACCACCTCGGTTCCCGAGTTTGCCAGCGCGGTGTTCCTGGCCTTCTTGTTCGTGCTGACGCTTGGCTGGTTCCCGGCGACCTCGACCATGTCGGAGGGATTCGAACCGATGCAGCTGGTGATGCCGGCGATGGTGCTGGTCCTTTTCGGCTTCGGCTATGTGGCGCGGATGATGCGTGCCTCCATGTCCGAGGTGATGCATTCAAATTACATCCGAACGGCGATGCTGCGCGGCCTGCCGTTCCGGCGGGTGATTACCCATCACGCGCTGCGCAACGCGCTGATCGCGCCCTTCACCGTTATCATCCTGCAGATCAACTGGCTTCTGTCGGGCGTGATCGTCGTGGAATTCTTCTTTGCCTATCGTGGCTTCGGCGCGCTTCTCCTGGAGGCGTCGCTGACCCAGGACATCCGGCTGTTGCAGGCCTGCGCCATGGTTTCGGTTGTGGTCGCGGTCTCCACTCAGACCATCGCCGACATCGGCTACGGCTTCCTCAATCCCCGGGTGCGGTTCACATGACCGAGGTCTCCGCCCCCCCGACCCAGGGCGCGGCCCGTCGCCCGGTGCTGCCGAAGGTCCTGACCAGCCCGGTCGCGGTGATCGGCGGCGCGGTGGTGGTCTTCTGGTGCGCGGTGGCCCTCTTTGCACCACTGATCGCGCCCTACGATCCGGTGGAACAGTTCACCTCCTTCGTTCGGCCGGGAGCGTCTGGGCCGGACGGACTCTGGCACATGCTCGGCACCGATCACCTGGGCCGCGACATCCTTTCGCGGATCATCTTCGGCGCCCGGAGGGTGCTGTTCTTCGCGGTGACGGCGACCTTCTCGGCCTATGCGGTGGGGGTGACCATGGGTCTGGCGGCGGGCTATCTCAGGGGATGGGTGGACGACGTGGTCTCGACCATCGCCAACATCGTGCTCTCCTTCCCGGTCTTGGTCCTCTACGTCGTCATCATCTCGGTCTTCGGAGCCTCGGGCGGCAACATCATCCTCGCCGTCACGTTCGCAAGCGCACCAGGGATCATGCGCATCGTGCGTGGCATCGTACTCGACTTGCGCAACCGCGACTATGTCGCCTCGGCCGAAACCAGGGGCGAGACCGCGCCCTACATAATGTTCGTGGAGATCCTTCCGAACGCCACTTCGCTTTTGATCGTCGATGCCTGCCTGCGCCTAGGTTACGTGACCATCACCATCGGGGTGCTTGGCTTTCTCGGCCTCGGTCTGCCGCCGCCGCAGCCCGACTGGGGAGGCATGGTCAACGAAGCCCGCTCAATGGCCACCTTCGCGCCCTACATGACTCTCTCCCCCTGCGCGGCGATCTCGTCGCTGGTGCTGGGGCTTAACCTTTTGGCCGACGGTTTGCGCGAGACCGAGTTAAAGGATTGAACGAATGCGACCTGTTTCCGCCCGCTTAGGTCGGATTGGGAGGATTGCCGGGGCGCATGGCTGCCAGACTTCAAGGGTGCCCGACTATCGCCCCGATCGCGGAAAATGAACGTGCAACGCCGCAGGAGACGCAATGCCCGCGTCCGGCGATCACGTACGCCTGCGCTGGAACAGGCCCCCTGGCGGGCGATCGAGAACGCCTTTCCCCCGGTCGCATTCTATTCCGCCGACCAGATCGAGGCCATTCACGACTCATCCCTGTCGATTCTCGAATCCCTCGGAGTTGAACTGCTGGACGACCGCGCCCGCGATCTTTTCGCGGCGGCCGGCGCCGATGTCGACAGCGGCACCTGCACCGTGCGCCCCGATCGCACCCTGATGATGGAGTACGTGGCCAAGGCGCCGTCGCGCTTTCGCCTGACCCCGTCCAATCACGCCCGCGCGATCGAGATCGGCGGCCGCGAACTGGTATTCGGCCTCGTCGCCGGTCCGCCCAATGTCAGCGACGCCGAACGCGGCCGGCGGCCGGCGACCATGGAGGACTACCGCGACCTGATCCGTCTTGCCCAGTATTTCAACATCATCCACCTGATCGGCAACCAGGCCGTGGCGCCCCTGGATCTGCCGGCCGAGACCCGCCACTTGGATACCTATTTCGCCAATCTCACGCTGTCGGACATGTGTTTTCACGTCTCCGCCATCGGCCCGGCGCGGGCGACCGACGGCATCGCAATGATGGCGCTGGCCCGCGGCGAAAACCTGGAGGCGCTTGCCGAACGGCCCGGTATCGTGGCGCCGATCTCGGTCAACTCGCCGCGGCGCTTCGATGGCGAGATGGCAAGGGGGCTGATCGCCGCAGCCGAACTCGGCCAGGCCGTGCTGGTCACGCCCTTCACGCTGATGGGCGCGATGACGGCCGTGACGCTGCCGACCGCGCTGGCTCAGCAGAATGCCGAGGCGCTGTTCGGGGTGGTGCTTACGCAGCTGGTGCGTCCCGGCACCCCGGTGATCTACGGCGCTTTCACCTCGAACGTGGACATGCGGACCGGTGCGCCAGCCTTCGGCACGCCGGAGAACGCCAAGGCCAACATCGCCAGCGGACAACTCGCTCGGCGCTACGGGTTGCCCTATCGCACCTCGAACGCCAACTCCTCAAACGCGGTGGACGCGCAGGCGGCTTACGAAACGCAAACGGCGCTCTGGGCGGCGGTGCTGGGTGGGGCTAACGTGATCTACCACGCCGCCGGATGGTTGGAGGGCGGCCTGACCGCATCGTTCGAGAAGCTGGTCCTGGACGTGGAGATGCTGCAGCAGATGGCCGAGATGATGCAGTCGCCGGAGGTGGATGCGTCCACGCTTTCGCTCGATGTCCTCGCCAACGTCCCGACCGGTGGGCATTTCTTCGGCGAGCCCCACACGATGGAGCGCTACGAAACCGCCTTTTACCACCCGATCCTTTCGGATTGGAGCAACTACGAGACCTGGGAGGCGGCGGGCGCGCAATCCGCGACCGATCGCGCCACCCGCATCTGGAAACAGGCGCTGGAGGAATACAGCCCGCCGGAATTGCCGGAGGACCGGAGCGAGGCCTTGGAGGCCTACGTGGCCCGACGCAAGGAGGAGATCGAGGCGACGGGACTCTGACCCGCCCGGCGCTTTCGTTGAGGACAAGGAGGACGACAGATCGCAATGGTTGATTGCAGCACGCCCGATGGGGTACCATCAGCGATGTCGTGGTCTTCTTCTTTCCGCGCGGGCGATGAGCGTCGCGCGAATGCCGGCAGGCTCGTCGGCCTGCCCTCGACCGCACCCGCGCCGTGCAACGACCGGCGGGGCAACCAAGCATGAAAAGGAGACAATTGACATGCAAACCCCAACACTGACCAGACTGACGGAATGGATGCGCGAAGGGCGACTGTCCCGCCGTGACTTCCTGCGCCAGTCGACGCTTCTGGGCCTTTCGGCGACTGCCGCATATTCTCTGGCCGGGCTGCCGATGCCAGCACGTGCCGATACCAGTCTGCCGCGCGGCGGAACTCTGAGAATGGGAATGCGGGTGCTGGACATCTCAAACCCGCACGCGATTTCCTTCGGCGAAGGCGCCGCAGTGATCCGTCCGGCCTGCGATTACCTGACGCGAACTGCGCAGGACAACCTCACCAGGCCCTGGCTTCTGGACCGGTGGGAGGCGTCGGAGGACCTACGCACCTGGACGCTGCATGTCCGCCCCGGGGTGACCTGGCACAATGGCCGGCCGTTCACGGCCGAGGACGCGGCCTGGAACATCGACCATACGCTCCGGCCCGAAACCGGCTCTTCCGTGGTCGGTCTGATGTCCGGCTACATGCTGACCAACGAGGAAACCGGCGAAACCGACGATGACGGCAACGCGGTCACCCGGGCGGTACTGTGGGATGCCAATGCCATCGAGGTGGTGGACGACCTGACGCTCCGGCTGAACCTCAAGGTCGCCGAGACCGCGGTGCCCGAGCACTTGTTCCACTACCCGTTGAGCATGCTCGACCCCGAGGAGAACGGCAGCTACGGCGTCGGTTCCAACGGTACCGGAGCCTACACGATGGTCGAACATGCCGTCGGCGAACGGGCGGTGCTGGAACGGGCAGCGGGCGAGCATTTTTCGGGCGGCGGCCATGTCGACCGGATCGTGTTCACCGATCTGGGCGAGGATTCCGCCGCCGCGATCTCGGCCCTTCTGACCGACCAGGTCGACGGCATCTACGAGCTGTCGGAATCCCAGGCACCCATGGTCACCGGGGTCGAGCATATCGAGGTCTACCGCGCCAATACCGCGCAGACCGCAGTGGCCCGCGGCAAGGTCGATCAGGAGCCGTTCAACGATCCGCGGATTCTGCTCGCCATGCGCCACGCCACCGACAGCCAGGCGGTGATCGAGCGCGCGCTGCGCGGCAATGCCGGACCGGGTGATCACACCCACGTCTCGCCGATCCACCCGGAATGGGCGGATCTCGGGCCGTTCGAGTTCAACCCCGAACGGGCCGCCGAGATCCTAGCTGAGGCCGGCTATCCTGACGGCATCGACCTGGAAATGGTGGTCAAGACGCAGCCCAACTGGGAACTCGACGTGGCCCAAGTCATGGTGCAGGACTGGGCACGGGCGGGCATCCGAGTGACGCTTCAGACCCTTCCGGCCTCTTCATTCTGGGATCGCTGGACGGAATATCCGTTCAGCCTGACCGCTTGGGGCCACAGGCCGCTCGGACCGATGGTGCTTGGACTTGCATATCGCA
Source organism: Boseongicola sp. SB0665_bin_10 (assembly GCA_009838075.1). Taxonomy (GTDB): domain Bacteria; phylum Pseudomonadota; class Alphaproteobacteria; order Rhodobacterales; family Rhodobacteraceae; genus JAJEFO01. The sequence goes on along the minus strand of VXSG01000062.1, from coordinate 40,206 downwards.
CCGGCGCACCCTGGAACGAAAGCAGTTTCTCGCATGAGCGTTTCGACGAATTGCTGGTTGAGATCGGTGGCACCGTCGACCCGGACGAGCGGCGGCGAGTCATGGGCGAATTGATGACCATCATGCGCGAAGAAGGGCCGATCGTGCAGCCTCATTTCGTGCAGGTGGCCACCGCCTTCAACCGCCGCGTGGTGAACTTCACCATGCACCCGACGAAGTTCATCTTCTTCGAGGAAATGGCCATGGAAGCCTGAACCAGTTCGGGGCCGGCCGAGGCGTCGGCCCCGACTTCTGGCATCGATATCCGGCTTGCATCCGCGAGGGCACTTCCAGATCGAGCGAGTCGAGCGCAGCCGTGGCCTCAGCCGAATGCGGTGCCAGCGACGGCAGGACTGCAGCATGGTCCGGGTCATTGTGTATCCTGGCCACGCAGATCTTCACCGCCGGGATCAATGGCCAGAACGAGTCCGCCGCCCGAGTCATGCGACAAGTAGCCAGGGCCGCGGCATCGCCCGGGTCGTGCCACAGCCGCGCCGCCACTGCAGGAAGCCGTGCATCGCGTCGTTGGGCGCAGCGCGGTCCAAAAATGTCACCCGGGCGACTCTGGTCGTGGGTCAACCAAGTCGGCGCCACAAGGGCCAGGAGGATGCCGGTGCCGTCCGTGATCATCGCGTGCATCGCCGCTCAGCCCCAAGTCTCGTCGATGGGGTAGGTCGACAGCGGCTCCGACCCTGTCTTGGTGATCAGCACCTGTTCCTCCAGCTTCACACCCTCGGCGCCCCCGACCTCGCCGACATAGCTCTCTATGCTGACGGTCATGCCAGGCTCCAGCACCGTCTCTTTCACCCCGCGATGCACGAATTTCGCCGGCACCGCCACTGGGTGCTCGTCACCCAAGCCGACGCCGTGGATCAGGCCAAGATATTGCTGATCCTCGAATTTTGCCGGCATCCGGAACGCGGCATGGGAAATCTCGGTGGTGGAGGTGCCGGCGTGCAGGAGTGTGCGGTTGTGCTCGATCTGGTCGCGGGACACCTCAAGAAGCTCCCGCTGACGCCCGGTAGGCCGCACATCGCCGCAGATCCAGGCCCGCGAGATGTCGCAGACATAGCCATAGGGCCCCACCAGATCGGTGTCGAAACTGACGATCTCACCCTTCTCCAGCATCTTGAACCCACATTCCTGATACCAGGGATTGGTGCGCGGGCCTGAGGACAGAAGCCTCGTCATGACCCACTCCCCGCCAAGCTCGATATTGGCCTGGTGCAGAAGCGACCAGAGCGCATTCTCGGTGATCCCGGGCCAGAGCGCGGCACGCATCCTTGCCACGCCTTCTTCGCAGGCGGCGACCGCCCGGCGCATGGCGGCGATCTCGTCGGTGGATTTCACGAGCCGCGCGTCCTCGGCCAGGGCCATCCCGTCCTCCAGCGCAAGTCCCTCGGCCAGGAGCGCGAAGCTGCCGACCGTGTCAATGCGGTCGACGGCCAGACGCAGGTTGCCATCGGCATGGGCACGAATCTCGGTGGCGATCTCTCCGGCGAACTCCCGCGCCTTGCGAAGGCCGTCATCGCCGGCGGCGAAATGGAACCAGGGAGTCCCGACCCGGGTCTCGGCAATCAAGGGCAGGTCGTCCGACAGGTGTTCCGCGCCGTGAAATTCCCACAGGATCACCCGGCCGCCAGCCAGAACCAGCGCGTAGCGGGCAGGGTTGTTGAGAGTCCAGACCTGCATGTTGCTGCAATCGGTGGCGTAGCGGATGTTGACCGGATCGAACAACAGCACGCCCGCGACGTCGCGCGCTTCGATCTCGCGCAGGAGCCGACCGAGCCGGTAGCGGCGCATCGCCGCCAGGTCCGGGGCCTCGGTCCTCGCTTTCAAACCTGCCGCTTCGTCCATCGCGACCGTCCTTTCCGGGGTCGGCCCCAGTCTAGCGCCGATGTTCGGAAAACCGAGCACGGATTCGACCACGCGTTGCGCGCCATTGTCGCTTTCGGGTTCGCGCCCGGGCACGTGAGCTGCCACCCTGCATCAGGTATTCCCACGACCGGACCAGCCCCATGTCCACCGTTCCGCTCATCGACATCGCCCCTTTCCTGCACGGCAATCCCGACGACAGGCACGACGTCGCCCGTGAAGTGGACAGGGTCTGCCGCGATATCGGGTTCTTCATCCTCGACGGCCACGGCATCCCTGAGGCGAGGTTTTCAGAGATCTACGACGTCTCGAAAGCCTTCTTCCGCCTCGATGCAGCCGTGAAAGCCGCAGTCGCGCAGCCGGCGCCGGACGTGGTGCGCGGCTATATCGGCTATGGTGCCGCGGCGCTGGCCGACACGCTGGGCGACGCCACGCCGCCGGATCTGAAGGAATCCTTCTCGGCCGGACCGGTCGACGTGCCGTCAGGTGAGCCCTATTACACCTCGACCCTGGCGCGCGCCCATTTCGCCCCAAACCGCTGGCCCGCAAGGCCGTCCGAATTCGGCACGGTCTGGACCCGCTACTATCGCGTAATGACGGGGCTGGCCGCCGACATGATGCGGCTGTTCGCGCTCGCGCTGGACCTGCCCGAAGGTTTCTTTGACGACAAGATCGACCGGCACATCGCCATACTGGGCGCGATGTACTACCCCGACCAGGCCGTGCCGCCGGAACCCGGTCAGCTGCGCGCCGGTGCCCATACCGATTTCTCCACCCTGACCATCCTCCGTCCGGATGCCGCGCCCGGCGGGCTACAGGTGATGACCAAGGCCGGTGACTGGGCGCCGGTAAAGGCCCCGCCGGGCACCTTCATTGTCAACATCGGCGACCTGATGGCGCGCTGGACGAATGACCGATGGGTCTCGACCCTGCACCGCGTGGTCAACCCGCCGCCCGACGCGCGTCTCGGCAGCGAGAGGATTTCGATCGGATTCTTCCACGAGACCAATTACGACACGCTGGTCGAATGCCTGCCAAGCTGCCAATCTCCGAAGAACCCGCCTAAATTCCCGCCCGTCCTGGCCGGCGAGCATCTCTACACCCAGTTCACACGCCAGGCCCGCAATGCCGATCCGGGCGAAACGAGTGCTGTTACCGAATCCTGACGCCGCGACTCGACAGCAAAGGGAGAATTGAGGATGGAAAAAAAGCTTCTGGACGGCCGGGTGGCCATAGTCACCGGCGGTGGCAGCGGCATTGGCAAGGCGATCTGCGAATCGTTCGTTCGGGAGGGCGCGCGGGTGGCGGTTCTCGATCTCGACGGCGATGCGGCGGCGGCAGTGGCCGCGGAAGTCGGCGGGATCACGGTCACCCTCGATGTCGCCGATCCGGCGGCCTGCGCCGATGCAGTGGCGCAGGTGGACGACCGGCTCGGCCCGCCCTGCATCCTGGTCTGCTCGGCAGCCTATTTCGCCGCCCGCGTGCCGGTGGCCGAACTGGCCGATGAGGTGTGGGAGCGGACCATGCAGGTCAATATCGGCGGCCATTTCAACATGGCCAAACACTGCATTCCGCGGATGATCACCGCCGGCGGCGGGTCGATCGTGCACATCTCCTCTATCATGGCGCGGGTCGCCAATTGCGGCCAGACCGCCTATTGCGCCTCGAAAGGTGCGATCACCATGCTGTCGAAGGGCATAGCGCTCGACTACGCCGACAAGGGCATCCGTTCCAACACCATCCAGCCTGGCGGCATCGCCACCCAAGGCATGGCCGATCTCTATGGCGGCGACATGGAGGAGGCCGAGCGCGTCTGGGGTCGGGTGATGCATCCCGTCGGGCGACTCGGGCGGGTCGAGGAGATCGCCGACGCCGCGGTGTTCCTGGCAAGCGACCGCGCGAGTTTCGTCACCGGCATCGACCTGCCGGTGGAGGGCGGCTATTCGATCCGTTGATGGGAACCACCAAAATCTCGGGGGTCAATCTGCTGCAGGCATTGTGGAGCGCCTCCTGTAACCTTGTTTCATGACGGATGCCCGGACGGCGCCCGAGACGGGATCGGTTCTTCTGCAGCTGAAGGTCAGGCTGCTTGGGATCAGCCCCATGATCTGGCGGCGCGTTCTTGTGCCGGACGCCATGTCGCTGCACGAACTTCACGGCGTGCTCCAGGTGGCGACGGGATGGGAAGCTATCCATCTCTTTCAGTTCAGCGTCCGGGGCGTCGCCTACGCCGGTCCATGTCTGCACGGCCAGCCAGTGGACGTTCCCCTTTCGGATTTCCGGTCTCGCAGGAACGCGAAGTTTCGTTGCGTCTACCACATGGGGTGCTGGTGGGAGCACGAGCTGAGGGTTGAGGATCGCATGTCCGCCGCGTCGGCCAGGCGGCATCCGGTGTGCATCGGCGGCTCGGGCGCCTGTCCCCCGGAGGACTGTGGTGGTCCCGACGGTTGCCACGCGCGACGGGAGGAGGCCATGAGCCTTGGCGCCTTGATGGACCTGGACCGCGTTGCCGGGTTGGTCGAACGGATCGTGATCAAGCGAGATCTGTCCGTGCTTGAGGACGAAGATGAACCGTTGCGTGCCGAGCCGGCAGCGGACCGATGCAAGGCCCGGCTCCGGTTCATGGAGGACAGGTTTCTCCGCCGACCCGTCAACAAGCGGTTTCGCGCCGCCCGGCACTGGAGGCCGATGCATCAGCAGGTCACACGATTGATCTTGCGTCCGCCTTCTTGTCTTGCCCGGTGTCCGGCACGTGACAGCGTCCTCACCGGTGTGGCTGGACGACGTGCTCCGCCTTTGCGCCGACATGTTCACCGATCGGCTTGCGTCCGGCCAAATCCATATGGCCGGAAGTGCCGGTCACGTTCATTCGTGCCGTCTTCGCCGGATCATGTTCGCCATGAGCCGGAACGCGCCGGGCACGAGCTCTTCCATTTGGTGATGCAGGGCCAGAGACGTGTGGACGTGCCGCCCCCGGCCAATATCCGCCGCCAGCAACGCACCGCGGTGCGGCCGTTCGCCCGGATCCGCCATCTCGATCAAGGGACGATAGGCCCGGTCCCAGGACTTCGCGAAATAAAGGCCCCTTTCCTTGTGCCAGCCCGCCCAGTCATCCGGCCCGATCCGGTTGGGATGCAGCAAGACCGGATGGGTCGGCTCGAGATGGGCGACGTCCGACGTCTCGTCGGTCACGCGCCAGCGAAGCGAAGGCTGGCCGATTTCCAGCCGCTTCGGCGGAGCGGTGTCGGGATTCCAGTTGTCCCACGGCCGATGGTAGAGAGTCACGAGCGTCCCGCCGTCCCGGGTCCAGCGATGCAGGGCCGGCAAGGCCTGGGCGAGGCCCGGGCGCATCTTCATCGCGAATATCCCCACAACGATCGTGTCGTACGGCCGGAACGCCGCCGCATTTCGCAATTCGTCATCGGGCACGGCCGTGACGTCCGCTCCGAGCGCGGCGAGCCAATGGTCGATTCTGTCGTTTCCGGAGCCGATGTAGCCGACACGGACTTCCGGGACATGAGCCGAGAGAACGCGGACCCGCACTCCTGCCCTGCGACAGAATGCTGTTGCGGCGATATGGCGATACGATATCCGCCGGACGGTGGTGGCGGGTCTGCCATCCAGGCGCAGCGGGATGGAATGAAGGCCCTCGTCGGCGTTTTCCGGGACCGTGAACGCGAATCCGCCGTTCGCCCTTGCGAGATTCCAGCCCGGGGGCAGGTCGAATTCCGTTTCTGCGGATTCCGGGTGCACGTCCGTGACAGCCACCTCGAACCGCCTCGAGTTCGTGGCAAGGTTCACGACCGCCGAAGCCGGCCCGAGCCGGGCCGTGCGTTCCGGCAGGATGACCGGCGGGTCGTCGAGGGGAAGGCGGCAGTTCGACCGTATGCCATGGGACTCGATGTCCAGTGATAGCATCGGTGCGGCCGCCTTGCCTGGATCGAAACGGTCCCGGTAGGGATCGGTCGAAGCCGCCTTTGAACCGACGCGAAAGGCCCCGTCCGCGACCTTGCAGCCCGGAGAGGGTTCGATCACGGCGTGAACGCTGCTCGCCGTTCCCGTCCGTTGCTCGAGCGAAATCGTGGTCCGGTCTCCCGGATGCAGCCATCTTTCCCCGAGGTGCGCACGTGCTTCGACGCCAAGCGCGATCCGCCTGACATGTCCGAGCTGAGTCTCCTTGGCAGACAGGCGGTGCAGGATCTCGTCACGCAGGTCTGCGGGACAGGAATCCCGGGCGGCGCGGATGCACTCGAGTGCCCGCGCGGCGGCCAGAGCCACGGCATCAAAGTCGGGAAAGGCGGACACGGCTTCGTCGAGTGCCCGTCCCGCCGATCGCAGGGGATCCGCGATCGGGTCCGCGCCGTCAATTTGCGCGAGGTCGCCGACCGTCGCCTGAAGGCCAGATGCCGGTGTCATGTCCGGGCCCGTGACATGACTCTCGGCCAGGTGAAGCGGCCAGTCACGTTCCTCGTCTGCAGCGATCCACCGGCCCATGCCCTGGGACCGGTGGAATGACCGCGACTGCTGGCCAATCCGTTCCCAGCTCCAGCCGCTGACCGGATCGACGCCCCCGCCGGGAACTACGACCGTTGCCGGCGGCGGTCCGACGTCGTCGTCATACGAACGGCCCGCACCGGACCATGCGGGCAGGTAGAGCTTCCTGACCTGCCACGGCACAAGGTTGCTGGGAAAGTTCGGGTTGGCCGCGGCGGCCATGACCAGCCGCGCGGATTCCGTCATCGCCCTGTGGTGCCCATGCTGGCCGGGAACGTCGAGGAAGGTCGGGCAGATGACGTCTGGGCGTTCGGTCCTGACGATCTCGACGAACCGCGCAAGCGTGCGTTCGGGACCCCACCGTGCAAGCGTCTCGGTTCCGCTCTTCGAGAATCCGAAATCGACGATCGGGTCTTCCGGGCATTCAGACAGCCAGTACATCCTCATGCCGAGGACTTCGCAGGCTCTTTCCATTTCCGCCGTCCTCAGCGCGCCAAGGTCCCCGGAGAACTCGCTCCCGATGTCGTTCTGGCCGCCCTCGCCCCGGGTCGCGCAGGCAAAGGACAGGTTGAACCCGTCCCGGACACCAAGCGCAGCAAGCATTGCCGACGTTTCGTCATCCGGATGGGCGCCGGTGTTCATGAAACGGATTACCGATGTCAGCGGCCGGAGTGCCCACCAGAGTTCCATGACACGCGGCCGTGCGCGATCTTCCTCGATGCGGATCTGGTCCGGCGTCGGCATCACCCTTGCCTTGATCCCGTGGCCGTCCCGGCCGGGCATGCGGCAGGACACTGGGCCCGTGAAGGAGCAGGGCCTGCGGCCGTCAACAATCCGGCCTTGCGCCTGACGCGCAGGCGGCCCGCGCTCAGGCGCGGGACTCGCTCCGCGCAGCCGGTGCCGCGCCCTTTCGCCGTGTCATTCGCCATCGTTCCGGTGCTCGCCATCGCCCGCACCGCTAGCCCATCCCGCTTGTGATTACAAATTGGCCGCGCTACGCTTGAATCCGGCAAGGAAGCCGGACCGGGCAGAACCGATCAACACCAACACGAAGGATGTCCACGAAAATGATTGTGAAACTGATGCAACCTAGGATCGCCGGCGTTGCTACCGCGGCGATGTTGGCAGCTGGATCCGCGCAGGCCGAAGTTGAGATCGAATACTGGCAGTACTTCTTTGACGCGCGCGTCACTGCAATGGAGCAACTGATCCAGAACTTCGAGTCGGCGAATCCGGATATCACGGTCACGATGACCCATTTCCCGTACGCGGATTACCGGACAAAGGTCGCAGCGGCAATTCCTGCGGGTGAAGGTCCCGACGTCGTGCAACTCTTCTATGGCTGGTTGAACGACTACGTGGCCGCCGAGCTGATCCAGCCGCTTCCCAGCGACGCCTTTCCGCCATCGATGATCGAGGACGAGTTCTTCCCGATGGTCGGCGCCATGCGCGAAGGCGACAACTACTGGGCTCTTCCAACCGCCGTCCGCTCGCTCGCCTTGTTTTACAACAAGACCCTGTTTGACGAGGCCGGGATCAGCGGTCCGCCGGAGACGCTGGATGAACTCATTGAAACCGCGAAGATGCTGACGAAGACGGATGCTGCGGGCAATCTCACGCAGGTCGGGATCACGGCGGGCATGAACGCCCAGGACCATCACTGGTTCCGGGAAGTCCTGGTACGCCAGTTCGGCGGCGAGCCCTACCTCGATGACTACAGGACCGTCAACTACAATTCGGATGCCGGGATGGCGGCGGCCGCGTTCTATACCGGTCTCGTCAACGAGCACAAAGTGTCTGCTTTCGGATTCATGGACGAGCCACAGGCCGCGTTCAAGGCCGGTCGCGCTGGCATGCATATCGACGGTTCGTTCCGCATCGGCTCGCTGAACAAGACGCGCGGCCTCAAATGGGGCGTCACGGAATTGCCTGCGAATTCCGACGGCATGCGTTCAAACTACTCGTCGTACTGGGTGAACGCCATCACGACAAAGGCGGAAGGTGAAAAATACGATGCCGCCGTGAAGTTCATGCAGTACGTGACGTCGGACGAGGCCATGCAGATCTGGCTCGACGTCGTTGGCGAACTGCCTGCGAAACCCTCGGTCGGCCTGACCGAAGCCAATGCGAACGACGAGGTTTTCGGGCCCTTCATCCGTGGCCTTGCCTACGCGAACACGACAAAGTTCGCCAATGAAAGCGCGCAGCGGCAGATCCTGATCGACATGGTTCAGCGCATCGACATCGAAGGCCAGGCAGTGGCGGACAGCATTGCCATCGCAGCCGAGGCCGAGCAGGAACTGCTGAACGAATACCACAACTAGATTCAGGCGAGCCCCGGACACCGTCCGGGGCTCGCAATTCGCGCTCGGAACCCCTGGGACTTCCTACCTGCGAGCGTACGAGAATGTACCACAGGCTCTCAATCCGGCAAAAGCAGATCGTCTGGGCGTGGGCGTTCCTTGCCGTGCCCATCGCGTTCTACGTGGTGATCCGGTTCTATCCCACGGCAAACGCCATGGCCATTTCGTTCCAGAACTGGAACCTGCTCGGAGACCGGACCTGGGCCGGCTGGGCCAACTACGCGAAACTCTGGAACGATCCGGTCTTCTGGAAGGTCTTTCGCAACACCTTCGTGTACCTGCTGATCGGCACCCCGGTCAGCCTGGTGATCTCCTTCGCGATCGCCTATCACCTCGACAGGCTGCGCTTCATGCACGGGTTCCTCAGGATGCTCTATTTCCTGCCGTTCATGACGACGGCCGTGGCCATGGCCTGGGTCTGGCGCTGGTTCTACCAGCCGGTCCCGATCGGGCTGTTCAACAACGTCCTTGCCACGGCCGGAATTCCCCAGGTGGAATTCCTGCGCTCGACGACGCTTGCGCTTCCAGCCATCCTGGCACCGGCCGTCTGGGCCGGGCTCGGATTCCAGATCATCATATTCATGGCGGGCCTGCGGGCCATCCCGCGAAGCTACTACGAGGCGGCGCGGATCGACGGTGTGTCGAACTGGACGATCCTCTGGGAAATCACGCTTCCCCTCTTGAAGCCCACGATCGTGTTCATCGTGGTCTTCTCTTCGATCGGCTTCCTGAGAATCTTCGATCACGTTTTCAACATGACCACCAATGACCCGGGCGGCCCGCTCAACGCGACGAAACCGCTCGTTCTGATGATATACCAAAGCGCGTTCACCGACTTCAACATGGGGTACGCCGCCGCACAGACCGTCGTGCTGTTCCTGATCCTCCTGATCGTCAGCCTCGTGCAGCTTCGCATCCTCAGGGACAATTGACGTGGGCAGTGCCGTCGCGCAAATCAGGGCAAGCTCGAAGACCCTCCTGGCCTCCGGGAGGCCCCGGACATCGGCCAGTACCGGGCAGGTCATCCGCTGGCTGATCCTCTTCATCGGCGGCGTCCTGATGGTGATGCCGATCGCGTACATGATCTCGACATCGCTGAAATGGCCGCACGAGATCTACAACCTGGCCCTCGTGCCCAACGAGCCGCACCTGGAAAACTACACCTACGTGCTGGAGGACGGCAGGTTCTACGGCTGGTTCGTCAATTCGCTCGTCATCGCCACCATAACCACGATTTCCAACATCCTGTTCGACAGCCTCGTCGGTTACACGCTGTGCAAGTTCCGTTTCCCGGGACGCTACATCGTCTTCATCGCGATCCTGTCGACCCTGATGATCCCGACCGAGATGCTTGTCATTCCCTGGTACCTGATGTCGCAGGCGTTCGGGTGGCTCGATTCCTACTGGGGAATCATGTTTCCGGGTCTCATGACTGCCTTCGGCACCTTCCTGATGAAGCAGTTCTTCGAGACCGTCCCCGACGACTTCATCGAAGCCGCAAGGATCGACGGGCTGAACGAACTTGCGATCTGGTGGACGGTCGCGATGCCGCTGGTCCGGCCTGCGCTGGCGGCACTGGCAATATTCGTATTCCTGGGAAACTGGACGGCCTTCATCTGGCCGTTGATCGTGACAAACTCGGTTGACATGTACACGCTGCCGGTCGGTCTCTCGAGTTTCGGCGACGAGGCCGACGTCCAGTGGGAGCTGATCATGACCGGTGCCGCGATTTCAACCATTCCGACACTTGTCGTTTTCCTGATCTTTCAGCGCTTCATCATCCGGGGCGTCGTCATGGCGGGATTGAAGGGATGACGGAACACACGGAATTTCCGCACCCGACCTACAGGGATACGGTTCTCGCCCCGCTCTTCGAAGGCATCAGGAGGCATTTCGCGGTGCACGTGAACGCGATCAACCGGGCACACCTGGTGATGCTTCACGAAACCGGGATCATTTCGACGGACCAGGGGCGGACGATCGCAACCGCATTGCGGGATGTCGAGCAGGACATGGTCGCCGACAAGCTGTCCTACACGGGGGAGCACGAGGACTACTTCTTCCTGCTTGAAGCCGAGCTTGAACGGCGGATCGGTGAATCCGGCGGGATGCTTCACGTGGCACGCTCGCGCAATGACATGGACCATACCATGTTCAGGATGGCACTTCGCGAGAGGGCCGGATGTCTGATGGAGCAGGTCCTGGATCTCGTCGACAGGCTGGTCGTGAAGGCGCGCGCCGAGCGCGACACGCTTGTCGTCGCCTACACGCACGGGCAGCCTGCCCAGCCGACGACCTTCGGTCACTACCTTTCGGCGGTCGTCGAATGTCTCCTGCGGGATGCGGAACGCCTGGAACTGGCCTCCGGCTCTCTCGACCTCTGCCCGATGGGGGCGGCGGCGATCACGACCTCCGGTTTTCCCATCGACCGGCGCCGCGTATCCGACCTGCTCGGGTTCGAAGAGCCGCAGCTGAATTCCTATGGCTGCATCGCCTCCGTGGACTACGTGACCGGTCTCTACTCCGCGATCAAGCTGCTGTTCCTGCATCTGGGACGCGTCGCGCAGGACATGGCGCAATGGTCCGCCTTCGAGGTCGGCCAGTTGCACGTTCCTGACAGCCTGGTCCAGGTTTCCTCGATCATGCCGCAGAAGCGCAACCCGGTTCCGATCGAGCACCTCCGGCACTTGTCGAGCGTCACGGCCGGTCTCTGCGACGCGATCATAAACACGATGCACAACACGCCGTTTGCCGACATGAATGACAGCGAGGCCGATGTCCAGCAAGCCGGCTTCGCGGTGTTCGAACGCGGTGCGCGGGCGCTGTCCCTGTTCGCAGCGTTCCTGCCGTCCTGTTCGATCAACGCATCACGGTTCGAGACCAACAGCGACGCCGCCTGCGCAACGATCACGGAACTGGCCGACACGCTCGTCCGGGACGAGGGACTGGGTTTTCGGCGTGCACATGGAGTGGCCTCGGCAACGGCGCGCATGGTGGTCTCGCGTGGCGTCGGCCTGTCACGGGGATTCGACGTCTTCGCCAAGGCGTTTGAAGCCGAAACGGGACGTGCAACCGTGCTCACGCCCGGGATGTACGCCGCTGCCGTCGCGCCCGAGACCTTTGTCCGCCGTCGTGACCGGCCTGGCGGTCCGGCAGCCACGGCACTGGACCGGGCGATGGAGGTGTACGAGGGGAAGGCCCGGGAATGCCGCGGCCGGCTCGAGGCTCGCACCGCCCGCCGCGCCCGGGCGGCCAGCATGCTCGAATCCGCGTTCAACGCCCTCCTGGAGGAATAGCGCATGGCGAGCCTTGTACTTCGCAACCTCGTGAAGACGTACGACAAGACCACGGTTCTGCACGGGATCAGCCTGGAGGTCGAGGATGGCGAGTTCATCGTTTTCGTGGGGCCGTCGGGCTGCGGAAAGTCGACGACGCTTCGTCTCATCGCCGGACTAGAGGAAACGACGGCGGGGGAAGTCGAGATCGAGGGGCGGGTCGTGAATCACCTGAAGCCGAAGGAACGGAACATCGCCATGGTGTTCCAGAACTACGCGATCTACCCGCACATGACGGTTCGAAAGAACATCGGCTTCGGGCTCAGGACGTCGAATCTGACGAAAGCCGAAAAGATGGCCCGTCTCGAAGACGTCGCTTCAGTCCTTGAAATGACCGAACTCCTCGACCGCAAGCCCTCGCAGCTTTCGGGCGGCCAGCGGCAGCGCGTCGCGATCGGCCGGGCCATGGTGCGCGACCCGGCCGTGTTTCTTTTCGACGAACCGCTGTCGAACCTCGATGCCCAGCTTCGCACCCAGATGCGCCTCGAGATCAAGAAACTCCACCAGCGTGTCGGGAACACCATTATCTTCGTGACCCATGACCAGGTGGAGGCCATGACGCTGGCCGACAGGATTGTCATCATGAAGGACGGCCATATCCTGCAGGTCGGAAAGCCGTCCGATGTCTACCACAGGCCAGCGAACACCTTCGTGGCGGGGTTCATCGGGGCACCGTCCATGAACATGCTGCAATGCACGGTGGACGGTGGGCTGGCCCGGCTCGCATCGGGGCCCGACATCCAGCTGGACATCGACGTTTCCCAAGGACGGTCGGTCATACTCGGGGTGCGTCCGGACGACCTGCATCCGTCCGGCGATAACCCGTTCCTGAAGGGAACGGTGACGGTTCGCGAACCGCTCGGACCCGACACGCTGATTTACGTCGACACGCCAAGCGGCGAAGTCATCGCCAAGGCGGATGGCCAGCATCCACCCGACATCGGCGAAACCGTACAGTTGAGCGCAAGCCGCAGTCGCCTGCACGTGTTTGACGCGGAAACCGGAATGTCCCTGGACTCGAACGCGTGACCGCCGACGCGGAGGCAGGGCGGTTTGTCACGGGCGTGAAAGCGGAGTTGAACGCGGGACCCTCCGGCGCGGTCGTGCCGCGGCATGCCGGCCGGCGGGCAGTCAAGCAAGGCAAATGTCGCAAACAATCGTACCCTGAGGTATGCCAAGCGACGAAATCGCGAAGAGGACTTTCGATGGTTGGTTCTAACATTGATCGCGCAATGCGGGAATTCTGCGTCGTGGAGGTGGTGTGACAAGCAATCGTCCCTATTATTTCGTGGCGAGTCACAAGGTGCTCAACCGTTCCACGATCAACGATGTCTACGTGCCTCAGGCGGTGGCGTGCCTCAACAAGTTTGACGTCGAGGTCCTCGCAGTCAACGAGACGACGGAAGTGATCGAAGGGCAGACCGGCCACGACCGGCTGGTGATCCTGCGCTTCCCGAGCCGCGAAGAGGCAATGCGCTGGTACCACTCGCCCGAGTATCAGTCCATGATCCGCCTGCGGCTGGAATCGGTTGAAGGGACATTGATTCTGGCCGAGGGGCTGAACGCGGAGGACCTCGCGGCTGCAGGTGTTGCAGGGCATTCCGACGGCGTTGCACCTGCCGCGTCCGCACCGGCGGCTCAGACGCGACCGGCGGGCATCCAGGGGGTCGCGGACAATTTCCGGTCGGGCGAACTTGCCACGAGCGGGTTCCAGGGTTGGACCGACAGCATCAAGAGAGAGTTCAGTGCCAACGCGTATAACGGCAAGATTGGCACCGATTTGGTGTTTGAGAACGACTCGGTCCGGGTCTGGCACATGACGCTCGAACCAGGCGGGAGAATGCCGGTCCACCGCCATGTCCTGACATATTTCTGGACCGCAGTCACGCCGGGCCGTTTCCTGCAACGCACCTATGACGGGACGACCTACGAAAGCGACTTTCAGGCCGGATTGACTCACTTCTACCATGTCAAGTCCGGTGAGTTCGCGTTGCATGACCTGGAAAATGTCGGCGACACGAAGATGGTCTTCGTAGCGGTTGAATTGAAAAGGGAAAGCGCGAATTTCCCGCTGTCGCTTTTCGAGGGCCAGCCAATGCCACGCCCAGAGGCAATCGACACAAGCGGGCGTGCAGACGGTTTCAGATCCGGCGAATTGACCACGTCGGACTTCCATGGCTGGACCGAGGCCATGCGGCGAGAGTTCAGGGACAACGAGTTCAATGGTCGCATCGGAACGGATCTCGTGTTCGAAGACAGTTCGGTCAGGGTTTGGCACATGATCTTGAAGCCGGGGCAGCGCATGCCGGTTCATCGCCATGTCCTGACCTACTTCTGGACCGCGATTGGGTCGGGGCGCTTCTTGCAGC
>VXSG01000062.1:0-25631 GCA_009838075.1 Boseongicola sp. SB0665_bin_10 | reverse complement strand
CGCCATGTCCTGACCTACTTCTGGACCGCGATTGGGTCGGGGCGCTTCTTGCAGCGGACCTACGACGGGACGACCTACGAAAGCGACTACGATGCCGGGCTCACGCACTATTATGACGTTGGCGAAGGCGAATTCGCGCTTCACGACCTTGAAAATGTCGGCGATGCCACCATGATCTTTTGCGCCGTGGAATTGAAACGCGAGAGCGCGAACCAGCCCCTGCCTCTCTGACAATGCGTTTTGGCCTTCGACGCAGGGACGACATCTCTCAATAAAAGCGACTAACGGGTATACGCGACGGCGGCATGGTTCAGCGCTTTTGCCGCCAACCGGCATGCTGAGGGCAGGTGACCACCCTGCGCGGCACCGGAATGCAGCATACCAAGGGAGGTAAGTGATGAAGAAACTACTTGTGACCACCGCGGTCGGCGCGGCACTGGCAACGGTGCACGGTGCCCATGCGGACGAGCACACCTTTAAGATTGGCACGATGGCGACTTTGGAAGGCACCTACACGGTGCTTGGCGAAGACGGCGTCCGCGGAATGAAGACGGCACTGGCGGCATTTGGCGGCAAGGTTGCCGGAAAGGACGTGGAACTTGTCATTCAGTCCACCGACGCGTCGCCTGACAGCGCCGTTCGCGCCGCACGCAAGCTCGTGGAACAGGATGGTCTTGACGTGATCGTGGGCCCGCTTTCAGGATCTGAAGGGATCGCCATTCGCGACTACGCCAAGACCCAGCCTGCGACAACCTTTATCAACGGATCGTCCGGCGCCCAGGAAACGACGTACGTGAACCCGTCCGAGAACTTTTTCCGCTTCAATGCGGACGGCGCGCAGTGGTCGTGGGGCCTGGGTTCCTACGTTTACAACGAAAAGGGATACGAGACGGTCGCAACGATCGGCGAGGACTATTCCTTCATCTATACGCAGGTCTTCGGATTTGCACTGGACTATTGCCAGGCAGGCGGCGAGATCACCGAACGCTTCTGGGTCCCGCTGGGCACAAAGGACTTCGGATCGATCATTGCGTCGCTTCCCGATGACGTTGATGCCATCTACCTGGGGCTTGGTGGCGGCGACGCCGTCAACTTCCTGAACCAGTATCAGCAGGCCGGCGGAGACGCGAACCTGATCGGCGGCACAATCATGGTCGACGGGACGGTCTTGAACTCGAAGGGTGACGCGAAACGTGCCCTGATCGGCACGCCGTCCTCGGGACCGCAGGCTGACACCTGGGACGACCCGGCCTGGACCACGTTCGTGAAGCTCTATCAGGACACGTTCCCGCCCGATGAGCGTTTCCCGGCGCCTTCGCTTCTGGCGACGCTCTACTACAACAACATGTCGGCCACGCTGACGTGCCTGGATGCAGTGGGCGCGGACCTGTCGGATGGGCACGCCGCGTTCCGGTCTTGCCTGGCAAACCTCGAGCTGGACAGCCCGGTCGGCAAGGTCACGCTGGACGAAAACCGCCAGGCCATCGGCGCGACTTTCATCTCGGAAGTCATCGAAGATGACAATGGCAACCTCGTGAACCAGTTCATCTCGATGGATCCGGGCGTGCCGCAAAACCTGCGGATCGACCCGGACAAGTTCGCGGCGCTCGGCGCTCCCAGCCGTGACAACCCGCCGTGTCAGACATCGTACTGATTTCTTCCTGAAGCCGGTCCGGGCGTTCGCGCCCGGACCCCTTGCAGAACCGGACCTATACGGAACTTGCGCGGTCATGACACTGATCAACTTCCTCACGCGGGTCCATTTCGCCGACGGCATCCTAGAGGAAGCGTTGCATTCTGAGATTGAGGCGAACAACAAGCGGCGCCCGCTCGTCGTCGCTGCCGACGACAGGATGTCAAACTTGGGGGCGGACAGGTTCTATTCCGGCTTCCCGATGCGTACCGAACCGGTGGTCTTTTCAGACGTTCCGCACCTGCCCACCGAAAGCGCTGCGCGCGCCGTGGCCAGCCTCTACAGGGAAAACAATTGCGACGTGCTGGTCGCCTTCGGCTCGAACCGGGTCATCGACCTGGCAAAGGCCGCCAGGATTGCCATCGCTCATGAGGAGCCGCTTGACAGGCTGTCGATCGACGAGGGCGGGTCGCGGCGGATCAACGGTCACCTCCCGCATCTCTACGCCGTGCCGGACATTCTCGGCTTTGCGTCCGCGATCAGCGACTATGCCCGCCTGACGCTGGACGACAAGAGGCACATTCTGTTCTCTTCCCGCAACCTTGTCCCGTGCATCACGATTTGCGATCCGACCCTTGCGCTGGGTGCATTGGCGGAGGACTCGGCCATTGCCGCGGCGGGCGTGATGTCGCGGGCGATCGACAGCTACCTGTCTCCCCGGTACCATCCCCCTGCCGACGGGCTGGCGCTGGACGCATTGAACCGAATTTGGATCAATATTGGTCCCGCCCTGAACGACGACGACCTTCCTGCAAGGCGCGAGATCCTGGCCGCAGGGCTGAACAGTTCGCTTTCGCTTCAGAAGGGGCTTTGCGTAGTTCATGCGCTTTGCAACGCCATCACGGCGGCGTCCGAGTCAAAGCCGAATCCGAGCGCAGTCGGAGGCGTCGTGATTTCCCACCTCGTGGAGTTCTATGAACAACAGGCCAATGGCCTCTGCGATCCGATCAAGCGAGCACTGCGCATCGACGAGAGACGCGCGTTGGCGGAAGGGCTTAGAGACATGTTGTCAGAGTGGCCAATTCCCCGAAAGCTGTCGGACCTTGGGATCGAGGTGAGCGCCCTGAGCAAGGCCGCGACGATTGCAGCCTGCGACCGCGCGATCACCTGCGACCCGCGAAGCTTCGAACGCTCGGAGATCCGGGAGTTGCTGGCGCGTGCCCACTAGGGCCCGTTGACAGTCGAGTCGCGATCTCAGGGAATCGATTTCAATCGACGACGCGTGCCCATGTTGCGGGACCGGAACGCCTGAAGATCACATGGAGGCGTGCCGGACGCCCGCCAGGAGCGCCGGAAATTGGCGTCAAGTGATTGAATCGAGCCCATGTGGCGTATGCTCCGAGCCTTGATGCAACGCTAGATTTGGTACACAAGCGATTTGAATATACCCCAGAGTATCAAAAGACAGCGTCTTTCTTGATCAGGACCGCGACTTGCCCCGATAAATTGACGGCTGACCGGCAACCGAAAGGAGGACCGCAAGGGGGACGAATCGTCATGGCCAGGGCAATCTCAGTGCATCACGGTTCATTCGGCCGGGCGACATTGTACGAGCTCGACCGTCCCCTCACCACGCATGCGCACCGTGAAGGGCACCTGATCTTCTATCTCGGAGGTCCCGACGCATCAGCGACCATCAATGGCGACAAGTATGCCATCTCGAAGACCGAGGCGGTTGCGATCAGCCCGTGGGAGCCGCACAGCTTCGAGCCATCGCCCTGCGGCCAGAAGCATTTCGTTCTAACGCTCTACATCAAGCCGATGTGGTTTCTCGAAAACAGCCAAAGCGCGGAGTTTTCGCTTGGATTCGGGACACCCCAGGTCCGGGTGACTCCGACGGTCGAAATGTGGATCGGACGCTTGACGTCCATTCTCCTCGATGACCAGCCGTCCGAAAGGTTTGATGGCTTTCTTTTTGAAACCACGCGTCAATGCGTCGACCAGACCTGGAGGAGTGCCAAGTCTCGACCGCTGCTTCGCAATATGCAGTTGAAGTTCAATGACTTCCGCGTCCGGCGCTCGCTCAGGCTTATGCAGGAGAGGTTCGCCGAAGAAACCGCAATGGACGACCTGGCCCGCGAGGTCGGCCTTTCGCGCCCGCATTTCTTCAAGCTCTTCAAGATGCAGATGGGAATAACGCCCAATCTCTACCTGAACACGCTTCGTACCGAACATGCCATCGACGAACTGGTGACGACCGACAAGTCGATCACCGACATCGGCCTTGACCTCGGATTTGCCAGCCAGGCGAGCTTCACGCGTTTCTTCACGTCTAACGTCGGGATTCCGCCGACGGACTACCGGCGCGTCGCACATTTCGTCTAGGTGCTGTTTACGCGATCCAGCGTCACCCGATCAGACCTTGGGGTACGCGGATCTGCAGCCCGGGCGGTAGCGTTTGCGGGATGCAACTGGACCAAGAGCACCATTGGCGGGTTGCGGCGAAGGAATTTCGTGCACCAGCGATGCCTGCACAATGACTGACTTCGCACGCCGCCATC
Organism: Boseongicola sp. SB0665_bin_10; assembly: GCA_009838075.1. GTDB lineage: Bacteria > Pseudomonadota > Alphaproteobacteria > Rhodobacterales > Rhodobacteraceae > JAJEFO01. The sequence goes on along the minus strand of VXSG01000062.1, from coordinate 21,437 downwards.
CCGTTTGGGCTGCCGTGATTGCGATTCTGGCTGCAATCCTCATCTGGATGATTCTCGCGTTGTGGCCTTCCTGGCTTGTCGACCTGATTGGCAAGAAGAAGGTCTTCCTGAACGCGCTGTTCAACGGCATTACGCTCGGTGGCCTGTACTTTCTTGTTGCCTCCGGCTTCACGTTGATCTTCGGCCTGATGCGCAACGTGAATCTCGCCCACGGCTCCCTGTATCTGCTCGGGGGATACGTCGGGTACGAATTTGCGGAGCTCACCGGATATTGGCTCCTTGCATTTCCCGCAGCATTCATCGTGGTCGCCGTCTTCGGCATCCTGCTGCAACTTGTCGTGTTTCGGCGAATGGAAGGTCAGGACCTTCGACAGACCCTGGTGACGATCGGGATCTCGATCATCATGGCCGACTTGATGCTCTGGGGTTGGGGTGGCGACTTTTACAACATCAGCGCGCCGTCCTGGCTGTCGGGTCCCCTGGAGACCATCCTCGTGACGGCGCAAAAGCGCTCTGGCGATCTTGTCTACCTGAAATACCCGCTGGTCCGGGTCGTGATATTCCTCGCTGCAGTGGCGATTGGCGTTGTCATGTGGCTCCTGCTCAACCGCACCAAGATTGGCATGCTGATACGGGCAGGGGTCGATGATCGCGACATGCTGTCGGCCACGGGAGCGCGCATTCAACTGGTGTTCCTGGGCGTCTTTGCATTCGGCGCCGGCCTCGCCGGCATTGCCGGAGTGGTCGGAGGAACGTTCCAGTCCGTCGCGCCGGGCGAGGACATACGGTTCCTGCTGGCCTCCCTGGTCGTGGTCATCGTGGGAGGCATGGGCAGCATTCCGGGTGCAGCGCTCGGCGCGCTCCTCATCGGACTGGCCGAGCAGTTTGGCTCTGTCTACATGCCCACATACGCCGTCGTCCTGACGTTCCTGATCATGGTGGGGGTTCTCGCGTTCCGCCCGCAAGGCCTGATGGGGCGGTCCTGACATGTCGGTCTTCGGCCCGACCGAAGCGAGCCTTGCCACGCCCAGCGAAGGGCAGAGCTGGCTGGAGCGCATTCCGGTCGCCTACTGGATCGTTGGCCTGATCTTGCTGATCATGCCGGCAATTGCCGGTGACTTCATGCTGTTCCAGATCTTTGGCTGGACGTTCATCCTGGGCCTGATTGCCCTCGGACTGATGTTCTTGGGCGGTTACGGCGGAATGGTCAGCCTTGCTCAAATGTCGATCGCGGGCGTGGGCGGGTACATGGTCGCGATATTCGGGGTGTCGGCCATCGACACGATTTCGCTTGGTTGGCCGTGGTATGTCGCGATCCCGATCGCCTTGGTCATTGCGATGTTGTTCGGCACGCTGACCGGATGGCTGGCAGTGCGGACCGAGGGAATCTACACGATAATGATCACCCTCGCGATCGCGGCCGCGTTCTTCTATTTCGCCCGGCAGAACTACGTGATGTTCAACGGGTTTTCCGGGTTCAACGGTGTCCTGCCGCCAATGCTGTTTGGCGTGGACTGGCGTGGCCCGGCCGCGTTCTACTACCTGACCCTGTTTTGGGCTGCGCTTGGCTATCTTGTCGTTCTCTATGTCTCCCGCGCACCGTTCGGACTGGCGCTGCAAGGCGTTCGGGACAACCCGCGCCGCATGTCGGCCCTGGGTTACAACGTTACCGCGCACCGCGTGGCCGCCTACACCTTCGCGTCATTGCTCGCGGCCATCGGGGGCATATTGCTCACCTGGCAGTCAGCGCAGATTTCCCCGGGCACGGCGGGAATCGGGCCGGCGATAGACATCCTGGTCATCGCCGTGATCGGGGGCATGCGCCATCCGGTCGGCCCCTTCATAGGCGCATTCATCTACGTCATCCTGAAGACCTATGCGATCGACGCACTGGTCACGCTGGGCCTTGCAGGCGAACGGTTTCAGCTGTTGATCGGCATTGCCTTTCTCGCCATCGTCTTCTGGTCGCCGGACGGCATCATTGGCCTGTGGGATCGGCTGCGCGAGGACCGAAAGCGCGATCCGCTGACCGGTCGTGGCGGAGAAGGGCCATGAACGCTGATCTCAACGGCGGATCGACGATTTCCGAACGCCTGGGAGCGACCGGGACAGCCAACGCGCTGGAACTGAAGGGCGTGTCCAAGTTCTTCGGTGCCCTGGCCGCGCTTACCGACATCGACATCACGGTCCGGCCCAGCGAACGGCGCGCCGTGCTCGGGTCAAACGGCGCCGGGAAGACGACGCTCTTCAATTGCGTGGCAGGCGACTTCCCCTCCACGACGGGCACGATTCGCTTCTTCGGCGAAGACATCACGCAGTTTCCGCCGCATGAACGCATCCGAAGGGGCCTGCGCCGGACCTACCAGATCTCGCTGCTCTTCACCGGACTCACCGTCCTGGACAACATATTCCTGGCCTGTGTCGGGGTCTCGCGCAGCCGCTTTTCGTTCTTGCGGCCAGGGCGCGATGACGCCTTGATGGCGAGCGCGGAGAACCTCGTGCGCGTGGTTCACCTTGAGGACGCCAAGGACGATCAGGTCGCGACGCTTTCCTATGGCCAACAGCGGCAGCTCGAGATCGCCATAGCCTTGGCGGGCGCGCCCAGATTCATCCTCTTCGATGAACCCGCCGCCGGGCTCTCGCCGACCGAGCGCTCCGAACTCATCGAAATCCTGGTCGGGCTGCCAGCCCATATGGGGTTCATCATCATCGAGCACGACATGGACGTCGCCCTGCGGGTCGCGGAGTCGGTCTCCATGATGCACAACGGGCGCATCTTCAAGGAGGGCAGCCCTGCCGAAATCGAGGACGACCCGGAAGTCCAGGCCCTCTACCTCGGAGGCGCGGATGGCTGACGGCACGCCAATCCTCGATGTCAGGGACCTGAACGTCTACTACGGACAGAGCCATGCCCTGCAGGGCGTGAACATGACGCTGCAGTCCGGGGTTCATTCGGTGGTCGGGCGCAACGGAATGGGCAAGACCACGCTTTGCAAGGCGATCATGGGGCTGGAGCCCGTTGCATCCGGAACCATTTCCTTCCAGGGACAGGCGATCAACGGACGCAGTCCCGCGGAAGTTGCCCGCTTGGGCATCGGATACGTGCCCCAGGGCCGGCGAATCTGGCGTTCGCTGTCGGTCGACGAACATCTTCGACTCGTCGTGGGGCGGGGCGGAGTCTGGACCATTGAGCGAATCTACGGGACCTTTCCACGCCTGGCCGAACGCCGCGGCAACCTGGGTTCCCAGCTGTCGGGCGGCGAGCAGCAGATGCTGGCCATCGCGCGGGCCCTGCTTCTCAATCCGCGCCTGCTGGTCATGGACGAACCGACTGAAGGACTTGCCCCGGTCATCGTCCAGCAGCTCGAGAACATGCTGACCCGCCTTGGGGAAGAGGGCGACATGGACGTCCTGATGATCGAGCAGAACATCGGCGTCGCATGTGCAGTGGCGTCCGATGTCGCCATCATGGTCAACGGACGGATCAACCGCGTGATGGACTCGGCCCGCCTGGCGGGCGACCGCGACCTGCAGCAGGCATTGCTGGGGGTCGGTCGCCATGCGCATGATGAAACACCCGAACCGACAGCGCGCACGGAAGAGCGCGACTCGCAGGAAGCGCCCGGTGCCCTGACGAAGGTCTACAACTCCAATCCCAGGATCCCGACCCGCTGGTCGCGCCCCGTCCCGGTACATGTCATCGAAGGTGCCGCGCGTACCGTCACGCCGACCACCCGCGAAGCCGAGCAGATCAAGCCGCTTTCCCGGGTGCGACCGTCCGGCCGGTCAGGCCAGGTGCTCGTTGCGGGCACGCTGGATACCAAGTCCGAGGAGCTGAGATTCATCCAGGGCGTGCTGAAGGGCGAGGGGATAGACGCAATCCTCGTCGATCTGTCAACTTCCGGCAAGCCGTCCGGGGCGGAGATCCCGCCGCATGCAATCGCGGCGTTTCACCCGCGGGGCGTCGCCGGAGTGTTTACGGGCGACCGCGGCACGGCGGTTGCGGGGATGGCCCTTGCCTTCGAAAGGTGGATCGCGCAGCAGGACGGGATCGGGGGGATCATATCAGCGGGCGGTTCCGGCGGGACGTCGCTGGTCAGTCCGGCAATTCGGGCGTTGCCGGTAGGGGTGCCAAAGGTCGTGATCTCGACCGTCGCCTCAGGGAACACCAGCCAGTATGTCGGCGCAACCGACATGTTGCTGCTAAATGCGGTCGCCGATGTGCAGGGACTCAACGTCATCACGCGCGAAGTGCTTGCCAACGGCGCCCGGGCATTGGCGGGCATGGTCGCCGGCCGGCGTGACGCGACCCCGGCGGCTCCGCTGAAGCCCGCCCTGGGCCTGACGATGTTCGGGGTTACGACTCCGTGCGTGCAGCAGGTCTCGGCCGCGCTTCAGGCGGATTACGACTGCCTGGTCTTCCACGCGACCGGCACCGGCGGAAAGGCCATGGAGAACCTGCTGGCCTCGGGAAAGCTGTCAGGCGTCCTGGACCTGACGACAACGGAAGTCTGCGACATGCTCGCGGGCGGTGTCTTCCCGGCCGACGAAACCCGCTTCGAAGCATCGATCGAAGCGGGCCTGCCCTACATTGGCGCGTGCGGCGCGCTGGACATGGTGAATTTCGACGGCCCCGACACGGTGCCTGAGCGCTATCGCGACCGGAAACTGTACCAGCACAATCCGCAGGTAACCCTGATGCGCACGACGCCGGACGAATGCGACCAGATAGGTCGCTGGATCGGTGCGAAACTGAACAGGATGACCGGTCCGGTTCGCTTTTTCCTGCCCGAAGGCGGCGTTTCCGCGCTGTCCGCGCCCGGGCAGCCGTTTCATGACCCGGCCGCAGATGCCGCGCTCTTCAATGCCTTGGAGGACGCCGTTCGGCAAACCAGCTCGCGGCACCTGCTTCGCGTGCCCCACAACGTCAACGACCCCGAATTTGCGGCCCTGGTGGTCTCCGAGTTCCGAAATCTGCACGGAGAGATTCCCCGTGTCGCCGCACAAGGATAGGCAGCGTGTTCGATCGCAGCGACATTATGAGAAAGTTCCGCGCCATGCGAGATCGTGGCGAGCCGATCATCGGTGGCGGTGCCGGAACCGGGCTTTCCGCCAAGTGCGAGGAAGCCGGCGGCATCGACTTGATCGTCATCTACAATTCCGGGCGGTACCGGATGGCCGGTCGCGGCTCGCTTGCCGGTCTGATGCCCTATGGCGACGCGAACGGCGTGGTGATGGAGATGGCTGGCGAAGTCCTGCCGGTGGTCAAGAACACGCCGGTGCTCGCCGGGGTCTGCGCGACCGATCCATTTCGGCTTATGGGCAAGTTCCTGGACGCGGTCAGATCGGCCGGATTCTCGGGCGTTCAGAACTTCCCGACGGTCGGGCTGATCGATGGAACCTTCCGGCTCAATTTGGAAGAGACCGGCATGGGTTACAGCCACGAAGTCGAGATGATACGCATGGCCGCCGATCGCGACATGCTGACGACACCCTACGTGTTCTCGGCAGATGATGCGCGCGACATGGCGGCTGCGGGTGCCGACATTGTCGTCGTGCATCTGGGACTGACGGCCGGAGGCTCGATCGGGGCGGAGACGGGCGTGGCGCTGGCTGATGCCCCCGCCTTGACGGATGAATGGGCTGCTGCCGCCCTGGAGGTGAATCCCGACGCCCTCGTCCTGGTTCACGGCGGACCGGTAGCGATGCCGGAGGACGCCGCATTCGTCCTGAAGAACACCGAGAACTGTCACGGATTCTATGGTGCCTCGTCGATGGAGCGCCTGCCTACGGAAGTCGCGCTGACGGATCAGACGAAGAAATTCAAGGAGATCGACCTCTAAGGCCGAAAGGGAGGCTCACATGACTGGCGAACTGTTAGGACAACTGATCCTGTGGATCATCGCGGCCGTCATCGTCATCTTTGTTGTCTACTGGGTGATGTATTGGCTGTACCGCCGCTCGACCAAGGAAGTCGCATTCGTGCGCACGGGCTTTCTTGGCGAAAAGGTTGTCATCAACGGCGGCGCGTTTGTCTGGCCGATCATTCATGACATCACGCCGGTGAGCATGAATTCCCTCCAGCTTGCGGTGACGCGCGAGAAGGACGAAGCGCTGATCACCCGCGATCGGATGCGCATTGACGTGGACGCGGAATTCTACGTTCGGGTGAACCAGACCAGGGAGGCGGTTTCGCTGGCTGCCTCGACCCTCGGCCGGCGGACGCTGGAACCCGAGCGCATCCATTCGCTCTTGTCAGGCAAGTTCATTTCGGCGCTGCGTACCGTTGCGTCACAGATGACGCTCGAAGAGGTGCATGAGAACCGCAACGAGTACGTCGCCCGCGTCAAGGAAATGGCGCAGGAGGGGCTCGACAAGAACGGACTGGAACTCGAAAGCGTCGCGGCGACGGACATCGACCAGACCGACATTCAGTATTTCAACCCGTCAAACAAGTTCGACGCGGAAGGCTTGACCGCCGTCATCGAAGCGGTCGAGCAGCGCCGCAAGCTGCGCAACGACATCGAGCAGGACGCGATGATCAAGATTCGCGCACGCAATCTCGAGGCCGAGAAGCAGGCGCTGGACATTGAACGCGAGTCCGAGGAAGCCCGTCTCGACCAGGAGCGGGAAGTCGAATTCCGGCGCGCGCAGCAGCGTGCGGAACTGGCACGGGAACGCTCCGAGCGGGAAAAGGATGCGGAACAGGCGACGCTGCTGTCGCGCGAAGCCATTGAAACCGCACGGATCGAAAACGAGCGCCAGATTTCCGAGGTGCGCATCGCATCCGAACGGGAAGTCAGGCAGCGCGAGATCGAGTCGCAGAAAGTGGTCGATGAAGCGGACATCTCGACCCGTGAAGCCGTCGAAAAGGCGCGGATCGCGCAGGAAAGGTCGCTGACCGAGGAACGGATCAAGACGCGACAGCGGACCGACGCTGCGGAAATTGCTGCGCGCGAGGCGATCGAAACCGCCCGCATCGCGCAGGAAAGGGCTCTGGAGGAGGCGCGCATCGCGAAAGAGCGCGAAACCCAGTCAAGGGAGATCGAGCGTCAGCAGGCCATCGATGCGGAAGGCATCACCGCCCGCGAGAACGTGGAGCGCGCCCGCATCGCGCAGGAAAGGGCCGTGACCGAAGCCCGGATCGAGTACGAGCAAACCACGCGCGAACGCGAGGTCGCCCGTGACCTGGCTATCAGCGAAGCGGAAATCGCGCAGCGCGAAGCGACGGAAAAGTTGCGGATCATGCAGGAAAAGGCCGTGGCGTCGGCCCGCATATCTTCTGACAGGGAAACCCGAAGCCTGGAGATCGAGCGCAATCGGGCGATCGACCAGGCCGAGATTGACGCGCGCGAGGCCGTCGAGAAGGCCCGCATCGCGCAGGAGCGCCTGCTGGCCTTCGAGCGCATAGAGGCGGATGAAAGGACCGAAGAACGGGATCTCTTGAAGGCGGAAGCGGTCGAGGCCGCACGCATTGCGCAGGAGAAGAAGGTCGCGGCGGAACGCATCGCCTCCGAACGCGAGACCCGGAGCCTGGAAATCGAGCGCAACAAGATGCTCGAAGAGGCCGAGATCGAATCGCGCGAGGCCGTCGAGAAGGCCCGCATTGCTCAGGAAAGGCTGGTCGCGGTCGAACGTATCGAAGCCGATGAAGACACCGAGGTGCGCGAACAGCTGAGAGCCGAGGCGGTCGAGGCAGCCCGGATTGCGAAGGAAAAGAAGCTCGCCGCCGAGCGCATTGCCTATGAACAGGACATGCGGGAACGCGAAATTGCCCGCAACCGTGCGGTCGACGAGGCAAACATCGCGGCTCAAGAGACGATCAATGCAGCCCGCATCGAGGAAGAGGCCAGGACCCGCGCGGCCGAGATCGAGAAGGAACGCTCGATTGAGGCCGCCAACATCGAGCGCCGCAAGGCGTTGGAACATCTCGAAGTCGAACGGACAAAGGCGCTGCGCGAAGCCGAGATCGCCGCGAAGGAGATCGTCGAACGCGTGCAGATCCAGTCCGAGGACGAGCTTGATGATGCGCGAATTGCGCACCAGAAGAAACGCCGCCAACTGGAAATCGAGCGCGAAAGGGCGGTCGAGGAAGCGGCGATGGAAAAGGCGATTGCACTCTACGGCAAGTCGCTCGACGAAAGCGCCGCGGCAATCGAGGCCGATGCGGCACGCGCGCGTGCCGCCGAAGCCGCGGCCAAGGTCGATACGGCTTCCGCGCTCGAGGAGGCGTCACGCGACAAGCAGGTGGGCGTTGCCGCCGCCGAAAAGGAGGCCGAACGCGCCAAGCTCGCCGCGCATGCGGAAGAAGTTGTCTCGGCGGTCCGCGCAGAGGCCCAGCGGCTCATCAACGAGGCCGAGAACATCCTTACCGACGAAGCCCGCGCATCGCTCTTCAAGCGCAACATGCTGGAGCGGCTTGAAGGCATAATTGCAGCGCAGGTCAAGCCGCTTGAGAAGATCGACGAGATCAAGATCATGCAGCTTGGCGGCGGCGGCACGACGGGGCTCAACTGGGCGGACGGCGGTCCCGGCGGCGGCGGTGGTGGCGCCGCAAGCCCGACCGACGAGGTCATCAATTCCGCGCTTCGCTACAGGGTTCAGGGGCCCATGATCGACAGCCTGATGAACGACATCGGAATTGACGGCTCGAACCTTGCGAGATCGGCGATCTTCCAGGATGCCAGCAACATGGCGCGCGCCATGAGCGAGAGCCAGAGGGTCAGGGCCGCAACGAAGGCCGAAGCGGAGGAGGAGCGAAAGAAGGACGGGGAGGCGAAGTCCTGAGATGGCCCGCGTCTACACTTCCTCCGTCATTTCCGCTCCGCCGGACCGAGTGTGGGATCGCATCCGGGGATTCAACGACCTTCCGCGATGGCACCCCATGATCCGTGAAAGCCGGATCGAAGAGGCGCTTCCGGCGGACAAGGTCGGGTGCATTCGGAACTTCAATCTGCAAAACGGCGACAACATCCGCGAGCAGCTGTTGGGCCTGTCAGACTACGACATGTTCGTGACCTACTCGATCCTCGAGAGTCCGATGCCGCTCGAAGACTATGTCGCCACGCTCAGGCTGACACCTGTGACCGAGGGCGACCGGACCTTCGTCGAATGGACGGCGGAGTTCTCCTGTGACCCGGGCGACGAGGACGAACTGGTCGCCATGATTGGCACGGATGTCTTTCAGGCCGGCTTTGACGCGCTCAAGCGCCAGTTCGGAGGCGGCTGATGCCGCGCGTCAGGAAAAGCACCGTGCTTGACGCGCCGGCGGAGGCGGTCTGGGAGGTCATTCGCGACTTCAATGGCCATGATCAATGGCACCCGGCGGTTGCCGAAAGCCATATTGAGCGCGGGCACTCGCCGGACATGGTTGGCTGTGTACGGAACTTCCGCCTCGAGGGCGGCGCCAATCTGCGCGAACAGCTCCTCACGCTTTCGGACCTGGAGCAGACATTCAGCTACTGCCTGCTTGACACGCCCGTGCCGCTCTTCAACTACGTCGCGCACGTCCGCCTGTTCCCGGTAACGGACGGGGACCGAACCTTTTGGGAATGGGAAAGCCGCTTTGACACACCTGCGGGGCGTGCGGGCGAGCTGTCGGAGCTTGTCGGAGAGGGCATCTACTCTGCAGGGTTCGAGGCCGTTCGAACCCACATGGGAATTGGTCATGCTTGAAGTCCAGACGTACCCGACAATTGGCGAGGCCGCCGGCGCAATGGACGATCAGGCGCGATTCCTGGGCGGCGGGACCTTGATCATGAACAGGGTCAACTATGGTGACCCGCGGTTCAATCGCATCGTGCGGACAACGGATGCATCGTTGGCCGAGATCCGGGTTGAGGGCGAACGCCTGGAGGTCGGGGCAGGCGTCACGATGGCAGCGATCCTGGCATCGCGGGATCTGGACTTCCTGGCTCCGGCCGCCCGTGCCGTGGGTGGCCCCGCCATCCGCAACATGGCGAGCGTGGGCGGGAACCTGATGGCGCCTCATCCCTATGGTGACCTGGCGGTCGCGCTGCTGGCCCTGGACGCCGTCGTCCGAATGGCCAGCGGGGAGGAGTTGGGTCTTGAGGACTTTCTGGCCCGCAGGAACGGCGTCGTTCGCTCGCTGCTGGTCCGTCGCCCGAGGGGTGATGAATTTCGTTTCAGAAAGGTCTCCAGGGTCAAGCCCAAAGGCGTTTCGGTGATGTCGATGGCCGCGCATCTCACCCGAAGCGCCGGTCGGTTGTCAGGCGTCCGCGTCGCCTATGGCGCGATGGCATCAACGCCGGTCCGGGTCCGGGCGGTCGAAAGCGCGCTGGAAGGGGTCAGCCTTGATCACGCAGGCATCGCCGCCGCGCTTTCGGCCGCGACCGAGGGGCTGGACCCACCGGACGATCCAATCGCCTCGGGATGGTATCGCCGCGAGGTCGCGCCGGTCCATCTTCGTCGCCTTTTGCTTGGGGAGGACGCTCGGTGAAGTCTCCCGTCACTTTCAGGTTGAACGGCTCCGAGACCGCGGTCTTCGTCGACCCCGGAGCCAATCTCCTGGACGTGCTTCGCCGCGGTTGCGGAGACCTGTCGCCAAAGTACGGATGCGGGCAGGGCGGCTGCGGCGCCTGCACGGTCCTCATAGACGGCGAGCCGCACGTGTCCTGCCTGGTGCTGGCCGAGACTGTCGCCGGCCGGTCGGTCGAGACGACCGGCGGGCTGTCAAACGGGCCGGATCTGCACCCGCTGCAAAGAGCGTTCATTGAAGGCTTTGCCGCGCAGTGCGGATACTGCACGCCGGGCATGCTGATGGCAGCCAAGGCGCTCCTGGACAGAAATCCGAACCCGACCCGTCCCGAGGTCGAAGAGGCCATTTCAGGAAATCTTTGCCGCTGCACCGGCTATGAGCCGATCGTCGACGCCATACTCGAGGCCGCCAAGCAGCGGGGTGCCGCGTGATGCATGCAGAGTACCGCAAGGACCTTTTTGCAGACGAGCGCTCTGACGACTTCGATGTCGTCGGCAAGCCGGTCATCAGGCAGGACATTCTGGGTCACGTGACCGGACGGTCCAAATTCTATGACGACCATGCCTTCGACGGGCTCCTGCACATGCGTTGCGTGCGCTCGCCCCACCACCGCGCGCGCATCCGGTCGGTCGATTCCTCGGCTGCGGAGCGGCAGGACGGCGTCGTTCGCGTTCTTGGCGGCCGCGACGTTCCCGTGAACACCAACACGCTCCTGTCGCTGATCAATTTCGGCCGGGACGACGAGCCTCTCCTGGCAACCGGCAAGGTCGGCTATGTCGGCCAGCCGATCCTTGCAATCGTCGCGACCTCGGTTCGCGCAGCCCAGGAAGCGGTTGATGCCGTCAAGGTGGATTACGAAGAACTGCCCCATGTGCTGGACGTGGAAGAGGCGCTGAAACCCGAGGCGCCGATCGTCAACGATGAGTATCCCAACAACACCTTCGACTATTTTGACACCTATGATCACCAGAAACTGCGGTTCGGAGACGTTGAGACCGCATTCTCGAGGGCCGATCACGTCGTCGAGGGAGAATACCAGATGTCGCCAATCGAGCAGGCGCCAATCGAGACCTGCGGCGCGATCGCGGCACCGGAAACCAGCGATCGGATCACCGTCCATACATCGACCCAGGCGCTTTTCTTCTCGGTCGGGGTCACGGCGAAGCAGCTCGACATCAGCTCGGCACGCCTTCACTTCATCGGCGGCACGGTCGGCGGGGGATTCGGAGGCAAGGTGGACAGTCATCACGAGCCACTGGCCGCGCTGGCATGTCTGGCAACGGGCAAACCCGTGAAGTACATGTGGGACCGCGCCGAAGAGATGCAGGTTGGCGGTCCGCGCGGAGGCGAACGCTGGCGGATCAAGGACGGGGTGATGCGCGACGGTCGCATCATCGCGCGCGCCTTTACGGGGTTCTTTGACGCCGGCGCCTATACGCGTTTGTCGTCCTATGCCGTGCAGAAATCGACCGGCCATTTGCCCGGTCCCTATTCGATCCCGAACGTCGCATCCAATGTCTACTGCGTCTTCACCAACCGGACCCCTTCGACGGCCATGCGCGGCTTCGGCATTACCGCCGTGGATTTCGCGATCGAACGTCACATGGACAAGGTTGCACGCGTGGTCGGCATGGATCCGATCGAGCTGCGGATCCTGAACGCGTACCGCGACGGCGACATGAAGGCGCATCGGCGCGAGGCGAAGAACTGCGCCTTGATCGAGAGCTGCCAGGCGGTCGCGCATAAGGCGGGTTGGAGACTGTCCGCGGACGCGGCACGGGCATCAAGCAAGACCGGCGGCGGTGAAGGTGCGTCGGGTGTCATCCCCGAGACGGTCACCGACGACGAGGGCAGGATTGGAGAGCGAAGACGCTCCGGGCTCGCGCCGGAGCCGTTCTCGGGGCAGGGGACCCGCGGACTGCTTCCCGAGGGACATTCCTCCAACAACAGTTCGGCTTTCGGCAATGCACCCCAGCGGGAGGACATGGAGGCAGAAATCGAGCGACTTGGGTTCAAGGGTGGGCCGGGCGCTCCTCCGACTCCCCGGGGTCCCGTGGATGAAGCGGCGTCCGGTGCACGCCCAACCGTGCCAGGGGAGACATCGCGCCCCGCAGGAGCCGGAGGCGGTCCTACCCTGCCTGCAGCCTATGCCCAGCGCCCGGCAGGCACGGTCGATCAATCGATTGCGCAGCCACCGGCGCAGGAGCCGGCTGCCGCCGAGGTCGAAAGTGACAGCGCCACGACCCATTTCCAGCGCGGCGTGAGGCGGCCGGGTGTGTCGCGGTTCATCTCAGGGTCGAGGAGGCGCTGATGGCCATTCACCATGGACGCGGCTTTGCCTGCATCAACTACCCGATCGGCATGAACCTGGGAGGCGACCCGAGCCAGGCGCTGGTTCATTCGACACCTGATGGAAAATTCAAGGTCACGCTCTCGTCCATTGATCTTGGGCAAGGCATCAAGTCGGTAGGTCGCCAATTGGCTGCGGAGACGCTCGGCGTGCCGGTCGAGGATGTCTTTGTCGATACGGCGGACAGCGACACCGGCCCCCACGACATGGGTTCCTTCGCATCGCGCGGAACGCACAGGATGGGCAACGCGATCATCCGCGCAGCCACCGAGGCCCGTGCCCAGCTGCTGGAAGCCGCGGCGGAGGAGCTCGAGGTCGACGCGTCCGACCTGTCGACTGACGGGCGCGGCAACATCCATGTAAAGGGTGCGCCAAGCCGGTCGATCACGGTCGAGGCGACGGCAACGGCCGCGCAGTTCAATCAAGGCCGTACACTTGCGGGGCGCGGCATTTTTCTTGTTCCGTTGTCCGAGGTCGACAGCGACACCGGTGAGATGACCCCGGTGTCATCCTTTGCCCACGCCGCTCTGGTCATTGACCTGACGGTGGATGACGAAACCGGCGCGGTCGAGGTCCAGCACATCAACTCTGCCTATGAGGTCGGGCGCGCGCTCAATCCCCGGCTGGTGGAACAGCAGTTGATCGGTGGCGCCTGGATGGGCGTGAGCCACGCGCTTTATGAAACGACGGAGCCCCTTTATCCGGACCGGTCCCACGGACCCGTCGATTTCAACCACTATCTTCAACCGGGGCCGGGCGACAGCGTGCCTCACCACATCTCGGTTCTCGAACGTCCGGCGCCAGATGCGCCCTTCGGTGGCAAGGGGCCGGGCGAGATGTGCGCCAATCCGGTTTTGCCTGCCATCGCCAACGCCGTGTTCAACGCGGTCGGCGTGGAATGTGACAGCCTTCCGATCACGCCGGAAAAGGTGTTGCGCGGCATTCGCGCGAACGGCGGCGCACGTCCGCAGGGCAGACCGGGCGCCTGATGCCGGTGCGGGCAGACATACGCGGGATCGACAGCCCTGGAGCGCTGCAAGGCGCCTTGACGGCGGCGCAGTATCTCGCCGACGACGCGTTGTCGACCTCGTCCTATCTCGCGCTGGCACTCGGCAAGCCGCTTCTCTTGGAAGGCGTTCCAGGCGTCGGCAAGACCGAGGCGGCCAAGGCCATTGGCGCGGTACTGGGCCGGAACGTGATTCGCCTGCAATGCTACGAGGGAATCGACGCCGCAGCGGCGCTCTACGAATGGAACTATCCGCGGCAGATGCTGGCAATCCGGCAGGCCGAGAACAGCCAGCTCAACCTTTACACGGATGAATTCCTCCTGGCGCGCCCCTTGCTGGAAGCGCTGCGCGCGCCTGAGGGCACCCTGTTGCTGATCGACGAGATCGACCGTTCGGATCACGAGTTCGAGGCGTTCCTGCTCGAGTTCCTGTCGGACTTCACCATTTCAATTCCCGAGACCGGTACAGTTCGCGCGGCATCCCAACCGGTTGTCGTTCTGACCTCGAACCGCACCCGGGATCTTCACGAGGCCCTCCGACGACGCTGTGTCTATCATTGGATCGACTTTCCTGATCCCGAGCTTGAAGCCCGCATCGTGATGGTTCGCGCTTCGTCCGTTGCCGAAGCGACGGCGGCGGCGGTGGTCGCCTCGGTGGGGCTCATGCGGGAAGAGCCCCTGGTCAAGTTGCCCGGCGTTGCCGAAACGGTTGAGTGGGCGGAGGCCGCGACGCTGTTGCATGGACAAGGAGAGCCCTGGCCCGCGGCCTTCCGGCGTTCGATTGGCGTTGTGCTGAAAGATCAGGACGACCTTGCATTGTTGTCTCCGCGACTGGATGCGTTCCTGCCCGGAGAGGCGGCATGACGGAGCCACGGCCGCTTCCCCGCGCAGCCGAGCCGTTCGTCGGGTTCACGGCTGTCTTGCGCGCTCACGGATTTTCCGTCGGACCCGATCAGACCATCGGGTTTCTTGAGGCGATCGAGCTGCTGGGACCGCGCAATGTCGAGGACGTCCGCCGGGCCGGGATCGCCATGCTGGCGATTCCCAGAGACCGGCAAGACGAATTTGACGCCCTTTTCCGCGCCCACTTTCTGGGGATGACCGCACCTGGCGCATTTGAAATCGAAGATGAAACGGTTTCGGCCCACGAGCCGACCGGAGCCAGCGAAGAGCGGGACGCGGTTGATCCTGATGCCGAGACTGGCCATGAGGCCACGGCCATTGAGCGACTTTCACGCCGCGAATTCACGGAGGAAGACACAAGTTCGGCCTTGGCGCGCTTTCGACGCCTCGCGCCCAGCCGATTGCCGCGGCGACTGTCGTACCGCTTTGCGCCCGATCGGGGCGGCAAGCTTCTGGATATGCGTCGGACCCTGCGCGATGCCGCAAGACGGGACGGCGAGATCTTCACCCTCGCACGTCGCCGCCGCAAGAACCGGCAGCGCAAGATCGTGCTGCTGATTGACGTTTCCGGATCGATGAAAGACCGGACAGAGGCTGCAATGACATTCGCGCACGCGTTGACCGGCGCGGCGGACCGCGCAGAGGTCTTTACCCTTGGCACCAGGTTGACACGACTGACACCTGCGCTGCGCATGCGCAATCGGGCGAGGGCGTTGGAGCGCGCCTCCGCGCTGGTTGCGGACGTCGATGGCGGCACGCGAATCGGCGAAGCGCTGACGACCTTCCTTGCGGTGCCGCGCTATGTCGGCATTGCTCGCGGTGCGGCGGTTGCCGTCCTGTCCGACGGCCTGGAACGCGGGTCGCCAACGTTGATGCAGGACGCGGTTCGCCGGCTTTCGAGGCTGGCTTGGCGCGTGGATTGGCTGACGCCGCTGGCGTCGGATCCGGACTACGTGCCTGCAACCGGCGGTCTGAGTGCGATAGTGCCGAGCCTCGATGCATTGGCCGACGGATCAACAAGCGAAGCGGTGGTGGAGCATCTGTTGAGCCTGGCATCCCAAGCCCGTCAGGGAAGCGCCGCATGATAGACGCGCACCACCATATCTGGCGGCAAACGGACCTGCCGTGGCTGCTCGGTCCCGAACGACCGAGGATCTTCGGTCCTTATGCAGCGATCAAGAGGGACTACCCGGTCGAGGAGTATTGCGCCGACATCAAGGGGACCGGGATCAAGAAATCGGTCTATGTTCAGGCGAACTGGGCACCGAACTGGTTCAAGGACGAAATTGACTGGGTCCAGTCCGTTTCGGACAGGATGGGCTGGCCCCATGCAATGGTCGGCTTTCTGGATTTCGCGAAGGGCGATGTCGCTCCCGCGTTGAAGTCGCTCAAGGGCCATTCCTTGCTGAGAGGCTTCCGGCAGCAATTTCACTGGCACGAAAATCCGCTCTATCGGTTTGCCCCGGACCGCAGGCAGGTTTCGGACCCCCGCGTCGCCGAAAACATCGGAAAGCTTGAAGAGCACGGCTTCACTTTCGACCTTCAGGTGTTTCCTGGCCAAATGGCGGACGCCGCGGAGCTCGCTGATGCGTGCCCGGGCGTGACGTTCATCCTGCAGCATGCCGGCATGCTGGAAGATCAATCGCAGACCGGCTGGAAGGCGTGGCGCGCAGCCATGACCGATCTCGCCAAACGAAGGAACGTGGTCACGAAACTCTCGGCGTTCGGAACGTTCATTCACCGGAACGACCCGGACTTCATTGCCGACATCGTGAAGGAGACCGTGTCAATCTTCGGCGCTGATCGCTGCATGTTCGGGTCAAACTTTCCCATCGAGAAGCTCTGGACGAACTACGGGGACCTCATAGGCGCCTTCAGGAAGGCGACCGCGAATCTCACCAAGAAGCAGAATCAGCAAATCTACAACGACACCGCGGCGCGGGTTTACCGCGTCGAATAAGGGAGTACCCAATGGCCCTCACCATCCACATACTTGACTATGGAGACATCGAGCTCGAAGCCAGCTTTCTGGTTCTGGGCCACGACTGCGGTCGCGTCCGTCGCGTTCCGACCTACGGGTTTCTCATCCTTGGCGGGCAGCACCCGGTCCTGGTGGACACCGGGTATCGTGACAACGCGATCATGGAGACCTTGGGCATGCGCGGGCATTGCTACCACGAAAACACCGTGGACCAGCAACTGGCAAAGCACGGGCTGCGGCCGGGGGACGTCCGCTACATCCTGCACACGCATCTGCACATCGACCACGCCGGCAACGATGACGACTTCCCACTCAACACGACGGTCGTGCTGAACCGTCGGGAAATGGAGTTCTCGGTCTCGGGCATCATGTATCCGCAATATCCGAAGCCGGACGTCAAGCACCTTGTGGACAGGATCTACGAGCCCGAAGCCATTCGCTTTCTCGACCTTGAGATTTCGGGTGCGGAGGAGATCATTCCGGGCGTCTGGTGCGAGCCCGCGGGCGCGCACACTGAAGGATCGATGAACGTGATTGTCGAGACCGCCGACGGGCTCGCCTGCATCTGCGGCGACGTCATCTATGACTTCAACGATCAGGTCATCAACCATGTGCGGGTCAACAACTACATGGAACCGCAGGTGACCGGGAACCACGCCGGATCCAAGCGGTCCGAAAAGGCACAGATCAAGAAACTGCTCAACAATTATCGGTACCTGTTGCCGGTGCACGATCGCGGTGCGGTCATCGAGCACGGTCAGGTCGTGGGCCGTATAGGCACGACGTGCCCAGGTCCCGTTGTGGAGAGCCTGCCGGCCCGCAACTGGTTCCCCGCCTGAGGAGTTTGCCATGCCCCATGTAGCGACCGATCCGCGCTTTGCCGAACTGGTCGACCTGAACGCGCCGGTGCGCCAGATCGGCAGCGGCTTCACGTTCACCGAGGGACCGCTTTGGCATCCGCTTGAACGGCATCTGGTCTTTTCTGACATGCCTGGGGATGTCCGGCGCCGCTGGTCAGAGGCAGGCGGCGTCGAAGAGGTCATGCGCCCGTCAAACAAGGGCAACGGCATGACCTACGATTCGGACCTGAATCTCCTGGTCTGCGAGCACGCGACTTCATCCGTCGTGCGGTTCAACCGCAACGGCTCGCGAGAGATCCTCGCCAGTCACTTCGAAGGCAAGGAGTTGAACTCCCCCAACGACATCTGCATGCGATCGGACGGATCGGTCTATTTCACTGATCCGACCTTCGGCCGGATGGAACACTTTGGAGTGCCAAGGCCGCTTCAACAGGGGTTCCAGGGAGTCTACCGACTTCCGCCCGGGCATCGCCCCGGTGACGAGCCGCAGCTCGTGTCCGACAGGTACATGTTTGGGCAGCCCAATGGGCTTTGCTTCAGCCCCTGTGAACGGTTCATGTGGGTCAATGACACGGATCAGGCCAACATCCGGATGTTCGACGTCGGTCCGAGAGGCGAACTCGTCAATGCCAGGATCTTCGCAAGCGGCATCAAGGAGGACGGTCGTGCCGGGCTGCCCGACGGCATGAAGGCAGACACCGATGGCAACGTCTACGTGACTGCGCCCGGTGGCGTCTGGGTCTATGACTTTCACGCCGTGAAGCTGGGAGAAATCATCGTGCCCGAGCAGTCGGCAAACCTGCATTGGGGCGGGGCGGACTGGCGGACGCTGTACATCTGCGCGACCACCAGCGTCTATGCCGTGGACCTGAAGTCCCAGGGACGACAGGAACCATTCATGCGTGCCCAACCGGCATCCTCAAGCGCTTCGACGGGCGCACCGGCGGCGATGGATCCGCGAAGTACTGCGCTGATCATCCAGGACATGCAGAATGACGTGATCATCGATGGCGGCGCCTTCGCCGAGAGCGGATCGCCGGCGCATGCCAGGTCGCAGAACGTCGTGGCGAATTCCCGTCGGCTGGCCGATGCCTGCAGGCGTGCGGGCGTGACGGTCATTCACGTCCATTTCATTTGCGAACCGGGGCACCCGAAGATTGGTCCCAATGCGCCTCTTTATTCGGGTCTCATCGAGGCGGGCGCAATGGTTCGGGGCACGTGGGGCGCTGCCCCGGTCGCCGGGCTTGAGCCGCAGGGATCCGACCTTGTCGTCGAAAAGATGTCGATGAGTCCGTGGGAAACCTCGCGCCTGCAGAGCTACCTCAGGCACGGCGGGATAGACACGCTGATCAATACCGGTGCATGGACCAACATGTCGGTCGAGCACACGGCTCGCACGGGCGCAGACAAAGGGTTCAGGGTGATCGTGCCCGAGGATGCCTGTTCAACCATGAATGACGAGTGGCACAGGGCGTCGATTGACTTCGCGATGGCGAATGTTGCCGAGATATCAAGCGTCGACCGCGTTATCTCTCAGCTGGGGGCAGGCGGATGACAACGGAGAACCGCAAGCGCTCGGAGAGATACGAGCTCGCCGTTGAACGTCCGGTGACCATCATTGCGACTGCGATGAGCATCATTCTCGGCGTTGCCTTGGCAATTGCCCTTGTCCTGAAGATCTACATGCTGGTTCTCACTGACTACGTCTGCGAACCAGATGGCGCGACGCTCGGAAACCTCATTCGCTGCACTGCGACGCTTGACATTGTGGCGGCCTTTTTCGCGGCCGCCGCAACCATCAATGCGGCGACAATTCTCATAGTGCCGCGCATTGAGCATTTTTTGCGTGCGCTTGGATTTGCAGCCGCGGCGGCATTCGTTTCGCTGATGGGCGCGTATGCGGCGGGAGACTACGATTGGCGCATGACACTGGCGTCATCCGCGTTGTTTGCGATCATCCTTGCGGCGATGTCCTGGAGGCGATTCTGGGACTCGGTGTTTCCACCCGTTGCGTCGACGGCCGCAACAAGGCAAGAGCCGGAATCCGCCAACGATCATGCCGGTCGGCAATGAAATCGGCTGTCCTTTGGCCTGGTTGCCGCGCCTGAACTGAAGAGGCTCCATATAGGTGGCCAGACGTTCCTGACGGACAACGAGGATTCCGACATTTGCTCCACCCGCTGGAAGCTCCAGGAGGTCGGATCGCAGTTCGTTTCCAGTGCGGTGGCGACCATGAGTGCGGCCAAACGGATGGAGATGAGCGTCGATCAAATGATCGTTGATGCCACGAGCGGTGGCGTCACGCGCCTCCGCACACCGATTTCGGCAACATGGCAATGCCGAAGTGATGCCAAGGGACGCTGATTTCATTGGGATCTGACTGCGGAGAACTTCAAGATCGAGGACTTACTGACGAAGACGGGTTTGAGCGGGACAATTTGGCAACTATGCCGCTTGTTGCTGACAAGTTTGGGAGATTGCGCTTGATCGGCCAAGCGAATCATGCGAGCCGCCCGGCATGGTGAGGTTGATACAGAGATACTGCTCAGCCCCGGCACCGAAGCGGGAGCCCGGTTTCTGGGCCTGAACCGTTAGCGGCGATCGCGCCGCCCCCTCCCATTTCGCCAGTTCGCGCCCCCTGCCTTTTCTGGCGGGCGGGCATCATCGAGGATCTCCAAAATGCCGACTAGATCAGAAAAGAAGGTCCGCCTGCTCCATCCGCCGGTTTACCCCGAGTCGGGCATTGACTGGATTTGCAAAAGGCTCTCCAGGCATCTGGCACGCTTGCGTTCAGAAGAGCCGGATTCGATCGTCCAAACAGACCCGGGTGAACTCGATGCCCGCGTGGACGACCACGAAGCAGGCATGGACGAAGCGGACATGGACGATCTTGGGGCGGATGAGGACGACTTGGGGTTGGGAGCCCGTGACATCCAGCGGATTCGCCACCGAGCAAAGCGAATCGTCGCGCGCCGCAAGTCCGCG
The DNA here is from genome assembly GCA_009838075.1 of Boseongicola sp. SB0665_bin_10. Classification (GTDB taxonomy): domain Bacteria; phylum Pseudomonadota; class Alphaproteobacteria; order Rhodobacterales; family Rhodobacteraceae; genus JAJEFO01. The sequence goes on along the minus strand of VXSG01000062.1, from coordinate 854 downwards.
AACCATAAGTCGCTGGGCCACCTTGCTTCAAACAGAGACAAGCGCGCCCGCACCGCCCTTCTTCGGCTGGCTGGCATGGTTCCTGTCAAGGCCATCGCCGACGAGGCCAAGGCGGACGAACTGGCGGCGTCGCTGCATGCGGAGTTCCCTTGGATGGGCGCTGCGACCACCGTCGTCTGGCATGCGCTTCGGCGAGGCGCGCGGGCAGGTCGGCCGACAAGTGTCGGGCCGCTGCTGCTCCACGGACCGGTGGGGATCGGCAAGACCGCCTGGGCGCACGAATTGTCCAAGGTCCTTGACCTGCCGCACTGCGTGATCGACGCCGGTCAAGGGCTGTCGAGCATGATTTTGGCAGGAGTGGAGCGTGGCTGGTCAGACCCGCAGCCGGGACGGCCTTTGCAGACGGTGATATCATCCCGAATCGCGAACCCGGTCATTGTCGTCGAGGAGGTCGACAAGGCTTGTGTGATGCGGACCACTTCGGGGGTCTCGCTTAACTTCCAGTCTGCGCTTCTCGGCCTCATGGAGCCGGGCAGCGCACGGCGCTGGCAGTGCCCGTACTACAGGATCGGCGTGGACATGAGTCACCTGACTTGGGTGCTCACGGCGAACGATGTCGGGCTCGTTCCCGAGCCCGTACGGAGCCGATGCGAGATTGTGCAGCTCGGCGACCTTTCCGTTGAGGAGCTGAGCGGTTTCGCAGAACGCCAGGCGACCCGTCTCGGCCTGCCTGAAGCGGCTGCGGATGCGGTCCGGCAGGCGATTGAGCGCACCGCGACGACGGGATGTCGCCAGAGGCGGTTCCTGACTTCGACGGTATTTTTGTGTAACGCATTGATTGCGAACGATTCACA
>VXSG01000027.1 GCA_009838075.1 Boseongicola sp. SB0665_bin_10 | reverse complement strand
AGAGAACCGCCGCACGACTCAACCCGCCCATACACCAGATTCGAGCATAGCTCCTGAGACCATTCCAAACCAAAGATTGGACCGGATTGTGAAATACTTGCGTTATATCGAAGAGCGTCTAGCTAATCTAGAAAAGAAGGAAATCGAAGGCTTACTGAACGATCCTGAAAGAGTCGATCTCGTTGAATCTGGCGGATACTTAGCAGCACGTTCTACGTCACCGGATCGGCTTGAGAGAATTGCGGAGATCGTTTTTCGTGGACTGTCGAAAAATGATACAAATCTAATTCGGCGAAAACGTCTTCTTACGCTATTCGGAGAGATCGACGATGATCAATTCTTGATTCTCAATGCATATGGTAAATCACTTGGTCGTATTTCTTCGCAGGTATGGGAAACTGTCGACCGACCTCCGCCCGCAACGTTGGGATCTTCCCAAGAGCAACTCGAAAATGCAGCACTTTATGAGGTAGGCAAACAAAACCTGCTGAGATTGGGACTTCTTGAAAGAAAGTACGATCAGGTGAAGAAGGATAGCTATCCCCCATTTGACGCGAAATCGGGTGGTTTCAAATCTCGCATAGAGATCTCACACCTCGGCAGAATGCTGTTGAGAGAGGCAGGAATAACGCTTCCATACTAGAAATCGGCCCCTGGGAGGATGTGGTAATTGCCCTATCACGGTTTATTCATCTGTGCTGTGCTGGTTGATTTGGGCTTTCGGTCCTCGCTTATACTTGCCACTTCGGGAAAATGTCTGACCAGAGGATCGAATGAAAATCAATAGAGATGGGAACGATAATCCTTATGTGGAATGGGACCAAGGCTATGGGTGCTACAAGCGGGCATGGATACAGACTCGATCAGGAGACAAGGACTGGGCAGGAACCGGTAGATACCTAAACATCGTGCGATGTTCAGAACCTGGGCACCCTGCTGGAAATCCCACTGATTTCCCAATCTACAACGATCTGCCGGATCAGCAAGTCCTGCTTGCGTTTGTGTTGGCGACCAATGCTATCACGGGCCTCATCAGTGTCTGAACTGAGGACGGTCAGGTTATAGATGTATTTCTTGCTGAGCGGTTGGCAACCAAATGGATAAAAAAACCGAAGCCTTCGCGCGCGTCAAGATTGATGCGTTACTCAGAGACGCGGGCTGGAATCTCGCCGATGGAGCAAGCGTACTGTTTGAGTACGCGCTTCCCGATGGCACGCTGGCCGACTATGTGCTTTGTGACCGGCAAGGTCGTCCCATGGCGGCGCTGGAAGCCAAACGGGCGAGTATCGATCCTATAACGGCGCAAGATCAAGGGCGGCACTACGCCGAACAACTCGACGTGCCGTTTGTCTTTCTGTCGAACGGCGAAGAAGTGCGGTTCCTGGACCGGGAGAAGGACGCCCATTCGCGCAAGATCGCGGGATTTTACGCCCAAGACGACCTTGAGCGGCGGATTGCGGCTCGTCGGGTCAGCCGAGACCTTTCAACCGTCGCCATCGACCGGAAGATCGTCGATCGCGACTATCAAATCGAATGCATCGAGGAACTTTCCACCGAAGTCTCGCTTGGACGACGCAAGCTGCTGGTGGAGATGGCGACCGGAACCGGCAAGACCCGGATGGCGGCGGCATTCATCAAGCGGCTGTTCGAGGCAGGCTCTGTTACCCGCGTACTATTCCTGGTCGACCGAATCGCTTTGGCGCGGCAGGCCGAGGACGCCTTTACTGACCATCTGCGGGATTACCCCTGCCACGTCTTGCGGCCTGGCCGCGGTTTCGACCGCGCCAAGCGCATTACCATCGCGACTCTCCAAACCATGATCGCCGAGTACGGTGACCTCTCGCCCGGTTATTTCGATCTCGTCATAACCGATGAATGCCACCGTTCGATCTACGGCAAGTGGAGTGGTGTTCTCCGGCACTTTGACGCCATCCAGCTTGGCCTGACAGCTACGCCCTGCATGATCGACACCAGTGAGCTGCCTGACCCTGAAGATGGATTGTTCGTCCGAGATACGTTGCGATTCTTTGAACTTTCCAAGCCCACTTATCGCTACACCCTGCGCCAAGCCATCAAGGAGGGCCATCTCGTTCCCTACCGCATTTATCGGGCGACGACGGTGAAGACCGCTGCCGAAGGCGGATTCGAGGTTGGGCGGGACGAACTGGACTGGAGCGCGATGGATGAGCAGACCCGTACAGAGTTCGAGGAATTGTTCTCAAGTTCGGACAAGATCTTGGTGGATCCGCGAGCCCTGGAACGCAAATTCACCATTCCCGAACGCAACCGAGCCATGGTGCGGGAGTTCCGCGACGCGCACGAGAAGGGATTCATGGGCCGCGATGGCATTCAGCGCTGGCCCGCATGGGGCAAGACCATCGTGTTTGCGGTCACCCGGCGTCATGCCGAGACGCTGGCGGAGATGTTCGACCAGCACTTCGCGGACAAGAAGCTACACCCATCCACTCGCTATGCGGATTTCGTTGTGAGCGATGTCGGCGGCGGTCCCGCTCCCGACGCAAGCGCCATCATCAAGCGCTTCAAGGAAGAGGAATTTCCGAAAATCCTTGTGAGCGTGAACATGCTCGATACCGGGTTCGATTGCCCTGAAGTGGTGAATCTGGTCATGGCGCGGTTCACCCGTAGCGCCATCCTGTATCGACAGATGCGTGGGCGAGGAACCCGGAAAGCTTCGCAAATCGGCAAGGACGGGTTTACAATCTTCGACTTCGTGGGAGTTTCCGATTTCCACAGCGACGATGACGAGGAAATTCCGGGCGGGTTTATTCAGGAGCGCCCGCCGAAGGGCCGTCCCAGCGAGCCGCGCGCGCTGCTGACCCTTGACGTGAACGACCACATCGATCCGGCTAGCCGCGACTGGCTGACTCTCGACGAGAACGGTCGAATCGTCCGCTCGCCCGAGCACGAGTCCCGCGCCGCGGAAGTGGGGGTGCGCTTTGAGGCGTGGAGAGGCGAACAGGAAGAGTTCACCGCGGAACAGGCGCGTTGGGCCAGCCTGATCGGTAGCCGCGTAAAGGCGGATGCGATGAACATGGAAGCGATTGGCGAGTGGGATTTTGACGAGCACCCGTTCGCCGCGCTGGGGGGTTACAATCAGGCGCGGCGCGTTTTCGGAGGCGAGGAAAATCTCGACCGGCTCATTGCCGATTTTAACGCCATGGTGTTCGGTAGACCGTAAACGATAAGCTCGCCTTACGTTCTCGCACTGAGGCCATCCTCCCAATAGAGGAAATATGACGATATGCCTATGACGCCCGAGATTCGGCGCGGTCTCGACCGCATCCGCGACTATCTGTACGGCGGCGGCTACCCGAATCCGGCTCAAAACGCCGAACAACTCAGTTTCTTGATCTACTTTTACATGTACGAGGCGGCCGACGCGGCGCGAGTACGTGCGGCTCAGCGTCCAGGCGCTCTTCCTCATGAAAGCGCTTTTGACGGCGAATGGAAACTGCGTGACACGCGCAATGCCCATGCGCCAGACAAGGAAACGGTGCCACGCTCGCTCCTTCGTTGGTCATCCTGGGCGAATGCTCTGAACGGCGAGCGTCTTGTCAACTGGGTGCGCGAGGAAGTCTTCCCGTTCCATATCGAACTCGCGATGACAGGTGTCACAAATTTTATGGACGGCGCCAGACTTGTAATCGACGAGCCAACAGTGCTCACTCAAGTCGTCAGCCAATTGAACGACCTGCATCTCGACCGTATGGACGCTGACACAAAGGGTGATCTCTTCGAACATGTGCTCCGCCAAATTCGAAAGGCGGGCGAACTGGGCCAGTACCGTACACCACGCCATGTAATTCGCGCCTTGATTCGACTAGTCGACCCTCGTATTGGAGAGACGATCTACGACCCCGCTGCCGGGACTGCCGGCTTTCTGGTTGGGGCATGGGACTATATTCGGCTCGCCAATTCCTCACCTGATGGAATTGAAGAAATCGATGCAGATGGCAAGACGATTCAGCGCGGACTAGGTGACACGCTAAGTCGCGATGCGGCAAGGCAATTACGGGAAGGCACTTTTTATGGCACGGATGTGGACCCACAGTTTGTGCGTCTCGCCACGATGAACCTGACGCTACGCGGCCTTGAATATGTGTGTATTCTGAGACGCAACGCACTAACTCGATCTCTTGACCGGGCTGCTAGAGCGGAAGTCGGACTGCCTATGCACGGTTTCGATGTCATCCTCGCTAATCCACCATTCTCCGGCAATTTGGATAAAGATCGTGTTGTCGAGGAAGTCAAAATTGGAAGTACGGAAAAAATCGTACTGCTTTTCCTGAAACTAATGCTTAATCAGTTGAAGGAAGGCGGACGCTGTGGAGTCGTGGTCCCGGAGGGTGTGCTATTCCGTTCAACCGCCGCGTATAAGGAGCTACGACGCCAATTGATCGAGAACAACACCGTCGACGCGGTGCTGTCGCTACCAGGCAAAGTGTTCAACCCCTATTCCGATATCAAGACTTCGCTCCTCGTGTTCCGAAAAGGTGGCATGACCGAACACGTGATGTTCCTGCACGCTGACAACGATGGCTTCAAGCTCGACGCAAACCACGACCAGCCGATTGAGGAAGACGACCTGCCCATGTTGATTGAAGCGTTTCAGGGTCGGAATACCAACTTTGACGAATGGTGCCGACACGACGCGAAATCAGAGTGGGCCGAGAATTGGTGGTTTGCAGATGCAGACGCCATTCGCGAAGCCGATTTCAATCTCAGCGCCAATCGACATCGGCCAAAGAACCGAGCGAAAGTGGAGCACCGCGATCCACTGGAGATTCTGGAGGAACTGCGAACTATCGAGACGGAAATTTTGGAGGAGATAGATGGGTTGGCGGAGGCCGTTCGGGGGGTAATTGTGGAATGAACTGGCCTACTGCATCACTTGGTGATCTTTGTCAATTGGATCGACGGGGACTTCGTTCTGAAGAACCGGATACGCGGCAATTGCCTTTTGTAGGGGTCGAGAATGTTGAATCCGGGAGCGGAGTTATCAACTTGAACAACGGCTCTCGTGTCGGCAGCCAGAAGAGCACAAGTTTTCAATTTGACGAGCGCCATGTCCTTTATGCGAAGCTCCGTCCATATTTGAACAAGGTCGCAATCCCGGCATTTGTCGGCAATTGTTCGACTGAGTTGGTTCCCCTTCTCCCGCGGGCCGGAGTAGACCGCGAATTTCTGGGGTATCTGCTGCGGCGAAAAGAGACTGTCGAATACGTCATGTCGTCTGTGACGGGAGCCAGGATGCCGCGAACCGACATGAAGGCATTGATGTCTCTATCTGTGCCGTTTCCACCACTAGACGAGCAACGGCGAATCGTCGGTATCCTAAACCGGGCGGCGAATATCGAGCGACTGCGGAAGCAGGCACAGGAGCGGCTACGGGAACTCATACCGGCTCTCTTCATAAAAATGTTCGGAGATCCAGCCGATAACCCTATGGGGTGGGAGATGCGACCGCTGGGGGAATTTTGCATTCTGACGCAATACGGCACGAACAAGAAGGCAACCGATCAAGCTGATGGGCTCCCTGTGCTTCGAATGAGTAATGTCACATATCGTGGTGAGTTGGACTGTAGAGATCTGAAATGGGCCCGGTTGTCAAACAACGATACTGAGAAACATCTGCTGAGAAAGGGCGACATCTTGTTCAACCGAACCAACAGTAAGGAACTTGTCGGCAAGACCGGTATTTGGGATGGCCGTTTCGATGCGGTCGCTGCCTCTTATTTCATTCGTTTACGAGTAGACGAAACCAGCATCTGCCCTACATATGTATGGGCTTTCATGAATTCTGCAGCCACGAAACAACGTCTCTTTGAAACTGCGCGCGGCGCGATCGGACAAGCAAATATCAACGCGGAGGAGGTCAAGTCTTTACCGCTACCGGTCCCTCCGCTCGACTTACAGCGTACTTATTCAAAGTTGGCTGAAAAGACCCAATCGGAACTGCAGTTTACTGAGCCCAACTCTAGAAATATTTCCGATCTGCAAAAATCCCTGATGTCTCGATTATTGGATGATGTTGCATGACTGGTATCGTCCACGACAAGCGGCAAAGTGAACTAATTGCAGGAAGTTGCGGCAGTGACAACGCTCCAATCGCATCGCTTCCATCGTTTGTAGATGTTTTTGCCGGTGGAGGGGGACTCAGCCTCGGTCTCAAACGTGCAGGATGGAAGGGGCTATTCGCTATCGAGAAAGATCCCTGCGCCTTCAAGACTCTGTCAGCGAACTTTCCCGCCGATGAGAGTCCGTTGTCCTATGACTGGCCTCAAAGTATCGAAAGAAAGGCATGGGACATTCATGACTTGCTGACTATGCGCGAAGAATCTTTACATAGCCTTGTTGGGCAGGTTGATTTGCTGGCGGGTGGGCCACCATGTCAAGGATTTTCCCATGCGGGCCGGCGCCAGCCGGAAGACCCGCGCAATCGGTTGTTTGAAGCATATCTTGAGCTTGTTCGAATACTCCGTCCGCGTCTGGTTCTAGTCGAGAATGTCAGAGGATTCGAGTCAGATTTCAAGGCAAAGGACCAAAAGCCTGTTAAGAACTTTGCAGTAGCACTGCGACAGGGGCTTAGCACCAGCTATGACGTCGCAAGTGCAGTCATCCAGTCTCGGGATTTTGGAGTGCCGCAAGCGCGTCCAAGGTTTTTCTTGGTTGGTGTATTGAAAGAGCTTTCCTCCAAAGAAGGCATTTCGACGTTCTTCGACGATTTGGAACGACACGTTGATGAGTTCCTGGAGCAGCGTGGATTGCCGCGTTGGCCTAGCTCTAAGGAAGCAATAAGCGATCTTGAGATTTCTCGCAACGGCACCGTTGATTGTATTGAGTGTAGGGGATTTCAAGAGATCGCATACAAAGCCCCGCTGACATCATTCCAAAGAGCAATGCGCGATGGCCACGAAGGTGCACCATCTGACATGCGACTTGCTCGCCACCGACCGGACATCCGTAACCGATTCTCGGCGATCATCAAGTCTTGCCACGAGGAAGGGCGTCTCAATGTCACAATCTCACCTAAGGTCCGGAAAGCGCACAAACTGAAAAAAATGGCAATACGGGTTCTTGACCCTATGAACGCCGCCCCCACGGTTACCAGTCTACCGGACGACCTTCTGCATTACTCCGAACCACGCATACTTACGGTTCGTGAGACGGCCAGACTACAGTCATTTCCTGATTGGTTTTCCTTCAAAGGGAATTACACGACCGGCGGACATCGGCGACGCAACGAGGTTCCACGATTCACTCAGGTCGCAAATGCGGTGCCACCGTTGCTTGCCGAACAGTTAGGACTGGTGCTCATTCGAATCGTTCTAGGTTTCCGGTCCACCGAATTGCCTATCCAGCGTTTCGCAGATGACGACCAAAGCTGCTCTGTGTCTCAGGAGTTTTTGTCGAAAGCCTGACATCCATTCTTCATTGATGACAACTTCATTTTGATTGCGCCCCACGGTGCGCAATATAATTTGTCCATCTTCTCCGATATCCTCTCTTACATGAGCTAACATGTTCCGATTCCGTATTATGTCCTCTTCGTAGGAATTGACAACTTCCAATTCATTTCCGAGTTCGTTGGGTAAGCACTTGGCCACTCTTCTAACTGCTTGATACTTGTTTGCCAACGAAAACAACAGACTATCGTCCACTACGGCAGGGAGTCCTCCGTTGTCGAGCAGTTTTTGTAGTCGTTGCGAATTTTTCTCCATTCCCTCCCGCAGACGTTCGATGGTTCTTTCCCTCGCAGCACCGACTTGTTCGTTATTCGACTGGAAAACTCTGACAAGTGTCTGCCCCATAAGTACATCCATCTCTGCAACTTCAGCCATCGCTATACCGCGCATATGGTTCAAGTCTACCGCTTTCCGAATAACGGTATCGGCAAGCCCCTTCAGCATGTCTGCGAGATTTTCCCTATGTTCAGCGAAGACTCCCGAAACTTTCTGCTCGGCCAGATGTGAAAGAAGGTCGGAAACTGACATGGATGAATAAAAAACCATATCAACATACGACAACTTCTGTCGTAGTTGGCTGGCGACGAGAGCACCATTCCGCTCACCTAGCTCTAGATCAAAGTCAATCATGACCAGATCATAGTTTCTGCCTTGAGAATCTGCTAGATTTTTCAATCCTTGTTCTGATAAATCCCTAGCCACTTCTTGCTTAAGATGGAATCCCTGGGCACTCAAGTGATCTTTCAGTAAGAGTATTGCCTGCTCCACATTGTCGGGAGAGTCATCTACGATAAGAAGGACGAACTCAAGTTTCACGACGGGATCCGTACTATCAACTGGGCACCACTGAGCTTCTTTGAGAAAGACTCTTTCTTAACCTCGACCATACCACCCAGACCTTCTATTACAGATTTTAAATGATAGAGTCCAAGCCCAGACCCGTCTGTAGTAGTGACACCTTTCTCAAAGGCTCTGTCAATTGGGTCTAGTGAGGACGGCCAACCCATCCCATTGTCCGCTACTGTGATCGAGAGGGCGGGGCTTGGTCCCTTGGTTACTTCCAAAGTGAATAATATTTTGGTCGCCCGAGCTTTCGCCGCGTTCGATACAAGATTGTCAATCACAATGCCAATCTCAATTGGCCGAAAGGAACGCTCTAATCGCTTACCGTCATGGCGAATATCAATTTCTATTCCCTGTGGTGCCCATAAGGAAGAAATCGTAGTTATGTAGTCATAAATGTAGATTGCAAGATCGGCCTCTTCTTTTGCTGACTGTTGCTTGTAACCTCCTTTTGTTGCGAAGCGAGATGCTGTCAAAATTTGGCTATTCCTGAACGAGACTCGCTCGAGAAAATCGATCCAATCATCCTTCTGGATTGAAGCGCCAGTGCGAAGCTTACCCATCATCCTTCTCACACCGAGATGCACGTCGGACGCATGCATGATTATCTGATGGTGAAGATTAAGGATCGTGTCGTGATCCAATGATGCAGCCGCGACCAAGAACTGGTTTCGCTCTCGTTCCTCACTATACTTAGTCTGTGCAAGAGATGCCGCGCTTTCAGCCGCAGTTGCCCGAGCATCGGCCCTGCGTTCGGCTTCACGGGCTTCCTCCTCTGCCGTTTGCAGAGCGATGATCCTTTTTGTCGCTTCGTTTACACGTGATAAAAGCGAATCATCGCCTGTTTTCTCCGCAAGCACTTCCAATGCCTTAAGTGAGTGTTCGAAAGCCGAAGATTTTTCGTCTATGATTCTCACTAGTTCAGGATTGTATTTAACGAGCTCCACACCTTGGGTTGCTGCTAGCCGTGAGACTAGTTCAGTGATGAGTACGCTACTTTCGTCTAGCCTCATCCGCGATGTGTCTCCTACATCCTTGTCGAACTGATCCTTCCATGTAATGTCTACGACATAACGCTCTAGTCTTCGCACACATTTTTCGCGAACGCACTTGATCAGTTCTTCAACTTGTGAGGTGCGAATCAATCCTTGATCCCTGCTTGTTGCTTCATCGAACCCTTGAACACCACGGACTTCGACACGACCGATTAAGTCTCGACTGCCCAGGAATCTACGCATTCCTTGTTGCTTGCGCCGAGATAATCCGAAAAAGTCGTCGTCTTCTTGTCCTATCGGAAACACGCGGAATCCATTACGAAACAGGAATATTGAGCCAAATTCCACACTAGGCAATCCCATGCGATGGGCGAACAATTTCTTGGCTCCTCGATTCAAGAAATAGATCTCGACGTCAAGATCTGCCGCCTTCAGCAATTCATATGTGTTGTGTTCCCTAATCTTATAAACCAGATCTCCTCGATCATCCAGTCTGCTTTCAATAACAGCTCCCTCTTCTATGATTCGAATGTGGATCGATGTCGTTCTATCTTTCAGCACATCCAAAATCGTATTTTCGACTTTTCCGTTCACAGCCGATTTTGCGCCGGAGTCACTTTGTTCGCTTGCTTCGTATACCCCTAGCTCTCGGTCTTTGTCGAGTTCGGCTGGGGCAAATAGTTCGATTTGAAACTTGCTAAGCGTATCCGCAAAAGGATTAATGAGTTTCGCAAGTTCCCGCTTCAGCCTAAGAAGCTTGTCTCGGTCCCAGCCTGAACGCAAGTCGGTAATCTCAAGGATTGTGCCCGTCTTTCCTGGTGGCTTGATATCTGGGTCCGGGAAATCCGAAGAATCCCGGAGATTCGTCTCGATATCACCAAATTCTTGTTTTGCATCTTTCTCGTATAAGGTCCAATCTATTTCTAAAACTTGCACTGATTGAGATCTAGCTCGTGAACAAAGTAAGAGTTTTTTTCCGAGTCGATCACACGAAAATCGACCAACACCTTTTGCACCAGCATATGGCCGTTTTCGTTGACTAATTTTGCCGCGATAGTCCTTATCCTCAGTTCCTTCTCGTTTTGCGGAATAGGCAACAAACAACCACTTTTCTAAGATGTCGGATTGAGACATTCCCTTACCGTTATCAGAGATGACGATTCTATTTTCTTCAAAAAGTAGGCGAACTTTTTTAGCGTGAGCATCAAAGGAGTTCTTGACGAGTTCAAATACGGCCACAAAATCATTTGTAATCAAATCTTGGCCGATAAGGTCTTTAAGTCCAGTGCTAACTCTAAAATTCTTCTTAACGGGTAGCGGTTTTCTCCGAAGAGCAGTCTTGGAGCGTGTATGCGCCCTGCTTGTACCAGTTTGCAAATCATGTCCGTTGTCTGGGGGCAAAATGACCATCACTCCGTTATTCAAGCGCCGAGTCTAAAGCGGCGCACAAGGACTTTCGCGAAATCGTCGGAATGTGCTCGATGGTAGGCTACATCGCTGGAATGAGGATCGGCGGTTGTGGTGCATGTGTTCAATCAGCTTGCCTCATGCTCGGAGCCAGACGCACGAACCAAGCCAAGCTAAGCGAAAGGGTCAGCCAAGTCAAATTTGACCAAGAATCCGTCCCAGCGATTTCGGCGAAAGGGAGACGAGGGTCACAGACCATCATTGTGGACTGTTGTCGGTCATCGCCAGCCCCTTGCAGTGCGATGACGAATTGAGCGTTTTGGAGAGAGTCGAAAACTAGAGCACCGTAATAGACCGGACATTCGTTTCGAGCAAATTTACTTGGCAGCCTGAATTTCAACGCCACTGAGCGGCCTCGGGTTGCGCGGCGGAATATCGGTCTCTTCAAGACCGGAGGCTGCAAGCAGATGGCCAAAAGATGGAACATCGCGCAACAGATTCCATTCGTCGATTCCGACAATGACGGAGCTATCGTCAAATCTGGTGTACGGCAAGTTGGTCATGCGGCCTCTCTGCTG
>VXSG01000042.1 GCA_009838075.1 Boseongicola sp. SB0665_bin_10 | reverse complement strand
CCTGTGAGGCGTGATCCTGCCAGCGCGGGCGGGGCCGACCTCGGGGAGGGGAGCGTCTCGCGGGCGAATCCGTCGAAGAGCAGTCGGGCCGCGCGAAGCCGGGCTCCGGTCACCGCGACGATTGAAACGTCATCGAGACCGACGCGGCGGTTCCAGTCGCAGCCGTCCTCGGACACTGCGATCTCGTTCAGTGCGACAAGGTGCGCAACCGTCAGGCGCTCCGGCGCGCCAAGGATGGCTGGCAAGGCGTCGTCATCTCCGACGAGCACGATGTTCGTGGCGTCCATGCTGAACGTTCGTCCGGCCATCTCTGCACAGGATGGCATGGGAAGAGACTCGGACGGACCGGCACCCGTCGCCTCGAAGAAAACGTGCCAGGAACCGACGCCACGCAGCACGACCGTCGCCGCGAGAAGTTGTCCGTCCGGGCCCTCGGCGTGACGTGCCTCGACACGGTCCATGACGACTTGCCGCCCCGTCCATCGCATTCTTTCGACTTCGATGACGCGACCTCCGTGCTCGATCTTCACGCCGTAGAGGACGCGGGATCCGTCGCCGTCGGTCTTCGCGTCGGCAACGCTTATCCTTGCGCCGAGCTCGGGCAGGCGGGCCTCCGGACCGGACCAGGATCGTGCGGCGGCGTTAGAAGTGCAGCAAGCAATTGCCCATGCAATGCAGAATCCCGTCGTGAAGCGCGCCCCAGGCATCAGCTGACGGCCTTCAGATCATGGTTTTCCTCCAGGAGGTAGGCTTTCGACTCAAGCTCCGCCGCGAGATCGCTGATGATGTCTGTCCGGCCGTCACCGTCGACGATGCTTCCAGACTCCTCGATCTGCATGATCCGGGCCTCGATCTCGGATTTGGCCGAACCGCCGGGGAAGCGTCGCGCCAAAATGCGGCGGGTCAGGCGCGGCCCCAGCTTCTCGTAGAGCTGACTTCGGAGAGCGACGTCCTCCGCCGTCGTGGAGAACGCCCAGATCTCGGCTGGCCCCAGCGTCAGCGTGAGCTTTTGTCGCACCATGCCTTCCTCCTTGAGGCGGAACATTGCCCAGACCGGGGCTCCGCGACGTGTAGGCCCGGTCAACTGGTCGCGCATGACGCGCTTTTCCGACTCCGTCAGCCGGAATTGCCGATCCATGCAGTCGATCGAGCTTTCGGAACCGGCATCGCAGACAAGCAGGCCGGTCGCGATCTCGATCACCGGTTCCGGGAAGTCCTCGATGAGTTGTGAAGCTATGCGAATGTCCACGTTGAACTTTCGCCCTTCCCGGGCATCCTGCAGCACCTGCTCGATGAGGATCGGAATCTGGCCCGTTCGGTGGAACTCGTCCATGCAGAAGAGCTTGGGACATTGAAGGTTGGCCTTGGCACGTTTGACGTGATGATCAAGATAGAGCGTGGGCATGATGCCATTGGATTCTGCTGCCCGGAATTCCGCCTCGTCCAAAAAGAAATCCCGTGTCAGCACATGGCGTGCAAGCATGTACATCAATGCCGTCTGCCGCTTGGCCATCACCGAGGCCCCGCCCACAGTGACATCCATCAGGTCCAGCGACACTATGCGGGCGGAGCCGATCGAGAACCGGGTTCGCCCGCTCAGGATCGGGAAGTCGCGCACGATCTCTGACACCATGCGCCTGAAGGAATCCAGCAGGTTCTGGCCGGTTTCGGTGTCCATCGTGCCCTCGTAGAAGGACGCGACCTGCTCGGACTGGCTGGCAGTCACCAGGTCGGAGAGCACGGGCACCGCGTGGCGCTGGGCCAGCGACGCTTCGTGAACGTGTCCTTGCTCCATCAGGAAGTCGACGACCTCCCACCACGAGGTTTCGCCGTGCACGGTGAAACCATGACCGTCGAGCACCTGGTCGATTGCCGGTTCCTCGTTGTGCAGGTAGCGCCGGGGATTCGCCATGTCGGAAAAGGCGACGTAGGAGCGATCGACGCATGCTGTCACGAGCCCGCGCACGACCTTCTCGGGCGCTTCGAGACCCGATCCGCAGACCAGGCACAGGAAATTCACAAGGAACTGCCGCTCGTTTGCCGTAGGTGCACGGCAGCCCAACTGCGTGTCGAAGACGTTGACGGCATGATCCCTGCTCATGCGCAGCTTGCTGAACAGCGCCTCGTGGCGACGTTCCGGGGGCAGTGCCTCCTGGATGAGCGAGATCATGCCGGAGGAGCTGGGACCGATGTCGATCATGGCGAGCCTTGGCAGTGCCGGTGCATCGTTCCCGGAGGCGTAGGGCGAGATGGCCGAAGCGAAATTCATCGTGTTCATCATCACCGACTTGCCGGATCCGGGCGTCCCGACGAGAAGCGTCACCCATGTCGATTGCCGAGACGAGCCGGGCTGAAACGGCCAGACCTGTCCGTCGTCAGTGCGAAAGAGCACCGCTCCATGATCCCATGGAGAGGCTTGGCGCGCGATCGGTGCCATTGCTAGGGCATGTGCGAGCGGCGCGGCCGCCACTGGTGCCGTGGACGCCATGGTCAGGCCGGGCATTGTCGACATGACCGTGGCCAGTTGGTCGCCGGAAATGCCATCGGCCCGGCTGCTGCCCCAACGTTGGACCGCGCCGACCAATGTCTGAGCGTTTCTGCGCAGCATCTCTTCGTCGTCGAGCTTCGCCCATGTCGAGAAGCTCATGCGAAGCCGGACAACGGAGTCAGACTGTCCGTCGATCTCCCGCAACGTTTCCACGGCGGCCCTGATGCGCTTGTTGTGCGTCGGTGCCGCGAAGGTGAAGATCGAGAGGAACAGGTTCTTCAATGCCTGGCTGTGCATTCCGCCGGCCTCGATGCGCATCGAACAACGCCACGGAAGATCCGAGGACTTTGCCGTGATGTCGCGCACCAGCGCGTTGAATTCCGGCAGGGTTTCCGGGGGCACCGTCATGTCGAATGCCGAGAAGATCCGGTTGCCGACCCGTACAGTCCGGGTGTCCACAATGAAGCTGTCTTCCGTCGCCAACTGGCGGTCGAGCTTCGGGCCGAACAGCGGCGAAAAGTCCCGGCCTGACACCTCTGGCGGGGTTTCGGGCATGGCTACGCAAGGCTTGGACTGGCCCGACTTCATCCATTCGGGCAGAATCGGCGTCCAGTCTTCGGCATGTCCCGAACCTGAACCGTGCAGGCTTGCGTGCATTTCGCGCAACGCGGAGATCACGTCCAGGGAGCGGCAGAGGAAGCCGTTGGTGCGAAACGCCCGGATCACCGCATCCACCATCGCGGCATGCCGTGTCATCACGAGGTCCATGCCAGCTGCCGGGTCATGGGCCCGAACCATCACCGGCAGTTCCTTCCGCTTACGACCCAACGCCTTGCCTTCGTCCGAAAGCTCTTCAGGCGACAGGACGTCCGGACAGGTATAGAGGGCGATCAGGAGCGTTTCGGCCACCATGATCCGGGACAGGACACGTCGGCGCTCCTCGAGGACGTCATCGATGTCGAGGCCCAGGCGCTCTGCCGACCGGCCGGTTCGTGCCACGACGTTTTCGACCCTTCGCCTTGCGAGATCGCTGTCGCGCAGGAAGTTGAAGTCGATGAGATGGCCCGGCTGAGAGAGGTAGGGCGAGAGCGTGTTTCGCAGTCTCTCGACGATCTTCGGAATGTCCTCCTCTCCGGGCGTCCTTATCGCGCCGTCCAGCACAGCCAGGGAGAGGAGGGTTCCGTCCTTCATGACCAGGGTGTTCTCGTCCTCGACAGTCTGCAGCCGGATCATGTCGGTCATGCTTTCCTGCAGGAAGACGCCGACGACGCGTGCCATTTGGTCTGTCAAGGACATCAAGCCTGCCCGCCAGCCATCTGGCCGAGCCTCTCAGTCCGTTCTGCAGGTTCGAGGTCGATCAGGGAATCGAGGTTCCACATCGCATTGCGCTGCCTCCTGCCACGAATCCGGGCCATCGGCAGGTCGATTTCGGCGCCGCCCCAGTCCTCTGCCGCCAGAGGAATGTCCACGCCCATGTCGGCAATTCTCATGGCCGTGTCGACGGCGAGGAACATGCCGTTGCTCCAAAGCGTCCTGGCCAGCCTGTCAACCGCTTCCGGATCGGGTTCCGATGCGATCGAAAGATCGCCGACATAGGTTGCCATCACTTCACCGCCGGCATCCTCCACCGCCTTGACCACAGGCGCCATCCGGACGCGGTTCCTGGCCGCGATCCAGGCTGATTCGAAGGGAACCCGCTCGTTCGCGCCGGGTTGGCGCATGGCAGCGCAAAGGAGGTTCTCCGCCGCAAGCCCCGCCGACCAGGAGGCATGGGCGATTTCCTCGCCGACGTTCTGGATCAGCCTCCTCAGGCAGATCGAGCTCGCAGAGTCTTCCCATCCTTCGCCGAGATAGGCCTTCCAGTTGCGCAGGAGAAGTCCGGGCACCATCTCGCGGACCTCGTCCAGCGTGTAGCAGCAACGCTGTTTCTCGCGTGCGGTGCCTCTCGTCCATGACTGGACGTAGGCGCCGACGCCGCTGCCCTGTTCCGGCGTTCCGACGATGACGACCGGTACCTCGGTCGCCTCAAGGTCCGGCAACAATCCGTTGATATGCGCCTTGCCCTCAATGATCGCGACCTTCCACTTGTCGGCCGCCGGAACCGGAGCCTGGAGAATCTCGCATGCATGGCTGAGCGGCGGGAATCTCGCCTCCATCATGAATGCCCCGTCCGGCGTCGAAGCCTGCCTCTTGAATCCCCTGGCCTTGATGACGTCTCTCAGTGCGGCACCCAGCCCTGGTTCGCTGCAGGACGTTCTGGCGAGTTCCGGACGCATCTGGCCGCGCATCCAGGTGCTGAGAGACGGCGCCTTTCGCAGTCCGTCAGCCTTCGGCGCGTCTCCGCCTGCGGCCAGGGCGTTCAACGCCGTCCTGGCTGTCCTGTCCAGAAGGCTCGCCAGGACGTCGGCCTTCTGGCCGCCGGGGAGATCGGACATGCCCCAGTCCCTTGTCATGGTGCCGAAATCCTGGCGGAGCCATGTTTCCCTCAGAAGCGTGATGCCCCTTTCCCTGGACTCGACTTCCATGACCTTGAAGCGGTGGTCATCGGCCAGTGACGTGACCATCCAGATCACGTCCGGGTCCAGCTCGTCGAGATCGCCGGTGCCGTGGCCGCCTTGTTCGTGCTGGCTGCACCTCGCATGCCAGCCGTCCTCGCCGAGGAGGATGCATCCGACGGGTGGGGGATCTGATACGGGGTTGAAGCTCTCGGTTTTGTCTATGTCCCGGAGCCGGATGTTGCCCAGCTTCATTCCTGGCCTCTCCCTCGGATCTCGTCTCCCGCCTGGCGCAGCTGCGCGTAAGGCGTTTCGATCGGAACCAGGTCCGCAGCCCACTCCTCACCAAGCGCCGTGAAGCCGGGCTGACGCCAGACCTGGATTGCACGGCCAGGCTCAAGAAGGACCGCCGGGGCAAACCGGATGTGCCTGTCGATCCTCGCTAGGCGTTCTTCAAGGTTGTTCGCCTCGACGCGGTCGTGCAATGCGAGGACAGCCTCGAAGATGGCCTCCGCGTTGCCATGGCCAAGGATGTCCACGGCCTGCTCGTGCCGGTCGATCCAGTCGCGGGTCATGAGGTGTGCCTCATGACGGAACCCTTCCTGCTCTGCATGGACAAGGAGCGTCCATGCAAGGGTCGAGAGATCCTCCGGAGCGAAGTCGGGGGCCAGGACGGGCACGATCCGCCGCCGAGACGAGGCCCAGAGCGGGTGCTGCCTGTCATGGCAGAACTGGCAGATCGGCCGCAGGCGGGTGCAGGCAGGCAAATGTCCGCCAAGATGGTCGATTTCCATCGTCCCGGGCAATCGGACCTTGCAGACATGGCATGTCCAGTCGTCGGCTTCCATGGCCGCGTGAATGCGGTCCATCATGGACGCGTTCAGCCGCGCATGGTCACGGGCTGACAATGTCAGCAATGCAAGGGGCCGTGACGGAAGCCCAGCCAGCATCGTGAGCCAGCCGTCAGTTGATTTCCGTGAAGGTGTTCGTTCCCGTAAGGTCCGTCGTGTCCGCGCCGGTGCCGAACAGGCTGCCCACGCCGACACCCATGATGGTGGGAATGCCGATCAGGGCGACCCCGACGAAAATCAGCGCGAACGCCTTGGTCGGGGTATTCGAGGGGTCGTTCGGGTTGTTCTGATGCGCTCGCAGCTTGAGCAGTCCCATGATCCCGAAGACAAAACCCAACAGGAAAGACAGCACGCCGGCAAAGGTTCCAATGGCGCCCAACTGGCCCTGGACCTGGCCGGCCATGCTTGCCACATCCGTGACCTGCGCGATGGCAGCTGATGTCCCGACCAGGACCAGAAGTGCGGCAGCTTGCAAAACACGTTTGATCATCTCGGAAAATCCCTTTCCACGAACGGTTTCGCAGCGAATCATAGGTTCGCCACAGTGCTCCAACAACCCGGCAGATTCTTGTTCCGGACACTTTCTGCAGGCGTCATCTGGTGGTGTCCGGTGAGGTTCCGACCGATGGCCAGGAGGGCGCGATCGCAAAGTGGATGAGCATCGGCACAACATGTAGCGTCTCGCTGAAACGCGGCTTATAGATTTGCCGTGTCTGCCATAGATTTATGAAGACAAATTTCACGGACCACACTATGTGCTGCACTGCTGAAGCGATGATCAACATCTTGCACAACGCATGACGTCGTCTCATAGATTTCGTCCAAGTCACAAAATCTATGAAGCATGATGCGGCCTGGTAGCGACATGCTGCTTCAGCGGAAAGCCATAATCTACATATTGTTGTTACACGAGAACGGTCTCTTAGATTTTGTCGCACCCTCATAAACCTATGAGAGCCTCTAGCGCCCTGCCACAAGAAGCGCTCTTTGCCGGAGCCGAGGACATACATTTTGTGCCATACTGAAAATACGCTCGTAGATTTCGGATTTTCCCGAAATCTATGACGCTGTCTGCAACGCAGCACATCATGTAGGGCCTCGCGCGGAGCCGAATCGATATATTGTGTCGTTTAGAAACCCTTCTCATAGATTTTGCCAAAGTCTCATAGATCTAGGAGAGGCTTTTGGCGTTTTGCACGATATGTTGTGCCATGTCATCACCTGGGCGGCCCTGGCAATCGAGGCAAGTTGAGGCCTGTTACGGGGCGGATGCGTGCCCATTCGCGTCGGAGTGACTCTATCCTTCTGATATCGTGTGTCTTTCTGGGATTTGAGCTTCCTGGGGCGTTGTTACGGGGCGTAACAGAATTGCCATGTCGTAGTGCGTTGATTTTGCGTCTTAATTTCATTTCCGGATTCGGCCTGTAACAGCGGCGTAACACGGTAATGTCTTTGTAAAACAAGATGATACAGGAGATTTCACGAGTTCTGTTACGTTACGCCAGAAAATGTGTACCACGTGTGCGTGCGTGTGTGCGCGTGCGCACGCGCGTATAGTACATGTACTTAGCGATTCCGTAACAAGAGACCAGATACACACATATTCAGCAGGAAAATAAGGGGTTTCGCGTGTTACGTTTTTTGTTACGCCCCGTAACAAGATTGGATTTCGTGACCCGTAGCTTGTTGAAAATAAAGCATTTTGATCTGTTACGCCTAGTGTAACAAGATTTGCCACTCAACTCAAGTGCATCGCAGGGGGCGATTCTTGCCATTGCGGCGAGAGCGGGAAGAATTGACTTCAGAAGTCCTTGGCTCCTCGGAGTTTGCCCAGAAAGACTCGCATTCGTTAGAACTGGCCGAGGGCTTGTCGAGCGGAGCCAGGGGCGAGAGTGAGACGGTGTGAAGTTCGCGACTTGGAACAAGCGCACGAAAAGCCGGAATCCGGTTGACGTCCGCGGGAGCTGGTTTAGCGACCGACTTTCATGGGAAGTATTGGACCCCACCGTGTTTCTCGCGGCGGGCCGAATTCAGCAAATCCTGCTCGCCTGTATGCCGCGGTCGCACGCGCATTGTCGGGGTGCGGATCGACGGCAACCACTGGAGCGCTTTCCTCGTAGAGCGTCGTCAGCCGCTCCGTGATGAAGGCAGATCCATGCCCTTTCCCGATCATGTCCGGATCGCCAATGAACTGGTCGATGCCGCGGGACCCTTCCGGAAGTCCGAAGAAATGGTGATCTTCCCATCCATGGACCGTGTAGTCCTGCATGTAGGCAAAGGGACGTCCGACCGTCGAGACGATCCATCTCACAATGCGAGGGTCTGCAAGCTCCTCTTCATTGCCGGGCTCGTCCGAATCCCACCACTCTCGGACATGTGGTCGTGATTGCCATTTTCGCAGCAGCCCAAGATCGGCAGCCGCCGCCTTTCGGAACGTGTATCGGTTGGTCGCCATCATGCCGGCAAGGTAGCACTTCGATCGTCGGGATGCTGGGTTCATTGGCGCAAATGTGAAGCCGAGCGATCCGCCAATTGGCCTGGATCGCAGATGTCCCGGGCGGCACGAGCGATGACTGACGGCCAAGAACCGTGGCAGTCGGTCTGGAGTGACTGGCAATCTTCGGTGACGCGGAGAACGGCTACACACGTCATTGGGGAGGGCAAGCTGGTCATGGTTCAGGCAAAAGCGCTGTGTCGGGCTGTACGAGCCTCTGAAGGGCTCTCAGGGGCAATTTAGTCGCTCACAGGAGTGCATATTTGGCCGTTTAGAGGTGATGACGAGCATTTGGGCCAAGGCGGCGGGACCAAGGGGGAAGCGTTGCCACGATCAACTTTCGCGCGGTCGTGTTGCTGTGTGATGGTGTGGATAGCTGAGTTGTCTCCCACGTTGCCCTCATACATGACGCTGGATTGATTTGCCAAAAGGCGAATGAGGATGGAGTCAGACAGTAGGGCTTCCAACCACCGCGGAACGCGTCGTATGAATTCGACAGTGGATGATCAACAAATCGATTGATAAATGGCGATGGCGTATGCTATCTGGCCAGAAATTGGACCATAGGAAAAGGAGGTTGAAATGCCGCTCGATAGTGCAGCAGATCGCCTATCGTGCATCCTACGTGACGGAGAACGCGTGATTAATTCAGGTTGCACGATCAAGGAACTTAAGGAGCTAAGCGGACCAACACGTTCGGATAGCCCAGTCAAGAACATTGTGGTGAGTAAGTGTGTCCACGAGGATTTGACTGCTTGCAAGGTAGTCCTGAAAGAAGAGTTGGGGGTGGAATTCACGTATAGCGAGGTCATAAAGATGGCATTGCTGCTAGGATCTTCTGGTTTTCCTGCTTCCAAAACGCAGGTCAGGCCGCAGGCAGAAACTGGGCGGTACGACAAGTGAGCCTGACAGGCGAAACTTGGGGGGCGATTGGCCCCCCAACTTTCCGTACAGGGGTCGCAACGGCGCTGTCGGGCTGAAGGCGAACCAGGGGATTCGCAATTGCCACGCGGGATTCGAGCCCGTTTCAGGACGCCGGTGCTGCGGTCATTGAACCGTGGGCAAACACGCGCTGGCCGAACACTCGGCGGCGGCGCCCAGCGTCCGACCAGCCCAACCATTGATTTCGCGAAACGCGTGTCAGGCGCCGCAAGTGCCTTGCATCCTGATCAGGCAACTGCACATAACCGCAAGGGGCTGTCCTCCTCATCGTGCCGAGGTTGCCAGGAAGCACCCGATTTTCTCTGTTTTCTAGGGAATTTCTGTCACGCGCGTGAGACGGTGCAGTGAAACGTCCCAAACAGCACGAAGCTGTCAGAGAAGACAATTCAGAATGGGGCAAGATGTAGAAACTCATCTGGCGGAATAGTCAGCTGCTGCTTTTCCATACGGATGACTGACATCCAGTTTGGCCGGTGATCAACGCTGGCCATCGCGGCGGTTGCAAGCATCTTGCAGTAGCGTTCGACAATCGCGGAGCGGCACCGGCAGAGGGCATGTTTCGTCGTAACAGCCGTCACGTTCGGGTTGCCGTCGCGGTCGCCGCGGATCCAGCTGTGGAACCGGATGCAGGGCGGATAGTTTGACAATGCGCAACAACGATCCTGTGCGGCATGCTCGAAAGCGTCGAACACTTCAGCGCGGCATCGAAGATGCTGTCGTGAACGAACTGCGGGTCCCAGTCGATTTCGCCGGTCAGGGTCGGGCGTTCCGGACGATGCTTGGCCGTCCACCACAACAGATCGATGTCGCCTTCGATTTCGCCCAGGATCGTTTCGCGTTCCCGGCGCGTCCAGCGCTGGGTTTCCTGCTTGGTGAGGTCCTGGTAGATGCGGCGGTGAATTTCAAGAACCGTTACGCGCTCGGTCTCAGGCGGGTGGGCTGTCAGAGTTGGGCCTACGGACAGGGTCTATGCGTTCGCCTCAAGGGCCATTGCATCGATATCGGCACTGGCAGGGACTTGGGCGAAACTGCCGGGAGCCGAAGCCGCGCCGGCATTGGATTCCGCCTGTCGCCGATCACGAATGGCGATGTTCTCGTCAGCAATGTGCTGCCGTTGAAACCAGATCGTCAGCGCATGAAGGCAGGGCGTGGCACAGGCGCCTGCGGGAATGGAGCCAACCGTGCTCGCGTCGAACCACGCTGCAACATTCGGTGCGCGGCGGGTCAGGATCTTGCGCCACAAGCCGGCCAGAGTGTGGTGCGGGCCGTCGAAATAGGTGTTGCCGCCTGCCTCGCGAACGGTGGTCGCAGGGAGGGCGACGGGTATCAGATGGGAATTATACCGTTGACTGAAATGCGGTGCATCCCAGCCCCGGCTGATTTCACGGGTCGGTGAAGTGGGCAACCCCAACGCTTCTCGCCGTGCAGATGCGCCAATCCCGGACGCCTCGTCATGCCTTCCCGCCCACGCGGCGGTCTTCCACGGGGCCATAGGCCCAAGTCCTGATGAAGATCGGCGGGAAACCCGCCCTTCGGACAGTCCCGAACATGCCATGTTCCGCAGTTTCAGTCAACGATATAGAATCCCTTATCAGATCACCCGGTCACGCGGGTCGCGGCCAGCGAAGAAATCGGCGAGGTTGTCCAGCACCCGGAACCCCATCGCCTCGCGGGCTTCGCGCGTGGCAGAGCCGAGATGCGGAAGCATCACCAGATTTTCGCACTGCATCAGGTCAGGTGCGATGCACGGTTCGCCGTCGAACACGTCCAGTGCGGCACCACCGATCGTGCTGAACTTCAGCGCCTGAGTCAGGGCCCATTCATCGATTACCTCTCCGCGGGCGGTGTTGATCAGAAAGCCATCCTCTTTCATCAGATCCAGCCGGCGCGAATTGATGAGGTGCCGGTTTGCGGCCCCACCAGGGCAATGCAGCGAGACGAAATCGCATCGGGGCAGCAGATCCTCGACGGTGTCGACTTGTGTGGCGCTGCATTGGGCCAGCACCTCTGGTGCGATGCGGCTGCGGCTCTGGACAACCACCTGCATTCCGAACCCGTGGTACGCGCGCTTGGCCATTTCCTGACCGATGCGGCCATAGCCGATGATGCCGAGAGTCTTGCCTGACACCTTGGTGCCCAGCAGATGCGTCGGGCGCCAGCCGGTCCAGCGGCCTTCGCGCACCTCGCGTTCGCCCTCGCCGGCGCGCCGCGCCACCATCAGCATCAGCGTGATCGCGATATCGGCGGTGCACTCGGACAGCACGTCGGGTGTGTTGGTCACAGTCATGCCGCTTTTGCGGGCCGAGGACTCGCATATGTGGCCATAACCGACGCCGAAGTTGCCGATGATCTTTGCCTGAGGTTTGCCGACCTCAAGGACATCGGCATCCAGTTTGTCGGTCACGGTTGGCAGCACAGCATCGTAGCGCTTCATCGCCTCGCGCATTTGCAGCGTCGCTAGCGGCACGTCCGATGTATTGAAGGTGGCGTTGTAGTCCCTGGCCAACTGGGCCTCGACGGCGGCAGGCCAGCGACGGGTCACGAGGACGGAAGGTTTGATCATGTCAGGCGGCCTTTCCCATGACTTCAGCGACGGTCTTGCCAATCACGGCAGGGTTTTCGGCGACGGTCACGCCGACATTTTCCAGAATCTCGACTTTTTCGCTGGCACTTTCGCCAAAGGCGGAGATGATCGCGCCCGCGTGTCCCATCGTGCGTCCCTCGTATGCTTCGAGAATCAGAAAGGAACCGGGAGGTGGCTGTGGATAAG
>VXSG01000011.1:20440-74847 GCA_009838075.1 Boseongicola sp. SB0665_bin_10 | reverse complement strand
GGGCGGATCGTGATGCGGGTGGTCAGGTTGTGCGAGGGGAGACCGGCTTCGGCCGGCGTCACCGGGGAAGCGCGAGCGACCCCGAGAGCGGCGTGAGCCGCGTCTTCGTCCTGGACCGGGGCGGCTCTCCGCTGATGCCGTGCCACCCGGCCCGGGCGAGAAGGCTCCTGGGCAGGGGCCGTGCCGTCGTGGTGCGGCTCCATCCCTTCACCATCCGGCTTCGGGACCGGGTTGGCGGAGACGCGCAGGAGATCGGGCTGAAGGTTGATCCCGGCGCGAAGACCACCGGCCTGGCGCTGGTGCGGGAGGACGGCGAGGTCCTGTTCCTGGCCGAGATCGAGCACAGGGGA
Organism: Boseongicola sp. SB0665_bin_10; assembly: GCA_009838075.1. GTDB lineage: Bacteria > Pseudomonadota > Alphaproteobacteria > Rhodobacterales > Rhodobacteraceae > JAJEFO01. The sequence goes on along the minus strand of VXSG01000011.1, from coordinate 74,497 downwards.
GCAAGAATCAGAAAGGCGATGCAGCAACGGAGCAACTACCGGCGACGCCGGCGTTCGGCCAACCTGCGCTACCGGAAGAAGCGGTTCCTGAACCGGCGCTCCGACAGGAAGCTCCCGCCCTCGCTGCAGTCGCGGGTCGACAACGTGGCCTCGTGGACGGAGCGGCTGCGCAGGCTCGCGCCCGTGACCTCCATCGCGTGCGAGGTCGTCCGGTTCGACACCCAGGCGCTGGAGAACCCGGAGATCGCGGGCGCGGAGTACCAGCAAGGGACGCTGGCGGGATACGAAGTGCGGGAATGCCTGCTGGAGAAGTGGGAACGCAAATGCGTCTACTGCGATGCATCCGGCACACCCCTTCAGATCGACCACGTCCGTCCCAAGGCCCATGGCGGCTCCGACCGGGTGTCCAACCTGGCGCCGGCCTGCGGACCGTGCAACCAGGCCAAGGGCGCGCAGCCCGTGGAAGCGTTCCTGGCCAGGCGTCCGGAGCGTCTCCGGAAGGTGCTGGCGCAGGCGAAGGCGCCGCTCTCCGCCGCCGCCGCGGTCAACGCCACGCGCCGCGTCCTGTTCGAGGCATTGAGGCGGACGGGGCTTCCCGTCACCGGCGCCTCGGGCGGGCGGACGAAGTTCAACCGCACGCGGCTGGGGATCCCGAAGTCGCATGCCCTCGACGCCGCCTGCGTCGGCGAGACGCCGGCGCTGAAGGGCTGGAGGCAGCCCGTGCTCGCGATCAGGGCCATGGGCCGGGGCGCGTATGCGCGGACCCGCGTGAACCGGTCCGGCTTTCCGGTCAGATACCTGATGGCGGAGAAGTCCGTGCGCGGCTTCCGCACGGGCGACATCGTGCGCGCGACCGTGCCCTCGGGCAAGAAGAGGGGTGTCCACGTGGGCCGCGTCGCGGTGCGCCGGACAGGCTCCTTCAACGTCCAGACGGCGGAGGGGACGGTGCAGGGGATCTCGCACCGGCACTGCCGCGTCGTCCAGCGCGGCGACGGCTACGGATATCACGTCGACACGTCACGGAAAGAGGAGACGGCAACGATGCACGGAACACGGGAGCCCGCATTCCTCCCCGCCCTGAAGGACGGGGTTTCCTGCGGGATGATTGGATGACGTTCATGTTGTGAGTTGCGGGCCGTCCCAATCCGTCCACCTTCCCTTCCAGTCTTGTAGGTTCTTCCATCCGCCCCCTCGACTGGTCACGGCTGGCAAGACCGACTTCCTGACGGTGACCAGGCCATTGATGGACGTGCCTCTCCGCGTCACGGCCCCGGAACGCACGTTGGTCGACCTCGTTCTCCACCCGTCACGGGTCGGCGGCATGGCGGAGATCCTCTTCATGCTCGACTGTGAACCCTATCGCTGGAAGGAGTTCGACTGCCGCAAGGTGGCAGACTACGCAGAGCTTCTTGGGCTTGAGTTCACAGCCGGGATCGTAGGCTGGTGGCTCGAAACCTGGCAATCTGAGCTCAACGTGTCGGAGCGGACGCTGGACCGCCTCGAGGCGTTGCGCCCCGACGAAACGATGCCCCTGCGCTTCCCGCATTACCACGAAAATCCAGTGCCTATCCGCCGATGGCGCATCTCGTTGCCCCAATTCCTCCTTGAGGAACTGACGCCCTGAGCCGCGTCTCTTGCGCGGCGCCAATGCCTGTACGCCGTCGGCCTTTCCCGGAACGGCCGAGGCCGAACGGCAAAGAGGACCATGGAATTCACGAGCTTGGCACGCAATGCCTGCATGCGGACCGTGGACGTCCGTCGCGGACGGAGAAAGCGAACCGCAGGACCTGCCGCGGCCGCACTTGGGACGAAATGCCGACGTCGTCTCCCCGCAAGACCGGTAGTGCGTTGCGTGCGGAAATCGGATAGCTTCGGGGCACGAAGGAGACTGTCATGCCGACCGAGCTTCAGGAAAGGGCCACGGGCTTTCTGAGCGCCAATCCGGCGTTCACACGAGGCGAGTTCGCAGCGGCTGTCGGCTTGCCCGAAGGTTCCGCGACCATCGGGCGCCTCTTGAAGCGGGAAACGGATGCCGGGCGGCTCCAGCGCCTGAACGGCGGAGTGCTTGCAGCCGGGCCAAACAGCAAATTGCCTGGCCCTTTCGCCGTGCCGGACTACGTCTACGCAAGCAAGCTCCGCCCGGACGGCGTGTTGGGATACCACACCGCGCTCGAGCTGTACGGCATTTCCTACACCGTGCGCTACAATACCGTTCACCTCATAAGCACCGGCCGGCCGCGAACGGTGGCCCTGCCGTGCCGGCGTTGCCGAATCGTCAGGCCCCACCGTACCTTGATTGCCGCCGGCGAGACGGATTTCCTGACCGTTCGAATGGAACGGCAGGGCGTTTCCCTCAAGGTCACGGCATTCGAGCGAACGCTCGTCGACGTCCTGCACCGCGCGGATCGCGCCGGCGGCAGGGACGAGGTCATCGAATGCCTGAACGTCGCGCCGTACCTCGTGGACGAGTTCGACTGCAGCAAGGTGGCGGACTACGTGGAGCTTCTCGGGATCAGCTCGGTTGCGGGGGTCGTCGGGTGGTGGCTGGAGCGATGGCAGACGAAGCTGGACGTCTCTCTCCTGACGCTGGAACGGCTGCACGACATGCTTCCCGGATGGAAGCCCTACGGACTCCGCGCCAGGCCGGGGCACTCGGCGCTCAACCGCCACTGGCGCGTGTACCTTCCGCCCGATGCGATCGACACGTCCTTCGAGGGCACGGATCCGGAAATGGAATTCTGAATGGACATCACGAAGCGGAAGGTCGAGGACCTGGCCCGGGAATTGCGCTACGAAGCTCCCGTGGTCGAAACCACGGTTCGCCTGCTCGACGTTCTCGACGCCTTCGCGTCCGACGACGTGGTCGCACCGCGAATGGCCCTGAAGGGCGGCACGGCCCTCAACGCCTTCCACCTGCCATTGCCCCGGCTCTCCTTCGACATCGACATCAACTACGTCGGCGCCGCTGACTGGTCGGCGATGATGGACGACAAGCCGAGATTCGAGACTCGCGTCATTGAGATCATGGAATCCAAGGGATACCGGGTCCAGAACGCGCCGCCGAAGGGGCGCGGGAAGTGGACGTTCCGCTGCCCCGCTGCCATCGGCGGTCACACATCCCTTCACGTAGACTTCAACTACCAGGCGCGGTTGCCTCTCTTCGAAGTGCAGCGGCTTCCGTCAGCGGAGTTCGGCGACTACAGGGCGAACGACGTGCCCGTGCTCGATGTTCACGAAGTCATGGGGGGCAAGCTGAACGCCCTCGTCGCGCGCATGAAGGGACGGGACCTGTTCGACGCGGACAGCATCGTCGACACGCCCGGAATCGATCGGCAGAAAGTCAAGCTCGCGGCCATGGTGTTCGGCGTGTCCAACACGAACGACGACTGGCGCAAGGTGTCCTCCGCCAGGATCGACGGCACTGAAAAGGACATCCGGGACAGCCTTCTGCCATGCCTTCCCGAAGGCTACTTCGACAGTCGCGGAGGCATCAAGTCTTGGCTGGACCGTTCGGTCGAGAAATGCCGGCGCGAGCTTGCGCCGATGTACGAGTTCAACGAGCAGGAAACGGCCTTCCTCAACGCCTTCCTCGACGAGGGTCGTCTCGACGCTCGCCTCCTCGATGCCGCGAGCAAGGCAGCCCGCGCCGCCATCCAGGCCAACCCCGTTCTCCACCGGATCGGGAACGCGATCCAGGAGGGCCGGTTCAAGGTCACGAGCGCGCACGAAAAGAATCGGCAGCGCGAGGACAGGGAACTGCAGCTGGCCTGCGCCCTTACGGAACGCATAGCCCCTGACACGGACGGCGGCGAATTCCACCGGGGGCTGCGCAAGCCGGTGCAGGACGCGCTTGCAGCAGCGCGCAAGACTGTCGGCGCGTCCCAGGAAGCTGTTGACGAGCTTGCAGCTGAGATCGCGAGAGCGCGGGCCGAAGCCGACGTTCGCGTGAAGCTGACGCGAGAGTTCAGCGATGCCCCGTTCTTCGAGTCCAGGGCCCGTTTCGGGGGTCACCCGCGCTTCTCCCGCGGCGACCTGCTCCGGCCGTATGACGCCGCCATCAAGCAGAGGATCGAAGGGCTGGACCGCTCAGACCTGGCTCCCACGGATCTCGAACGGGTCGTCGCAAGGGCTGCCGTCGTCTCGGCCGAAACCAGGAACGCAGCAACGGCCTGGAAGATGGTGAAGGCGCTGAAGTACGGTACCGTGCCTGCAGCCGAGGACATCCGGGCCGGGCAGAAGGCGTTGCTGGCGGACCTCGTGGAGCCAAGGGAGAACGACACCGATGCAGCCAAGGACAGCCTGGCCCAACGAATCTACCGTTGTTTCACGGTCGTCGAGACGCTCCAGATTTGCGGCGGCAGGGGGCCGCACCTGAAAGCGCTGGGGAGCGAGACAGCCAGATCCCAGGTGACAGCGAACTTCAGGGCCCTGCATGACATCAGAGTAGACGGACCGGCGCCCTGGGCCACCCTGCACAGGATAGTGGCATCGACCCTGGGCGGTCGGAACTCAAACGGGGGGAGGCGTGCCGGGCGCACCGATCCCGCGGAGGCCTCCAGGTTCCCGACACGCGAACAATGAGCGAGGCACCCCAGTGATGAAGACCCTGTCACCCACTTCGTGGCTGAATGCAGCCCTGGCCGTTGCGGCCTCTCTCCTTCTCGTGGTGTTCCCGGACTACGCGCCCACGCCCGGACATCTCTTCGGGATCCAGCTGTTACTGTTCCTTGCCCTGCTGGGAGCCTGCCTGAAGAGCGTGAAGAACTCCCCTGCGATCCCCCCGGCCCTGATCGTGCTGAGCGTCCTTGCAGCAATTCTCCTGCATGCGCTGCACTACATGAAGGTTGGCCTCCAGGTGACACGAACCGGAGAGGTGGTGACCTCTCCGCCGTTCGGCGAAGCGCTGTATTTCAGCGTCATGACGTTCGCCACCCTGGGCTACGGCGACCTGGCTCCCCGTGAGGAACACCGCCTGGCGGCCGCGTTCCAGGCACTCTTCGGCTATCTCTTCCTCGGCCTCCTGGCCGCCGCCCTGGCCGTCATCATCATCCGCGCGGCAAGCGCGACGGCCCGGACGCCCGCTGACGGGCCCGACGAGTAGTCTCACTTGCCGAGAACGTCCTTGAGCAGCGCCTTGTCGAGGGCCGCGCGCCGGCCTTGGTCGAGAAAGCGCGCGAGTTCTTCAGCAACGAGATCCCGAAGCTCCTTCAGCCTCTCGCGCCGCGCCAGCACCCAGGCGCCGAGCAGGATCAGCCGGTGGGTACGCTCCTTCCGTGCCTTCCTCGAATTCACCGGCGGGCCGGAGAGGCCCTTGTCCGCCGCGTCCGCGAAAAAGCCCGAAAGCGTCTCGACGTTCTTCGCGCCCACCGCCGCGTTCCGGTGCGTCATCAGCCATTCCCCGATGTCGGGCACCAACGCGGCGTGAACCTCCGCCTTGTGCCGGCACTGGGCGACCACGAAACCGCCAAGCAGGGCCTTGCGCCGGGCGTCCCTGGCACGCTGGCCGGCGTAGTGGGCGACGCGACGCCCTTCGAGACGGGCAAGGGTGGAGGGCCGCCGCGTTTCGGTCAGGAAGACCTTCGCGAACGTCTCGGCGAACTCGCCGTTCGTGATCCGGAACCCGAAATATCCCGCCCTATCCAGCCGGCTGAGCGCCAGGCGCTCCTCCCGCTCCCGGACGCGCGCGATCTCGGCATCGAGCGCCTGGAGGCTCTCCTGGTCGTCGAGGACGCCGGCAGGATCGAGCCTCTCGCGCTCCTCCGCCGTCATCGTCGCGCCGCGCGCCGCGGGAGGGTCGGCCGTCGCCACGCCCGCCTCCCGGCCGCGCGCTCCGGATCCGGAACCCTGTTTTGCGGCGAGCCTGGCCCGGCGCGCTTCTTCACGGGACACGGTGGAGGGCCGGCGCCCCTCGGCCGGGAACGCCTTCGCGAACATCTCCGCGAACTCGCCGTTCCTGAACCGCACCGCGAAGTATCCCGCCCTGTACAGCCTCCTGAGCGCCAGACGTTGCTCCCGCTCCCGGACGCGTGCGATCTTCACGTCCAGCGCGGCGAGACGTTCCCGGACGTCGGCGGCGCGGGGAGAATTGCGGGCCTTGCGCCCCTTCTTCATCGCTCCGGCGCGCTCCCCGGAACCAGCGGCCGCCACCATCCCCGGATCTCGTCAAGGCGCACCGGGCCGAGGATCCGGCTGTCAAGCGCGCGCGGGCCGTCGCCCTCGACGATCACCGAGTTTCCGCGCCGCTCCCGCACCCGCTTCAGGATCCGGACTCCCTCCGGATCGTCCGGAGAGCACATGTAGGGGTACCATTCCGCCCCGCGATGACGCGCTCCGAGGCAGAACGTCACGTAGGTCGCCCTCTCCGGACCGGCCCTGAGATAGAAGCCGCGCGGAACCGACGGCGTGGCGTTTCCGAGAATCAGCCCGGCCGACGCCGCAAGACCGATCCCGGAGAGCAGCGCGACGGCGACCGCGGCCGCCAGGAGCGCAGGGCGCGGGATCCCTTCGAGCACGTTCACGGGTCTTCGCGCTCCCGTTTCCTCTCGAGCCAGGGAGGGCAGGCGGGCGACCGCTCGCCGACAGTCGCTGCGAAGCGGCGAAGCGCCCACCTGACCCGGCTCTCCCTGCGACGCCGACGCCGCTCCGCATGAAGGATGTAGCGGTCCGCGGGCAGGGTCGTATGCCACGCGATCAAGTCCATGAAGTGCACGATCGGCCCGTCGTCGCGGGTCTCTCTCACGTGGGGCAGGACCTCCCCTGTCCAGGGCCGCAGGTTGGGCGGAACGGCGGATTCCGGCCCGCTTTTCGGCCGCTCGCGAAAACTCGACCCCCTGAGACGGCCGAGGAGGCGCCTCAACGGGTTTTTCCGGGTCCCGGTGCCTGCGCTCGCCACGGCACCTTCCCGGGCGTCAGAGAGGCTCCTGGAGGCTTTCCCCCCGGAATCGCCGACATCCGGCCCGAAACCGGCCGGATCCGGCCGGTTTTCCGGGTCGCCGGTCACTTTTCCCGCATCCACCGCAGGATCCGCGGACGCGACCGGCGGCCCGCCAGCCGCTTCAGGAAGGCCGCCGCCTTCCGCGTCACCGCGCTGGCCCGCTACACCGTGCGACGGCGCCTCACGGCCCGTTTCCGGGCTCTCGGCCATCCGTCTCCCCCCTTCCGCCTGGCACCATCGCGCTCCTGCCCATCCTCTCGATCTCCGCTTCCGTCTCCGCCAGTCCGCGTCGCAGCGTCCGGGCGATCTCTGCCGGCGCCACGCCGTCATGGAGCATCAGGAGCGCCCTGCGGCTTTCCTCGACCGACCAGTCGCCGCCGTCCTCGCCCCCGGCGACCGCGTCCCCCGCGCCGCCGCTTTCCGGAGGAACGCCCGTCGGGCCGTTGCCTTCCTTCAGGGCAGGGGGAGTGGCTTCACCGCCGTTGGGCGCGACTCCCGCATCCTCGCTGCTCTTGGCAGGCCGGGATGCGGTTTCGTTCTCCGTGCTTGCGTCGGCCGTCTCGCCGTCCGGACTCACCGGTTCGTCTCGACCATCCATGGAAGGCGTCGCTTCGGTCCCGGATTCGTCCCCTGCAGGTTCCTGGCTGGCGGACGCGGGATCATCGGCGTCAACCTCGGGGCCGGCGGCCTCGGCGAACCTATCCGCGTCCACGGCCCCGTTCCCGAATTCCGCATCTTCCGAGGCCGGCCCCCTGGTTCCGGTCCTGGCCTCGGCCGTCTCCGCTCCGGAGTCCGGGGCAGCAGGGGCCTCGGTTGCAGCCGAGCCGTCCACCACGGCTGCCGTCTCCACGGCGTCCGGACCCCCGTCCACGTCGTCCGCGTCCTCCGCGGCCCCCTGTTCCGCCTCGCCTTCGTCAGCGCCAGGCTGCGACCCGACACGATCCACCGGGACGGTCTCCGTCTCGGTCTCGCCAGCCGGGACCACTGCCTTTCCCCCAGCGTCCTGCGATGCGGCCGGCGAGGCCTCCCCGCTCGCTTCGACATTTTCGGCGTCCCGGGCTTCGGCGCCCGTCTCCATTTCCGGCTTGCCGGGTCCGTCGCTCGCGTTTTCCGGTGGTGGCCCCACGGTTTCGGTCCTGCCCTCGCCAGGTCCCGCCTCTGGATCCTGCACGGGAGTCTCGCCTGCACCTGTCTCCCCCGCGTCTTCCGCTTCACCCGTGGCCTGGAGCGCGGCGTTCGCCGTCTTCGCATGACCGTTCCCGTCGTCCCGGTCTTCGGCAGTCTGCGGCGCCCAGCCTTCGGCGTCCGGCTGCGGCACGCCGTTCCGCTCGTCGTCGCGCAGGGCGAACGGCGCCTCGAAATCATCGTCAATCCGGATCTCGCCCGGATCGAATTCGCGAGGCCTTGCGGTGGCTTCCTCCGGGGGACGCGGCCGCCTTGCCCTGGCCTGCTCCGATAGCGGCCGCTCCTCGTCGCCGGAGCGAGAGGCTGACTGCTCCTGGCCTTCGCCACCTTCCGCGGTCTTCGACATCTCGTCGAGCAGCTGAAGCAGCTCCTCCTGGTCGTTGGACACGTCGAGCTCGCCCTTGATGGCCTTCGTGTCGCGGACCCGGCCCTCCATGTCTTCGCGCGTGAACCAGATCGCCTTGCTCACCAGCATGGCCTTCTCCCCGGGAACCTTGACGATCGAGGCGTGGCGCGGCAGCTGGCTGACCGCCGTCGGACTGAGAAGCGGCACGTCGCGCAGCTGCTCCTGCTCCGTCATGCTGAAGGAGCCTCCCATGGGCGACATGACCTGGGCCGAGGAGGACGTGCTCTCCGTCTTCACCTTGATCGTCTTCGTTCCGATCATCGCGGAGATCTCCGCGGCGCTGTCGCGGCTCGAGACCGGGCCCATGATGACCGCCGAGCAGCCGTCCTTCCAGGATGTCATGCCGGCGCGGCCCCAGAGCTTCACGATCTCCCCGGGTGTCTGGTAGAACATCATCAGGTGCAGGCCGCGGGAACGGCCCCTGTCGCGGATGTTCTCGAGGATGTCCATCGCCCCGAGCTTCGCCGCCTCGTCGATCAGGAAAAGCCGCCTTGCCCTCGGGGCCTCGTTGACCTCGATCAGCTCCGCCGCGGTCAGCATGCTCCCGAGCATCACCCGCAGCATCGGCGCAAAATCCTCGGCGACGTTCTGCGGGATGTTGAGGTAGATGTCGCAGCGGGGGTGTATGACCTGGCTCGGCAGCTTGCTTCCCTCCTCCATGGTGATGTAGCTCGCCACGTCCGGAAGGGAGCAGAACAGGAGCTGGTTCCGGATCTCCGTCGTGACCGAGTACCAGTACTTGGAATCCATGCCCTCCAGACCCCGTATCTCGTTCGCCACGAAGGCAGGCGCCGACTCGGGCATCTCCAGCGAAAGTTCCTTGTAAGCGTCGTTCGGCGGCTGCGCGAGCACGCGGGCAATGTCCTGGAGGATGCTCGTGGATCCCGTCGCGCCATAGTGCGCCAGGAGGGCGGTGAAGAGGTTGGTCGCCGCGTCCTTGAAGTACTGCGCGTTCTCGATCCCGCCGTCGCCCTTCGGAATCAGCATCTTCGCCATCCGCACGTATGCCGAGGGATGTTTCTGGGCCAGCACCGCGATCAGTCGCGCCGGATCGAAGCCGTTCTTCGCGTCGATCACCACCGGCTCGAACTCCATCGCCTTCCGCGCCTTCCAGGTCCGCGCGTAGAGCTCGCACTTCGGGTCGAACACGACGATCGGATCGTCGTAGGTCAGGATGTTCGGGATCACGAGGCCGGTCGACTTGTATCCGCTCGCCTGCGAGGTCACGAGCACGTGGCCGTTCCCGTCCTCCGCGCTCATCGTGATCAGCTCGCCCTGGCCCTGGCCGCCCCAGCTCCGCTTGCGCCCGGGCGTGAATCGCGGACTCTGCTTCACCGGGTCCGTCATCTCGCCGAGCACGATGCCGCCCTTGGCGTTGAACCTCTTCAGGATCTCGCCTCGGCTCGCCCAGCTGGCGCTCGGCAGCGCCGAGTCCGTCTGGCTGGCGGCGACCGCCCCCGGTCCAAGACGCCCGGCAGCCTTCGCCGCACCGAACCAGAGCTTTCCGACCACCACGAGCGTCACCGTCGCCATCCCGACGAACGCCCCGAAGGAATTCCGGGCAAACGGGCCCGCCGTGTCCCAGTGAGCGAATATCGTCCGCGCCCAGTCCCAGGCGTGGCCGAAGATCCAGAGCGGCTGCCAGGTGCCCTGCGACGGCCACGGGTATGCGTAGTAGATCGCGAGGCCTGGCAGCCAGGCGAGCCACCACGCGACCCCGCGGGCGCCGGAATACGCGGCGCCCGCATGCGCCGCCGCGGCAGGCAGCACGCAGAGCAGGGCGAAGGCGACGTGATAGTGCTCAGGATCGATCCCGCCGCTCGCGTAGAGCCGGTACAGCACCGGCAGTCCCGCCGCCGCCATGAGCGCGGCGAAGGCGCACGCACCGGCCATCGCCAGCACGCGCTTCAGGGCCGTCACCACACGGTCCGGCAGCACACGCCCAAGGTCCGGGGCCTGCATCCTCCCGCGAAGGTTGACTTTCGGCTTCCTCATCGTGCGAGCGCCCCCTCCGCACGGACCAGGACCGTGCGGCCCGTCTCTGCATGAGCGACGCCCCTCTTCGTCAGCGTCGCCATCGCGCCCGCCGCTTTCCGGCGCAGGACGTGCACGGGCAACGCCCCGAACGCCCCGTCATTGGACACAATGACCACGTCCCTCGCCCGTCCCTCCGAAGCCAGCCGCGCCCAGGCCCAGGGCAGGAACGCTTCCAGGCACACGAGGAATTCGGGGGAGCCGGTTCCGGTCCTGCCGTAGGCCGGCACCCGCTGCCATCGGCCGTCCTCGCCCGGCACCAGGTCGACGCCGACGTCAGTCCCCGGCATCGGGAGCAGCCCGCCCGTCACGCCCGGAATGCCAAGCCAGGCCCGCGTCGCGATGGCGGGCACGGCCCTGGGCGCGCAGGTCTCCCGGTCGAGCCGCCAGACGGCACCGCGATCCGTCCCGGCCAGCGTTTCCGTGACCCCCACGAAAAGCGTCACGTCCCGCTCCGCGACGATCCGGCACCAGGCGTCCCGCGCCGCCCGGTCATCTTCGCGAAACACCGCCTCGCCGAGGATTGCCGCGCCGCCTTCGGGCAGGATGTCCCGGATCGCCAGGCGTCGGCCGGTCTCCGTCGCGGCCGCAGGTTCCGGAACCTCGGCCCACCGTGACGCCGGCTGCAGGCCCGGCTTCCACTCCATGGCGTTGACCGCGACCAGGAACGCGACGACGGTGACCAGCGCCTGGCCGCGATGCCTGGGCAGCAACTCGACCGAGGCCAGCGCGAGCGCGACGACGAGAAGAGTGGCGATCCCGTAGCCGGGCAGCACGTCGGCCAGTACGACGAGCGGCGAGGCCGGGAAGAACGGAACCGCGGTCAGGGCGAACGCCGCGAGCGAGATTCCGGTCACGCCGGCAAGAGCGGCAAGCGCCAGGACGGCCGCGACCGCGCCCGGCCACACGATCTCCGGTGCATGCCCGATCCCGGCGAGCCCGATCGCGGACACCGCCGCAGGCACCGCCAGCCATCCTGCCATCGCCGCGGCCCGGGCACGTGGCGTGCGCACCCAGATGCCGGCGAGAAGCGGCAGGCCCGAAATCCAGAACGGGACGGCCTCGACGAAGAAGGCCGGCACTGCGAGGGCCGGGCCCGCGAGGGCGATCAGGGCCGCGAAGGCACCGGTGCGAATCATCGCGCTCTCCTTTCCATGCGGGACGGCGCCCGCCTCGTTGCCTGACGGCATTTCCTTTCCTTTCCCTGGACCGGGTCGCGAGGACCTGGCAAATTGGCGCTGGTCCGGACGTGACGCCGCCGTCCGGAGTCGCGCCAGGCAGGAACAATTTCCCGATTTCGCCCGGACTCCAGGCGACGGCGGCGCGGATCGCGGCGGACCCCCCCAAATACAGGCCGAAGATTCGGAAAACCGTCCCTCTCTATGCCGATTCCAGGAAAATCGTTCCGCATCATTTCGGGGGCTCCTCCATGTCGGCGTCGGTCACCGGTCGCGCCGCCTCGACCGCCGCGCGCACGGCATTCTCGCCCTTGCGCGTCAGCGTGTCGTTCAGGTCCTTCCCGCTGCCGTCCCTCTCCGGGGCCTCGGCGATCAGGAGATCGACGCCCCGCGCTTTCTGTTCGTGCACCGCGCGGGCAAAGCCCCGGCCCGCCTTGCTGTCGCGGCCGTCCCGGTCCGGCGCGAGGATCACGGGGCGATCCAGGGGCAGGGGCGCGGACTTGAAGTTCGTGACCCCGATCACCGCCCAGCACTCCAGCCCCGTCGCCTGCCTGACCGAGAGCGCGCTCTCCGGACCCTCCGCCACGACCAGCGACGCCCCCGCCTTGCCGGCCCCGGCCGGGAACCGCGCCGGGCAGCCGCCGACGAGCCCGAAGGACACCTTCTTCTCCTTCACGCCGGCCCGTCGGCCCGTGGGCGTCACCAGGATGCGCTGCCCGCCCGTCGGCCATCCTTCCGCGTTCTGCGCCCAGACCAGCAGCGCGCCGCACCGGCCATGCAGGAAGGGCTGGCGGCGCGCGCCCGGCAGCCAGCCGAGACCGGTCTCCGGCAGGTCCGTCACGCCCCGCCGCGCGAGATAGGCCGAGGCCGGCGTTCCGGCCGCGGGCTGGATCCGGGCGATGGCGGCAACGACCCGCGCGGCGGCCCAGTCGCGCTTTTCGTCGTCGTCCGCGTCCCGCGCCTCCTGCGGCTCCGGCGCCGGCCGCGCCTTCGGGAATCCGCGCCACCCGCCGTGACTGGTTGCCATGCCGCAGATTCGCGCCGCCTCCTCGAGGACCTGCGGGAAGCCCTCCCTGGCCTTGACGAGGCCGAGCCGCGTGACCGCCACGAGGTCGAACAGGTCGCCGCCGGCGCCGCTGGAGAAGTCCTGCCAGCAGCCGCGCTTCCTGCCCTTCATCTGCATGGAGACCGCACCCTTCCTGTCCCGCCATTCCGGCGCACGGGGTTGCGCCGGCGGCCCGAACGCCTCGCGGAACAGGTCCTCGGCATGCGCCATCAGCGCGGCCTTGACCCGATCCCTGTCAAGGCCCTGCCCGGGGCGGCGGGTGCGGACGTCAGTCGACGGCATAGGGATCGAACCTCCAGTCGCGGATCGAGGGCGTGAGCGTACCAGCGTGCGCCGCATCGCGCATGGCCGCGTTGATGCGGCCGATCCGCACCGCGCCGAAGGCCAGAACCTCGTCGTCGGAGACGGCGGGCGGGGCGTCGCGGGACACGCCGTCCGGCAGCGTGACGGGCCGCCCGGAAAGGACGGCAAGCACCGTCCCCGGATCCGTCAGCGCCCGGTTGCCGGCAATGCCCGCGTAGGCCGAGCGGCCCTTCCCGGGGCCGGTCGCCAGCGGCAGCGCCGCCCAGATGCCCGCCAGGCAGTCGGCGAAGCGCGGATGCCGCGATCCTGGCCCCGGGTCGCCGCATTCCGCGACCAGCAGCCGCGCCAGACGGTCCTGCATCGCGGCGTCGAAGGGGGCGTCCCTGTCGATCCGGTGCGCCCGGACAAGGCGCTCCAGCGTCGCCCGGATGACCTGGTAGCCGCCCGCCGCCGTCGAGGGCGCGCCCGCGCTGCGCACCTCCGCCTGCCAGTCCAGCACCTCGCCCACCGTCATGGCCGTGAGCGGACGGGGCGGCGGGATGGGAATGCGTCCCTCGTACGCGTCGTATCCGCCCGGCGCCTCGAGCGCGCGGACCAGCGCAAGGACGTCGGTGACCGTCCGCTCGCCCGCGAAACCCGCGCCCGACACGAGCGCGAGGGCCGTCACGGCCGCCAGCCGGAGGCCGGGACCGATCGTGCGGAACGGGATCATGGCCAGGCTCCCCGAGGCTGCGCAGGCAGGTGCATGTCCGCCTCGACGAGCACGTTCATCCGAGCCCCGGCGTCGACCCGGAACCGCGTGCCGCGGTCCAGGATCCCGCGCAGGTATTGTTGCGCGACCTGGGAGACGGAGTTGCCGGTCGACAGGCCGAGAAGCTCCGCGAGGCCGCCGCGCCCCGGCGCCTGGCCGGTCTCCCTCGCGATCAGGATGTCCGAGGCGTTGCCGGCCAGATCGAACAGCACCGCCGCGCCGAGCGCCTTCCAGATTCCCGTAGAGCGCCGGCCCCGGATCCCGCTCGCGCCGTCCGCGCCGAGCGACCCCGTGCCGCCGAGTTCGACCGGCGTTCCGTCCGGGAGGCGCAGGTCGGTCCAGGACACGAAGAGACGCTGCTGGCCGGCGCCCGCGCCGGACCCGTAGGTGCCGACGAGCCAGGACCCGCGCGGGATCAGGACGCGGCTTCCAGTGAGGGTGTCGAAGACGGTCTCGGCGACCTTCGCGCGCACCAGCCCGGGCAGGTCCGAGTCGATCGAGGATTCCAGCACCGTCGGAATCACGCTGCCACGCGCCAGGAGATGCGTCGGGACGGTCTCCCCGGCTGCGGTCGCCGCTGACTGCGGGGCAGGGGAGGAGGCCGCCCCGGCAACCGCCCGACCGGCGACGGGCGCGGCGTGGGAGACGGGCGGGACCTCGGCGCCGGTTCCGGGTTCAGGCTCCTTCGGCCGCCAGCCCTCGATCAGCTCCCTCGTCTCCATGAATGCCGGCGTGAGCGGAGAATCCGAGGCCTGCCGCGCGCGCTCGGCGAGACGCGCCTGCTCCTCCGCGACCAGGGCCGCGAATGCGTCCTCGGCCGGAGACGTCTCCGGAGCCGTTCCCGCTCCGGCGGCGGGCTGCGTTCCCGCGACGGTTTCGGCCGCGCCATTGTCCGGCGTCCCGCCCGTGATCTCGGCTGCGCGCTCCGTCGGGTCGCCCGTCCGGATCTCGTTCGGCGCCTCGGCGTCGGGGACGCCGCCGACCCAGCTGTCGCCGAACATGTAGGTGCCCAAGGCGCCGATCGCGAGCGCGGCGGCGACCATGAAGGCCGCGGCCACCAGCGTCACGCGCGGGACGGCCCTCTCGCGGGGCGCGGACCGGTCTTCCGGCGCTTCCGGATCTCCCGTCTCGCTCATTCCTTCCTCACGATGTCGAAGTCCTCCACGACCATGCCGAGGGGATTGCGCAGCAGCACGGCGGCGTCGCGCACCGCCCTGCGCCCCAGCACGAACGTGCCCTGGAAGCGGCGCACCTCCCCGGCCCGGCCGGTGCCGAGGGCGCGGCGCGTCTCCGTCCACTCGACCAGCCAGCTGCGGCCGCCGAGCAGGTTGACCGCCACGATCGCCACGTCGACCGTGTGCGTTCTCGCGATCCCCACGGGCGAGGTGTCGGGATCCCTTGCCCATTCGATGACCTTGCGATTCGCGGCGGAGCCCGGCTCGAGCAGGTACTGGATCCGCCTGAGCCGCCCCTCCATCGCGCGCGCGTCCGAGGAGACCGAGCGCCAGTCGCGCACGAACTCCCCGATCTCGTGACGCACCACCGCGTCGTCCCAGTCCGTGACCTCGCGCGGGGCAAGCGCGGCGGCAGGCCGGTTGAGCGCGTCGATCGTCACGACGTAGGGCACGTATTCCGTGCTGACCGCCGCCCAGATGCCGAATCCCATGGCCACGGCCGCCAGCCCCAGGCTGGCAAACGTGGCCCGCATCCACCGGTCGCGATCGAGCGCCAGCGAGGCGTGGCGGTCCTCCCAGGCTGCGCGGGCGCGGTCCTCGGGCCGGGGGGCCGTCCGGCCGCTCATTTCCGCGCGTCCTTCGGGCGTCGCAAGAACTTCGGATGGTGGCTTCGCGTGCCGCCGCCGCCCTCCATCGCGCCCGGCTGCGCCTCCCGGTCGCCGGTGGCGGCCAAGGCGGGGCCTTCCCCGACGCGCAGCCGCCGATGCCAGGACCGCTTCAGGACCCCCGCGACCCCGAAGCACGTCCGGCCCGCAAGCGCGATCACGATCAGCACCACGAACAACGCCAGCATCCTGAAGACGGTCGTACCAATGCCCCATCCGAGCGCATCACCGATTGCCGCGGTCACGAGCCGCCCTCCTTCCCGCCCTTCGGCTTGGAGGCGCCGAGGCGGTTCACGCGCCGGCCCATCCGCGAGCCAAGCTGTTCCGTGATCTTGCCCTGCCGTCCCGCGCTGCCCCAGTTCCAGGCGCCCTTCGCGGCATCGATCCCCGCCGCCTTCGCCATCGCCTTGCCGCCCGCCTTGCGGGCCGTCCAGGCGCCCTTCGCGGCGCCCACGGCCGCGCCACCTGCGCCGCCGGCCAGGCCGCCCGCGGCCGCGCCCAGGCCGGATGACACGGCGCCGCCCACTTTCGTTGCCGCACCGGCCGCCGCGTCGCCGATCGCGGATCCCGCGACAAGCCGTTCCACGGCGCCGGGAAGCATTATGATCATCACGGCGCCCACGGCCTGGAGCAGAACCGCGCTCAGCGCGCCCTCGAGGTCAGGGGTGGCGACCACGTCCGCCAGGCTCTCGGTCTGGCTCACGAGCAGAAGCAGCGCCAGCAGCTTGAAGCCCTTGCCGAACAGACCCATGACGTAACGCGCGGCGATGCCTTGCGTCTGCGCCAGGCCCGCGAAGCCCAGCGTGAAGATCCCGATGAGCCCGACCAGGTACAGCTCCGCGTAGACGACGATGACCATCGCCAGCTTGACCGCCAGCACGAAGACGGAGACGAAGACGCAGACGAGGTAGATCCAGGTGCCCGGATTCCACTCGATCCTCCGTTCCCACTCGAGGATGCGCCAGAGCCCGTCCCGGACGATGCCGGACGGCGTCACGGCCGCCGGAACGAAAGCCTCTGCCGCGCCGGTCGTCACCTGGTTCGTGATGTCCGACGCGGTGGCGGCAAGCCAGCCCACCACGTCGGGGACGGCGGCCGCGAAGCCCCAGGCCAGGGTGGCGATCCCGATCGTGTAAACCATCGCCTCGGCGAAGTCCGAGAACGACTGGCTGGAGAGCGCCCACCTCCCGCCACGCCAGACGAAATTGAACACGAGCAGGCCGAGCAGAAGCTGCTGCGCCCTTTCGGCGAGAAGGGCGCCCGACTGGTCCAGCGTCCACTTCAGCCCCTCGAGCGAGGTGTCAAGGGTCCCGCCGGCGGCGAGCTGGGCGAACGCCGGATCGGCCCGGAGCAGGAACGTGCCGACGGCGATGCCGGCGATCGCCGCCGAAGGGAATGTCCGGATGGCCTGCCGACGGCCCGAAAGACGATGATGCGTCATGACCGTCACTCCCCCACCCCGAAGATCTCGTTCAGCGACTTTCCGTCCCCGTAGGCCCGGATGCGCTCCAGCGACTCGTCGACCGACTGCCGGTGCGCGCGCTCCGCCGCCTCGCGGCGGTCCATCTCGTCAAGCTGGCGCCCCCAGGCGATGCTGGTCTGCTCGGCCTGCGTCGCCGTGATCCGCCGCAGGTCGTTCATCTGCCGGGCCATCGATGCCGCGACCTGGTTCGCGCCCTGGAGAACCTGCATCTGGCCCTCCTCGGTGCCCATCCGCGACTGGATCCTGTCGATCAGCCGCGCCTCGGTCTCGACGTCCTCGAGCGTGAAGCCGGTCTGGCGCAGGTTCGTCTCCATCGAGGCGCCCCAGCGCGCGCTCCAGTCGTCGTAGCTTTCCGTGAGCCGCGCACGGTCGAGGCCCCGCCGGTCGTAAAGCCGGTCCGTGACCAGGTCCGAGCGCAGGAACGCGTCGATGCTGCGGCCGTCGACGGCGATGCTGCCGGCCTGGCCCGCGATGCGGCGGAGCCGCAGGACAGGCTCGATCACGTTGGCGACGTGGCTGGCAGGCAGCTTCAGCACGTTCCGCCGCATGATCTCCAGCGCCTGCAGCTCCGTCTGCAGCTGCCGCGTCTCCACGGAGAGGCTCTGCGTCGCCGTCGCCAGCGACCGGGTCTCCACGTTCAGCAGGCGACCGAGTTCCGCGTTGTTGAGAAGCTGCGTCCACTCCGTTGCCATGCCGGTGAGGCCGCCCGCCGGGGCGGCGAAGGGTGCAAGCGCAAGGCCTGCGGCCAGTGCGAGCGCGCGCACCGTTCCGGACACGCGCGATTCAGGCCGCGTCCTGCGGCCGGCCAAGGTCGATTCCAGTGTCATTCGCGAAGTCCTCCTTCCAGTACTCGGGATCGCCGGGCCGGAGCTTCAGCGCGCGGGCGCTGTCGTCGGCGCCGGTGCGGCCAAGGATCGATAGCGCGGCGGGGCCCATCGGCAGGCTGATGACCCGCTTGCCGCCCGGCTGCACCAGGTAAAGCTCCCGCTTCGGCGCGATTCGCGCGACCAGCCCGACCTGGGCGGGTTCCAGCCCCAGCGCCTCGTAGTGCTGGCGGGACGCGCGCGTCTCCGCCTCGGGATTGGGCAGGAACAGCGTCGTCGGGCAGCTCTCAAGCAGGTCCTCGGTCAGCGCGCTCCGCGCCGCGTCCGCCACGGACTGCGTCGCCATCAGGACGGCGACGTTCAGCTTCCGGCCCTCCTTGAGCCAGCTGCGGATGCGGTCGATCCAGAGCGGGTGGGCGAAGAAGCTCCACGCCTCGTCAAGGACCACGAGCGTCGGCCGCCCGTCGAAGCGCCGGTCCGTCTCCGCGAACACGTAGTCCATCGCCAGCATCGTCACGACGGGACGCTCGCCGAAAAGCGTGTGGGTCTCGAACACCGTGAGCGGCGCCGTGTCCAGCGCTGCGCCCACGTCCACCTCGTCGGCGTCGAACATTCCCGCGTCCGGGCCCTCGCACCAGGCGTCCAGCACCTGCCTGAGCGGCCGGGACTGGACGTACTCCCACGCGTTGCGCAGCGTCGGGCGCGGGGTCCCCTTGAGCGAGTCCACCGCGCCGCGCAGTTCCGCCGCCTCTTCGGGCGCCAAGGGACGGCCGAGCCCGGCCTCGACCAGAGCCGTCAGCCACGCGAGGCCCCAGGACGCGCCCAGGCGGCCGAGGCGGGCGAAGGGCGCGATGCCGCCCGATCCCGGCACGCCGGGCTCCAGGAACGTGCCGCCGAGCGCCGCGCAGGCGTGCGCGGAAGACCGCTGGCGGTCGAACCAGATCACCTGCGCGTCCGGGTAGCGGAGCCATGCCGCCGCGATCCGGCCCAGGAGGACGGACTTGCCTGCGCCCGTCGGGCCGAAAAGGAGCGTGTGCCCCACGTCGCCGACGTGCAGGTTGACGTGGACGTGCTCGCCCGTCCTGGACCGCGCCTCCAGCAGGGCGGGCGTGCCCGCGGGCAGGCGCGGCGAGGGGCAGGTGGCGCTGCCGCGCCAGATCGTGCGCACCGGCATCAGGTCCGCCATCGCCTGCGCGCGCAGGACCGCGCGGCGGGCGTTCACCGTCGTGTGGCCGGGAAGGGCGGACAGGAGCGCAGGGACCGCGTTGACGCGCTCCTCCCTGAGCCCGTAATGCCCGTCGTCCGCCGCCGACCGGATGAGCGAAAGCGACGGCTCCAGCGCGGCGCGGCTCTCGCCCTGCAGCAGGAAGACGGAGACGTGATGGCCGTGGCCCTCCTCGCCGCGCGAGATGCGGGCCAGGACAGGGTCGAGGCTCTCCGCCATCGCGTCGCCGTACTGGTCGCGGCGGCCCGCGCTCTCGCCCCCTATGTTCGCGAGGAAGTCCGCCGAGCCCTGCAGCCAGAAGCGCTGCCGCCGTCGCACTGCGGGCCGTGCGGATGCCGGCGACAGCGCCTCGTAGCGCGTGACCCAGGAGAATGCGCAGGGCAGGTCCTGGAAGCGCTCGAACGGCGCGATCCCGTAGGTGACGGGCAGGCCCTCCAGCGCGAGCACGGCGATCGCGCGCCCGTCGAGCGTGAGCGGCCCCGTGCGCCGTGACTGGCGCACCCCGGCCCCGAGCAGCATGTCCATCCCCACGGGCAGGTCGTCCTCCCCGAAGCGCGGCGCGGTGCGCGACTGCCCCAGGAGGCCCGCAAGGGCGCCGCAGAACGGGCAGGGCGCGCCCGGACCCTCCGGCACGAGGCGGCGAAGCCCGAACGTCGACCCGAAACGGCTCTCCGTCCTCGCCATCGCCTCGTCGAAGCCGGCCAGCGTCTGGCCGAGGCTGCCCGGCGCCTCCGGCATCCAGCCGAGGAACAGGAGCAGCCTGTCGCTCCAGGTCGTGCCCTCGTCGGCGAGCATCAGGTGCGCTTCCAGCGCCAGCGCGTCCAGCGCCTCGCGACCGGACCTTGCCGGCTCCGCCTCCGGAACCCGGGGGCGGCGCTCGAAAACGGACCATACCGTCTCGCCGTCGCCGAGCTTCGACAGCCCGATGGCGACATGCTCCAGGTGCCCCGCCAGCGCGTCCGGCTCCAGGCTCTCCGTGTCGATGCCGGCGACTTCCCAGCCGGCCAGCAACGAGCCGTCCTTGCAGGCCATCACGCCGGGGGCGACCAGCGCGCCCCAGTTCAGGACGTCGATGAAGCGCCGCGCGGTCATGGCTTGACCCCGTGGCATCGCGTGTTCATGTGTTTCGGAAACAGCCGGGAGAAACGCGGATGGCAGGCGTTCCCTTCGACACGATGGCGACCATGCGGCTCCTTCAGGAGAGCGGCATCGAGGAACGTCAGGCAGAGGCGATCACCGCCGCGATCAGGGACGGAGTGACCGGCGTGGCCGAGACCAGGGCCGACATGGGCTCTGTCAGCACGCACACTGCCGGGATCACGTCCGAATTCGCCAGGATCGTCACCGATCTCAAGTGGATCAAGCTCATCGCCGGCGCCGTCCTCGTGGTTCTCGTCCTGCAAAGGCTTGCCGAACTTGCCGCCGCCATGCACTGACGTTCGCAGCGCCTGGAACCGCCGCAAGGGAGCGTGCACGTGACGAACTTCATCGACGTCGTGGAGAAGGACGCCGGCAGCGTCCCGGTCCGGGACGTCGATGAAGCTTCGCACGGCCGTCACCAGCTTGCCCCCCTCGAAATGTACGTGTCCGGATCGAGCTGCTGCACGGTGACGGCCGAGGCGGCGAGCACGCCTGTCGCGACGGGCGTGTACATCCTGGAGATGCGAAGGCTGCCGCCGATCTCGGCCACCGCCGCCACGTCGCCGTCCTCCATCCGGTCGACCGCGATGTCGAAACTCACGCCGCCGCGTCCTGTCCCGTCGATCCGGAAGCCGGTGCGGCGGAGATACTCCAGCGCATGGCGCTCGCAGGCGCTTTCCCGCCTGGGCGCGAGCAGCACCGTTCGCCTCAGCGCCACGCGTTCGTGAACCTGGCGCGCGAGATCGTAGCCGACGGCGCAGGACTGGACGTCGGTCAGGCCCGCGTCGCCGCCGCCCCGGAACGCTTCCGTGAAGCTGCCCGTGCCGGAGCACGCCGCGAGCAGCGCGAGAGCGGCTGCGGCCGCAAGGCGCGGCGCGCGCCGGAGGGAAGGGCGCATCGTCAATTCGCCGTCCTCCGGATCCGGACGCGCTCGCGTCCCGACTGGAGCCAGACGTCGGTGATCACCCTGTCGGCCACCAGCCGGCTGCCGCTGGCCGAGACGCGGGTGTTGAGCGCCGCGTTGCCCTCGGCCTTGCCCGCGACGATCACGGGCAGGGGGCCGCGGTAGCGCGGATGCAGGTCGATGTAGGTCCGGGACCCGTCCGCGAAGACGCGGACCGGCCGGAATGCCGCGTCGCCGGTGACCTTGAACCGGAAGTCCAGCAGCTCCGCCGCGCGGGGGCCGGATTCGGTCGGCACGCCGGAATGCGCCATCTCGGCGGCCGTGACGTCCGCGCGAACCGCCGCCTCTTCCGCGAGGGCCGCCTCCGCCGCCAGCTCCTCGGCCATCTGCCGCTCGATGCGTTCGGCGGCCGCGCGGACCTCGCTGTCCGGCCAGCGGAAAGCCACGATCGGAGTGTGGAATTCGGGATCGTTCACCAGCGTGATCGTGTAGAGCCGCCGGTCGGTGGGAATGACGAGATTGGTCTCCACGGCGTCCGCCGCAGGCTTGATCTCGAGGACCGGCGTCTCCGGGTTCCGGCCCTGCACCTTGAGCGCGACCTGCCAGCGGAGCGAGTCGCCCACCGACGGCGTGTCGGTCAGCGTCTCGCCTGGCTCCAGCTCGATGTAGCAGACCTTCAGCGGCGAGCAGTGCGCCACGGGGATCGATTCGCCGAAGGTGGTCACGACCCGGCCCGCCTTGCCGAGCGCGACCGGCCCGGTGCGCCGGCTCCAGGCGACCGCGACCTCGCGGCTGCGGCCCGCCTGGCTCTCCGGAAGGCTCGGGTCCTCGGGCTTCGGGTTCAGCGCCGCCGAAAGCCAGGTCTCGAATCCCTCCGACGTGTCACCCGACGCCACCGCCTCGCGCCAGAGACCTTTCAGCAGGTCCACCGGATCGGCGGACTTCGCCGCGACGGCGTCCTTCTCCGGACCCTCCAATGACCCTTCGGAAGGGGCGGGCGTCGTCGTCTCGGCCCCCGCCCTCGCCGTTCCGTCAGCGGAATCGGCTGGCGACGCCGTGGCGGCGGGATCGGCCGCGCCAGCGGACTCCGTGCCGACATCGGCCATCTCTGTGGCCGAAAGCCCGGCCGGGTCGCGGTCTTGCGGCAGCGGCTCCGCCACGACCGCGGTTCCGGCATCCTGCGTGGCGGGCGTGGCGGCGGATCCGGACGAATCGCCAAGGGGAACGATCTCCGCGCCTCCGGAAGGATGCGGGACGGCCACCAGTTCCGGCGCGCGCGCGTTCTTCTGGGCCGCGGCATCCGGCGTCGCCGGCCGCCCGGCGGGCAGCGCTTCCCGGGCGATGTCCAGGAGGCCGGCGCCGATGCCGTCCGGATCCGGATCCTGCGCCGGCGCGGCACCGGCCAGGATCGCCCACGCGAGCGCGGACGCCGCGACACGGCGCGGAAGCGGTTCCGTGAAGGGCGGGAAGCGCCTCACGGGCCGGCCTCCGGGGTGCCCGGCCAGGGCCATGCCTGGAGGGCCATGCCGTGCGGAACGTCGAAGCCGGCGCCGGTGAAAAGCCGTCCCACGACCTGCTCAGCGAAGATGACGAAGGCGCCGGCGGCGGCGACCAGGAGGAAACGCCGCGAATAACCGGAGAAGTCGCCGCCGTACGCCAGCGTGGCGCCGGCGGCCAGGAGCGCGAGGAGCACCACGACGTAGGCGAAGGGCCCCGTCATGAAGTCGGCCAGAGCCTGCAGCGGATTCCCCGTGCCGAAGATGTTGCCCGATCCCACGCTGGCGGCGAGGGCCGGGTCCGCCGCCAGGAGCGGCAG
Source organism: Boseongicola sp. SB0665_bin_10 (assembly GCA_009838075.1). Lineage (GTDB taxonomy): Bacteria > Pseudomonadota > Alphaproteobacteria > Rhodobacterales > Rhodobacteraceae > JAJEFO01. The sequence goes on along the minus strand of VXSG01000011.1, from coordinate 51,408 downwards.
ACTCACGGCGATGAAGAGCGCAAGGCGCTCAGTCTGGATGTTCATGGCAGTCCTCCATTCTGGTTGCGCCGTCCGCATCGCGCACCGCCCTGCGGATCGACGAGAGCACGGGACGTCCCGTGTCGCGGCGGATGAAGACGACCAGGTCCGTGGCCTGCATCAGCACAGGCACGGGATCGGCGGTCATGACCTCGGTCGCGAGCAGCGAAAGCCGGCCCATGACCTCGTCGGCCGAGTTGGCGTGAAGCGTGACAAGCCCGCCCGGATGGCCCGTGTTCCAGGCCTTGATCAATGTCAGCAGCACGCTCCCCTCGCGCACCTCGCCCACCACGATCCGGTCCGGGGCCTGGCGCAGCGCAGAGACCAGCAGCCGGTCCATCGTGACGCCGTCCGCGGTCCGGAGCGCCACGGCGTTCCGGAACGGCGAGCGGATCTCCGGCGTGTCCTCTATGGTCACGAGCCGGGTCTCCGGCGCGACGCGCGCCAGCTCGCCCAGGCAGGCGTTGAGCAGCGTCGTCTTTCCCGCGCCTGTCGCGCCCGCGATCAGCACGTTCTTCCGGGACGCGATCGCCTCCGCGAGGATCCCGCGCGGGACATCCTCCGGAACGCATTCCTCGAGGCTCGGCACCGTGTCCCGGTGCCGGCGGATCGAGAAGCAGGGGCCGTCGGTCACCGGCGGCATCAGCGCCTCGATGCGGTGCGCCGTCCCAGGCACGCGCCCCGAGAGGATGGGGCGACCGAACGCCAGCTCCGTCGCCGACCAGGACGCGCACCAGCGCACGAAGCGGTCCGTCACGGACCGTTCGAGCGATCCCCAGTGCCGCGGCCCCGCGCCGAAGCGTTCGACGAACACCTCCCCGTCCGGGTTGCCGCTGATCTCGACGACCTCCGGGTCCGCGAGCGCGTCGGCCAGCGGGCCGAGCAGCTCGCGCAGGGACGTGGCGTCCGTCATTCCCGTCACGTTCATGCTGTCGGCCATTGACACGTGCCCCTCGCCTGGTGATGGATGTCCGCGCGAAGGAGGGCGAAAGAGTGGATGACCAACCTTACGGCACCATCGACGAGGCGATGCTGCGGCCCCCGCAGATCCTCGGCTGCGAGCGGTTGCCGTTCCTCGCCGTGGTGGGGGCGGCGGCCTTCGTGACCGTCGCGGGCTTCGGCCTCACGATTCCGGGCGCGATCGGCGGCTTCATGCTCGCGGGCGCGGGCGTCATGGTGCTCCGCCGCATCGCGGCGCACGACCCGTTCTGGTTCGCCGTGCTGTTCGAGTCCGCCCGGTATCCCAGGGACATGCCCGACGTCCTGCCCGACCCGACGCTTCCGCCCCTGGCCTTCGTCGGCTACGACGACCCGCCGTCGCCGGTGTCCGTGCTGCTGGCCAGGGTCGCGGCCGTCGCGGCCGTCACGCTGCCCGCAGCGGGCATCTGGGCGCTCTTCGGCCTCGTGCCCGCGCTCTGCACGCTGGGTGTTCTTGCCGTGGTCCTGGCCGCCGTCGTCGTGCGCTTCATGCCGCGGGATCCGGAGTCCGGAGACGGCTGATGCGCCGCAACCGGCGCCAGCGACCGGAATCCCGATCAGGGTCGCCGCGCTCATCTTCGCGCCCTCCGCCAGCCGGCGTCGCGCGCCTCCGCCTCCGAGCAGAACCAGCGTTCGCCCTTGTCCTCGGAAATCCGCGTCGCGTCGTAGGACGCGCCACCCGGGACGTGGTAGATTCTGGCGCCGGAGCGGCTGACGTTGCCCTTGATCACGCAGTCGCGGCGCTCGTTGCCGGACGCGGCCGGGTCGCGGCGCGAAGACGGGGAGGGCGAGCTTCCACCGCCTTGCGTCCGACGCCAGTCCCAGGGCGCCTCGAAACGGCCCTGCCAGACCCCGAGGCGACGGGCGCGGGCCGCGTCCTCGTGTGCGACGTAGTCGCGGCTGAAGCGCCGGTAAGCCATCGCATGGCCGTTCGAGACCATCAGGGCGTTGAGGTCGACGCCGTCCCGGAAGCAGGCCGCGACCAGGCGACCGTAGCGGTCCGTGTCCCGCGCCTGGCAGGTCACGGTCGCGTGGCCGACCATTGATGCAAGCGCGGCCGTGGCGACCCGTCCGCAGCCGTAGGTCCGGCCCGCCACGTCCGTGCACGTCTGGGTGCTCTCCGGAGCGTCGATGCCGTGCAGGCGGACGCGCCGGCCCCGGATCTCGACCGTGTCGCCGTCGATCACGCGGGCGGGGCCTGACACCACGTCCTGCGCGACCACGGCGGACGGCGTCCAAGAGCAGGCGAGGACCGCTAACAGCACGAGGGCAGGGAAAATGCGCCCCACGACGCGAATATGGCAATTCGGCGCGAGCCGTCCTATGTTTGATGCGCGAGCAAGGAAGCATCGCCAGCTATGTCCGCAATTGTCTACGACACCACGAAGGCCGTCGAGCATTACCGCGAAGCCGGATTTGACGAGGTGCAAGCCAGGGCGCTTGCGGAAGAGAACGCCCAGATTCTCGGTGAGAGGATCGTTGCAAGGGACGATCTCCAGCACGCGGTCGAGAGCATCCGGAAAGACATAGAGGGCCTCCAGAAAGACATGACGATCAGCATCGGCGTTGTCATGGCGGCAGGGATCTCCCTGAACATCGCGATCACGGCATTGATCATCAGCCGCTGAGGCCGCGGGCAGCACGAGGGCAGGGGAGAGGCGTGGCATCAGCATCACTGGCCCCCGCTCCCGCCCGACGCGGTCGGGCCCAGCGACCCTGGCGCCGACTCGACCGGGAAGTGGTACTGCACCGGATTGAGCGCCTTGCCGAGCGTCTCGGCGTCCACGCGAATGCGCCAGAGCTCGTTTCCGATCTCCAGCAACAGCTCCTCGATGCGCCTCTCCGCGGCAGCCAACCTGGCGCGGGCGTCCGTGTCCGGCCACGTGACGCTGACGATCGCGGTGTGGCGCTTGCGGCTGTTGACAAGCTCGATCCAGTAGAGCCGCCGGTCCGTCAGGATCACGAGGCTCGACGTCCCCGCACGCCATCTAGGCTTGACCGCGATCACCGGCCTTTCCGCCGGCGGGAGCCCCTGGACCTTCGCCACGACGTCCCAGTCCGAGGAGTCGCCCACAGTCGGCGTGTCCGTCAGCCTTTCCCCAGGCTCCAGCTCGATGTGGCACGGCCGCGCCGGTGTGCAGTACGCCCTCGGGATGTCCTCGCCGAACGTCGCCACGACCCGGGTGGGCAGGGGCGCAAACGGCGCCTCCACGTCAAGGGCCGGGGCCTCCGCGCTCGCGATCGGCTCTTCCGCGACCGCCAGGCCCGGAAGCAGCAGCGCCGCAAGCATCCCTGCAGCAGTGGTTTTCGTGATCTTCACTTTGAGACTCCTCCTGAAGAGTGCTTGGCTGTGGCCACCCCCAAAGGCGCGGCTGGTGAATTCAACGGATCCGGGCGGACCGGGCCACAATCGCTGTCGAGCACGTCAACGTCGCTGGTACCGCGTCGGTTCAAGGTGCGTTCTCCACATGCCCTTCGCGGCAGCAGAGGCGCGGGTCCCACGAAGCGACCTCGATCTTGCTCTCGCGGCTCGTCACAAGCCCGTCCTCGCATCCAGGCCCTGGCCGTGAGTGCGGACGCGTTCTTCCTGTCCTGCCTCCGCTTCCGCATCGACACGCCCGTGCAATGCGCGGTCTTCGACCGCCTCTGCCAACACGAAAGCGATCACCACGGCGCCGAACACGAACACCAGCAGAAGCGGCAGTTCCAGCCCGCCTGGCCACTTGAATTCCGGGGCCATCACCGCACCGTCCTCCATCCCTTTTGCTTCTCAACGGCCAGGACGGGGCGGGTGACAATGTGAAGTGCCAGGAAAGCGGCGATCAGTGTCTTGGTCATTGGCATATCCTTTCGGTTGACTGGATCTCGGCCGAAAACGATCAAGCCGGAAGCTTCAGGCAGTCGCCGAGCCGATAGCCGTCACTGCCGAGGTTGTTGGCCTTGGCAATCGCCCGCCACTTGTCGGCGTCGCCCAGGACGCGGGCCGCCAGCTTCTCCAGGGTCGTGTCCGACTCGATCGCACGTGCGCCGTCGCACCCTTCCCCGGCCTCGGTCTGCGCGACCAGGCGCTTTCCGGCGCGGGTCTCCAGCAGTGCGGGGTTGTGCTTCCGGGCGAAATCGACCGCCCTGAAGCCGCGTTCATCTTCGGGCAGGCTCCGGCCCCGTGCGGCAATCATCGGATCCGCGCCATGGTCGAGCAACGGGCCTATGAGTTCCGGGCAGTCGCCCCAAACGGCGGCGATCAGTGCGGTGAATCCGTCCTTGTTCACGGCATTGACTTCCGCGCCCCGCGCCAGAAACAGGAGGCCGGTTTCCAGGGCGCAAAAGTAGCCAGCTACCGCCAAGGGCGTGGCCAGTTTGCGCTTGGTGCGAATGTTCACCGGCAAGCCGTCATCCATCAGCGCGGCGGCAATGCGTGGCTGGTTGTAAATGGCGGCACTGTGCAAGAGCGTGGCAGTGCTGCGCCCGTAGAAAACGAAGTCTGTGCCTTCGTCCTTGGCCTTGAACGCCATGACCGTTTCCAGGTCGCCAGCCTGAAACGCGGCGTAGAGGTCTTCGATTGAGATGTGCCGGTCAGCTGCGACGGCTGCGCTGGCCACGAAGTGCAAGGCGGTCAGTGCGGCGATCAAAGGTCTGAGCATTTGCGTGACCTTTCGTTTAGCAGATTGGGCAGTTGCCGAGGGCGTCGGCGCGTGGCGATGGGTTGGAATGGCAGCTGCCCGTGCAGGAGCCGCGCACTTCCGTTAACGTGTGATCGCGGGTCCAGGACGTTGCGCCGGTTTGATAGGACGCAGAACGGTAGGTTTCGCCATTTTCGGCCTGATAAAACACTTCGTCATCGCCGCCGCCGCCGCCGTCGTACGTGATCGGCGGTCGGCACGTGTTGCTTTCCTCGTGCCAGTCGGCGGTGCGGACAATATGCCGGATGAAGCTGTCCATGCCGGGCGGGTCCGGGGGATCGGTGGGCAGGACGGGAAGCCAGCCATCCGCGCCGCTGGCCGTCGCGTCGAAGAACCCGGCGACCGCGGCGACTCCCCATTGCGCCCGCGCGTCGTTCCGGATTCCGGCAAGGCGCTGGTTGGGCACTGCCCAGGTCCGGTTGTGCCAGCGGAAATCCCGCTCCTGGGTGATCGAGCCGGACCACCCGGCGGGGCATTCGCAGGGTCCGGCGTTGGCGGCCGTCGCCGTTTCGTCGTGCGTCGTGGTCGTGCTCGTGGTGCCGCCCGGATTGTCGGGATCGTCGTGAATGTCGGTCACGGTGTAGCTGCTTGTGCCGGTCGTGGTCGCGGTTGTGCCGGTGACGGCCTCGCAGGCCCCGCCCGTGCGGGATTGCGAGTCGGTGACCTGCACGGGGTCAAAGCAGAAATCGTCCACCGTGCGGATGATCTCGTCGCGCTTGACTCCGCTCGTGTTCCAGCTGGGCGGATAGTCGAAGTGCTGGCTGTATCCCAGGCGGTGTCCGTGAATGAAACGGCCAGGCCACTGTGTCGGGCAGTCGGCCGGCGTCCAGTCGTTCACCCGGGGCGGGACCGGCGGCGCGTCGGAAGGGGGTATGCTGTCGCAGAAGACCGTGACGGACGCCCATTCGGGATGCTGGACGCCGGAAGGGACCACGATGCCCAGCTCGCTGCCCGGGTCCAGCGGGTCCGGCATCACCGGCTCCCAGTCGACACGGAACGGGTCGACGGGATCGCTCTGAGTCTCCCGGAACCGGAAGCGCCGGACATGGGTGCCCGTCACGGCAACGCCGTTGATCTCGGCCGGGCAGTCCTGCGGACGCACCGCGTCCAGCCAGCGCGGCGGGCGGCAGGAGGAGCCGAGCCGCAGGAACTCGCCGGGCTGGGGAACCGTGCTTGCCGGGTCCGGCTCCGTCGTGACGAGCGGCAGGTCCGGCGACTGCCCGAGCAGCGGCTCGCCACGGTCCGGGTGGTCGCTGCCGTCCGCGAGCACGGCAAATTCCGGGACAATGTAGACGCCGCCCCGGCGCTCCCAGACGAGCTTCCGGCTTCCGATCTCCGTCGGGTCCTCGCACCGGAGCGCGCGCTCGCCGCCCCTGCGGGGCTGCCTGAGCGTGACGCGCTCGACCAGCGCGCCGACGGGCACGGTGTCGAGGCAGGTCCATATGGCGGCGTTGCCGGTCACCTCGCGGGTGCGTCCCCGCGCATCGGTGATCCGGTTGGCGGCGGTCAGGACGTGCGGCACCTTGCTGGTCGCGGCGCTCCGGTCGGACCGGCGCTCGTGCCAGGCCAGCGCCGTGCGCTGCACCATCCGGGACGTCCAGCTGTCGCGGACGATGCCGGGGTCGAGCCAGACCAGGACGACCGCGCCCCTGACGGGCATGTCGTTCGCGTCGAAGCCGCAGGCCCGCGCCCGGATGTGCGGGTGCCAGTCGGCCCCTATGCCGCTTGCGGCAAGCATGCCGTTCCGCCAGTGCGTGGCCACCCCGTGCGCGCCGCTCGACGTCGTCTGGCCGTCGCGGCTCACCGCCTGCGGCGCGGCCGTGCTCAGTGCCTGCAGGCGCCCCATGGCGACGGCGTCCGTAAACGTCCAGTCCGCGACGTCGTCGTCCGTGCGGAGATGCTCGACCAGGTCCTCCCACACGGGCGGGGGAAGCGTCTGGAGCGCGAGGCGCAGCCGGTTAGCGGTCTCGATGACGTTGTTCGCGTAGGTGAGCGCCGTCGTGCGGTAGGCCTCGCAGATCGCCTGCCGCGCGCCGTCCGTGAAATCGAGGATCAGCTTGCCCTCGGCATTGTAGCGCGGCTTGTCGCAGTCGATCCCGAGCGTCCCGCCCTGCGCGGCCTGGGCAAGGGACGGGGACGGGAGCGTGGCCAGGGACGACGCCGAGAAGGCGACCAGCGCCAGGGCCGTGGCGATACGCAGGCGTCGCCGCGAAGCTGTCGATCGTTCTCGCGCAGGCGTGACCCCGTTGACCGGCTCGGTGCGCGGCACTATCTTGCAGGAAGCATGAGCGGCGATCCCGACATTCACGAGCTGGTCCGGCGCGTCGCCGTCCTGGAGGAGCGAATGGAAACCAAGCAGGCGGAGTACCGCAGCGATCTTGCCGCGCTGATGCAGGAGATTGCGGACAGGAATGCGGAATCGGCAGACCGCATCGCGACGGCCACGGAACGCATGGCCTCTTCGCGCTGGTGGCAGACCGCCATCATGATCGCGGTCGTGGCGCTGGTCGGCACCGTGGTCACGGGACTGCCGGTCCTTCCGGAGGTGCTCTCGAACCTTGCGGCGCGGTGACCGCCGGGCATGGCTGTCCCGGAACAGGAAGCCGGGACACGTTTCCGGACCCCGGCAAGGCGCCCTGACGTGGAAAATGCGGTTGCCTGAACCGCCAGCCGATCCTATCTTCAGAGGATGGACGTGCCGTTCAATACCCATGCATTCGTGAAGCGCCTGACGAATGCTGGCTTCACCGAGCCGCAGGCCGAGGCGTTGAGCGATACGGTGCACCAAGCCGTCACTGGCGGGGTTGCGACGAAGGCTGACATCGCGGAACTGCGCGTTGGGCTTCGCTGGGTGACGGGCATCGGTGCCGGAATCGTCGCGATTCTCGTTGGGGCGTTCGGTTTCGAGTTCAACATGCTCCTCGGCATTAACGCGGACATCGCCGCGCTCCAGACGGCCTTTGCCGCACAGGGGGCGGACATTGCCGCAATCAAGGAAGCGGTCCAGGCGCTGGCGGCCGGCAATTGACGGCGAACACGGTTCCGGATGGGCATCCTTCTCGGCCACTGAAGCGGGTTCCGCGAGGCCCGCAGCCAGTTGGCGCATAAGGTTGGTTATGTTAAGTATTTGACATTTCGGCATTTTCGGCCACCACAGCCGCCAAGGGCCGGGTCGCGCGAATCGCCGCCACGGAGCCTTCGCGAAGGCACGGAACAGCGACTGAGGGCTGCAAAGCGCAAGAGCGGGTCCAAGACGTCGTTGGCCTGGCCGGGCACGGCTTGAACCGGCGCTTTCCGGCGTGCTATGCGTGGCGGGCAGGAGAACGGAAAGGGGTCCAGGCATGAGCCTTACGCTCGAAGAGCTGCAGAAGGCAGGCGCAAGCCCGGAGCTGGCGCGGATCCTTGCCGACCGGCTGCCCCGGCGCGCGCGCGGAGAACTGACCAGCAATCCGATGGTTGTGACGTTGTCCGGCATCGCCTTGGCGGCGTTCCTGAGCACCTTGGGATGGCTCGTCATCGGCATGGCGGATCTCCAGTCTGACGTGGTCCGTCTTGACGAGAGGATGTCCGGCGTCGAGATGCGGATGACCGCCCTAGAGGATCGGATGACCGCCCTAGAGGATCGGATGACGGGCATCGAGACGCGCATGGCCGGCATCGAGGAAAAGCTGGACCGGCTGCTGCAGGAGTGAGCGCGGATCGCGGCAGATGGCACGCCGCCGGCAGCGGCGGTTTCCGCGAGGGCGTCGCCGGCGCGGCGGGACCGATCGCCGAACTGGACACGTCGTTCGCCAACCCTTGGGCCGAAGACGGAGACCGCCGCGAACGGCTTGCGATCCTGCTCTCCGGCATGCCGATGCAGGCGCTCCTCCTCCTGGCGGCCTCCTTCGGGGCAACGGCCGCCGTCCTCCTGCTCCTGGGCGTTTTCGGGCCGGAGATCGTCGCGGCGCTGGCGCCGCCAGGCCGGTCCGGCCCCTGACGCGTCACCCTGCGCCGCACCGGAGCTGACAGGGACAGCGCCAGCCTGCAGTGCCACGGGACGGGGCGCGGCCTCGCGTCGCAGGGCGGCCGTCCCGGCGAAGATTTCCCTTGCCTTGCGAACGGTTCCGTGCATGCCTGCCGGAAAAAGACGGCCTGGGGGCAGGCATGAGGCAGGAAAATGCAGGGCTACGGAGAACTCTCCGGCGCGGGCGAAGGACGCCGCGTCTTCGATGTCACCCATGAAACCCCGAGGAGCGCGCCGCGCGACGGTCCGGACGACCGCGACGGCTGGGACGCAGGCGCTTCGGCCAGGCTTCGCGACGACCTGGCGCGGTTCCGCGCGGTCCAGGCCGCGCGCATCGCCGCCCTGGACGATCCCGGCAGGCGCGTGGAACGCCGGGGCGTCCCGTTCGCCGCTCGCCGGACGGGCACGGCGAACCGAGGCGAGTGGGTGAGCGGCCTGGCCGCGCTGGTCCCGATGCAGCTCGTCATCAACGTCGCGTTCCCTGTCGGCGCCTTCGCCGCCTCCCTGATGTTCTGGAACACCTTCGGACCCTCGTTCGTCCTGGCGCTGATCGGCCAGCCCGGCCCCTGACGGGGCCGCGACAGGCGCGTTTCCGCACAGGGCCGTCACCGTCCCTTCAGGCCCGTCCGCCTCCACAGCGCAGGCGCAGGGCGCGCGGCGGGACCGGAACACGCCCATGCCGTCGTTCGGCTCGTGATCCCTCATGCCTGCTCCCCTCCTCTCCGCTGGCTGAAGGTCATGCCGTCATCGCATTCCGCCGGAACGGGAGCGGCCCGGCAGGCAGCGGGTTGCCGGTCGAAGGGTTCCGCGTCCGGGCCGGCACCGATCCGCTCGGCGCAGTGCGAGCAAAGATCTTCATCGACCCACGAGCACGCGCCGGATTCCTCGTTCCAGCACGCACCAAGCTCCCAGCAGCCGCACACGGCGCACGTTTCCCAGCCCGGAGGCGCAGGCGGTCGCGCCATGCCTTCAAGAGGCGGAACACCCGGTTGAACGCCCATCACTCTGCCGGTCCGCCCGACGCTTCGGTCCCGGCGGCCGCCTCCGGGGCCTCGTCGGCCCGCGGCGGAAACGCGAGCAGCTTCGTCACCCCCACGGGGAAGTCGAGCTGCATCGTGTAGTAGAGTTCGCCCGTCTCGCTGTGCGCGTTCTCGAACAGCGCCCCGACCCGGCGGTAGCGGGTCTTCCCGTCCGTGCCCTCCACGGGCACGACCACGTTGAAATGCGTCATTTCAGGTCTCCTTTCCGTCATCGGGTTGGTGAATGCGGCCGTCGTGGCCGCGAGGTCCCGCCGCCCTGGCCGCGGCGCGGCGGCGGACCGCCATCGGAAACGCTCCGACGACAATTCCCGCCGACAGCAGCGCGAGTCCCGAAAGCGCGACGACCGTCGCGCCGCCCGCCACTGACGGGACCGTTTCCGGCAGGAGTCCGGACACGACGCGCCAGGCGAATACGGGCATCAGGGCCGCCATGAGCGGCAGCGCGGCGGGAACGGGGTGAAGGAAGAGCCGCCGGCCCTTGCCGCGGGCGAGCCCGTAGGCGACGGTCGCGACGATCCCGAACGCGACGAGCAGCCCCATCACGGGCGCCAGGAGGTCCGCGCCCGCGACGAGGCCGGCCAGGGCGAAGAGGGCGACGTCCCCCTGCCCGATCCCGCCCGGCCGGAGCCGTGCAAGACCCCACGCCGCGCCGCCGGCGAGGGCCGCGACGGCGACCGCTTCTGGCCAGGCGGAGGGACCCTCCACGAAGACGATCGCCGCAAGGCCGGACCAGGCCGCGAACGCGGCCCAGTCCGGATCGATCTCGAGGGAGCGGATGTCGATGCAGGCGATCCGCGCCATCGCGGCGAGCGCCAGCAGCGCGGACGCTGCGCAGAGGACGGAGGCCATGGTTCCGGGATCATGCGGCATCGCGCATCTCCCCGGTTCCGTGGCGGAGCGCCCTGATCGCCGCCGCGCGCTCCCTAGCAGACGACGGAAGGAGCGTGCTCAGCGCGGCATGGGCCCGTTCCGGATGGAAGCCCGCGAGCTCGCAGACCTCGCGGAAGTCCGGGGACGGCCAGTCGCCGATCCAGCGCTCGGCGGCCTTGCGCGCGAAGCGGTCGACCGACTTCAGGTCGAGCACGACGGTCAGCAGGACGCGGCGCCAGAGGTCGCGGCAGGCCCGGGGATCCGTTGGGGAACTCACGGTGCCGTCTCCCGGCCGGACGCCGCGCCCGGGACACGATCTCCAGGCTCGCGGCGGGCCGGCCCTTGCGGACCGGGATCGGCCGGGCGGCCCGCCTCTCCGGAGGGCCGGGGATCCACCGTCGCCGCCCCGGAGATCCCCGGGTCGTCTGCGAGCGCCCCTTCGGCCCGCGCGACCGCGTCGGCCCACTCCGGCGGACGCGACAGCTCCTCGAGCAGGAGGCCCAGGACCGATGCGGGCATCGGCTCGCCAGTCCGGAGGTCGAACGCCCGCCCCATGGACCTCCGCAGCGTGGCCGCCGTGACCCCCTCGTGCTGCAGCATCACCGAGAGCGCGATGCAGAGGTCCGAGACCAGCGCCTGCATGTCCGATCCCGAGCAGTAGCCGTCGCTGTAGAAGATCTCCCTCGGCTCGATGCCGTCCGGCCCGTAGCCGACGGTCACGTGGATCGTGTTGCCGGCCCAGGCCAGCCTTCGCGTCTCCGAATGCCGGCGTGGGGGAAGGCGCCGCCTCGCGCCCGCCGGGACCGCTGCGGCGTCGTTCCCGTTCATCGCCCTGCCTCCCCTTCGCTCTTCGTCGCGTCCGCGATCTCGGCCTTCACGTCCTCCTCCACCTCTTCCCTGACTTCCTTCCTGAGCCGCGCCAGCGCGGCCGGCTGGCGTGCCGCTTCCTGGATCCTGGGCACGTCCTCGGGTCGCACCCAGAGCTGGATCCGCTTGAGGCCCCGTTCCCTCATCCTGGCCATGAAGCGGCGCACCCGTTCACGTGCCGGTGTCATCGCGTGCCCTCCCCTTCGACCTTCATGTCCTGATGATCCGGACTGTCCCGTTCCGCGAGGAAGCGCCTCAACGCGCCCTGGAAGGCCGCGGCCCTGCCCTCCGGCGTGTCCTCGCGCGGAACCGGGGCTTCGAACTGCACGAATGGACGGCCGTGCCCCGTGGCGAACGCCTTTCTCGCCTGATCGGTCATCGCACGACCTCTCCTTGAGCGGCCGGAGCCGAGACCGTCGCCTGGACCGTGCGGAAATGGCGGAGCGCCCTGCACATGCGGCGCGCTCCGCCCTCCATCATGCTGTCGTTGACCAAAACACAACATGGAAGGATTCGGTGATGACCGTAGCCGCTCCCGGATGGGAATTTTTCTGGACGGAACTCTACCACGAGATGGCTTTGCTCGAGCGTGAAAGGCGGGCGGCAGACGCCGCGTTTCGCGAGCACGGTGCCGAGGGCCGGGACGAGACGAGCGAGTCCCTGCGCAAGGACATCAGGGCCACTTTCAACGAGCTGGTCACCAATGCCCCCAAGTACAGCCAGGACCCCTCCCGAACGAGAGGCATCATCCTCAGGACCGCAGCGATCACGGCGCTGGACCGGATGCTGACGAGCCCTGCCGGATTCAGCCTTGAAATCGTTCCGGACGGAGTCCCGCACCTTCTCATCCACTCCGCCGCGGACGCGGACTCTCCGGAGGGCTTCGATCTCCACCTCGTGGACGTGACCGGGCTGGAGGCGATGCCCGGGCATGTCAGCGTGGCGGATTGCCCCCCCGGCGACGAAAGCCGCCCCGATGCGGTCACCAGCACCCGTTTTCCCGAAATCCACTTCAACCACGCCAGGCATCTGCTCATGGCGCAGGTCGAGAGTGCGAGCCCACGGCCGAGCCTGGCGCGGGACGCCCGAAGACTGCTCGATGCCGTGCTCAACGATCCCGACTCTCACGGCGCGGACCCGTTCCGCACAAAGGCCCGCCTGCTCAGGCTGGTGGCGCTGATCGCCGCCGACGCGCTGCTGTCGCGCACGGAGGGAATCCGCCACGAACCCGGTCGTGATCGCTTCACCAAGGTCTACGTGGCCCCTGGGCGGCATCCGCCGCTGAGCGTCGAGCTCAGGCTTGCGCCAGTTCCCGAGCCGCGATAGCCAGCCGAGGACTTGCCTCCGTCTGCCGCCTGCCGCCAACCGGGAAACTGCAGACCAGGCGGCATCGCCGCGCGGCCGCGACAGGATTCTCGGCGCGGCGATCATGGCGCCCTCTCCCCGATCCCCGGTGGCGGCGGCGACACTTCCTCGCCCTCCTCCGGCCGGAACAGCCCGGTCAGCTCGTCGCAGACAGGCGCCAGCGCGCTCGCCAGGCAGTCGGCCATCGGCCGCCTCTGGCGCAGCGCCTCGGCCCGGTCCGTGCGCGCGATCCGCGCCAGGTCCGCCTGCCAGCGCGCCAGGCGCCGGATCCCGGCGATGTCGGCCTTCATCCGCGCGATCTCGCGCGAGAGCGCGTCGCGGACGTCCTCGGTCCCGGCAGCGGCCAGCGAGGCCGTGAGACCTGCGTCCACGGACTCCACGGCCACGGATGCGTCGGCTGCATCGCCCGCCGGCTGCGCCTGGACCGGCGCGGCCAGGACTGGCAGGACAGGCAGGACCGCGAGGACCGCGATCGCGACGCCCGCGGATGCCAGGCGAGACCAGGCGCATGCGACGTTCGCCGCTTGCCGCGGGATTTCGCGCCGCCGCGTCACGGGCCGCACCCCGTGCAGGACGTCGCGGTCACGTTGTCGGCGAAGATGTCGGTGATGTCCGCCCGGTCGGACGAGAGCTGCCGCACGTTCAGGGTCTCGACGTTCAGCGTGTCCACGTCCGCGTCGCCGAGCCGGGCCGTGCCCGACACCGTCACGATCCCGTCCATGGTCAGGTCCGCGCCGGAGACCGCGCCGGTCGCGACCAGGTCGGGGACCGTCAGCGTGCCCGCGATGTCCGCGTCGGTGGCCGCGAGCGCGCCGGAGACCGTGACGTCCTGCATCACCGTGGCCCCGTCGACCGAAAGCTCGCCCTCCACCGTGAGCGCGTCCGTGATCTCCGTCGCGCCTTCCAGCCTGCCGATCGCCGCCGTGGCGGCGGTGACGTTGCCGGCGCCCACGATGTCGTTGTCCCCCATGTTCAGGGCGGTCTCCATCGTGTTGGCGAGCGTATCGGGCACGCCGTCGCCGTCGCAGTCGACGGGGGTGCGGTAGAGGTAGCTGCGGCAGGTCACGTCGAGCGCCACGTGGTCGAGCGCGAAGACGTCGTTCGCCGTCGCGAAGCTCGCGCTCGCCCCGTTCAGCGGGGCCATGTCAAAATCCAGCCCCGGACCCCGGAGGCGCGTTCCCGTGCCGAGAAGCGCGCCGACGCCGGTCACCCCGTCCTCCGCGCCGGGAAGGCGGGGAAGCGGGACCTCGCCGCGGGCGCGCGCGATCACGACGACCGTGCCGTTGGCCGGACGCCAGAGCCAGAGCGTCAGCACGCGCCGCGCGGGCGTCAGGCCTCCCAGCAGGGGGGAGCGAAGGTTCGCCGCCTCGAGATCGGCCAGGGCGACGGCAAGCGGGGCCGTGCCCACGCCGTGGGTGCGTCCGGCGTGTCCCACGTCGCCCTCGACCAGAAGCCGGCCCGCCCGGGCGAGCTCCGCCACGGTGCGGGCCTCGCCCGTCACCACCCTGCCCTCGATCCAGGCGCCGGCCAGCTGGCCGCCCCAGGCGGCCATCGCGGCGAGCACGCCGGCGGCCAGGAACGCATCCCAGAGCCCCAGTCCGCGATGCGAGCGGCGCGGGAGCCGGCGTGCCGGAACGGCGGGGGATGCGGCATGGAAGGCCATCAGCAGCCTCCCCCGTGGATGAAGGGATTGACGACGCGCAGGCAGCCGCTGACCGTGAGCGATCCCGCGAGGGTTCCGAAGATGCCGGTGGACGCGATCGTCCGCGTCACGCCCGTCAGTTGCTGTCCGTTGCGGATGACCGTGTCCCCGAAGATCGAGGCCTGCGTCCAGTCCGGCGTGCCGGTCCCGCCCTCGACGTCGAGGTCGCCCCCGCCGCAAAGGTCCGCCTCCGCGTCCGCGCAGGCGTTCAGCACCGGCGTCGTCGCGCTTGCCGCGATTTCGGCGTCGCCGGTCCGGATCCGCGTGATCGCGTCGACGGCGCCCGATACAGTCACGTTCTCGGCCGTCGCCGCGGAGAGCGTCGAGGCGTCCACGACGTCCAGCGTGGAGCGGAGGACGGGATCGTCCGCGCAGAGGGGTCCTGGCGGCGGCCCCGTGCAGGCGCCCGTGATCTCCGGGATCCCGCCCCGCTCCCCCTCGAGCCGCCGCACCCCATCGATGTCGTTGCCGTTCATGAGGAGCGCCGTCACCATCCCCAGGTCCGCATGCCCGGCGTGGGGCTGCCGCAGCACCGCGTCGTCGTCGAGCCGGGACAGACGCGCGGCCGGGATCGCGCGGTCCCGCGCCGCGTTCCAGGCGGGCGTGACGCCGGCCAGCGCGTTCGCCGCAAGCGCCGCCGCACCGGCCTCGGACTCTCCCAGCGTGAGGTCGAGCGCGTCCCGGACCGCGTCCCATGTCGGCGCGGCGACCGTTTCGGCCGAGGGCCTGAGCACGACCACGCCGCCGGGCGTGGCGCCCGTCGTGGCGACGAGATGGACGATCTCCCAGCCTGAAGGCAGCACGGACCTTGTCGTGTCCGCGACCGACCGCCGCCAGGTTGCGGTGGCCGAATGCGCCGCGAGGTCCGCCCGCTCCGCCGCCGTGAGCCTCCGCGCCGTTCCCTCGACCGGGATCGCCGCCAGGGTGCCGTCCGTGCGCTCCCCGTGCAGCCAGTGGTGCAGCCCGTAGCCCTCGGACGCCACCGCCTCGGCCAGGTGACGGGCATGGCCCCGGATCCGCTCGTCGGCCAGGGCCAGCTGCCAGGCCGCGGCCAAGACCGCAAGGACGCTTGCGAGAAGCATGACCGTCCCGAGCGCGCCGAGCCCGCGGCGGGACCGGCGCGGCTGGCGGAGACGGCGGGGTCGTCGGCTTGGATATCCGGGCAAGCGCGTCACCCCCGGAAAACGATACGAAGGTTCTTGCCGTCGTCGTCGCAATGGGTGTCAACATCGCTGGGGCTGTCCAGCGTTGTCGCGCCGCTGCCGTTGGCAACTTTTGTCACGCCCGAATTTTCCTGGAAGACCGTGGCAAGCTGCTTGCAGGTCTCTTGCGGCAAGTTGGCTATGCGTATCCAGAATCGGTTCGCGATGTTCGGGCCGGAGGTCGCTCCGGCTGCAAGGGTCTCGCCGGGACCCACGGTTATTTCGGTTCCCCAGGGTGTCACGATGCTGTCCGGGGGGTCACCGTCGACGGCGTGCTTTGGCAGTCCGGAGGCCATCAGCTCGTCGTCCAGGCCGGAATACGTGCCCCAGTTGGCAAACGATGCACGAACGTTCGCCTCCAGCTGCACGATGGTCGATTGCAGCGTCGACGTCCTGAGGCTGTCGCGGATGGTGATGCCCATGTTCACCATGACGACGGCCGCAACGGCGGCGATCGCGACCGTCAGCATGACGTTGATCAGGCCCCGACGCTCCCGCCTCGGGAACCGGCGGCGGCCACGCGAGGCGGAAGCCTTGCTGGAAGGCGCGGCAACGGTCGCCGCCTCGCCGCCTGCGCGGCCGTGTCTCTCTTCCTGTCTCATGTCTCTCTTCCCTTCCCTGTTTCCAAAGGATCCGTTGCCTGGGGCGCCGTCATGCGGACGACATCGCCGCGTTCAGCTGGTCGACGAGGGGCACCGCGACCGACAGCAGCGCCAGCAGCGCGGCGGCGATCGCGACCATCAGCACGGCGTTCAGCACCGCCATGCGCGCCTTCACGCCGTCCTCGATGCGCGCCAGCCGCCGCTCCAGGAACGCGCCCGCGCGCTCGACCCCGCCCTCGCGGGCCAGGAGCACCTCCAGGACCGCCGCCAGCTCGTCGTCGGGAAACCCCTGCCCCGCCGCCAGCGCCGCGGTCCCGAGGTTGCCCGAACGCTCCATGTGCGGGACCAGCGCCCGGATCCGCGACGCCTCGTAGCGCCCGGCGGCCTTCGCCATGTCCTCCAGGAGCTTCGGCGTGATCCCGACGCCCGCCCGCCCGTACTCCGTCAGCGCGAAGAGGAAGCCCGTCCCCGCCTGCAGCCTCTGCACGGAAAACGGCGGGAACCGGTCCGCGAACGCCCGTCCCGGCCCCGTCCAGTACCGCATCAGGAGGAACAGCGCGGCCGCGATCCCCCCGAGCCAGATCGCCAGCGCCAGCGGATCCTCCGAGATCGCCAGCGTCACGCCGACCACGGCGGCCTGCAGCGGCGGCAGCGTGTCGAAGTTCACCAGCTCGGCGAACGCGGGCAGGAGCTCCAGCCCGAAGAACAGCACCAGCGCCAGCAGGCCGAAGGCCAGGAGCACCGGCATCGCGACCGCCTCCCTCAGCGCCTTCCGGAGCGCCATCCGGTTCCGCAGGAGCCGCGCCGCGCCGCCCAGGATCCTGTCGGCCCTCTGGCGCGCCAGCCCCTCCAGCAGGAGCCGCTCCGGCCCCGAGACGTAGGGCGCGAGCCGCGCGCCCACGTTGCCGGCGGAAATCCCCGCCTTCATCTCCGCGAGGACGAGCGCCCTGCCCGTCCGCCCGGACCGGCGGCAGGTGCCCATCACGGTCTCGACCGCGCCGCCGATCTCCACCCCCGCCTCCGTCACGTCGGCCAGGAGCTGCCAGGTCTCCGCCCGCGCCGCCGGCCCGAAGGCCAGCCCGCGCCGGATCCGTCCGGGCAGGCCCGCCGGATCGCCCGAAAGCGCCGCCTCCCTGCCCGTTCCGTTCCCGCCCTTGCCGGAGAGCGCCGCGTCCATGCGGCGGAGCCATGCCATGAGGCCGTTCATCGCTTCATTCCCTTGCGGGGCGGGCGGGATCCTGCCTTCGCCGGCCCGGGCATCCGCTTGCGCCCGGCCTTGCCGCGCTTCGGCAGCCCGGATTTCGGGGACTTCGCGGTCCGGATCGGCGTCCGGCCCCGCACCTTCCTGCCGCGCAGGCCCGGCGCACCTTCAGTCCCGTCGCTGTCGGTTTCCGCCGCCCTCCTCGGCGCAGCAAGCGCAAGCCGCGGCTCAGGAAGCGTCTCGTTCGTCACGTGCTCGAAGTCGGTCACGCCCGCCGCCACCAGGCGGCGGAGCCGGGAGGCGAGCGGGATCCCGCCCATCCCGCCATCGTCCTCCGGCGCGAGCCAGAGCTCCATCGCGTCGAGCGCCTTGCGCTTGATCACCAGCCGCCGGTAGTCGTCGTTCACCCGGATGAACTCCGCCGTCGCCTTCCGTCCGAGATATCCCGCCCAGGCCGCGCGCGCGGTCTCCAGGGGCGCGCCGGACAGCTTCCCGTATGGCGCGAGGCAGTGATCGCAGCCCCTGCGGTTCCGTCGCCGGGGCACGACCCGGTTCGGGAAGCGCCCCAGCGGGTCCTCGCCCAGCCAGTCCTGGACCCGCGCCAGCGCGGGGCCCGCGAGGGGCTCCGAGCACTTCGGGCAGAGCGCGGGCACGAGCTTCTGGCGCAGCACCAGGTTCACCACGCCCGGCTCGGCCAGCTGCTTGGTACGGACGCCGAGCGCGATGAGCCGGAACAGCACGCCGTTCGCGCTGTCCGCGTGAACGGTCGTGTAGACCTTGTGGCCGCTCGTCACGAAGTGGAGGATCTCGTTCACCGACGCGGCGTCGCGGATCTCGCTGACCATGCCGACGTCCGGGTTGATCCTCACGAACAACATCAGCGCGGCCGACCAGTTCGCGTTCCGCTGCTCGGGCGACGTTCCGGGGTTCACCGCGAACTGGACGATCCCGTCGCCCTCGATGACGTACTCGATCGGGTCCTCCAGGGTGCAGATCGCGATCCCCCGGCGCCGCTCCTCGTAGAGCCGCTGCATGTGGCGGACCAGCGTCGTAGACTTGCCGTCGCCGGTGGAGCCCCCGATGATGACCAGCCCCGATTCCGAGCGGCGCTCCACCGCCAGCGCGGCGAGCACGTCCTCCTCCAGGCCGAGCCCGGCAAGGTCGCCGTAGGTCGACGGGTCCGACTTCGGCAGGAGCCGCAGGTTCAGGAACCGCTGCATGTCGCCGTGCCAGGCGAGCTGGCCCCGGAAGGCGCCGATCCCGTCCGGCATGCCGTCCGGCATCCCGCCCTGCCCGATCGAAAAGCCGGCGTGCACGCCCACCTCCATGGTCGCCCGGCCGTCGCCGCCGTCGCGGAGGCCGGTGATCCAGTGGATCGCCTCCTTGGCCTCGTCCGGCTTCCACTGCGGCCCGTGCGTGTGCTCGCCCGCGCCGCACTTCAGCCGCAGCACCCCGTGCGTCTCGTGCTCTGCGAGCTTCAGGTCCGAGGCCCCGAGCGCGGCCGCCTCGTTCACGTTCTTCAGGAGCCTCAGCTGCCCCGCCGACGGGCTGCTCTTCACGGCCTCCCTCGCCGCCAGGCCGTGGAGCTCCGCGACCTCCTCCAGCTTCGCAGCCCGGCGCCCCGTCTCGGCGGGCAGGTCGTAGCGCGCCCGCAGCCCGGCCAGCTCGGCGGCGACCTCGGCCGTGTTGTAGGCCCTGACGAGCAGGACGGAGCCGTCCGGCAGCAGCGCGCAGGCCTTGCGGAAGCTGTCGGTGCCTATGTCATATGCCCCGCCCTTGCCGACCTTCGGCGTCTCGCGGCGCGAGATGCCAAGGCTTGCAAGCATCGCCTGGGCGCGGGGGCCGAGGCCGAGAATGGGCGGGTCGCTTGCCACGCCTGCGGGGCGGGCGTCGCGCTCGGGTCCGGCGCCGTTGCGGCCGGACGGGGATTGCGGCCTGTCGCTCACTGGTCCTCTCCCCCGCCTGGCGACGTTCCCGGGTTCACCGCGAACTGGACGATTCCGTCGCCCTGGATGACGTACTCGATCGGGTCCTCCAGGGTGCAGATCGCGATGTGCCGGCCCGGCTCCTCGCGGAGCCGCCGCAGACGGCGGAGCAGCGTCGTCGACTTCCCGGTGCCGTTGCGTCCGGACGGGGATCGCGCCCTGTCGCTCATTCCTGTTCTCCCCCGATCACCTGGAAGTCCCATTCGAGCGCGCCGGGCTCGCTGTCGCCCGCGGTCGCGAAGCGGACCAGCACGGTCTCCGCGTCCGGATCGTCCGGGTCGCCGATCTCCACGCCCTCGGGCGTGACGCCCAGGAGCGCCGTGCCGTCGGGCAGCAGGTCGCCCACGGACAGGTCGACCGGCGGGTCGCTCTCCGTGACCGACCGTCGGCCGATGCCGGATGGGATCGCAGCTGTGTCGTCCGCGTCCCCTGCGGTCGAGGCCGGCACCGGAAACAGGATCTCGCGGCTGCCCTGCAGCCTGACAAGCCAGGGGCCGCCGTCCCGGCGCACCGCGAAGACCGCGCGCCACTCGGTCGGCCCGGACTGCGGGGCCGCCGACGCGGCAGCCGACATGGCGGGCGAGGTTCCGGGCGGCAACGCGCCGGGCGGCGGCAGGGACGTGCCGGCACCGTCAGTTGGCGGAACCGCGGCGATGCCGCCGTCCGCTGCCTGGGGGCCGGGCGCGCCGGTCTCCGGGCCCGGGACCAGGAGGCCCGATCCCGGCGGAGGGAGGGTTTCCGGGGCGGATGCAGGACCGACAGTTTCGGCCGACGCCGGATCGGCGGGGACGGTCGCCAGCGCATCGGGATCTCCGGAGGCCGTCACGCCGCCCTCCAGCCGCGCAAGCTCGGCCTCCGACGTTGCCAGGTCGCCGCGCAGGTCCGCCAGCGTGGCCTCCGTCTCCGGACGCTCGGGCTGGCCCTCGAGACGGGCGATGCGGGAGCGAAGGCCCGCGATCTCGCCGCGCAGCCGGTCCATGCGCGCATTGTCCGGAGCCGCGGCTGCGCTCCCGGCCGTTTCGGACGGGGCGGCCGACGCCCTGAGCTCGGCCAGCGCCGCGTCAATCCTGGATTGCGCGGCCAGGACGCCCGCAATGGCCTCCGATCGCTCCGTGCAGAGCGCGAGCACCTCGCGTTCCACCGCCTCGGCCTCCAGCGGCAGCATCTCGTTCCAGGCTTGGCGCAGGAGTTCGGCGCGACACTCGCCCAGCGTGGCGCGGAGACCGGGCGCCTCGTCCGGCGCCGCCCCGAGCGGGCGCGACTGGGCGTGGGCGGCGGACGGGAGCGCGAGGGTGGCGGCAAGCGTCACGGCGAGCGCCGTCCGCAACGCGATGCAGGATGCGGGCTGGCAATCCGGCACGAAAGGCGCAATTCTGGAGAGGTCGCCAAGGAGAGGTCTCAGGTCATGCCCCTTTACGATACGCAGAAGTGGTTTCGGACGTTTCTCGACGTCGGAATCCCGGATTCGCAGGCAAGATGCCTTGTCGACCTGTGCCATGATGCCAGCGTGTGGAGCAGACGGGGATCGGCCATGACCTTCGACGTCCTGAAGCACTTTCAGCGCCTTCGCGACGCGGACTTCACGGAAACCCAGGCCCGTGCCGTGGTTCACGTCTGCTTCGAGGCGCTCACCGGGATTCCGACGCCTGAAGACGATCTCGACAAGGCGGCGTAAGGCGCACGCGCCGTTCTGGAGGAGCGCATGAACACGCATCAGGCGACCTATGAGACCGCCTTGGAGCGGATGGAGCGCAAGACCGACACCTCCCTGGAGCGCCTGGAGCGCAAGATGGCGGAGAGAGACGCCCGACAGGCGGAAAGAGACGCTCGTCTGGCGGAGAGGGACGCCCGGCTCTCGGAAGGCATGGCTCGGCGCGACACGGAAGCCGCCAGGCGTGACAAGGACAACCTGCGCTGGCAGATCGGTCTCTGGATCGCCGCCACGGTTGTCCTCGGCTTCCTGATCCGCTGGCCGTTCTGAAGCCTGCCGCGGCATGAGCCGGTCCCGCACGTCTCGCCGGCCATCCGGAAAGAAGTCGCGGAACATGCCCATGACACGCGTCACGATCGACCTCAACCATCCGTCCACGTTTCCAAGGGGCCGGATCGACCCTGAAAGGGTGGACGCCACCTCGGAGGCCGACATCGCGCTGGAGGAACGGGAGGACGAGGCCATGCAGGACATGGCGCGGTGCATCCGCGTGTCGCCCGCGACGATCCGCAACTGGGAACAGGGAAGGCGCGGGCCGACCGGCGCCGCGCGCGCGCTGCTGCGAGTGCTCGACAAGGCGCCGGAGACCGCGCTCCGCGTCCTGACCTGAAACGTTCCGTTCATTCCGCGCCCCCTTCCAGCGCGGCGTCCACTTCGCGCCAGGCGTGTACGGTGCGGGCGCCGTCCGGATGCGTGACCGCGATCCGGTCGCCGAGGCTCTCCCAGATCGTGACCCGCCCCGGTGTGTCGGGACGCTCCACGATCCCGCCCGGCCCGCTTGCGACGACAGGAACGAACCGGCTGCCGGCCGGCAGGTCCCCGAGCGGCGATCCGAGCGGCAGGGAGAGAAGCCGGTCGTGGAATTCGGCGAGCGGATGGGCCGCGTCTCCGGACGGGACGATGTCGGGAAGCGCATCGGGCCACGCGAGGCTGGCGATTTCCCCACGCCCCCAGAACACGGCCGCAAAGTGGCCCCGATCCGTGACGATCGCCCTCACCCTGCCCGCGCGGCTCACCTCCGGGCCGGACCCCGAGAGGCGCCAGATCGTGGCGAGCGGCGCGTAGAAGACGAAACGCCCCGTGCGCGCGCCGGACGGGCCGCGCACCTCGAACGGCAGGCCGCTCAGGCCGACGAGCCTGCGCTCGACGCCGTCGAGCCAGGCTTCGGGAGAGCCGGGTCCAGGCGGCGACGCCGCAGGAGCCGCGGTCGCGTGGAGGGCCGCGACGGCCAGCGTGGCGACCGTCCTGCGGAAGGCCGGCGGGGACATGTCGCGGCGGCCGCGTCTCACCGGACCGGCTCCACCGGGTCCGGCGTCACCAGGTCGGGCCGCAGGATGCGGCGGCCGGGATCCTGCGCCACAAGCGCCGGATAGGTCGTGGCCGTCTGCCTCTCGTTGACGCCGACGCCGATCTCCGCCGCGCTCGGGAAGTCCGGGCAGACCGTCCAGGTGGACGCCGGCAGGCGCTCCTGGAGATGGCCGAGGTTCCAGTCCCACCAATACCCGTCGTTCCGGGTGTAGAAGATCGCCTCACCTGTCGTGCCGTCGTAGAGCGGTGACAGGCCGCTGCCGTTCGGCTTTCCGGTCTTTGTCGGATCAAAGAAGGGCGTAAGCCCGGGACCGCGCATGCGCGTGAGCGCCAGCCAATGGTGATCGCTCGTGAGAGTGTTTCCGGACTTTCGCGTCTTGCACCAGACGTAGCGTCCGTCGGCGCCGATGAATATCACGCCGATCCGGTCCAGCGGCGTGTCGAAGCCCAGCTCCCGCCGCCCGTCGTTGACGACGAACACGGCGTCGCCGAAGAGCGCCGCGTAGTCGTCCGCACGGACATTGCCCGGCGGGTCCGGGAAGCCCTTCTTGCCGCGCGAGGCGACGATGACAGCCTTCGCCTCGGCCACCGTCTGCGGCAGGCTGTCAGGGTCGTAGTCGCCCTGCGGCGTGCCCGGGGGCAGGTCCTTTACGCAGGCGGCAAGCGCCGCGAGGGCGAGTCCGGCTGTCAGGGTCGTCATTCTGCTCTTCATCATGTCCTCCTCCTGCAAGGATCTTCGGTCGGGCCGCGCACGGGCGCGCGACCGGTGGATTCACGCGGCGCTCCGGATTCGTCCCATGTTGCCGGCGAGATAGAGCTTCAGGTACGGGTCTCCGTCCCCGAAGACGAACTTCACGTGGTTGACGCCGAGGTTGAGCGTCGTCGGGCCGGTGTCCGTCTCGACGACGTGCGAGCCGATGACGGAGATCCAGGCGTCGGCCTGGTCCCGGTCGCACCATCCCGCGTCCGCCGCCCAGCGCAGCCGCTCCGCCCAGAGGCCGGGGTTCATTTCCGTCCAGCCGCCGGGGCGCACGCGCTCGACGCCAGTGACCGGCCCGAGACGCCGTTCGATGAAGTCCGTGTCCAGGAAGACCCTGTCCTTGAACGGGTAGGCGTCCTCGAGCGCCCTCACCGTGTCCAGGTCGCCCTCCCAGTCCAGCCGCTCCAGCGCATCCGACGTCCTGTCGTCCTCGTCGACCGCCGCCCAGACGCGCAGGGGCGCGCCCTCGCGCTCCGGGAAGCTGCCGACGCCGCGGACCGGGCCGACGAAGCCCGCGACCGTCGCCGCGCCGGACTGCCAGTCCTCGACGACGGCGGAATCTTCCGTGCCCGTGACGAGGGCCAGGGACCGTGCAGCCTTCCGGCCGGACGCGAAGCCGGACGTCCTCGGCGATCCCGCGAAGAGGCCGAGGCGGGACCCGCCCGCCAGCGCGTCGAGCTCCACGCACATCCAGTCCGGCATGTCGGCCAGCGATCCGGCGGCGGCGCGGTCGAGAAAGTTCCCGAACGTCCGCGCGGCAGGACCTGGCCTCTTCCTGCACCAGGGCGCCATGGCCCGCATCGGCGGCCAGCCCGGAACGAGAGTGAAGATCAGGTCCGCGCGTTCAGGATCGTGCGGGCGCAGCTCGATCCAGAACTCGTGGCTGGCGGCGCCGGCCGGCAGGCCCGAGGCGCAGTCCGTGAGCCGCGCGAACGCGGCGTCGCCGATCGCGACGGGCGAGACGTGCGCCCGGATCTCTTCAAGCACGTCGCCGAAGGAGGGGAAGCGCCTTCCAGGGGCGGATTCCGCCCAGTCAGCCCTCCCGTCACGCATGCCGGTCATCCCCATCCGCCGCCTCCGCTGCCTGAATCATCGTCATCGTCGTCCGACGGTGGTGTCGGTCGCGACGGAGGCCGCTCCGAGCCACCGTGCCCCTCGCAGTCGCCGCAGTTGTCGACCTCCTGCACCGTGGAACCCGGCGTGCCGAAATGCTCGTTGTACGCGTTCGCGTCCGCCTCGTTGTCGAAGTCGCCGACCCCGTCGCCGTCCACGTCATATGAGCCGCCGCTGTTGCCGTTGCTCCCGCCGTTTCCGTTGCCGCCCGAGGACGGCGTCCGGCAGGTGTTCGCGACGACGTGCCAGTCCTGCACCAGCGTCACGATGTCCCAGGTGTCGAGCCCGGACTGCGACGGGTTCGCGTCGTACGCCGCGGCCGCCTGACCGAGCGAGCGGTTCCCCTCTGTCCCGCCTGCGTGGCGAACCGGCACGGCCCACTCGCGGTTCCACCAGCTGAAGCTCCGCGCCTCGATGGTGGCGCCGACCTGGCCCGCCGGACAGTTCCTGCGGGGGCGCTTCTGCGTCCCCGACTGCGCGACCGGGTTGAAGCAGTCGTCGTCGACGGTTCGGATCGCCTCGTCGCGCTTGACGCCGCTCGTGTTCCAGCTTGCCGGGTAGTCGAAGTGCTGCGTGTAGCCGAGGCGTTCGCCCTGGTCGAACCGCCCGCCCCATTGCGTCGGGCAACTGTCCGGCGTCCAGTCGTTCACGCGCGGCGGAACCGGCGGCGCGTCCGAAGGGGGTATGCTGTCGCAGAAGACCGTGACCGACGCCCATTCCGGATGCTGGACGCCGGAAGGGACCACGATGCCCAGCTCGCTGCCCGGGTCCAGCGGGTCCGGCATCACCGGCTCCCAGTCGACGCGGAACGGGTCGACGGGATCGCTTTGCGTCTCCCGGAACCGGAACCGCCGGACATGGGTGCCCGTCACGGCGACGCCGTTGATCTCGGCCGGACAGTCCTGCGGCCGCACCGCGTCAAGCCAGCGCGGCGGGCGGCAGGAGGAGCCAAGGCGCAGGAACTCGCCGGGCTGGGGCGTCGCGCTCGCCGGGTCCGGCTCCTCGGTGACGAGCGGCAGGTCCGGGGACTGCCCGAGCAGCGGCTCGCCGCGGTCCGGGTGGTCGCTGCCGTCCGCGAGCACGGCGAAGGCCGGCACGACGTAGACGCCGCCCCGGCGCTCCCAGACGAGCTTCCGGCTTCCGATCTCCGTCGGGTCCTCGCACCGGAGCGCGCGCTCGCCGCCCCTGCGGGGCTGCCTGAGCGTGACGCGCTCGACCAGCGCGCCGACGGGCACGGTGTCGAGGCAGGTCCATATGGCGGCGTTGCCGGTCACCTCGCGGGTGCGTCCCCGCGCATCGGTGATCCGGTTGGCGGCGGTCAGGACGTGCGGCACCTTGCTGGTCGCGGCGCTCCGGTCGGACCGGCGCTCGTGCCAGGCCAGCGCCGTGCGCTGCACCATCCGGGACGTCCAGCTGTCGCGGACGATGCCGGGGTCGAGCCAGACCAGGACGACCGCGCCCCTGACGGGCATGTCGTTCGCGTCGAAGCCGCAGGCCCGCGCCCGGATGTGCGGGTGCCAGTCGGCCCCTATGCCGCTTGCGGCAAGCATGCCGTTCCGCCAGTGCGTGGCCACCCCGTGCGCGCCGCTCGACGTCGTCTGGCCGTCGCGGCTCACCGCCTGCGGCGCGGCCGTGCTCAGTGCCTGCAGGCGCCCCATGGCGACGGCGTCCGTAAACGTCCAGTCCGCGACGTCGTCGTCCGTGCGGAGATGCTCGACCAGGTCCTCCCACACGGGCGGGGGAAGCGTCTGGAGCGCGAGGCGCAGCCGGTTAGCGGTCTCGATGACGTTGTTCGCGTAGGTGAGCGCCGTCGTGCGGTAGGCCTCGCAGATCGCCTGCCGGGCGCCGTCCGTGAAATCGAGGATCAGCTTGCCCTCGGCGTTGTAGCGCGGCTTGTCGCAGTCGATCCCGAGCGTGCCGCCCTGCGCGGCCTGGGCAGGCGCCGGGGACGGAAGCGTGGCGAGAGGCATCGCGGAGAAGGCGACCAGCGCCAGGGCCGTCGTGACGCGCAGGCGCCGCCGCGTGTAAATTGCCGCCCGTCCCGCATTTCGTGTCATCTTCGTTCCGTGGGTCATCGCGCCGGCCCTCCGTCCGGGTTTTCGGCTGCTGCTACGCCGAGGAGATCGGCCGGCAGCGCATGTCGTAACGCGGACTGGAAATTCCGCGCGAAGGGCGCTACGTTGAGTGCAAGTACAGGAAGGGATTTTCTGGAATGCCGGCTGATGCCACGTTCGACACGAAGCAGGAGTTCAAGCGCCTTGCCGAAGGCGGCCTTGATCACAATCAAGCCGATGCGATCGTTGAGCATTCCAAGGAGATCCTTCGCGGCGTCGCGACAAGGGAAGACCTTCAGCGAGCGGAAGAGCGCCTTTCGGCCAGGATCGACAGCTCCGCCAAGGCCACGATCATCCGTCTCGGAGGCCTGATGTTCGCCCTCGCTGTCGCGCTTGGCGTGATCGAGCGCCTCTTTCCGCCACCTGGCTGACGTTCCATCTACTGACTGGTTCATCGCGTCGATCCTCCATCCAGTGATTGCGCTTTCGCGGCGTCAAGAAGCGCGAGGGGCACCTGCCGGGGCGTGACCGGCGCGAGGACGAGTTCCGTTCCGCCGTCGGCCGACTGCACGAGCCGGACCGGGGCGATGCCCTGGACCGCTGCAGCGCGGGACAGGACCAAGGCGGCCGGTTCGGAGCCCGGCGCCCGGACCGTGAAGAGATTCTCGCCGCCCGCGTCCTGGCCGCCGCCGCGTGTCACGGCGTTCGGCGCGTCTGCCCAGAGCGCGGCGAGCCGCGAACGGACCGCGTCGGGACCGGGCGAAGGCGTCCCCTGCCCTGCCGTCTCCGCCCGCGCGAGCGGCACGGAGGCCGTCTTCCAGAGCGTGAGTCCGTCCGCGTCGAGCCGCGCCTCGTGCGGCCATGTCCCCATCATCTGCTCCGCCGCGGCGCGCGCCAGGACAGCGTTGCGGCCGGGTTCCGGCGCCAGATGCCGCCAGACGGCCATTGAACGGCCCAGCCGCTCCGTCGCCTGCGGCTCCGGAAGCGCGGGCGCCCGCGGCAGGTGGCCGGACAGCGCGCAGCCCGCGCTCTCGGCCCGCCAGCCGGTGACGCGGGGCCACCATGCGTCCAGGGTGCCGGTGCAGGCCGCTGCGAACGCGCCGGGCGGGATCGCGACCGCGACGGTCTCGGGCGGAAGCGGCGCGGGGCCCTCGACCAGCGCCTGCACGGCCGGCACGACGTAAAGGACGACGGCCGTCACCGCCGCGCCAGCGATGCCAAGCCCGCCAAGCAGCCGGACCGGCACCCGCCCTGGAGGAAGGAAGGCGGGCGTGCCGGCGGCCGGCTCGACGTCGTGGAGCGGCACGTCCGGCGCGGTGCGGGCGAGGCCCTGGATGACCGGACCGCGAAACGTGTCCTCGGGCGTCATTCCGGGCCGGACCGGCGTCCAGCACACGGCGATGCCCGCGACGTCGGTGACGGAGAGATGCCCTTCCAGTGCGGCCAGCGCCTCGTCGGCGTCCTCGAACGTCCCTTCCGGGCCGGGACGCGGCGTGACCCGGGCGGCGGTCCCGCCGTCCTTGGTTGCCGCGATGTCGGCCACCGCCATCCAGAGGAGCGGAACGTCGCCGGCATCCGGAATCTCGGCGATGAAGGCCCACGGCCCGGACGCCTCGGGGGCGATCCGCGCCAGCCCTTCCGCCATGGCGAGAAGCAGCGAGCCGCAGCTCTCGCCCTCGGCATGGGCGAGCCGTGCGCGGCGATCGGCCAGGCGAAGGACGGACGGCGCGTCCGCGCGCACGACGGGAGCCTCCGGTCCGGAGGCGGTCTCCCACTCCAGCCCCGCCACGAGCCGCGTGCCGTCCTCCGCGGCGAGGCTCGCCGGGACGGGCGGCACGGGGACCGGAAGAGGCGGCGGCGCTGCCATGGCCCGCGCGCCGTCTTCCATCGCCTCGTCCGCAGGATCCGGGGCCGGAACGGCATCGTGCCAGGCGGCCCCTTCGCCGTGCGGCACGACCGGCAGCCCGTCGTGACGTGCGCGAAGGGCGTTCATGTCCGCCCTCCCGAGGGAATCAGGGTGGGCCGGACCAGCACGACCATGCGCACCTTGCGGCGGGTCGCCTCGGTGTTGCCGCCGAGGCCGAGGCGGCGCAGGATCCCGACGCCGCTGTCGGCGCGGACCGCGACGTCCTGCTCGTAGCCCGAGAGCACCAGCGTCTCGCCGGCGGCGAGCACCGTCTCGTTGCGGATCGCGCGGTTGTCGACGGCGGGCAGCTGGATCGTGCCCGTCCGCGCGAGCACGTCCGCGTCGAAGCCGCGGAACGCGCGCTGGCTGAAGGCGAGCGCAAGCTGGATGCGGCGGTCCCCGACCAGGCGGGCGAGCGCGGTGATGGAGAGCCCGGTCTGCAGCTCGCCGATCTCGTACTCGACCGTGGGGGCGTTGTTGTCGTCGCCCCGCTCGGTTGTGACGCTCCGGATGTAGCTGCGCTCCTCGGTGAGCGCGATCGGCGTCACGACGCCGGACTGCGCGACGGAGGACGCCAGCCGGTAGTCCACCACCGCGCTGTCCCGCGCGAGCGCCTGGAAGGAGACGCCGGACGCGCCGCGCGAGATCACGAGCCCGCCGGCCGCGTTGCCGGTGGCGGCCGCGAGGATCCCCGCCCCGAACTCCCCGGCCGTGGCGGTCGCCTCGACGCCCAGGCCGAACTCGTCCGCCCTGTCGCTGTCGACGAAGAGCACGGCGACGTCGAGGCCGATGCGCATCGCGGAGGTGGCGACGACGTCCTCGAGCACCTCGCCCGCGGCCTTCTGGACGGAGGGCGGCCCGAAGACCTCCACGCGTCCGGATTCCGGGGCCAGCGTGACGCGCGCGGGCGACGGGGCGAGCGGGGCGAGGCGCCGCTCCAGGTCGGCCCAGGGATCGAGCGAGCGGGTTACGGTCACGGTGGGTCCGCCGACGCTTTCCGTGCCGTCCTGGATCTCGGCGGCGCCGACGGGCAGCGGCACGCGCCACGTCCGCCGCGTCATGCGGTCGATGGTGATCACCTTCCCGTCGTAGGACCAGGCGACGTCCATGCGGGCCGACAGCCGGTCCAGGAAGGCGGAGAGAGGCCCTTCCCAGTCCTTGACGGTCATCCGGGTGCCGATCGGCACCTCGACCACGCCGTCCTCCAGCACGTAGCGCGTGCGGATGTTCACGGGGATGTCGCTTGCCGCCGTGACAGCGGCGGCGACGGCGCGGATGCCGGCCTGCCCCGCGAGCGAGAGGCTGATCCCGCGCGCGCCTTCGAGACGTCGCGGCAGCGGCGTCCCGTTCACCGAGCCCCGCGCGGCCTCGACCGAGGTTCCGTAGAAGGGCCGGTCCTCGCGCAGGATGTCGCCGCGCTGGACGGCCCGCATCCTCGCGCGCTCGGCGGCGGTGAGACGCCTGCCCTCCTCGAGGCCGTCGCCGGCGTCGGAGCGGATCCCGGCGTCGCAGCCGGGCAGCGCGATCGCGACGGCCAGCATGGCCGGGAGGAATGCGCGCGAGGCGTTCACAGCGGGCCCCCAAGGCGCAGGACCTGGTTCGGGTAGAGACGCACGCGCGGCGGGACGCCGTCGTGGCCCATGCCGCGTATGAGCTCGGCCACGGCGGCGTCGAACGCGGCCTCGGCGCGGAACGCGACCTGCAGGCGCCAGGCGTCGGTCGTGTCGACGATCACCGTCCAGCCCGCCTTCGTGCCCCAGCGCGCCAGCACGTCGGCGAGGAACTCGCCCTGCGCCGCGGTCCAGACCGGCGGCGGCGGCAGGGGCGACTCCTCTTCCGGGGTGGCAGTGTCTTCGTCCTGCGCGGTTCCGGAGGACGGCGATGCGGCGGCGGCGGGCCTGGCCGGTCCGGCCGGGGACGTGTCCGGTCTCGAAAGGGCGCCCCGCAGCCGGTCCAGGAAGGCGGCGCGGTCGGGAGGAGCTCCCGCGCCGCCCTCCCCTGCCCCGTCGCCGACGCTGCATGGAAGCTTCAGTACCTGCCCGATTCGCAGCGAGTTCGGCTCCAGGCCAGGATTCAAGGCCGAGATTTCCCTCCAGCGCGTTGCCGTCCCGAACAGGGTCGAGGAGATCTCCCCGAGCGTGTCGCCGGCGGCGACGACGTGGCTGCAGGAGGCGGAGGGTTTCGGGGCGGCGGATGCGGAAGCTGGGGCCGGCGTGGCAGCCACCGGACGGCCGGCGCGTGCCTCGAACGCCTGATTCGTCTGGCCCTGCCTCGCGTCGGCGAGGATCACCGGGGGCGCCAGGCGCTCCCAGTCCGGACAGCGGATCAGCTCGCCGCGAACGGCGGTTCCGGAGGCGTCAACGGACGCCCAGGACGGTGTGGTCAGGCAGAGGAAGAGAGCGGCGTGACGGAAAACCCCTTTACAGGGTGGGCACAACCTGTCGTATAAGGACGGCCATGGAGCACAACCGAAGGCACGATTTGCGATTGATTTCCGGGCTTGACAGCCTGTACAATCCGGGTCTCCGGGTCTCCGGGTCTCCGGGTCTCCGGGTCTCCGGGTCTCCGGGTCTCCGGGT